>DATDOE010000057.1:0-44839 GCA_035293405.1 Vicinamibacterales bacterium | reverse complement strand
CGGCCGGCGTCACCGTCACCGACGCGCAGATGGCCACCATCCGCTTGGAGCGCCATCGCTTTCACGGCGACTGGAATTACACCATTCATCCTGCGCCTATCACCGGCCAGTAGATCGATAATTCCCTGACAAGCCCTTAGGCGCCGGCCAAACCGAACAGGCACGCCTGGCGGCGGCAGTCATGTGCGACCGGTGACGGGCATCTCACGGAGCGAAGCGTTCGAGCCATGCCGACACGCGTCAGGGGGAAAGCGCGAGGCGGCCGCGGGCATCAGCGAGGTTGAGCGTGCGCGGGAGCGCGCGCGACCCGAGCGTCTAGCGGTCGCGGATAGCCGTCCGAACGCTTTCCGGCGTGGCGAGAGCTTCGCGGAGTGAGATGCCCGGCGCCGGGCGCCACTCTCGCCGCATGGAGGAGCGCATCCCCTTGGGAGTTGGGAGTTGAGAGTCAGTCCTCGAAGGGAAGCCGCGGCGGTCCGTCGGGCTCGACGAACAACGTGTCGCACAGGTTGTGCACGCTCACACCGAGCAGGCGTACCGGCCGTCGTCCCGCTTCCGTCTTCTCGATCAACGCGACCGCGCGGCGGACGATGTGTTCTTCGTCGCGGGTCGCGGCCTCCGTGTGACTGCGCGTGATGGTGGTGAAGTCGTCGTAGCGGACTTTGATCGTCACCGTGCGCGTATAGAAGTCGCGCTTGGCGAGCCACCGCGCCGCACTGCGCGCCATCCCGACGATCTCTTCCTGGATCTCGGCGAGGTCGGTGAGGTCGTTGGCAAACGTGTTCTCACTCCCTGACGACTTGACCTCGTAGTCGGCGACGACCGGCCGATCGTCGATCCCCTGCGCCAGCTGCTGGAGCCAGTCCGCCAGCGACCCGACCGTCTCTCGCAGCTGCGAGAGATCCGCCGCCCGCACGTCCACCAGCTTCTCGATGCCGCGCGCGCGCAGCTTTCTGGCGGTGACAGGACCCACGCCCCACAACGCGTCCACCGGAAGCCCCTGGAGGAAATGCTCGACGCGCTCCGGCGCGATCACGGTGAGGCCGTCCGGCTTCTGCCAGCCGGATGCGATCTTGGCGAGGAACTTGTTCGGGGCGACACCGGCCGATGCGGTCAAGCCGGTGGCGCCGCGGATCTCATTCTTGAGTCTCCGCGCGACGCTCATGCCGAGCGTTTCGCCCCAGTTGTTTTCCGTGACGTCGAGATAGGCCTCGTCCAGGGACAGTGGCTCGACCAGCGGCGTGACGCTCCGGTAGATCGCAAAGACCTGCTGCGATACGGTTCGATACTTCTGAAAGTCCGGACGCACGATGACGAGCGAGGGGCACAGGCGGACGGCCCTCGACATCGGGATCGCCGATCGGACGCCGAACGTGCGCGCTTCGTAGCTGGCGGCGGCGACCACGCCGCGTTGGTCGGGCGAGCCGCCGACAGCGACCGGCCGCCCGCGCAGATCAGGATTGTCGCGCTGTTCCACAGACGCGTAGAAGGCGTCCATGTCTACATGAAGGATTCTTCTGTAGGTCAAAGGTCAAAGGGCAAACGTCAAAGGCGAGGTTAAAGGTGGCAGGTCGAAGGTGCCAAGTCAAAGCGCCCGTTCGAAGGTGACTGACCTGACCTTTGCCGTTTGACGTTTGCCCTTTGACCTAGGCACTCCCGGTGCTGCCGAATCCGCCTCTCGTTAGCTCGCGGATTTCGCTGACCTCTTCCCAGGTCACCCGGGGGGCGGGGAGGACAATGCCCTGGGCGAGACGGTCGCCGCGCTGAACCCGGACCTCGGTTTCTGTGACATTCATCACCTGAATCATCACTTCGTCATTTGGGCCGGAGTAGTCGGGGTCGATGACCCCGACGCCATTGGCCACAATCAGTCCTCGCTTGAGTGGCGTGCTGCTTCGGGCAAAAATGGCCAGGAAGTAACCGGTCGGCACCTCGATGACGAGACCGGTTCGGACGAGCGCGATCTGGCGGGCCCCGACGAGGAGGTCGTGTGCCGAGGCCAGATCGAAGCCGGCCGCTTCGCTGGTGCCGTAACTGGGGAGGGACACTGTGGAATCCAGCCGTCTGATCTTGAGCCGCATGCGGGCAGCATACCTCGTCACCGTCATGCTCCTGGTAGGCGGCGCCGCGGGTTCCGCACAGGACCTCAACGCCCCGTTGCCGCTCGACCTGGCGATTCGCACCGGCACGCTGCCGAACGGCCTGACGTTCTTCATCCGCCGCAACCCGCTGCCGAACGACCGCGTGATGCTGCGTCTGGCGGTGAAGGCGGGGTCGATTGACGAGGCCGACGACCAGCGCGGGCTGGCGCACGTGCTGGAGCACATGGCCTTCAACGGCACCGCGCACTTCAAGCCGGGTGAGCTCGTCTCGTACCTCGAATCGATCGGCGCCGAGTTCGGCGCGCACGTCAACGCCTACACCAGCTTCGACGAGACGGTGTACATGCTCGACGTGCCGATCGAGAAGCCCGGTGTCCTCGAGCGCGGATTCGACGCGCTCAGCGACTTCGCCGGCGGCCTGACGCTCGATCCCACCGAAATCGATCGCGAGCGTGGCGTCGTCGTCGAGGAATGGCGCGGACGGCTCGGGGTGGGTACACGAATGCAGGAGCCGCAGATGAAGGCGCTGTTCGGCGCCTCGCGGTACATCGACCGCGTGCCCATCGGCCTGCCGGAAATCCTCAAGAGCTTTCCGGCCCAGCGCCTGCAGGACTTCTATCGCACCTACTACCGCCCCGATCGCATGGCGGTGATCGTGGTCGGGGACATCGAGGTCCAGGCCGCCGAGGCGCTCGTGCGTAAGAATTTCGCCGGCCTGCCGGCCGTGCCGGCGGCCGCCAGGGCCGTCCATGAGATTCCGACGCACCAGGAAACGCGGTACGTGTCGCTCTCCGATCGCGAGGCACAGGCGTCCTCGGTCACCATCATGCACAAGCGTCCGCTGCACGAGCTGCGGACCATCGCGGACTACCGCCGATCGCTGGCGGAGGGGCTGGTGTTCCAGATGATCAACGCGCGCTTCGGGGAGATCGCGCGGCAGCCCGAGGCCCCCTTCCTTGGCGCGTCGGCTGGGGACGATACGCTGGGCCGCACGGTCGAGGCCTTCGCCGTCTCGGCGCGGGTCAAGGATGGCGGCATCGCGCGCGGCATCAGCGCGCTCGCGCAGGAGCTCGCCCGCGTGCGGCAGCACGGGTTCGGTGAGGCGGAGCTCGAACGGGCCAGGCGCAACACGCTGGCCGGGTACGAGCGCGCATACAACGAGCGTGACAAGTCGCAGAGCGGCGCTCTCGCCTCCGAACTGGTCCGTCACTTCCTGAACGGCGAGGCCGCGCCGGGCATCGCCCTCGAGATCGAGCTGGCCCGCCGCTTCCTGTCCACCGTGACCGCCGCGGAGGTCGCGATGCTGGCCCGCGAGATGGTGACCGACGACAACCGCGTCGTGCTCGCGACCGCACCGGAGAAGCCGGGCCTCACGGCCATGACCGAGCCGGCCCTGCGCGAGGCGCTGCGCACCGGCGGGGCGGCGACCGTCACTCCGTGGCGCGACGAAATGGCCGGGCGGGCGCTCCTCGCCAAGGCGCCGACGCCGGGATCGGTGAAGGAACGCCGTGAGATTCCGGAAATCGGCGCCACGGTGCTGACGCTGTCGAACGGCGTCGAAGTGTGGCTGAAGCCGACCGACTTCAGAAACGATCAGGTCATCTTCACCTCCTATGCACGCGGTGGGCTGTCGCTGGCCCCGCAGGCGGACTACACCAACGCCTCACTTGCGACCTCGCTCGTCGGGCTGTCCGGTGTCGGCGGCTTCACGCCGACCGATTTGAGCAAGCTGCTGGCCGGCAAGATCGCCAACGCGTCGCCGTCCGTGTCGAGCACGACGCAGGGAGTCGGCGGATCGAGCACGCCGCGCGATCTCGAGACGGCACTGCAACTGGTGTATCTGGAGTTCACGGCGCCCACTCTCGACCCGGCGGCGTTCGCCCTCCTCAAGCAGCGGCTCGAGGCGAACCTTGCCAACCAGGCGCAGAGCCCGGGAGCCGTGTTCAGCGAGCGCGTCCGTCGCATCAACACGATGGACCACTACACGGCCAGGCCGCTGAGGCTCGAAGACGTTCCGAACCTCGATGCCGACCGGATGATGGCGTTCTATCGGCAGCGGTTCTCGAACGCCGCCGATTTCACGTTCTTCTTCGTCGGCGCGTTCAAGGTGGACGAGATCACGCCGCTGCTCAGCACCTACCTCGGCTCATTGCCGTCTCGTGGCACTCGGGACGCCAAGATCGGTGACCTGCGCCTGGAGTTCCCGACGACGGTCGTGCGCGAGAAAGTGACCAAAGGGCAGGAGCCACGGAGCCAGACGGTGATGACGTTCTTCGCCGACACCGGCCTCGACGAGCTCGAGACCCATCGCGTGCAGGCCGCGACCTCGGTCCTCGAGATGCGGTTGCGCGACATCCTTCGCGAGAAGCTGGGCGGCACGTATTCAGTCGGCGTGGGCTACTCGAATACCTCGCCTCAGCCCGGCTACGGCAACACCAGTGTGCAGTTCGGCAGCGCTCCGGAGAACGTCGAAAGCCTGACCGCCGCGGTGATGACCGAAATCGAGCGTCTGCAGAAGGAAGGTCCGTCGGCAGCGGACGTGACGGCCGTGAAGGAACAGGAGAAGAACAGCCTGCAGGAGGCGCTGCTCCAGAACGGCTACTGGCTGAACTCGCTTCAGGCGGTTCACCTGCTGGGACGCGACGCCCGGCGCATCCCACAGCGGATGGAGCGCACCGACTCACTGACGCAGGAAAACATCCATGCGGCGCTGCGAAAGTACTTTCCCATCAACCGTCACACCATCGTGACGCTGATGCCCGAGGCTCAGAGCACGCCACGCACGCAATGACCCGGATTTTTTTGCGCCGGGGCCGCACTGCCGAGCCACTCCGTGCAAGGCCCGATGGCAAACGGGCGTAGAATGTGCCACCGTATTTCTGGCAGACATGGACGAGACCACCTCGATCTCCCGGGCGGCGACACTCGCCGGCTTCACCGCCGCCGTGTCGACCGCTCATGGGGTGCATCTGCGTGACCTCGCGCCGATGACCACGCTCCACGTGCACACCCGCAATTCTCACTACCGCATCATCGTGTCGGCCGGCGATGCGGTGCTCGTGGAGGGCGGCGAGTTCTTCCCGCGCCTCACGCCCGCACACTTCAGCGGCGCGAGCGTGGGCGGCAGCTTCCTCAAAGTGGGATGGATTGGCGTCGGCCTGCGCATGGAGATCCTGGTCGACGGCCGCCGCATCGTCACCTCTCCGGTCCGCGACATTACGACCGCAGACACCGGCGACAGCCGCGTGCACTGACGCCACCGTCGCGCCAGGCGCTTCGGTGTCCGGGGCGTCAGATATACTCAAGAGTCGCGTCACCGAGCTCAGGCGCCGCACGACGCGGGCCCGACACCAACTGGCATGCAATACATCTACACCATGAAAGGCCTCGGGAAGGTGCATCCTCCCGACGCCGTCGTTCTCAAGGACATCTGGCTGTCGTTTCTGCCCGGCGCCAAGATCGGCGTGCTGGGCCTCAACGGCGCCGGCAAGAGCTCGCTGCTCAAGATCATGTCGGGCGAGGATCAGTCATTCATCGGCGAGGCGTTCCCGGCGGACGGGATCACGGTCGGCTTCCTGAAGCAGGAGCCGCAGCTCGACCCGAACAAGACCGTCCTCGGCAACGTTGAAGAAGGCGTCGCCGAGACCAAGGCGCTGCTCGAACGCTACGACGAGTTGAACATGAAGCTCGGCGAGGAGATGACGCCGGAGGCCATGGACAAGCTCCTCGAGGAGCAGGGGCGCCTCCAGGATCGCATCGACGCCACCAACGCGTGGGACCTCGACTCGCAGCTCGAGCTGGCGATGGACGCGCTCCGGTGTCCGCCGCCGGACGCCGACGTCACCAGGCTCTCCGGCGGTGAGCGGCGCCGCGTCGCGCTGTGCCGGCTGCTTCTCAAGTCGCCCGACCTGCTGCTGCTCGACGAGCCGACCAACCATCTCGACGCCGAGTCGGTGGCCTGGCTCGAGCGCTTCCTCAAGGAATACAAAGGCACCGTGGTCGCCGTCACGCACGACCGCTATTTCCTCGACAACGCCGCCGAGTGGATCCTCGAGCTCGATCGCGGCTCCGGCATCCCGTGGAAGGGAAACTACTCCTCGTGGCTCGAGCAGAAGTCGCAGCGGCTCGTGCAGGAAGAGAAGACCGAGAGCAAGCGGCAGAAGACGCTCGAGCGTGAGCTGGAGTTCATTCGCATGTCGCCGCGGGCGCGGCAGGCGAAGGGCAAGGCGCGTCTCAACGCCTACGAAGAGCTCCTCAACCAGGACACCGCGAAGAAGCTCGAACAGGTCGAGATCTACATCCCGCCTGGTCCGCGTCTCGGCGACATCGTCGTCGAGGCCCGCGGGCTGCGCAAGGCCTACGGCGACCTGCTGTTGATCGACGATCTCAATTTCACGCTGCCGCCCGGTGGCATCGTGGGCGTCATCGGTCCCAACGGCGCCGGCAAGACGACGCTGTTCCGCATGATCACCGGGCAGGAGAAGCCGGACGCCGGCACGCTGCGGCTCGGCGAGACGGTGCAGGTGGGTTACGTCGATCAGAGCCGCGATGCGCTCGGTGCGGACAAGAGCGTGTTCGAGGAGATCACCGGCGGTCACGACGAGCTGATCGTCGGCAAGCGTCCCGTCGCGTCGCGCGCCTACGTCTCCTGGTTCAATTTCAAGGGCTCGCAACAGCAGCGGAAGGTCGGCACGCTCTCTGGTGGTGAGCGCAACCGCGTCCAGCTGGCGAAGCTGCTGCAGCGGGGATCGAATCTGCTCCTGCTGGACGAGCCGACCAACGATCTCGACGTCGACACGCTGCGGGCGCTCGAAGAGGCGCTCCTGAACTACGCCGGATGTGCCGTGGTGATCAGCCACGACCGCTGGTTCCTCGATCGCATCGCCACCCACATGCTCGCGTTCGAAGGCGACAGCCGCGTGGTGTGGTTCGAGGGGAACTATCAGGACTACGAGGCCGACCGGAAGCGGCGTCTTGGCGCGGAGGCTGATACGCCACACCGAATCAAATACCGGAAACTGACGCGTTAGTCCGATTCGAGTCTCGGGCCCCGAGTCCCGAGTCCCGAGAAGGAGGCACGATGACACCTGAACAGGCAAAAGCGGCGGCGGACATGCTGGCAACAGTGTGGGAAGGCGAGTTTCCCGCAACGTGCCAGGTGCTGGCGGCAGTGAAGAACGACAAACGGGACTACAAGCCGGACCCCAAATCCCGCACCGCATGGGAGCTGGCGACGCACCTGGCGACGGCCGACATCTGGTTCATCGACAGCATCCTCAAGGGCGCGTTCGAATGGAATCCCGATGCCGCCAAGCAGGCCGAAGGGCAGTTCAAGAGCGTCGACGACGTCGTCGAGTTCTACAAGACATCATTTCCTGAGAAGCTGAAGCAGCTTCGCGAGCTGCCGGCCGACAAGCTGACTCCCACGGTCAGCTTCTTCGGCATGATGAGCTTCCCGAACGTGCAGTTCATCGGCTTCGCGAACAACCACAGCATCCATCACCGCGGCCAGCTCGCCGCCTATCTGCGGGCCATGGGCTCGAAGGTGCCGAACATCTACGGCCCCAGCGCGGACGCAGAAGGCTAAGGGCTCGAACGAGAATAGGGTTACCACCGTGGCCGCCGATGCATCCCGCCCGCCTGCGTTGCTCGTCGCTTCCATACACCCGGTATGCGCGCTGCTCGCGCCTTGCCGGGCGGGCGCCTCGACGCCCAAGGTGGTAACCCTATTCTCGTTCGAGCCCTAATTGTCGTTTCCGGACCTGCGGGCGTTCCTCGATCAGCTTCGCCGTGACGATGACCTCGTCACGGTGGAGGCAGCGGTCGACCCGCATCTCGAAGCTGCGGAGATCCACCGCCGCGTGATCGCCGCGGGCGGCCCCGCGCTCCTCTTCACCAACGTCAAGGGATCCGACTTCCGGCTGGTCACGAACCTCCTGGGCACTGCTCGCCGCGCGGAGCTCGCATTCGGTGATCGGCCGCTGAGGCTGATCCGCCGGATCGTGGAGCTGGCCGAGACGCTGCTGCCGCCGACGCCGGCGAAGCTGTGGGGTGCCCGCGACGTCGGGCTCGAGCTGTTGAAGATCGGTGCGCGCCGTGTACAGGAGGGACCGATCACCGAGCGCGAAACCAGGGACCCGCGCCTCGATCGGCTGCCGGCTCTCACCTGCTGGCCCGAGGATGGCGGTCCGTTCATCACGCTGCCGCTCGTCCACACGACGAACCCCGCTCGCGCTGGCCACCCGCCTTCGCATGGCTCCGGCGGGGCAAGCAACCTCGGCATGTACCGGATGCAGGTGTACGACGCGCGCAGCACGGGTATGCACTGGCAAATCGGAAAGGGCGGCGGCTACCACTACGCCGTTGCCGAGGCGCGCGGCGAGAGCCTGCCGGTCACCGTGTTTCTGGGCGGCCCTCCGGCGTTGATGCTGTCGGCGATCGCGCCGTTGCCCGAGAACGTTCCCGAGCTGATGCTGGCCTCGCTCATTGCTGGCCGGCGTCTGCCGCAGGTGCACGGTCACGGTCCGCACCCTCTCATCGCCGACGCCGAGTTCGCACTGATAGGGGAGGTGCCGCCACACCTGCGGCGCCCCGAGGGCCCCTTCGGCGATCACTACGGCTACTACTCCCTGCAGCACGACTACCCGGTCTTTCAGGTCCAGGGCATGGCGCATCGGACAGACGCCATCTTCCCGGCGACGGTCGTCGGCAAGCCGCGGCAGGAGGATTTCTTCATCGGCGATCTGCTGCAGGAACTGCTGTCGCCGCTATTCCCGCTGGTGATGCCGGCCGTCGAGCGGCTCTGGTCCTATGGTGAGACGGGGTACCACTCGCTCGCAGCGGCGATCGTCAAGCAACGCTACAAGCGCGAGGCCATGGCCAGCGCGTTTCGAATTCTTGGCGAAGGGCAGCTCTCGCTCACCAAGTTTCTCCTGGTGACCGATCGTCACGTGGACGTGAAGAACTTCCGGGCCACGCTCGAGCACATCCTCGCGCGGACCCACGCCGAAACCGATCTCTACGTGTTCTCGAACCTGTCGATGGACACACTCGACTACACCGGTCCCACGGTCAACGAAGGTTCGAAAGGTGTGTGGCTCGGACTCGGTGACCCGGTGCGTGACCTGCCACGTGAGTTCAGTGGCACGATACCGTCGGGGGTGACCGAGGTCCGCGTGTATTGCGGCGGCTGCCTCGTCGTGAACGCGCCGGCTTACGCGTCCGAGCCCGAGGCGGCGGCACGGCTCGCGTCCTCGCCGGCATTCGCCGCGTGGCCGCTGGTGGTGATCACCGACGATCCCGTGCGCGCGACGCGCAGCGACATGAACTTTCTGTGGACGACGTTCACGCGCTTCGAGCCAGCCGCCGACATCCACGCGGCGGATCGCCGGGTCGTGCGCAACCACATCGCCTACACAGGTCCCGTCGTCATCGATGCGCGCATGAAGCCCTGGTATCCGAAAGAGCTGTCGTGCCGGGACGACATCGCCGCCCGTGTCACCAGCCGCTGGAACGAGTACTTCCCGTCGGGCAAGGTGGCCATGGGGGACTCGGAACGCGCGCACCTGGATTAGTGACACCGTGTCCGGCTTTAGCCACGGAGATCGCGGAGAATCAAGCCACGGAGATCACGAAGGCCGCTCTTTCCTCTGCCATGCGGTGTGAGCCCAAAGACAAGATCAACTCAGGGGTACGCGGAGGGGGCCACGGGTGACCGCGCCGCGCGCGGCATGACCCACTACCCTTCAGTCGGACCTGCGATGTGATCGACGTCCTAAGAGCGTGTCACCAAACCTCCGAATCCTGATTGTGCCGTGGCTCGCGATTCGTCTCAGCGCGCACGGGAGTGGCTTGGGCCGGTGGCGGTGGGTCGTGGAGCGGACGCTGCCTGGCTCAATCAGTTTCGCCGTCTGAGTCGCGCGGCTGCAAGCGCTTGAGAAAGGGCTAGCTCGCTTGAACCACCTCAACTTTCGCGCGATACCCCAGCCGGGAGAGGTAGCCCTCGAACTCTTCCCATGTCAGCCCGAACTCACGGACGTCGGCCAGCCCGAGGCGTCCGGTGATTTCACGAATCGTCTCGAAGTCCTGATTGTCGAACTCTTCGTCCATCATCGCGTGCTCGGCCCAATCAACGAGGGCCGCGCGCGAGATGCGGTGCTGGACATAATCGCGAAGCTGGGACGCCAGGGTGTCACGCGTAATCATGGCTCGTCACCTGTGACCTGCTGATGGCCGAGATCCACGGGGTACTTGTGGTGAATCTCCCGCAGCCGTCCATCGCCGTCGTACACTTCCTGATAGAACCTGACGGTGGCCTCACGTCCGTCGACTTCCTTGACGTAGAGCGCCCGCCACCCCGACCGGCCTTTTACTTCGAGCCAATAGCGCCGACCACCATCAGGTAGATCGTCCCATGTCGCGAATTTCCGCTCGTTTTGCGCACGTTTTGCGGCGTCCATGAAACGGCAGCTTCATTGTAGCTTCCCGGCACCCGTGAGCGCCTCGCTTTCGCGACTCGGTATCGGCTTCGAATCGCATTCGAGCGCAGCTCGCCCGCGCAACGCCGGGTTGTCGGGCAGGTCCGGGAATTAGAATGGCAATCTCATGGAATCCGTTGACGGCTTCTGGTGGGACCCCGAGCATCCAGAGACACGGTGGCCAGGAACCCTGAACTATGGCGGGCCTGAGGGCGCCAACCTGAAGCTGTTGCTCGAGCCGGTGCCCCTATCAGCCAGCCTCCTGCGCAAAGTTTTCAGCAACGAAATCCGGGAATACGACTTGCTTCTCGGGGACTCGACGTCCGGCGAGAAGGTCACACTCCTCAAGGCGTTCAATCGTTCGACGGATACCGTCTTCGCCAATGCCGTGATCATCGGATTTCACGCGGTCGGCGCCGATCCATTGATTTCAACGGCAGCGGTCGTATTCAGGCATCTCGATGAGTGGTGGGATCGCGCCGCAATCTCCCCTGACGTCTCTTTAGGTTGGCCGAACCTGACGCTGCAATACAGAGAACCCGACCCGATTGTGGTGTACGAAGACTCGGTCCTACGGATTTCCGTTCGCTCCGGGCTCACGGGATCGCACAAACGGATGGAACATTCGCTGAAGGAAGAGATTCGCATTGAGATGAGCGCCATCTCGCCGATTCCGTTGAGTGAGTTTCAATGGCGCGTCGATGCCTGCAAAGACTTGTTGTCGGTGGCGTGTCACACAGTATGCGAGGTCGAGGAGCTTCGACTGATACCTCCGCGGATCGATGGCGAATCTCGACTGGAGATCGGCCGCTTCCATGCAGTCCCCATCTTGTCCGACCGCGACCAAGAATCTCGAATGTCGCCGGATCCGTTGTTTCATTGCGGCGACATCCGTGACCACACTCAAGAAATCTTTACTGCGTGGTTGCAGTGCGCCCGGTCTCTCCTCGTTGTCCGGAGCTTGTATCTGAGCGCCGTCTACGGCAAGGCATTTCTTGAGGTGAAATTGCTTCACTTGACGCAGGCCGCCGAGGCGTACCATCGGCGATGCTATGACGGGCTTTACATGGACGGGCTGGGCTATGGCACACGCGTAGCCGACGTACTCACGGACGCTATCCCGACAGGACTGGACCCGTCCCTTCGCGACTCGCTGAAGAACCGAGTCAAGTACGGCAACGAGTACTCGTTTGTGAAGCGTCTTACGATCTTGGTCAGGGAGCATGAGGACGCACTCATGGCCGTCGCACCGAATCCTCTGAAGTGGGTAAAGACGATCTCCGATCGTCGTAACTCGTTCACTCATCATCCAGTGACCGACGGCCAATTTCATACGATCGATCGAAAGGAGATCATCTGCTGCAATTACATGCTGCAGACGTTGTTGGAGTTCTGTCTTCTCAAATCCATGGGGATGGCGTCGGCGCAAATCACGACGCTCGCGGCGGGGTGCGCGAGGTACGGCAGAATCAAGCGGCGGTTCTTCGCTGACCAGTGATCGACATCACCGAACGGCTGCCGCTCGTCGACGCGATGCCGCTGCTGCGCGGCCGTCCCGGTCGGCCGGCGCGCAAGCCCGGCCTGATCCAGGGCGACCGGGCCTACGACTCGCAGTTGCATCGCGAGATGCTCTTCCGCCGGGGCGCACCCAACTCGCCAACCTCGTACGGAGCACCGGAGCGGCCTGGGGCGTACGCGCCGGGTCGTCGAACGCACGCTGGCGTGGCTGCATCGATTGCATCGGTTGGCCGTGCGCGACGAGCGCCGGGCGTGTGTGCACGAAGCCTTCCTCACCCTCGTGTGCGCCTTGGTATGTTGGTACTCTTTGAAACCTGTCAGTTAATTTCGCAACGTGCTCTTAGGGTTGCGATTCGGGATCAGCTTCGATGAGTTCAGTCAGGACCTCCCTGAACGTGGGGTTGACGGTGTAGTCCCCTTCGTACGGGAACGCTCGGTCACGTCCGGTCGGCTGTGAAGTCCGGTGCACGAATGGGGTCTGCTCGACAAGTCCGCTGAAGATACTGCCGTAGTTCGTTGCCATGCCCTTTGTATGGAGGTAGTTCAACGCCTGGCGATCTGTCATGTTCCCGGCAATCAGCAGGTGGCGAAGGGCGACCTTCAGGACGCGGTCTATTTTGCGATACGCCTCCTCCCCGGTCTTGCGAGTTTCGGCCGTGAACTTCGGCCGTCTCAGTTCTGCGATTTCAGCCTCAAGCCGCGAGACGTTGGCAGCCTGCTGCTCCTGCTGTCCTCGGATCACCGCGTCATGTTCACGCCGGATACGTTCTAGTTCGGCGTCGTGACGTTGGATGCGCTGTCGGTCCACAACGAATCCGGCTCCGATGAAGGCGAGCACGGCAACGGCGGCGATGTAGGGCCAGTAGTCGTTTAGCCGAGGGACGAAGAAACCGACGACAGACAACGCACCAACACCGGCCCACCAATTGTGGAAAAAGTCTTTTAGATAGGTTCCGAAAGGTCTCATGTCGGGGGTTGGTGCGTGAGGGAGGTCCCCAGTCTACGCTCCCTCGCGGCCGAAGAGCGCTTGAGTCCAATCGCTTCAGCGAATTACGCTCCGAATGCCGCCTTGAGCGTGCTCAAGCCTTCAGCAGACGGGATTAAGGAACGCCGAAGGCTCCCGGTAGACGGCGCGTGCTAGGATCCGACCCCGAAATGGCCGTATCCATCCGGGCCGCGCGCACATCGGATGCGCAGGACATCGCGGAGCTCACCCTGCAGCTCGGCTACAAAGTTGCGGAGCACGACGTCGCGGAACGGCTCGCGCGCATCCTCTCGCGTCCCGATCAGCGTTCATGAAGCCGGTTGACGCCGCCGGGCACGAAGCGCTTCACAGCTTCGTCCCGAAGGTTGAGCAGTAGGCTTCGCCCGATCCGCCGCTATAATCCGCCACGTGAGCACGCATCTGGATCGTCCCGGCGCGTCCAGGAAGACGCGCCCCGCGACAACACTGCTGATCGCGATCGCGCTCGCCGCGCTGTCGTCGCCCGTGCGCCCGCTGGCCGGTCAGGGCACCCCAGCGGGAGACGCCGCGCGTGCGCTCGAGGGTGCCGTCGACGTTCATGTACATAGCTACCCCGACGATCGCCCGCGGTCGATCGATGCGATCGACGTGGCGAAGCTGGCGCGGGCGCGGAAGATGCGCGCCATCGTGCTGAAGAACCACTACGACTCGACCGCCGGGCTGGCCTACATCGTTCGCAAGGTCGTGCCCGACATCGAGGTATTCGGCGGCATCGCGCTGAACCTGACGGTGGGCGGCGTCAACCCTGCGGCGGTCGAGCACATGGCGGGCGTGTCCGGTGGATGGGGGCGCATGGTCTGGATGCCGACCTTCGATGCCGAGAACCAGGTGAGCACGTCCAAGGAGAATCGTCCCTTTGTTCCCGTGTCGCGCAACGGCGAGCTGCTGCCCGAGGTGAAACAGGTGATCGCGCTCGTCGCAAAGCACAACCTGGTACTCGCGACCGGGCATTCGTCTCCACGGGAAGGCTTGATGATCTTGCGCGAGGGGCGACGGCAGGGCGTTCAGCACATGCTCGTCACGCACGCGATGAGCTCGCCGGTGTCGATGAGCATCGCCGAAATGCAGGAGGCGGCGACGCAAGGGGCCTTGATCGAGTTTGTGGGCGGCTCGCTCATGGCTGCGGATGCCGAGGGCCGCATGGGTCGCTATGCCGATGCCATTCGCGCTATCGGGCCCGAGTTTTGCGTTCTCTCGTCCGACCTCGGCCAGCAGGGCAACGCGCTGCCGCCGGATGGTTTTGGCACTTTCCTGCGGGCACTGCGTGGCAGAGGCTTTTCCGAGCAGGACGTTGATCGCATGTCGAAGCAGAACCCGGCTCGGCTCTTCGATTTGCCGTAACTTAGTCTGCCCGGCGCCTGATTTATGGTTCTGAAATCTGATGCCAAGAATCTGCGTTGACTCAACGCGCACCGGCCCCCTAAGCTTCTAAGCTCCCCCCTTGAATGCGACCTTGCTCGGCCTGACCGTCTCTCATTACCGCATCGTCGAGCCGCTTGGCGAAGGCGGCATGGGGGTGGTGTATCGAGCCGAGGACCTGAAGCTGTCGCGCCCGGCGGCGCTGAAGTTTCTGACGCCAGGCCGCGAGCAGGACAAGCACATGCTCGAGCGCTTCCTGCGGGAAGCGCGCACCGCGTCGGCGTTGAATCACCCGAACATCTGCACGATCTACGAGATCAACGAGCACGAGGGCAACCCGTTCATCGCGATGGAGCTGCTCGAGGGCCAGTCCCTCGAACGGCGGATCGACGGCCGTCCGCTCGACATCGACCTGCTGCTCGACTATGCGAGCCAGATCGCCGAGGCACTCGAGGTCGCCCATGCCGCCGGCATCCTGCACCGGGATATCAAGCCCGCGAACATCTTCGTGACCACCAGAGGTCAGGTGAAGGTGCTGGACTTCGGCTTGGCCAAGAGCACCGGGCCGGATCGCGAACAGCCGGGGCTGCTCAGTCACCTCGAAACCGAGCTCCTCACGACACGGCAGGGTGTCACGCTGGGGACGGTGGCGTACATGTCCCCCGAGCAGGCGCGGGGTGATGACCTGGACGTCAGGTCGGACTTGTTCTCGTTTGGCGTGGTGCTCTACGAGATGGCCACGGGCCAGCGCACGTTCCAGGGCAGCACGTCCGCGGTGGTATTCGATGCGATTCTGAACCGTGAGCCACGGGCACCGATCGATTTGAACGCCAACGTGCCTCTCGCGCTGGAACGCATCATCGCCCGCGCGCTCGAGAAGGACCGCCTCCACCGGTATCAGAGCGCGAGCGAGCTTCGCGCCGATCTGCGTCGCGTGAAGACCGAGCGCGCGTCGGGACCCTCGCGCTCGCGATCCGGGGTCACGACGGGATCCACGCACAGCGGAGCAACCTGGCCCTCCTCCCCGAGTGGGCAGGCCGCAGTGGCCTCGCGCTTCTCAGGCCTGGGCACCTGGTCGGCGCTGGTGTTGGGCCTTGGTGTCGTGTGCCTGCTCGCTGCGGTCCTCCTGTTCATGCAGTCAAGCAGTCGCGTCGCCGAGCCCGTGCCGACTGCACCGGCGGCTCAGGCCGATGCCAGCACTCCGCCGGCCAGTGCCCCGGCCGTCGAGCCGGTAGCCGTGGCGCCCGCACCGGCGACCCCACCGAGTGCTGTCGCGCCGACGCCTGCCTCGGTATCCGCACCCCCGCCCGCACCGGCAGCCGCGTCGGCGACGCCGCCTGCAACCGGCGCGGCGGTCAGCGGTCCGGCCGGCGGCCGAGCGGGTCGAGGCCCTGCGGTTGCGATAGACGGTGCCGCTCGGGCAGGAGGGCCACCTCCGGCCGTGGTTCCGACTCCGATTCCGACTCCGACACCTGCCGCCGGCGCGGGACGCCGTCCGACGGACGCGCTCTCCGAGCAAATTCGGATCGCGCGCGCCAAGTACGACGCCCGGCTGAACGATCAAGCCCTCGCCGATTTGAGGGCCGGTGCGAGCGCGTCGCCCACGAGCCCGAATGCCCCAGAGGCGCAGCTCCTGATCGGCAAGATCCTCCAGATCCAGGCGCGCGCTGAGGACGCGATGGCGGCGTTCGTAGAGTTGCGCGGGAAGTACCCGTCGAGCTCAGAGGCCGCTGAAGGCGCCTTTCTGCAAGCCGGTCTCGTGATGCAATCACGGCGCGACGATCGGGATACCGTCGCGAGAGGTTTGTACTCCGAGATTGCCCGGACCCACCCCTCGAGCGCATGGGCGCCACGGGCGCTGGCGCGGCGCGCCTCCATCGAAGAGCGCACGAAGGCGCGTGTGAACGACACGGTGCTGGGCACGGTGGTGCCTGCGTCCCTGCCGACGCACCGCAATCTCGTGACCGACTATCCCGGCACGAACGAAGCCGAGGCGTCGTTCGACCGCCTGGCGGAGATGTACGACGACATCCGTCGCTACGATCTCGCCGCGCAGTCGCTTGCCGAGCTCGCGCGACGGTTCCCCAACAACGCACGGGACGCGGCGTGGCGGGCCGGGGAGCTGTTCGAGAAGCGGCTCAAGGATCCACAACGTGCGCGGGAGAGCTACGGACTGGTCCCCCCACGGTCATCGCACTACCGGGATGCGCAGAAAAAGCTTCAACCGTAAGCGCAGTCGGGCCCAGACATCATGACGCGAGAAGAGATCACCGCGCTGTTTACGCAGCGACAGGAGGCGTGGACTCGCCGCGACATCGATGCGCTCGTCGACGGTCACAGCGAGGACAGCGTGCTCGAGAGTCCGCTGGCTGGTGGCCATGCCACGGGGCGCGAGGCGATCCTCCAGGTCTATCAGGCCTTCTTTCACGCCTTCCCTGACATCGTCCTGACGACCGACGATCTGTTGATCGACGGCGATCGCGTGGTCCTCATCGGACGCCTCACGGGCACGGACCTCGGGGGGTTCATGGGGATGGCGCCAACCGGGCGGTCGTTCGATATCGCGATCGTCACGCTCTTCGACCTGTCCAACGGGCTGATCACCCGGGAGCGGCGGATCTACGACTTCACCGGCCTCCTCGTGCAGGTCGGTACGATCAAAGCAAAGCCCGTATAGGGGCGGCGATGAGCGAAGCCCGTCTTCACGTCAGCGATGCGCAAGGACGCCGGGTCGTCGTCCTCGACCGCCCGCTGTTCCTCATCGGCCGGCGTACCGCGGCGGATCTCCAGATCGTCAGCACCGACGTGTCACGCGAGCATGCCGAGATTGCGCAGGAGGACGGCCGCTTCCTGTTGAGGGATCGAGGCTCCCGCTACGGCACGTTCGTCAACGGCGAGCAGGTCTCCGAGCGCGTGCTCGAGCACGGCGATCGCATCAGGCTCGGACGCACCGATGCGATCGAGCTGGTCTTCGCCACCGACGCGGCCAAGACCACCGGCTTTCTCGACGCCTCCTCGGACGCGACGAACCTGCGCCAGATGGCCGCGATCCTCAACGGCCTTCGCGCGCTCGGATCGGGCCGCGTGCTCGACGAAGTGCTGACGCTGGTCATGGATTCGGCGCTCGACGTGACCAAGGCCGAGCGCGGCTTCATGATGCTGGCCAACGCCGAGGGCGAGCTCGAGTTCAAGATTGCCCGGGGCAAAGGCCGCACGACGCTTCCCGGTACGTCGTTCACGACCAGCGAGAAGATCCCGCGTGAAGTGTTTCAGACCGGGCAGAGTCGCACGGTGGGCGACCTGATGGAAGGCGACCTGGCGGGGCAGCACGATCGCACGATTGCCGTCGGCATCCGCCACGTCCTCTGTGTGCCGCTGCTCGTGAACCCGATGTCGGGCGCGCCGGGCGATCAGCGAACAATCGGTGTCCTCTATCTCGACGGCCGCGAGAAGAGCACCATGCTGTCCGACGCCACGCGCGCATCGCTCGAGGCATTTGCCACGCAGGCCGCGCTGGCGATCGACAGCGCGCGCCTGTACGCCGAGTCCGCGGAGAAGGCGAAAACCGATCGCGATCTGCGCACCGCCGCCGGGATCCAGCGCAGCCTGCTGGGCGAGCCGATTTTCCAGAACGCGTTCGTTGACCTCGCCGCGGCCGCGATCCCGTGCCGCACGGTCGGCGGTGATTTCTTCGACTACCTCGACGTCGGCGAAGGGCTGTTCGGGTTTGCGTTGGGCGATGTGGCCGGCAAAGGACCTCCCGCGGCCCTGCTGGCGCAGGTCGTCGCCACCAACTTCGTTGCCCACGCGCCCATCAGCGCCAATCCAGCCGACGCCATGACGCGCATCAACAAGGCGCTGCTGCGTCGGGCCATCGAAGCCCGGTTCGCGACGATGTTCTACGGTGCCGTGAGCCATGACGGTCAGCTCAGCTACAGCAACGCCGGCCAGGAACCGCCGCTCGTCGTGCAGGCCGACGCCATGACCTGGCTCGAGGAAGGCGGGCCGGTGCTGGGCCTGTTGAGCATCGCGACCTACGCCTTTGCCACTGTGCCGTTGAAGCCAGGTGATCTCGTCGTGGTCTGCAGCGACGGCGTCACCGAAGCGCGCAACCCCGCCGGCGACGAGTTCGGACGCGATCGTCTGGTCGACGCGCTTCGCGGACGGCATGGCACCAAGCCCGAGGCCGCGCTCGAGCATCTGCTCGCGGCGGTCAAGCAGTTCTCGCAGGGCACCGCGCAGGGCGATGACATCACGGCGCTCATCTTGCGCTACCGCGGTATGACGCGGTAACTACGATAAGATGCACCAGCCCGCGGGGGCGGCCCACAGCACGTTTCAGGAGGACGAATGCAGATTGAACAGCAGATGAAGGGCGATGTGGTGATCATCACGATCACCGGCGACATCACCTTGAGCAAGGGTGGCGACGTGCTCCTGAAGGACAAGATTCAGAGCCTGCTCCAGCAGGGACAACGGAAGCTGTTGCTCGATCTCGGCAACGTCTCCTACGTCGACAGCGCCGGGCTCGGTCAACTCGTCCAGGTGTACGCGACGACGAGCCATCTTGGCGGATCGCTGAAGCTGTTGAATCTGACCAAGCGGCTCAAGGACCTGCTGGTGTTGACCAAGCTGCTGACGGTGTTCGATGCCTACGACACGGAAGCCGAGGCGATTGCCAGTTTCAAGACGTAAGGGCGGGGCTCAATTCAACGCATTCGGGACGGCGAGGGTGAACGGGGCGATCACGGCGTCGAACCGCTCGCCGCCGGTCGTCACCATCTGGTAGCTGCCCTGCATCGATCCCACGGCCGTCTTGAGCGGGCAATAGCTGGTGTACTCGAACAATCCACCGGGAGGCAGGACGGGTTGTTCGCCCACCACGCCCTGGCCCTTGACCCGCTCGACCTCGCCGTCGGCATTCGTGATAATCCATTCGCGCGAGAGCAGCTGTGTGATGTCTGCACCGAGATTGGAGATGCGGACGTGATACTGGAACAGGTACGATCCGTCGCGCGGGGAGCTCCGGTCCGGGATGAACTCGCTGCGCACCTGGATGCGGATGCCTCGAGTGGTTACATCGCTCATCCGGATGCCGCGGGTTGTGGTGTCGGTCATAGGTCGGAAGCTCTGATTATGCCATGGTCGGTCACATGAGCTCGGGCGGACGAGGAACTGGCGAACGTCTTCGCCGTAGTACAGTTCCAGTTCCGATGGATTCCCCGCAGAAGAAGCGCTTCTCGCCCTCCGCCGCATGGCGTGAGGCGCGCAGCCTCGTGTGGGCGCACCGCCGGCGGCTGGCCATCGGACTCGCGCTGATGCTGGTCAGCCGTCTCGCTGGTCTGGTCCTTCCAGCCTCCTCCAAGTACCTCATCGACGACGTCGTCACCGGCAGGCGCACCGATTTGCTGATGCCGATCGCGTTGGCCGCCGGCGCGGCGACGCTGGTGCAGGCGGCCACGTCGTTCGCCCTGGCGCAGATTCTGGGAGTGGCCGCGCAACGCGCCATCACCGACATGCGGAAGCGCGTGCAGGCGCGCGTGATGCATTTGCCGGTGCGCTACTTCGACTCGACGCAAACCGGCGTGCTGGTCTCCCGGATCATGTCCGACGCCGAGGGCATCAGGAACCTGGTGGGCACTGGCCTCGTGCAGCTCGTTGGAGGGTTCGTCACCGCCTTCATGGGCATGGGCGTGCTCTTCTGGCTGAACTGGCATCTGACCACGATCACGATCCTCGTGCTGCTCGCATTCGGCGGCGGGATGGCATACGCGTTCCGGACGCTGCGGCCGCTCTTTCGGGAGCGCGGCAAGATCAACGCGGAGGTCACCGGCCGTCTGACCGAAGCGCTCGGCGGCATTCGCGTCGTCAAGTCGTACACCGCCGAAAAGCGCGAAGAGATTGTGTTCACCAAAGGCGCGCATCGCCTCTTCCGGAACATCGCCAAGTCCATGACCGGCGTGTCGGCAACGACCGCGGGCAGCACGGTCATCGTCGGCATCATCGGCGTCCTGATGATCTGGCTGGGCGGGCGGGCGATTCTGGCCGGTGAGATGACCCTCGGCGATCTCGTGATGTACATCTTCTTCATCGGCCTGGTGGCCGCGCCGCTCGTGTCCATCGCCTCGATTGGCACGCAGATCACCGAGGCGTTTGCCGGTCTCGATCGGATCCGCGAAATCCTGGACATGCCGACCGAGGTTGAAGAGGACACGAGCCGGGCGGCCGTGGAGCGGCTGACCGGCGACGTCGCGTTCGACGAGGTGTCGTTCGAATACAACCCCGGCCAGCCGGTGCTGCGTACCGTGTCGTTTCACGCCGGCGCCGGCACGACCACCGCGCTCGTGGGCTCGAGCGGATCCGGCAAGAGCACGCTGATCAGCCTCGTGATGGCGTTCAATCGGCCGACGACCGGGCGGATCATGGTGGACGGGCGTGATCTCGCGGGGCTTCGTCTGATGGACTACCGCGAACAGCTGGCCTCGGTGCTGCAGGAGAATTTCCTGTTCGACGGCACGATCGCGGAGAACGTGGGATATGCGAAACCCGGGGCCACGCGCGACGAGATCATGGCCGCCTGCCGTACCGCCCACTGCGACGAGTTCATCAGTCAGTTCGAGAAGGGATACGACACGGTCGTTGGTGAACGCGGCATCAAGCTCTCGGGCGGCCAGCGCCAGCGCGTCTCCATCGCGCGCGCGATTCTCGCCAACCCGCGCATCCTCATCCTTGATGAAGCGACGTCGAGCCTCGACAGCGAGAGCGAGCAGATGATTCAGGACGGGCTGCGACGACTGCGGTCCGGCCGGACGACGTTCGTCATTGCCCACCGGCTCTCGACGATTCGCAGTGCCGATCAGATTCTTGTGCTCGAGGCTGGCCAGATCGTCGAGCGTGGCACGCATGCGGAACTGCTGGCCCTAGGCGGTCGTTACCGGCAGTTGCACGACAAGCAATACAACTTCGAAACCGATCGGTTCATCAATCCCGGTGAGGACTTCACGCCCGAGCCGGAGAAGCCCGCTGCCGCAGTTCCCGTGGCGCGCAGCCTGTAGGGCCGAACCCTGGACGAATCCTTTCTGCTCAACGGCGTGCTCCGAAGTGTCCTTGGCGGGCGCCGACGAGGCGGCTCCGGGCGGGCGCTTCGATTCCTGACCGGCAGCTCAGGGTCGTTCTGGGCGAACCCCGGCACTCTGCTGACCGCCGCCGGCGTCGCGTGGGGCATCTACGAGACGATGCAGCACTCTCAGGGATCGACAGGTTCGGGGGGTTCAACAGGTTCGGTGGGTTCGACGGGTGCAGTCGGTTCCACTGGTTCCACCGGTTCGACGCCGCCGTTGCCGGATGTCGGCGGGCCGGGCGCCGTGTCTGCGGACGCGTTGAGGATCGTCCGCTTGGCCATCTCCGCCGCCAACGCCGACGGCACCGTGAGCGACGTGGAACGAGCGGCGATCCTCGATCAGGCCAGGACCGCTGGTGTCGGAGACATCGTGGAACAGGAAATGCGCCAGCCGCGTCCGCTCGCCGAGATCGTCGCCGGCGTGAGCGACACGGCCCAGCGCGCGACGCTGTACGTGCTGGCGTTCAGCATGGTGCGCGGCGACGAACAGCCAGGCGGCGCGGAACGTATCTATCTCGCGCAGCTGGCAAACCGGCTTGGCCTCGATCCGCAGACGGTGCAGCAACTCGAACGGAACGCGGCCAGCCGCATCGACGCACAGCCGTAGCGTCCGCCTTCACGCGGACCAGCACACGACGACCGGAGACAGCGAATGTCACAGCAGCAGTGGTACATGGCCATCGGCGGGCACCAGGTGGGGCCCGTCTCCCAGGATGACGTCATCACCAACTTGCGGAACGGCACCATCGACGGGAACACGCTGGTGTTCACCGAAGGGTTGAAGAACTGGACGCCCTTGAAAGACGTGCCGCAGCTCGCCGCGTTTCTGACCGGTGGGCCCGGCGCTCGCCCGGCGGCCGCGCCGCCTCCGCCCATCGTGCCGGGGAAGCGGGCGCACGAGATCGACTTCAAGATCATGGGCAGCGAGATGCAGTTCGTCGAGGTCGAGCTCGACCCGGGCGAGAGCGCCGTGGCCGAGGCCGGCTCGATGATGTACATGACGCCTGGCATCACGATGGAAACGGTCTTCGGCGACGGTGCGCAGCAGTCGTCCGGGTCGGGAGTGATGGGCGCGCTGCTCGGGGCCGGCAAGCGGCTGCTCACCGGCGAAAGCCTCTTCATGACGACGTTCACCAACCAGGGCGGGGGCAAGCAGCAGGTGTCGTTCGCGGCGCCGTATCCGGGCAAGATCCTGGCGATGGATCTCAAACAGCTCGGTGGCACTCTCATCTGTCAGAAGGATTCGTTTCTGTGCGCGGCCCGCGGCATCTCCATCGGCATCGCGTTCCAGCGCCGGATTGGCGTCGGTCTCTTCGGCGGTGAAGGCTTCATCATGCAGAAGCTCGAAGGCGACGGCCTCTGCTTCGTGCACGCCGGCGGCACGGTTCATCCGCTCGAGCTCGGGCCGGGGCAGACGCTGCGCGTAGACACTGGCTGCCTCGTCGCGCTGCAGCCGTCGGTGACCTATGACATTCAGTACGTCGGTAAGATCAAGACCGCGCTCTTCGGCGGCGAGGGCTTGTTCTACGCCGTCCTGACCGGGCCCGGACGAGTGTGGCTCCAGTCGCTGCCGTTCAGCCGCATGGCCGATCGCATCTACAAGGCGGCACCGGCGGCCGGGGGCAAGAGGCGCGAAGGCGGGTCGATCCTGGGCGGCATCGGCGACCTGCTCGATGGCGACCCGAACTAAGAACACGAACCCGGACCCTGGAACATGGAACACGGAATCGAATGGTCATGACCTCCCAGGATCGGCAGGAGTTTCTCAAGGTGCTCCAGGCGCACGCGCAGACCGTCGCGATTTGTGAAGCGTGCGCGACGACGACGCGCGATCTGGCGGCCGAAGTCGCGCGAGGCGGCATGCCGCGGGCGGCCGACCTGCGCACGACCATCGTCGAGGCCGAGCGCACGCTTGCCGATCTGGCCGGCGTGCGCGAAGAGCTCGAGCGCGTGATGGCCGGGCTGGTGACGGCATAGTGCGCACGCCCGTTACGCTGGTGACGGGCGCCGGCGGCGAAATCGGCCACGGCCTGATGACCCGCCTCGCTGGATCCGGCCGTCCGATCGTGACCGTCGATCTGGCCCCGCTCGACCCGACGCTGCATCCGCTGGTCCATCGCGAGTTCACCGGTTCGATTACCGACGCCAACCTGCTCGAGCGCGTTCTGGCGGAATTCGAAGTCGATCTGATCTTCCACCTCGCCGCGCTCCTCTCGACACGGTCGGAGTTCACACCCATCACCGCGCATCACGTGAACGTCGAGGGCACACTGACGCTGCTCGAGTTCGCCCAGCGGGAAGGCGAGTCGCACGGACGCAATGTCCGGTTCCTGTATCCCTCGTCGGTTGCCGCGTACGGCCTGCCCGACCTCGAGACCAAGGCCCGCGTCGGCCGCGTGCGCGAGGACGAGTGGAACACCCCGCGCACGATGTACGGCTGCAACAAGCTGTACTGCGAACACCTGGGCCGCTACTACGCCCGGTTCTACAAGCAGCTCGCCGCCCACGCCACTGGCCGCGTTGACTTCCGCTGTGTGCGGTTTCCAGGGCTCATCTCGGCGATGACGCTCCCGTCCGGCGGCACCTCCGACTACGCGCCCGAGATGATCCACGCCGCCGCGCGAGGTGAGGCCTACACCTGCTTTGTTCGCCCCGATACGCGAATTCCGCTGATGACGATGCCCGATGCTGTTGGCGCGCTCCAGCGTCTGGCCGAGGTCCCGCGTGACAGCCTCACACGCACGGCGTACAACGTGACGGCGTTCAGTCCTCGTGCGCAGGAGATTCACGACGTGGTCGTCGCCGCGTTTCCACGGGCCTCGATTTCGTGGGTGACCGATTTGAAGCGGCAGGCGATCGTGGATTCGTGGCCCGAGGACGTCGATGACGAGGCCGCCCGGAAAGACTGGGGCTTTGCGCCGATGTACGATTTTCGAAGCGCCTTTGCCGACTACCTGATTCCGAGCATACGGGAGCGATACCGATGAAGCGAATGCACGTGTCGGCGGCGTGTGTGGCCGCCATGCTGATGGTGCCCGGGTATCGGTCGGTCGGTTTCATCCCCGAGGACCTCAACCCGGCCATCGTCCTGTCCGCGGAGACCGACGCGATGAATGCTTTGGCGGAGCGCTACGTGAAGCTCGTGCTCGCGATGGGCCCCCACGATGCGGACTACGTGGATGCCTACTACGGTCCACCCGAATGGCGGAAGGCGGCAGAGGCCGGCAAGCGTCCGCTTGCCGAGATCGACAAGGACGCCTCGGCGCTGGCGACGTCGCTGTCGGCGGTTGCGCCCGCGGCCGGCGCGGAGGAGCTCGTACGCCTCCGCCATCGATACCTGACGAAGCAGCTCGACGCGCTTCGCGCGCGGGTCGGGATGCTGCAGGGGCGGAAGCTGACGTTCGATGAAGAGTCGAAAGCGCTCTATGACGCCGTGGCGCCGAGGTCGGACACGGCGGTCTTTGAACGAGCGATTGCGGAGCTCGGGAAGCGATTGCCTGGCTCGGGCCCGGTGCTCGAGCGTTACGACGCCTTCCGCAGTCGCTTCGTCATTCCCCGCGAGCGTCTCGACGCCACGTTCAAGGCCGCCATCGAGGCCTGCCGGAAACGCACGCTCGAACATGTACGGCTGCCCGCCGGCGAGAGCTTCACCGTCGAGTACGTCACGAACAAGAGCTGGAGCGGATACAACTGGTATCAGGGCCAGTACCGAAGCCTGATCCAGGTGAACACCGACTTGCCGATCTACGTGGACCGGGCCATCGACCTCGCCTGCCATGAAGGCTACCCGGGCCACCACGTCTACAACGTGCTGCTCGAGAAGAACCTCGTTCGCGACCGCGGCTGGATGGAATATTCCGTGTATCCGCTGTTCTCGCCGCAGTCGCTGATTGCGGAGGGCACGGCGAACTTCGGGATCGACGTCGCCTTTCCGAGCCAGGAGCGCGTGGCGCTCGAACGCAGCACCATCTTTCCCGCGGCGGGGCTCGATCCGGCCGGTGCCGCCGGATACTACGAGGTGATCGCGCTGGTGGACCGGCTGTCGTACGCGGGTAACGAGGCGGCGCGTCGATACCTCAACGGCGAGATCGACGCTCGAGCAGCGGCCGCCTGGCTCGAGAAGTACGGGCTGTACTCTCCACCACGCGCGGCCCAGCGCATCCGGTTCATGGATCAGTACCGGAGCTATGTGATCAACTACAACCTGGGCAAGGACATGGTCAGGCGCTACATCGAGTCCCAGGGCGGCACGGCCTTCAACGCCACCAAGCGCTGGCAGGCCTTCGAGCAACTCATCTCATCGCCGCGTCTGCCGTCTGGCCTCAACCCATAACCACTTCGTGTTCTTCGCGACCTTCGTGCTCTTCGTGGTTTCCAATGATCTGCATTGAGATGGCCCAGCCGGGCGGGCCTGAGGTCTTGCGGCCGGTCGAACGGCCAGACCCCGTGCCGGGGCCGGGCGAGGTGTTGATTCGCGTGGCCGCGGCCGGCGTGAACCGGCCCGATGTGCTGCAGCGCCGCGGCGCTTATCCTCCGCCTCCTGGCGCCAGTGACATCCCAGGCCTGGAAGTCGCCGGCATCATCGCGAGTGCCGGCGAAGGCGTGAGCGGCCTGCGCATTGGTGATGCGGTGTGCGCTCTGGTCTCGGGTGGCGGTTACGCCACGATGTGCGTGGCCCCGGCGCCGCAGTGCTTGCCCGTGCCCGCGTCGCTTGACCTTACGGCCGCTGCGGCGATTCCCGAAACCTTCTTCACGGTGTGGACCAACGTGTTCGATCGCGGCCGTCTACGCGCGGGGGAGACGGCCCTCTTTCATGGCGGCACGAGCGGCATCGGCACCACCGCCATCCAGATCGCCCGTGCCCGCGGTGCGACCGTCTTTGCGACGGCGGGATCCGATGAGAAGTGCCGCGCGTGCGAGGCGCTGGGCGCGCGGCACGCCATCAACTACCGCTCCCAGGATTTCGTTGAGGCGATCAAGGACCTGACGGACGGCCGCGGTGTCGATCTGATCCTCGACATCATGGGGGGCAGCTACCTGCCGCGAAACCTGATGGCGCTCGCCACCGACGGACGTCTGGTGCAGATCGGCTTGATGGGCGGCGACACCGCCAGCATCGATTTGCGTCGCGTGCTGGCGCGCCGTCTGTCGATCACCGGCTCGACCCTGCGTCCCCGGACGGTCGCGGAGAAGGGCCAGATCGCCATGGCGCTCGAGCGCGAGGTCTGGCCGCTTCTCGAAAATGGGGTCGTCAAGCCGGTCATCTACAAGACGTTTCCCCTGCAGGAGGCGTCCGCCGCGCACCGGCTGATGGAATCCAATGAGCACATCGGCAAGCTCGTGCTGACCGTGCAACCGTAACCGTCCCGTTGCCGGTCCGGACTTATGATTAGGTCCGGTTGAAAGCCTGCAGGGACGGTTCGTGACCAACCCGATCAACGATCCCCTGGTCGGCCGCACGGTCGCCCAGTACGAGATCCTCGCCCGCGTGGGCGGCGGCGGGATGGGTGTCGTCTACAGAGCCCGCGATCTCAAGCTCGGACGCATCGTCGCGCTGAAGTTCCTGCCGCAGCAGTGGAGCCATGACGACACCGCCAAGCAGCGGTTCGTGCGTGAAGCGCAGGCGGCATCGGCGACCAATCACCCCAACATCTGCACGATTCACGACATCGAGACCGCCGACGATGGACAGCTGTTCATCGTGATGGCGTACTACGAGGGGCCGACGCTGAAGCAGCGGCTCGAGGACGGGGCGCTGCCGATCGAGGAGGCGCTCGACATCGCCACGCAGATCGCCGACGGGCTGGCCAAGGCGCACGGGCAGGGCGTGGTCCACCGTGATATCAAGCCGGGCAATCTGATCCTGACCGAAGACGGCGTTCGGATTCTCGACTTCGGTCTCGCGACGTTTGCCGACGCGTTGAAACTGACCACAGAGAACGCCACGCTCGGGACTGCCGCGTACATGTCTCCAGAGCAGGTGCGAGGTCAACCGTCCGACGCCCGGTCGGACGTGTGGGCGGTTGGCGTGGTGCTCTACGAGATGCTGACCGGCCGCGTCCCCTTCCAGGGTTCGCACGCCGAGGCCATTGGGTACGCGGTTCGTAACGAGGCGCCGACGCCCCTGCGCACCAGTCGACCGGAAGCGTCCGAGGAAGTCGAGCAGCTCGTGTTCCGGGCGCTGCACAAGGAACCGAGCGTCCGGTACGCGAGTGGGCGCGAGTTGGCGCGAGCGCTCCGCCAGGTGCGCGGCTACTCAGTACCGCTCGATCTGCGCACGGAACCTGTGCCGGCTCCACAGCCGATACAGTCACTGGCTTTGTTACCGCCGAAGCGAGTGGTTGCTGCGGCCAGTCTGTTCCTGTTGGCTGGCATGAGCTGGGCGTATTTGTGGCTCGTTCCCGCTGACCGCGTTCGTGTCGTCGTTGCCCCGTTCGGGAATCAGACCGGGGACGATGACCTCGGGCAGTACCGGCTCGCGTTGACACAGACGCTGGCCCTCGCATTGCGAGATTCCCCTGATCTGTCGGTGGTGCCGTACGGCCGAGTGTCGGACATCGCGCAGAAGTTCCTCCGAGCCGGCGCCGATGTTTCCAATCGCGAGGCCATCCAGGCGATTGCCGCTCAGACGAGTGGTGCGCTGGTCATTGTTCCGAACCTGCTTCGCGAAGGCGGCGAGTGGCGCGCTCGCGTCGAGTTGCGCAACAGCGCGACAGCCACCTCCGACTGGACGTACGAGACCGATCCCATGACGTCGTCCTTGAGCAGGGACACGGCCTATCGCTTGGCGGTGGCGCTGGCCGAGCCGGTTGAAGAGCACCTCCGCTCGCGAAGGTCGCATCTGGTCCGCCTGATTCTCGGCGTCGTCGGCGCTGGTCGACGTGAGATTGCCTGGCACATGCGGTCCCTCGACGCGGCGAAGGCGTTCGAGGAGGGAACTCGGTGGTACGAAGGACTCGAATACGCCGCCGCTCGGCGCGCCTTTGCGTCGGCCGTCGAACAGGACCCGCGCAATCCGATGGCGCTCAGTTGGCTGAGCAGGACAGAACAATTCACGAAGCGCGACAACGAGGCGGCCGATGCCGCTGAGCGCGCACGCGTGCTACTTACTGACGACACGCCGACAGTCGACGCACTGTTTGTCCAGGCCGTCGCGTCTGAGGTCCGCCGCGATTTTCGGGCCGCCGAGGCGTCCTATCGCGAATTGGCCACGTGGCGTTCGGAGGAGCCGCTGTGGACGATGGAGCTCGGTGGTTACCTCGATCGCCGTGGCCGAACGGCTGACGCCGTGGCCTCGTACCATGAGGCTCTGCGGCTGGACGACGGGCTGCTCCGTCCTCACTTGGAGTTGTGCCGGCTCTACAGCCCGTCGCGTCTCAACGAACCCGCGGAGGCCAAGAAGCAAGGCCAGATGGCGCTCGACCGCTACCGATCGCTTGGCGCACGCGGCGGCGAAGGGCAGAGTCTGCTGTGCCTTGCCGACACGTTGCGCGTCGGCAGCGACGACGATCGAATCCAGGCCCGCGCCCACGCAGAGGCCGCCCGCGACGCCTTCGCGGAGATCGACTTCTCGTACAACGTGGCCAGGGCGGAGTACTACGAGGCGCTCGTGGCTGGCATGCAAGGACGGTCGGCCGAGTCGGTAACGCTGGGAGAGAGCGCCTTGGCACGCGCGAAAGGAGCCGGCAACGTCGCACTACAACCGCTCATCCTCCTCAATCTTGGCTCCGCGCATCTGGGCCGCGGCGACCCGATGCGGGCTGCGGACGACTACCGGCGGGCGTACGAGCTGTATCAACAGTGGCGTGAGGAGCCGCGTGCGGCTCAGATCCAGGCGAACCGCGGGTCGATGCTCATTGACTCTGGCAACCCAGTCGAAGGCATTCTCGACGTCCGGAACGCCCTGGCTGTGTTTCAGAAGTACACCGACCGGGATTACGAAGTGTTCTGTCTGCGAGTGATCGCGACGTATTATCGCAATCAGGGCCGGTATCAGGATGCCGAAAACGAACTGCGCAAGGCACGCGCGATCGCAAGCCAGTGGAACCTCACCGACAAGGTGACCCAAGTCGCGACCCACATTGCGCTCGTGCGGTTCGATCTGGGCGACTATGGAACCGCACTTCAGTTGCAAGCGGACGCCCTCAAAGGTGGGACGGCCGTGCGGGACACCGAGACGCGCATCCGGCTCGCTCGGACGCGAACTCGCCTCGGAGATTTTGCCGCGGCAGACGCCGACTTGACGCGGGCCGAGATGGAGCTCGAGTTGTCACCGAACACGGTGTTACGGCCGCTGCTCTCGATGGTGCGGGGTGAATGGGCGTACGAGTCCCTCCGTCCCGCCGAGGCTCGTTCGCACATGCAGCGCGCCTCGGAGCCTTGGGCGGCGACGCAGCCAGAGGTGACAGCCGTCGAAGCTCACGCCTACGTTGGGATGGTGCGGGCGCTCGAGGGCGACGGCGACGGCGGACGGTCGATGGTGCGTGCCAGTCTCGAGGCTGCTGAAAAACTCGGGCAGCTCGCTCTTCAGACTCGCTGTCGACTCCTCATGGTGGAAATCGATGTCGTCCAGAGCCGGTTCGACCAGGCCGACGAGGCCCTGAAAGCAATCCCGCCTGATACTGACGGACGGTCCATCGGTCCCGAACTCCGGGCCGAGGTGCACTACTGGCGGAGTAGGATACAGGCCGGGCGCGGAGACGCAGCGAGCGCCAGATCTGAGGCGGCTGCCGCGAAAGCCCTCATCGACACCATCCGTCGGGGCCTTCCTGAGTCCTATCGCGAGTCTTTCGGTGCCAGGCCGAGTGTCGGACGGCTCACGCAATAGACGTTCGGTTGCAACCGAACTTGCGTTATTACTCTACGGCGTTCGTCACTCACGAAAACATTGAGCGGAGAGGTGTTCATGGGCGAAGGAAACTTCAGCGGCGGCGGCAGCGTTACTTGGGAAGTGAAGAACTCGGATGGCGAGTACGGCGGTGGCGACAAGTCCAAGGTCACGGGGAAGGACAAAGACCCGAAAGAGGAAGGGGCGATGTTCAGAGTCACGGTGAATGGCCAGCTGGCCGCCCTCGTCCCGGTGAAAGGAACCACCATCAAAGTGGATTGGGGTGGTTCGACCGGTTCGTAGTCGCGGCGACGTGGAGCCAGGGCGGGAAGGCACCAGCAGGATGGCCGTCTTCCCGTCTCTTCACGTTCACCTGGCGTGAGGGCCAGAGGCGGCTCACGAACGCCGAAACCAACGTCTCCATGGACGAGCCTTCGGGTTTTGGGCCGTGAGCGGCACGAGCGCGCCTGATAATGCCGTCGTATTCGGATAGCGGTCGCTCGCGCGCTTGGCGAGCAAGCGATGCACGATAGTCTCCAGCGCTCTTGGATGCTGCGGGGCGAGCGTCGTCAGGCGCGTGGGGTCTTTGTCGAGCACATTCGAGACGGTTTCAGACGGAGAGGCACCGGCAAACGGCAGCCTGCCCGTCGCCATCTCGTACATCACCACACCGAGCGAGAAGAGGTCGCTGCGCGGATCGAGCGGCAGCTGGAGAATTCGCTCGGGCGCCATATAGTTGGCGGTCCCCATTGGACGTCCGGGAATCGTCGAGCCGTCGGGGCCGAGCTCTTCGGTGTCCGCCGTGCGGAATCGCCGCGCCAGTCCGAAGTCCAGCACCTTCACCTGGCCGGCGTCCGACACCACTAGGTTGCCCGGCTTGATATCCCGATGGACGATGCCCTTGGCATGGGCGGCGCCAAGCGCGCCGGCAATCTGCAAGGCGATGTCCGCCACTTGGACCGTCGTCAGCGCGTGGCGCGAGATGTAGGTCTTCAGGTTCACGCCATCGACGCACTCCATCGCGATGAACGCGCGGCCCTCATGCTCGTCGATGTCGTAGATCGTGCAGATGTGGCTATGCGTCAGCGCGGCGATGGTTTCGGCCTCGCGGCGAAAGCGCCGGCCGGCGTCCGGGTCCCCGGCGAGCTCGTCGGGGAGGAATTTCAGGGCCACTTTGCGCGGAAGTCGGGTGTCTTCGGCTTCGTAGACCACACCCATGCCGCCGGTTCCAAGCTTGCCGGTGATGCGGTAGTGGCTGATTGTGCTGCCCAACATGCTGTAAACGGGAGGGTAGAAGGATACACGGGGCGGCGACCCTTGCACAGTTTGTTCGCCCCCCGTCATACGGTGTTCGCCTTGCGGACGAGTTTCCCCGCTATGATTGCCGCGAGTCATCCAGGCATGAGCGATTCGTCTTCGGCGGATGCCCAAAGCACACTGCTCAGCGACGAGCCCACCATCGAGCTGGTCGTGCGTGCGCGCGGAGGGGATCGGATGGCCGTCGAAGCGTTGCTGCAGCGATCGGTACCGCGGCTGAAGCGATGGGCGCACGGGCGTTTGCCCGCGGCGGCGCGGGGGACTCTCGATACCGGGGACCTCGTGCAGGAAACCGTGCTGCACGTACTCAGACGTCTCGATACATTCGAGCCCAGGCACGTCGGCGCGATGCAGGCCTACCTGCGCCAGTCGGTGATCAACCGGATTCGCGATGAGGTGCGGCGCATCGGCCGGCACCCGACCCCGTGCGAGTTGCCCGAAGATATGCGGTCTGAGCTTCCGTCGCCGCTCGAAGAGGCGGTTCAGGCCGAGGGTGTGCAGCGGTATCGCACGGCGCTCGCCACGCTGGCTCCCCGCGACCGCGAGCTCATCGTGGTTCGGATCGAGGCGCAATGGAGCTACGACGAAATCGCGCAGCGATTCGGGTTGCCGACGTCGGATGCCGCGCGCATGGCCGTTGGTCGTGCGCTGCGCCGGCTGACCGACTGGTTCAAGGACTGACTCAGTCCGCGTAGACCACGGTGCGCATGCTGGTGTGCGACCGCAGGACGTCCGAGGTCAAACGCTTGCTCAGGTACACCTTGGACTCCCGGTTGTCGCTCTTGTTCACTTCGTACTTGATCACGTTGAACTCGAGCTGGTCCAGTGTTCCGCGCATGTCGTAGAAGCGGTTCTTGGTCTTGACGACCACTTCGTGGAACCCGGAGTTGTGGGCCCACGTTTCCGATTCTTCGGTCAACGCCCGAAAGTGCCCCTGGCCTCGCCAGTCGCGCCGCGTGCCGCCAATCCAGCTGTAGCAGACCTTGCGCCCCTCGAACTGTACAGAGTCCCCCAGACGCGTCACCAGGTCGGCGAGCTTCGGTTCGGTTTCATGCTCCCGGAGCTCATGGACGATCTTGAACGCCACCGGCACGATCGCGCCGGGATCGTCAGGCAGCGGCGCTTCCGCCATCAGGATCAAGAAGTCACGATCGTGCAGCCGGGCGCCGATTTCCGTCGCGGTTTTCTTGCGTGGGAACTCGCCGAAGTATTCCTCGATGTACTGGATTTCGAGCGCGCCGGTCTCGAGGGGGTACTGCTTGATCAGATATTCCATCAAGGCTGTGGGCCCATCATTCAATCCTACACCGGGTCGTAGCCGAGATTCGGTCTGAGCCACCGCTCGGCTTCGAGCAGGCTGACGCCTTTACGCCTCGCGTAGTCCTCGACCTGGTCCCGTCCCACCCTGCCCACGGTGAAGTACCGGGCCAGCGGATGGGCGAAATACAGGCCGCTCACCGAGGCCGCCGGCGCCATGGCAAAGTTCTCGGTCAGCGAGATACCGGCGCGGCCAGCCTGCAGCAGCTCGAACAGGGTGAACTTCTCGCTGTGATCCGGGCACGCCGGGTACCCGAAGGCGGGGCGGATACCGCGATAGCGCTCGGCGATGAGATCCTCGCGCGAGAGCTGCTCGGCGGCGCCATAGCCCCAGTCCGCGCGCGCGCGGGCGTGCATCCACTCGGCGCTCGCTTCAGCGAGGCGATCCGCCAGGGCCTTGACCATGATCGCGTGATAGTCGTCCTGGTCGCGCTCGTAGACCGAGACGAGCGCGTCGGCGCCAATGCCCCCGGTGATGGCAAACGCACCAAGATGGTCCTGGACGCCACTCTCTCGTGGGGCCACGAAGTCGGCCAGCGACAGGTTCGGCTGGGCATCCGATTGCTGCTCCTGCTGCCGCAGCATGTGGAAGCGAACGAGCTCCGATCCGAGTCCCGAGTCCCGAGTCCCGAGTCCCGGAACGTGCAGGACCAGGTCGTCGCCGTCGGAATAACACGGCCAGAAACCATACACGCCTCGCACGCTGAGAAGCCGCTCGGAGACGATGCGATCCAGCAGCTCGCGCGCGTGGTCGTACAGCTCCCGCGCCGCCGCACCGTACTGGGGATGGTCCAGGATGCCGGGGAAGCGGCCCTTCAGCTCCCACGCCGCGAAGAAGAACGTCCAGTCGATATACGGAAGAATCTCCTCGAGACTGACGTCGAGTACTCGTGTGCCGGTGAACGACGGCGTCGCGACACTCGTGCGGTTCCACTCGAAGGCCGAACGATTGCGCCTTGCCCCCGCCCAGGGCAACAGAGCGCGGCGCTTGAGTGCGGCATGCTGTGTGCGAACCCGATCCTGGTCGGCACGCACCTCTCGCTCGAAGTCCTCGCGGTCCGTGGTGCTCAGGAGGCGCGACACGACGTCCACCGCGCGTGACGCATCGACGACGTACACGACCGGCTGGGAGGCGTACTCCGGCGCGATCTTCACCGCGGTGTGCTGCCGGCTGGTCGTGGCCCCGCCGATGAGCAGCGGAATGGTCATCTGCCGCCGGCTCATCTCGCGCGCCACGAACACCATCTCGTCGAGTGACGGCGTGATCAGCCCGCTCAGGCCCACGAGATCCGCCCGCTCATCGATCGCGGACTGCAGAATGCGTTCGGCGGACACCATCACGCCGAGGTCCACCACCTCATAGTTGTTGCAGCCAAGCACGACGCCCACGATGTTCTTGCCGATGTCGTGCACGTCGCCCTTGACGGTCGCCATCACCACCTTGGGCCGCTGGCCCTTGCCCGGTGACCCTGCCTCCTGCTCCTCCATATACGGCAGAAGGCACGCGACCGCCCGCTTCATCGCGCGGGCGCTCTTGACCACTTGCGGCAGGAACATCTTGCCGGCGCCAAACAGCTCGCCCACGGTGCGCATTCCGTCCATGAGCGGCCCCTCGATCACATCGAGCGGACGTGGCCGCGCACGCCGAGCCTCATCGACGTCCTGTTCGATGAAGTCGATGACCCCGTGCACCAGCGCATGGGCGAGCCGCTGCTCGACGCTGCCTTCACGCCACGCGAGGTCGAGGGTCCGGGCGGTGCCGCTGCCCGTCACCGTCCCTGCGAACTGCACCAGGCGCTCTGTGGCATCGGCTCTGCGGTTGAGAATCACGTCCTCGACGTGCTGCAGCAGGTCCTTCGGGATGTCCTCGTAGACCGTGAGCTGGCCGGCGTTGACGATGCCCATGTCCAGCCCGGCCCTGATCGCGTGGAAGAGAAACGCGGAGTGCATCGCTTCGCGCACCCGGTCGTTGCCGCGGAAGGCGAACGACAGGTTGCTGATGCCGCCAGAAATCTTCGCGCCGGGACACGTGCTCTTCAGGATGCGCGTGGCGTCGAGAAAATCGAGGGCGTAAGAGTTGTGCTCGTCGAGCCCGGTGGCAATGGCCAGGATATTGAGGTCGAAGATGATGTCGAGCGGGTCGTAGCCGACGCGGTCAACCAGCAGCCGGTACGCCCGCTCCGCGATTTCCACCTTGCGCCCCGCCGTGTCGGCCTGGCCGCGCTCGTCGAAGGCCATGACGACGACGGCGGCGCCGTAGCGGCGAACGAGCTGTGCCTTGCGGATGAAGTCTTCTTCACCCTCTTTCAAGCTGATCGAATTGACGATGGCCTTGCCCTGCACGCAGGCCAATCCGGCTTCGATGACCGACCACTTGGAGCTGTCGATCATGATCGGGAGGCGCGCGATCTCCGGCTCGGTGGCGACGACGTTCAGGAAGTGCGTCATCGCCGCCTCGGAGTCCAGCATGCCTTCGTCCATGTTGACGTCGAGAATGTTGGCGCCGCCGCGCACCTGCTCCAGCGCGATGGCGCTGGCGTCTGTGTACTTGCCGTCGGCCACGAAGCTGGCGAATCGCTTCGACCCGGTGACGTTGGTCCGCTCGCCGATGATGATGAGGCTCGAATCGGGGCGAACCGTGAGCGTCTCGAGGCCGGCGTATTGGGTGAATCTCTCGGGATTCGGGATTCGGGATTCGGGATTCGAGAGAGCTCGAGGTTCGTCGAGTCCCGGGTCCCGAGTCCCGAGTCCCGGTACGCGAGGCCGGATATCCTTCATCGCCTCCGCGATGGCCCGGATGTGCGCCGGCGTCGTTCCGCAGCAGCCGCCAACGATATTGAGAAACCCCGACTCGCCAAACTCGCGCAGCAGGTGCGCCGTCTCCGCCGGCTGCTCGTCGTACCCACCGAATGCGTTCGGCAGGCCCGCGTTGGGGTGGCAGGTCACGTACTCGCCGGCCAGACGCGACAGCTCGGCGACGTACGGACGCATGAGGCTGGCGCCGAATGCGCAGTTCAGCCCGACACTGAACGGCTTCGCGTGCTGGATCGACACGTAGAAGGCGTCGAGGGTCTGGCCGGAAAGGATCCGACCGCTCCGGTCGGTGATGGTGGCGGAGATCATCAGCGGCAGGGCCACGCCGCGCGCCTCGAATTCGTCGAGCATGCCGACAATCGCCGCCTTGGCGTTGAGCGTATCGAAGATGGTTTCGAGGAGGAGCAGATCGACGCCGCCATCCATCAGTCCTCGCACCTGCTCGCGATAGGACTCGCGTACGCGGGCGAAGGTGTCGGCGCGGAACGCAGGATTGCTCACGTCCGGGGAGATCGACAGGGTCCGGTTGGTCGGGCCGATGGCGCCGGCGACGAAGCGCGGACGATCCGGCGTTCTCGCCGACCAGTCGTCGGCCGCCTCGCGGGCGAGCCGGGCGCCGGCCACGTTCAGCTCGTACGCCGCCGATTCCAGCGCGAAATCTGCCTGCGCGATCGACGTGCTGGCGAAGGTGTTCGTCTCGATGATGTCCGCGCCGGCGTCGAGATACGCATGGTGAATGCCGGAGATGATCTCGGGGCGCGTGAGGACCAGGAGATCGATGTTGTTCTTCAGCGCACTGGGATGCGTGCGGAACCGTTCGCCGCGAAAGCCATCCTCGTCCAGCTGGTGTTGCTGCACCATCGTGCCCATCGCGCCGTCCAGAATGAGCACGCGCGTGGACAAGAGCCGATCGAGCGTGGCAACGGTGGACATGGCAGCGGTCAGGTCGTCGCGTGGCGGGCCGGCTTCGTGCCGCTGGCGATCAGGACGGCGAACGGGTCGCCTTTCTTGGCGGTGCCCGTCCCGATGCGCACGTGCGCGAGACCGGCCCCGTGCAGAAGGTCGGTCAACGTGTCGATGGAGAACCCCAGGTGACGATCGCCAAACCGGGCACGCACCCAGGCCTGATCGTGCTCCTTCAGATCGAGAATGAGCAAGCGGCCTCGCGGTCGAAGCACGCGGACCGCCTCGGCGATGGCGCGCTCGGGATCGCTGGCGTGATGGAGCGACTGCGACAGCAGGGCGACGTCATGCGAGGCGTCGCGCAGCGGCAACCGCGCCAGGTCCCCCTTCCGCCACTCGACGTTGGTCACGCGGCGCCGCAGCGCCAGGGCCTTGGCTCGATCGAGCACATCGTCGGATCGATCGATGCCCATGACGTGGCGGGCCCAGCGGGCGGCTTCGAGCGCCAGGTACCCCTCGCCGCAGCCGATGTCCACCACATCGAGCGGCGGCAGGAGCTCTCCCAGCGCGCGTGACCAGGCGGCCCAGCTTCGGCCGGGGAGGAGCCGCCGGCGATCGCCTCGCGCCTCGAAGTCCTCCTTGCGGTGCCGCAGCACCTCCTGCAGGCGCGCATCGTCCTCGCGGACGGTCCGGTCGTCGCCGGCCTCGGCAAACTGTGAGTGCAGAAAGGTCCACAGCGGCGCATGGGCATCGGCGTGGGCGTCATCCGGCACGCGGTAGTAGACGAATCCGGCTTCGCGTTCCTCGAGCACCAGTCCCGCATCCTTCAAGAGACCGAGATGCCGCGACACGCCGGACTGCGCGAGGTTGAGGATCCCGGTGAGCTCGGTGACGTTGAAGCGATCTTGAGCGAGGACGCGAAGCAGACGCAGGCGCGACGAGTCGGCGAGGACGCGAAAAACGGGAGATGGCAGCACGTTGAGTATCTATAAATCTACATATAGAGATATCACTCGGTCAAAACGGACCGAGATGCGGTTTGGCGCGGAGTCCAAAGTCGCGCGATCGCGCACGGATTGGCCGCCAATTCGTCGCTCGAGAGGGTCGCCGTCTGCATGATGTCATCGGCATTGTGCACATCAAGCACAAGTTGCCGAGCGCTTCTGCAGAAACAAGCTAGTCAGCCTATTGTTAGGCGCCACGAGATTGCTAAGTGATCAAGTTTCTGTGCATAATTTGTCAGCCGCTCACGCGTTCATGCCGAGCGGCGCCCCTCACACCCGCACCGCAGAAGGGACAGACGCCACAATGGGATCCGCAGCGCTTTCAGAAGCCGTCAAGAGCATCAGCGCGTGGTCGATGAACGAGGGTCGCTCCTCCGGGTCGCCCGCCAAGGCCGCCGAGTTGTTCGGCAGCCTCGCATTCAACGACAAGGCGCAACAGGAGCGTTTGCCGAAGGCGGCGTATCGCGCACTGCGCGCGACGATCACGCGCGGCGAGCCGCTCGATGCGGCAACGGCGGACGCCGTGGCGACGGCGCTGAAAGACTGGGCGGTGGAACACGGTGCGACGCACTACACACACTGGTTCCAGCCGATGACGGGCATCACGGCCGAGAAGCACGATTCGTTTCTGTCACCGAATGCCGATGGCACGGCGATCGCGGAGTTCCGAGGCAAGGAACTGATCAAAGGCGAGCCCGACGCATCGAGTTTCCCCTCGGGCGGCATGCGCTCTACGTTCGAAGCGCGCGGCTACACGGCGTGGGATCCGACGAGCCCGCCGTGGCTCCTCTTCAACGGCGGCAACAGCGTGACGCTGGTGATTCCCACTGCGTTCGTGAGCTGGACCGGCGAAGCCCTCGACAAGAAGACGCCGCTGTTGCGCTCGATGGAGGCGGTGTCGAAGCAAGCGGTCCGCGTGCTGAAGCTGTTCGGCTCCACGGCTGAACGCGTGTTCTCGACGTGCGGTCCCGAGCAGGAATATTTCCTCATCGATCGCAACTTCTACTTCGCGCGTCCCGACCTCATCAACGCTGGCCGCACGCTCTTCGGCGCGAAGCCGCCCAAGGGCCAGGAGATGGAGGATCAGTATTTCGGTGCCATCCCCGAGCGTGTGCTCGCGTGCATGGCCGAGGCCGAGCTCGAGCTGTTCAAGGTCGGCGTGCCGGTCAAGACGCGGCACAACGAGGTGGCGCCGAGCCAGTACGAGATCGCGCCGGTGTTCGAGAACGCCAACGTCGCCGCCGACCATCAGATGATGACGATGGAGATGTTGAAGAAAATCGCGCCGAAGTACGGTCTCGCGTGCCTGCTGCACGAGAAGCCGTTTGCCGGCGTCAACGGTTCGGGGAAGCACAACAACTGGTCGCTCTCCGACGAGTTCGGCAACAACCTGCTCGGCCCCGGCGACACACCGCACGACAACATGCAGTTCCTGGTGTTCTGCGCGGCCGTGCTCCGGGCCGTGGACCGGTGGCAGGGCCTGCTTCGTGCCAGCATCGCCAGCGCGGGCAACGACCATCGTCTCGGCGCCAACGAAGCGCCGCCGGCGATCCTGTCCGTCTTCCTCGGCGATCAGCTCACTGACATCTTCGAGCAGATCGAGAAGGGCAGCGCCAAGTCGACCAAGCAGGGCGGCACGATGGACATCGGGGTCAGCGTGCTGCCGCGGCTGCCGCGCGACGCCGGCGATCGGAATCGCACGAGCCCGTTTGCGTTCACGGGCAACAAGTTCGAGTTCCGGTCCGTGTCGTCCGGTCAGAACATCTCCTGGCCGAATACGATGCTGAACGTGGCCATGGCCGATGCCCTCGACTCGGTGGCCTCCGAGCTCGAGAACGCCACGGCGAAAGGCGAGGAGCTGAACAAGGCCATCGCCAAGCTGTTGACGAAGCTCACGAAAGAGCACAAGCGCATCGTCTTCAACGGCAATAACTACGCGCCTGAGTGGACGAAGGAAGCCGCCAAGCGCAAGCTGCTGAACTTGCGCAACACCGTCGATGCCCTGCCGCAGATGATCTCCAAGGATTCGATCAAGCTGCTCGAGAAGTACAAGATCCTGAGTGAGCGCGAGATCCACGCCCGCTACGAGGTCTTCCTCGAGAACTACAACAAGACCATCAACGTCGAGGGTCAGCTGATGGTGTTGATGGCCAATCGCTATATCCTGCCGGCGGCCTTCGAGTATCAGAAGCAAATCGGGCTGAGCGTTGCCGCCGTGAAATCGGGCGGGGCGGCCAGCGCGCAGGGCAAGAAGCTGCTGGGGGGCTATACCAAGCTCGCCGACCGGTTCAAGGTGCAGACCGACGTCCTGGCGGGGCTCTTGGAGCACAGCGGCGGCTCGGCCGAGAAGCACGCGAAGTACATGCGTGACAAGGTCGTTCCGGCGATGAGCAAGCTCCGCGACATCGGCGACGAGATCGAGGTGCTGACCCCGCATGAGCTCTGGCCGCTCCCGACATACCGGGAGATGCTGTTCGTCAAGTAACCAGGCAAGGGGGCAAGGGGGGAAGGGGGCCCCTTTCCCCTCGCCCCCTTCCCACCTTGTCCGCTAGCGAGTTACGTCTTCCGCCTGGCGCTTTCGGCGCGCGAAATGACCGACCGAGGATGCATCGCCGTTGAAGTCCCCAGTGTAGACTTATGAACTCGCCTGGCTCTTGCAGGCGTCGTGAGTGACATGGGTATTCTCGAGAAGCTTCGCCCTCAGCCTCGTTGGAAGCATGCCGATCCCGGCGTTCGCGCCGCGGCCGTCTACGAGCTCGGACCCGACGAAGGTGATGCGCTCCGTCTCCTGGCCCGCGAGGATACGGAAGCCCGCGTGCGCCGGGCCGCCGTGACGCGTTTGAGCGACATCGCCGTGCTCGGCGACATCGCGCGGACCGATCCGGACGAGGACGTGCGCGCGGAAGCCATCCGCGGCCTGGCCGGTCTGGCCGCTGAAACCGACGACACCGAGCGGGCGGCTGAAGTCGTGCGCCAGCTCATCGCCCTCGGGCGCATGAAGGAAGTGGTCGTCGTGGCGCGCGAGAACCACACACCGCAGGTGCGGGCGGCGGTGGTTGACCTGCTCGAGGATCCGAAGTCGCTGGGATCGGTGAGTCGCCATGCGCCGGACGGCCACACGCGGCTGCGCGCGCTGGCGCGTCTGCACGACGCCGACGAGATTCTCAACGTCGCCATCAAATCCGAGCACACCGACGCTGCCGTGTCGGCGCTGGAGCGCATCGACAATGTCGAGGCGCTGTCGGCGATCGCGCAGCGGGGACGCAACAAGGTGTCGGCACGCCGCGCCCGCACCAAGCTCCGGCAGATCGAGGACGCCGCGCTGCCGCCGCCGGATGCGCCCGCGGTGCGGATGAGCGGCGACGACCGGGAGAGGGCCGTGGCGCTGCTTCATCGCGCTGAAGCGCTCGTCGCCATCGGCGATCCGGAGGACGCCTCCGCCGGCCTCTCGGAAGTACGTCTCGCGTGGGCCGAGCTCCAGGCTGATGTGGAGATCGACGCGCCGCTGACCCACGGGTTCGACACCGCCAGTGATGCCGTTCGTGAAGCCATCGAGGTCCGCAGGCACGAGCGGGCAGCGGAGGAGGAGCGCGGTCGCGCGATTGCCCGCGACCAGGCGGATCGCGTGGCCATCGTCAGCGAGATCGAACAGTTGGCGGGGCCGGACGCGCTCGATCGGATCGCGGAGCTGCGCGTGCAGTGGGACAGTCTCCCGCCGATGCCGTCGGAGTACGCGGCATCGCTGACACGCCGCTTCCAGGATGCGTCGCGGACCTTCGAGGATCGCGAACGTCGCCGCGTGCTCGCGGACGCCGCCGCGGCTCGACTCGAGACGCTCGCCACGGAGCTCGAGCAGCTGCTGGCCTCGGACCAGGGCGTCGACGAAGTGGTGGCACGCTGGCGCGGGCTGCGGCGTGACGCCGACGTCCTGCGCGAGCATGCGCCGGCAAACGTGTCGGCCGCGGAGCGGCTCGAACACGCCGTCGCCGCGCTCGAAGAGAAAGAGCTGCAGCATCAGCAGGCGCGCACGAAGACTGAGCAGGATCACCTGAAGCGTCTGCAGCAGATGTGCCGGCAGGTGGAAACGCTGGTCACAACCGAGCAGGTCACGCTCAAGGCCGGCGACCGCGCCCTCCGCGAGATTCGCGCCGCGATCGACGAGCGGGTTCCGCTGCCCTCCAAGCGCGATCGTCAGGAGATCTTGGCGCGCCTCGAGGCCGCGCGCGCCGCGCTCGCGCCGCGTGTCCAGGAGCTGCGCGACGCCGACGAGTGGCAGCGCTGGGCCAACCTTCAGGTGCAGGAAGAGATCTGCCGCGAGATGGAGGCGCTCAAGGCAGAGGAGAACCTGGAGACCGCGGGTCGCCGCATGCGCGATCTGCAGGCCCGCTGGAAGCAGGTTGCCCTCGCGCCGCGTGCGCAGGGCGAGGTCATGTGGCGCCGCTTCAAGACCGCCCAGGACGAGGTCTTTGCTCGTACCTCTGCGCACTTCGCCGCGCAGAACGAGGAGCGCGCGGAAAACCTCACCCGGAAGCAGGCGCTGTGCGATCGTGCGGAGTCGCTGGCCGAGTCCACCGATTGGGTCAAGACCGCGACGGAGATCCAGGCGCTGCAAGCCGAGTGGAAGGCCATCGGCCCGGTCGCGCGCGGGCATGAGAAGGCGATCTGGGAGCGGTTCCGTAAGGCCTGCGATCACTTCTTCACACGCCGGCAAGAGGACTTGAAGCGGCGCAAGGAGGACTGGGCCGCGAACCTGACGCGCAAGGAAGCCCTCTGTGCGACCGCCGAGGAGCTCGCCGAGTCCACCGAGTGGGACAGTGCCGCCGGCAAGCTCAAACAGTTGCAGGCCGAATGGAAGACGATCGGTCCGGTCCGCAAGTCGCGGTCCGAGGCGATCTGGCAGCGGTTCCGGACGGCGTGCGATCGCTTCTTCGATCGCTACAAGCATCGCGATCAGATCGAGCTGCAGGAAAAAGCGGCCGTTCGCGACACGGTGATCCGTGAGCTGGAGGCGTTGCTCCCGGCAGCGGATGCCGAGGCCGGTCCCGCTCCCGAGAATCTGTACACCACCGTGCAACAGGCTCGCGGCCGATGGCAGCAGGCGCCCGAGCTGCCGCGCGCGGTCCAGCAAGACATGGCCGCGAGGTATCACCAGGCGATCGGGCGCATGGTGGCCACGTGGCCGGAGGCCTTCGCCGGCACTGATCTCGATCCGGAGGCGACCCGCAAGCGCATGGAGAAGCTGCTCGCGAGGGTCGAGGAGCTGGTCTCGGCGCAACCCGCCCGTCCGGCGAATCTGTCGCCAACCGAGCTCCTTGCGCAGCAGTTGCGTGAGCGTCTGGCGGCGAACACCATGGCGGGCGGCGCCAGTCGCACCGCGGAAAACGAAGAGTCGCGCTGGCGCGCCGTGGAGCAGGAGGTGCGCAGCGCGCAGGCGCAGTGGATGCGTCTCGGGCCCGTCCCGCCGAATGTCGCCGGACCGCTCAACGAACGGTTCCAACGCGCCTGCCGCCGGTTCTTCGATTCGCGCCGCCGAGCCTCATAGAAAGTGCGAAGTGCAAAGTGCAAAGTGCAAAGTGCAAAGTGTGAAGCAGGTCGTCAAGTGAACCTGGCCCACTTACTTTGCACTTTGCCCTTTGTACTTTGCACTTCTCTAGTGTTTGCGCAGGCGCCCGCGCCGCAGGCCGAGGGCCCCATGCTGACGCCGCTCTGGAATCTCACCACCGACTTCGCGGCTCCGGAGAGTGCGTACTACGATGCCGCGTCGAATTCGGTGTTCGTGTCGTCCATCAACGGCCAGATCCTCGAGAAGGACGGCAACGGCTACATCTCGCGCCTCTCACCCGACGGGAAAATCGTCAACGCCAGATGGGTCACCGGTCTCAACGGGCCGAAAGGCCTGCGCAGCGTAGGCGGCACCCTGTGGGTGGCTGACATCGACGAAGTCGTCGGCGTCGAGATCGCCAGCGGAAAGATCACATCGCGCGTGAAGGTGGACGGCTCGCAGTTTCTCAATGACCTGGCGACGGCGCCGGACGGCACAGTGTACGTGTCGGACTCCGCCCTCTCACGCATCTACGCCGTCAAGGATGGCACGTCGTCGGTCTTCGTCGAGGGCGGCGACGTCGTCGAGCAGCCAAATGGTCTGCTCGTCGATGGGTCGCGTCTGATACTCGGCACGATTGGCCCTGCCGCGCCTCCCGGCGGAGGCCGAGGACCGGCGCCTGCCGCGGGACGTGGTGACGGGCCGCCAGCGCCGGCGGCACGTGGGCGTGGACCGGCACCGAGCGGACATCTCTTCGCATTCGATCTCAAGACGAAGCAGCGCACGCCGTTGACGACGGAGGCCGTGGGCGGGATCGACGGCATCGAGCCGGACGGAAGCGGCGGCCTGCTCGTGACCGACGTGATCGGTGCGCGCCTGCTCCATGTGGCGAAGTCGGGTCAGGTGCGCGTGCTGGCCAAGTTCTCGGCGGGTGGCGCCGACTTCGGCTACATCGCCGCGAAGCGCATCGCCGTCGTCCCGTTCCTGTTCGGGAACAGCGTCGCCGCGTACGATCTGACGAGCGCCCTCAAGTAACGTTCGGGCCGTTCGGATCGTTCGTGTCGTTCCCGTTCTGAATCCGAACCGAACGGTTCGAACGTTCCGAACGACTCGAACGATCCGAACGACTTATCCTTCCAGATAGGTATAGCCGTGGAGGCCGTCTTCGTAGAAGCGGAGCAGGCGTCCCGCCCCTTCATAGTCCACGCGGCCGTCACGCACCGCGGTCTCGACGTCCGTGCGGAGCTTGCCGAGCAGCATCTCCGCGTCGAACTCGACGTAGTCCAGCACCTCGCGCACCGTGTCGCCCTTGATGAGCGCGTCGAGGCGGGCGCCGCCATTCTCGTCCAGGCTCACGTGGACGGCGTGCGTGTCGCCGAAGAGGTTATGGAGGTCGCCCAGGATCTCCTGGTAGGCCCCGATCAGGAACACGCCCATGTAGTACGGGTCGCCATTCACCGTATGCAGCGGCAGCGTGCGCTTGACGTCGCGGCGATCGATGAACTGATCGATCTTGCC
>DATDOE010000056.1:0-91474 GCA_035293405.1 Vicinamibacterales bacterium | reverse complement strand
GCATACGAGATCGGGATGCCGCGCACCGCGCCGCCAAGCTGGATGTCCCACAGCGGCGTGCCGCTCTCGGCATCGAGCGCGAAGAAGTTGCCTTCCTCCGTGCCGCCGAACAACAGACCGCCCCCCGTCGACAGCAGGCTCGTCCACCCCGGAGACAACAACGGGAACTCCCACTTCATCTTCCCCGTCGTCGCGTCGAGCGCGCGGATCGCGCCGCTTGCCACGTCGCCGTTGACGGCCCGGCCGCCGCCACCGGTGAAGGCCGTGCCAGGCTTATAGACCGCCTCACCCTTGTAGTAGATCGTGCCCATGTCGCGCGCCGCCTGGTAGAACAGCCTGGTCTGCGGGCTGTAGCTCGCGCTGAACCAATTGGATGCGCCTTGAATGTTCGGATACACGAGCGTGCCCTCGAGACTGGGCGCGATCCCCTTCTTCCGAATCGGCCGGCCCTTGGCGTCGATGCCGTCGGCCCATGTCTGCTTCGCGTACTGCGTTGAGGCCAGGTACTCGCCGGTCGCGCGATCGAGCACGTAGTAGAAGCCGTTGCGATTGGCCTGCGCGATCAGCTTTCGCTCCCGACCACCGATCGGCGCGTCGAAGAGCACGAGCGTCTCGTTCGCATCCCAGTCATGCAGGTCTTCGGGCGTGAACTGAAAGTGCCACTTCATCTTGCCGTTCGAGGGGTCGAGCGCGAGCACCGAGTCGGTGTAGAGGTTGTCGCCGGGACGGTTGTCGGCGTTCCAGTCGGGCGCGGGATTCCCTGTCGCCCAATACAGGAGATTCAGCTCGGGATCGAACGAACCGGTGAGCCACGTCGATCCGCCACCAGTCTTCCAGCCGTCGCCCTTGCCCCAGGTCTCGGACCCGGGCTCACCCGGCGCGGGGATCGTATACGTGCGCCACAGGAGCTTGCCGCTCTTCGCGTCATAGGCATCGACGAATCCGCGAATGCCCGTCTCAGCGCCGGAGACGCCGACGATGATCTTGCCGTCGAGCGCCAGCGGCGCAAGCGTCAGATAGTAGCCGTGCTTGTTGTCCTCGACGGTCACGTCCCACCGCACGGCGCCAGACTTCGCATCCAGCGAGATCACATGCCCGTGAACGGTCCCGACGTAGACGGAGTCGTCCAGGATGGCCACGCCGCGGTTCACCGGCGGCGACCCGATGACGATGACGTCGGATGGAATGTTGGGCGTATACGTCCACAGCGTTCGGCCGCTGTGCACGTCGAGCGCCGTGACGGTGCTGTTCGGCGGCTCGGTGAGATACATCACACCGTCCACGACGATCGGCGATGTCTCGACGATGCCCGCGCGCTGAATCTGATACGCCCAGGCGACTTTGAGCTGCCCGGCATTCTGGCGATTGATCTGCGTCAGCGGCGAGAAGCGATGCGACTTGTACGAACCGCCGTAGGTCAGCCAGTTCTGCGGCTCCTTGTCGGCATTCAGCAGACGCTGATACGACACCTGGGCGAACACGCTCGTTCCAGCGATCGCGATGAACAGGACGATGGCGAGACGCTTCACTGTCCACCTCCAAGACTCGAGAGATAGGCGACGAGATCGTCGAGCTCCACATCGCTGATGCGGCCGGCAAAGCTCGGCATCAGGCTGGCGCCGGTCTCTTTTCTGACCACTTCCGCCTCGCTCTTCCGAATCGAATGGAATCTGCCGGCGACGTCGCGCAGCTGAATCGTAAAAAGGTCTTCGTTGAGACGAATCCCTCGTACTTCCTGTCCGTCCTTCATGACGACCCGCACGGGCAGGTACTCACTGTATCCACGTCCGGGTACGACCAGCGTCCCGTTCGGCAATGCGGCCGCAGGTTCCAGGATCGCCTGACGTAGATACTGCGGCCCACGCAGCGCGCCGATGTCAGTGAGCGGCGGACCGAGGCTCCCGCCCTGTCCCCTGACGATGTGGCACGAGGCGCAATTGAGTTTGCCGTAGACCTCGAGACCTCGCTGCGCATTGCCCCGCACCGCTGGTCGCGCCGAGCGGCCCAGCGATCGCACGTAGGCGACGAGCTGCCGCAGTTCGGTCTCGGTGGTGCGGCGCACGCGTGGCATTCCGCGATTCGGGATGCCGTCGCTGATGACCGCCCGCAATGAGGCCTCGTCCGGAGCATTCAGCAGCCTGGGTCGATTGAGCGGAGGGCCGGCGCCACCGGCGCCATCGAAGCCGTGGCAGGTGACGCACAGGCCGCCGAACAGCGTCTTACCCGCCTGCACGTCGGCAGCGGACTGCGCGGCGGACGGCCGCGGGGCCGCCATCGCGGACAGGAGCACGAGACATCCGATCAGTCTGGTCATGACCCGGAGCACGGCGTCGGGATCCACGCGGACCCGTCCGGCACTTTCTTGAAATGGGAGCTGGTCACGAACCGCGCGTTGAGGTACTGCGGATCCTCGACGACCGTCGTCACGATGAGCCACGCATCACCGCTCGGCTCGCTCACGCGGTTGATGTACTCCGTCAGTCGCGCGTTGGCACTGTAGGGCACGCCGTTCTTACGCAGATAACCGGGCCGCATGTTCGTGGTGATCACACGCAGGGACCCGCCTCGCGGTGGCGGCCCGCCGCCGCGGCGTGCTCCACCGCCGCCTGCGGGCTGCCAGTTCGCCACTGATGTCCCCTGCCACGCCGGCTCGCCCCGCTGCGCCGGCGCAACGAAATTCAGCAGACGCGTCTGCGTGCCGGCTTCGGTTTCAATCTTGAGCGTGGTGTCGTTGTCCCAGCTGATGCGAACGCGGCCGGGCACGCGCATGATCGCCGCCGCGCCGTAGGCACGACACTGCTCCCCGGCCGCGGCATCCTTCGCGGGATCCCAGGCGTCGGCAGCTTTGGTGGCGGCATCATTCAGCGGGAGGCTCGCGTAGTCGCCCTTCGGCGGCGTGCGCATACGCCATCGCCAGTCCTCGGTGACGACCGAGACCCAGAGGCCGGTGAGGTCGACGGGGGCTGCGGCGCGCGGAGCCGCAGGAGGCGCAGCCTGCCGGCCCTGCGCAGAGAGCACGGCAGAGAAGAGAACGATGAATGCGAGAGCAATCCGGTCCGGCTGCAGCCGGACACTACGGCACGCATGCTGAAGCCGGACACTACGGCGGTCCGGCTGAAGCCGGACACTACGTACGGGTCTGCGTGGAGTAGTCACTTGGTGCGGCTCGGCGTTCGCGTCGCTGACGGAGGCGGCGTCTTCCGCCCTCCACCGAGCGTCGCATACACCGCCTCCAGGAACATGTCCGTCGTCCACGGACCGGTGGTCGCGCCGTAGCGCGGCTCGTAGTCGGCCGTGGGCTTGGAGGCCGTGACCTGCTCGAGCGTCATGCCTTTCGCGATCATGCCCTGCACGCGGTCGCGGATGATGGTCACCATGTCACGGTAGTAGGCGACGTCGGCTGAATCGCTGAGGCGCCCGTGGCCTGGTATGACCAGCGTGCCGCCTTCGGTGCGGAACTCGGCGACCGACAGATCGAGAATGCGGTTCAGCCCCTCGATCACGCCGTTGATGGTTCCGCCGTGGCCGCGGTCGATGACCGGGTAGCCTGTCGTGACGTAGATATCGCCGGCGGCGATGACGTCCGAGCCGCGGAACCAGACGAGGCTGTCGCCGTCGGTGTGCGCCGACGGCTGATGAATCAACTGGATGCCTTCGCCATTGAAGAAGTGACTCAGCTTCATCGAGTCCGTGTAGTAGGTGTCGGTCGGCTGTGCGTCCGGAGGCGCCACTGCCTCGCCGGCAGCCGCCGAGGTCATGCGCCGAAGCACCTGCTCGTGCGCGAGAATCGCGGCGCCTTCACCCGCATCGGCAATGTTGCCAGCCACGTTCCCGCCCGTGAAGGTTCGACCCGCGTGACGCAGCTTCTCGTTGCCGCCCACATGGTCCGGATCGGCATCCGTGTTGACGATGTAGCGGATCGGCTTCGCCGGCGCCTCGACGTTTCGACCGGCCACGCTCGATCGGGTCTCGGCGCCCCGCCCGAGTGGCGGCTCGCGCAGGTCGAGCTCGTCCTGCAGCCGGCGGATGGCGGCAAGCACCTGATCGGTCATCTGTGCGTGACCGGCGTCCACCATCAGCACGCCGTCCTTCCCTACCGACAGCGTGATGTTGCCGCCCGCCCCGAGCAGCACGTAGATGTTCCCGCGCACCGGCAGAACCTGTATGCCGGCGGTCTGGGTCGCAACCGGCGGAGCCGTCGGCGGCGCAATCGGCTGCGTCCTCCCCTTCGCGAGGAAATCGGGATACATCGTGTCGGCACCGCCTCGCGTCGCGTCAACGGGAAGGTTGTGGCGCGTCGCGAATTCCGTCATGTAGGGATTGGCGCCAGGCAGGAAGTGTGGAATCTCACCCCGCGCGCGATCGACCTCCTGCACGACTCCGCAGGGATAGGGTGGGATCTGCTGGCGCACGTCCAGTTCGTAGTCCGTCGTGCGAATGAACGGCTCGGTCAGGTACACCGGATCGTGGACGATGGTCACGACGGTGAGGAAGTCGCCGTTGCGGATCCAGTGCTCGGTGAGCGTGGCCTTGTCGCTGCGTGGCAGGCCGTTCCGCCGGAGGTACCCCTCCTTCAAATGCGTCGTCGTCACGGTGAGGACGTCGCCGTCCCACTTTGCCGTCGAATAGCCACTCCACGTGTGCAAGGCATCGGCGGGAGGATGCGGCCGGCCGTCGAGATACACCGCGCGATCGACACTCCGAAGCCACTCGGCATGGAAGGCCGCGGTCTCGCGTGTAACGGGATCGACCTCTTTCCAGATCCGCAGGTTCGATGGCCCTCGCCAGATGTAGTCCGCCGAGTGCGGACGGCACTGCCACTCCGGCAGCGTCTGGATGGAGGCGTCCCAGGATTCGGCGCGCAGGCGGGCGGCCTGGCTGATGGGAATGCCGAGGAAGTCACCCAGCTCCGGCCCCGGCACGCGCTCCGGCTGGTCCTCCCAGAAGCGCGGCGCCCACTCGCCGGAAAAATCGATCTGCGCGGACGCGGGCATCGCGGTCAACGCCGCGGCGATGAAGAAAAGCGTCGAGACCGCTGAACGTACAGGGTTCATGAGGACCTCGCAAACTGATATGTCGGCGGGGAGTATATATCAGGGGATTCGGGACTCGGGACTCGGGACCCGGGACCCGGGATTCGGGACTTCCGCCCCGGCGTCAGTACCGGCCGGACAGGAGCGCGCCGGCGTTTGGCGCGTACGTGCGCAGGCCAAGCTTCTGCAGCATCTGATACGTCGTGCACACGGCCGCCGAGACCACCGGCAGCCCGCACTCCTGCTCGACGATCGGAATCGCGGCGAGTGAGGGCATCTGCACGCATGAGGAGAGAACGAGGGCATCGACCCCTTTGAGGTTGAGCCGCTTGTAGATGTCCACGAGGGCCAGCGGATCGCGACGGCCCACCTCGAGGTTGTCGGGAATCTCGAGCGCGATGCGATCGACGACTTCGATCCCTTCGTGCTCGATGTATTCAGCCACCATCGTGCAGAGCGACTCCACGTACGGGGCAACCATCGCCACTCTCCTGGCCTCGAGCGTCCGCAGCCCGTCCACCAGCGCGCCCGCGCTCGTGATGACCGGCGCCGGCGATCCTTCCCTCGCCGTCACCTCCTGCAGGCGTTTCTGCGACTGGCAGTGATAGCCCTTGCCCGTGCTCATGATCGCCACGAGACAGGCGTAGCCGAGGACATCGACGCGCGCGTCGGCCAGTTCCGCCGCGCACCTATCCGAATCGGCGTCCATGGCGGCCAGCTCCTCCCTGGTCACTTTCTTCATCCGCATGCGGCTCGAATGAAAGGTGAACCGCTCGGGCTCGACGCCCTCGCGCGCGCGCAGCATCGCGGGAATCTCGGTCTCCATCGTCGTGTTGGAGCTCGGAACGATTTGACCTATTCGGTACGCTCGCTGGTTCATGAATCTCGCACGTCAACGCCCAACGCCCGACTCCCAATTCCCAATTTGGGAGTTGGCGCTTGGCATTGGGCGGTTGGGAGTTGGGAGTTACGCCAGAGGCGCCTGCTCGCGCCAGAGACCGAGCGCCTTCTGCGCGGGACGATCCGAGATGCTGAAGAGTACCGCGTCGCCCTGTGACTCGTGCGTCAGCGGCGCCCACGAGGGCGCCACGAAGATGTCGCGTGGTCCCCACGCATGCGTCGTATCGCCCACGCGCGTCCGCCCGTGCCCTTCGACGACGACGAAGATCGTGGCGTCGGTCTGCCGATAGGTCCTGCCGCTGAAGCCGGCGGGGAGGAGCTGCATGAAGGCGCCGATGGTCGGCATCGGGTAGCCGCCTGACGCCGGGTTCACGAAGCGCATCTTGAAGCCGTGGCACTCGTGCACCGGTCCGCTGCGGCGGAGCTCTTCGAGCGTCTCGCGGCTGCGCGAGTACGGGTAGTTGAAGATTGGCGACGAGAGCGCTTGCGGCGAATAGTCCACCGGCAGCATGTTCGCGCCATAGCGGGTCATCGAATCGCCGTCCGGAATCGTGTTCGGCTGCACGTCGCCGGGATAATGCTCGGCAAAGCTCGCGTCGAACAGGTTCACGATCGGCACGTCCAGTCCATCGAGCCAGACCATCGGCCCGTCGCTGGGGTTGCCGTGATCGTGATACGTCCACGACGGCGTCAGGATGAAGTCGCCTGGGTGCATCGTCGTGCGCTCGCCGTTGACGGCGGTATACCCACCCGTTCCTTCGAGGACGAATCGAATCGCCGCCGTCGCGTGACGATGGCAGCGGGCGATTTCGCCGGGCAGGATCAGCTGGAGACCGATGTACAGGCTCCCAGTGACCTTCGACTGGCCGCGAAGGCCCGGGTTCTCGAGAATGAGGACGCGCCGCTCGGCTTCCTTCGGCGTGAGCAGCCGCCCGGCCTCCGTGAGCAGCGGACGAAGGTCGTCGTAGTGCCACAACACGGGAAGGGTTTTCGGCTGCGGCTCGGGCGGAATGATGGCGCCGAGGACCTCCCACAAGGGAGCCGTACTCTTCGCGTCGAGGCGGTTGTAGAACTCCTGCCGCTCGGGCGTCAGCTCGGGTTTGGTGAAGAAGGCGGTGCTCGCGCTGTCCATGGTTCGTCCGCCCCTATACCCCGGTCGTCGCGGCGCCGCTCATCTCGGAGGCGGAGCCTGCCGCGCCGGAGCCTTGCGCGGAGGCGGGAGCCGATGGCTTGGCCCGCGTCGCGACGTGCATGGTTCCAATCTGCTCGATCGTCGCGACGATCTGATCGCCGGCCGCGATGGGGCTGACGCCTTCCGGTGTGCCCGTGAAGAGCACGTCGCCTGGATGCAGCGTGTAGAACGACGAAGCCATTTCAATGAGCTCGGCCACGCCGAGAATCATGTATTTCGTGTTCGACGTCTGACGGACCTCCCCGTTGACCGTGATCTCCAGATCGAGCGCGCCCGGATCGGGGATTTCATCAGCGGTGACCAGCCACGGACCGATCACGCTGTACGAGTCCGGCGACTTGCGGAAGCTGCGGTCCTCGGTGCCGCGAATCGAGATGTCGAGACCAATCGTGTATCCGGCCACGCAGGCCATCGCCTCGCTGCGCGACACGCGATTGGCCGTGCGGCCGATGACGATCACCAGCTCCACTTCGTGGTCGGTCCGGCGCGCGGGGCAGCGGATCTCGATGCCTTGTCCTGGGCCCACCATGGAGCTCGTGGCCTTCAGAAACAGCCCGGCGCTCTGAATCGTGAACGTGTTCGCCGGATTGTTGCCGTGCAGCTGCGGATTGATCCGCACTTCTTCGAGGTGCTTCTGGTAGTTGACGGGCGCCGCGACGATCTTCCCGGGATTCGCCACCGGGCTCAAGAGCGTGACGCGATCCAGCGGTACCGCCGGAGCATCCTTCGCGAGCGCGCGCGCGCGGGCCGCAACCGCATCGAGATTCGCGATGAAGATGTCGTGTTCCGGAAACGGATACCTGTGCGCGGGGAGGACGTCGAGCGCCGCGGTGACATCCCTGACCGTCGTGCCCTCGACAAGTCCCAGACGCCCTTCACCAAACCTGCAGAAACGCATGAATCAGTCTCTTCCTACCGTGCCGAGCACGGGATGGGATTCCAGCCCGACGTACCGGTTTCCTTCTTGAACTGCACGGTGCGCACGTACGGCGCGTTCATGTACTGCGGATCTTCCAGAATCTTCGTGACCACGAGGTACGCGTTGCCGTCCGGCTCGGTGATCGTGCTGAACCACTCGGTCATCGTGGCGCCCGCACCATAGGGTACGCCGTTCCGGCGGTAGTACCCCGGCCGCATGCGCGTCGTGACGGCGCGCATCGAGGAGCCTGGCCGCACCGTCGGCGCGCCCGCCCCTGCACCGCGACCTCGGCCGCCGCGCCCACCACCCGGCAGCTCCCATGCTGCCACAGAGAACCCCTGCCAGGTCGGCTCGCTGGCCGGAGGCTGCGGATTTCCAAAGTTGAACAATCGAGTCTGCTGGCCGGTGTCGGTCTCGAGCTTCAGCGTGTTGTCGTTCTCCCATGAGATGCGGAGACGACCCGGCCAATGCATGATCCCGCCCGCGCCGTAGACGCGGCACGCCTCACCGGCGGCCTCATCCTTCGCGGGGTCCCACTGCTCCGCGGCACGGCGGCCGGCGTCGTTGACTGGCAGGTAAAGCACGTCGCCTTTGGGCGGCGTGACCATGCGCCACCGCCAGTCGTCTGTGACGAGCGACACCCACTGGCCGGTAAGGTCGAGCGGAGCCGCGACCCGGGCGGCCGGCGCAGGCCCCTGGCCTCTACCACCCTGCTGCGCGAAGACGCTCACGCTGGCGACGGCCGCCATCAACAGCGCCGTCAACAGCGCCATCACAAATCTGCTCTTCATTTCTTGCGTACCGGTGGCGCCGGCTTTCCGCCACCGAGGCTCTTGTAGACGGCTTCGACGAACATGTCGGTGGTCCATGCCCCGGTCTTCGAGCCGTACTCGGTGTCGTAGTCGCCCGTCAGGTTCGCCGCCTTCACCTGATCGAGCGTCCTGCCCTTCTTGACCATGTCCTCGACGCGGTCGCGAATGATGGTCAGCATGTCGCGGTAGTACGCGACATCGGCCGAGTCGACCAGCCGTCCGTGCCCCGGCACCATCAGCGTGCCGCCTTCGAGCCGGAACTCCACCATTGACATGTCGAGCACGTGGTTCAAACCGGCGAGGATGCCGTTGATCGTGCCACCCTTGGCCAGGTCGATCGTCGGATACGCACCGGTGGACATCAGATCGCCGAGCGCGATGACGTCCGTGCCGCGGAAGAACACGATTGAGTCCCCATCGGTGTGCGACTTCGGCATGTGCAGGAGCTGCACGCCTTCGCCGTTGAAGTAGTGGCTCAGCTTGTAGAAGTCGACAAAGTAGGTATCCGTCGGAAGCCCTTCTCCACTGGTCTGCGCGAGTCTCGAGAGCACGTTCTCGTGCGAGAGGATGGCCGCACCTTCGGCGGAATCACGGATGTCGCCGGCGACGTTTCCGCCAGTGAACGTGCGCCCGGCATTGCGCAGCTTCTCGTTGCCGGCCACATGGTCAGGATCGGCGTTGGTGTTGATGATGTAGCGAATCGGCTTCGGCGGCGCGGTGACGTGCCGATCGGCGACCGACGACCGGGTCTCGGCGCCAAAGCCAATCGGCTTCGGCTCGTTCCGGGCAGCCCACTCGCGTTGAAGCTGCTGCACGGCGGCGATTACCTTCTCGGTCATCCCGGCCCTGCCGGCGTCCACGAGCAGCACGCCATCGGGACCGACCGACGCGACGATGTTTCCGCCGGCGCCGAAGATGGCGTACAGATTCCCACGGATCGGCAGCACCTCGACTTCGCCGGGCGGCGGCGGCTGAATCATCGGCGCGCGGCTGAACCTGGTCGGCTGGATCGTGCGCTGCTGCGCCTGCACGGGGACCATGACGAGGAACGCGGCGGCCAGCGTCACGACAAGCCCGGCGCGCCCTGCAGCTCGAGTGCGGCCAGTCATCACAGTGGTCTCCATGAACGCGCGTGACTCACTGGCCGGCCCGATTGGCGGGCCGCTGTGGCGTGGCCGGCGCTGCCGGCGGCGGCTCAGGACCGAAGCCGCCCATCGATGTCGGAATCTTCGACCGGATCTCCGGGTACATGTTCGCCGCACCCGACATCACCACGTCGAGCGGAATCTTGTATCGCTTGGCAAACCAGCCGACGTCGGCGTTCGTGCCAGGCAGGTAGTGCGGCACCACGCCCCGCGGACGGTCCACTTCGGTGACAACCGTACACGGGTAGGCGGGAATCTGCTGATTGACGGCGAGCTGATACTCCGTGCTGCGAATGAGCGGCTCCGTCAGATACACCGGGTCGTAGGCAATCACGAGGAAGGTGAGGTAGTTGCCGCGGCGGGTCAGATACTGCGTGACCTCGATCTCGTCGCTGTGGAACACGCCGTTGCGACGCTGATACTCCTCTTTGAGGTGCGTCACGCGGATGCGAAGGGTGTCGCCGATCCACTCGCCGGTCGAGAAGCCGGCCCACGTGTGCTGCGCGTTGGGCGACGGATGCGGACGGCCGTCCATGTAGACCGGACGGTCCACCGAGCGGAGCCATTCGAAATGCCATGCCGTCGTCTCGCGCGACACCGGGTCCACGTCCTTCGAGATCTTGAGCTGCGACGGTCCGCGCGAGATATAGGCGCTGCCGTGCGGGCGGCACTGCCACTCGGGCAGCGTGTAGATGGAGGCGTCCCAGGCCGAGGACCGCATCCGCGACGCGTCGTTCATCGGGATGCCGACCCAATCACCGAGCTCGGGGTTCCCGGTGTTATCCTCGCCGCGAACCGGCGCCCATTCTCCGGACAGGTCAACCTGGGCCAGAGCGGGCGCACTCACGAGCGCCGCCGCCAGGGAGACACACCCGATAATCCCGACGCGCATGATGTGTGGCATGGCCTCCTCGTCGAGGCAGGAACGAGCGGCGAGTATACTGCGCGGGTTGGGATTCTCAAAGTCTGATATGGCACCTCGGAGTGCCCTCGTCCAAGGAGCTCACGATGAGTACGCAGGGGCACGCGGCCACGATCAACATCGGTGAGCTGCTGGAAAACAGCCGCATCGGCCCACTGCAGATACGGGTCTTTCTCCTCTGCATGATCTGCCTGATCATGGACGGCTTCGACGTCCAGGCCATGGGCTACGTGGCGCCGGCGATCGTCCAGGACTGGGGCGTTCCCCGGGCGCTGCTCGGCGGCGTCTTCGCGGCCGCCAACTTCGGCGTGTTGATCGGCTCGCTGGTCTTCAGCATGGTGGCCGACAAGATCGGCCGGCGGCCCGTGCTCATCGGCGCCACGCTGTTCTTCTCGGCGATGGCCATCGCCACCGCCTTTGCACAGAACGTGCAACAGCTTCTCTGGCTGCGGTTCATCGCCGGGATCGGCATGGGCTGCATCATGCCGAACGCGACGGCGCTCATCGGCGAGTTCAGCCCGAAGCGCAGCCGCGTCACGTTCATGATGTGCATCACTGTCGGCTTCACCGGAGGCGCCGCGCTTGCCGGGCTCGTGTCGCTGTGGATGATCCCCGCCTTCGGCTGGCGATCGGTGTTCATCTTCGGCGGCGCGGTTCCAATGGTGATTGCGCTGCTGATGATCTGGGGCCTCCCCGAGTCGCTCCAGTTCCTGGCCGTCAGCGGCCGCAATCGCGCCACGCTGGCGCGCTGGCTGAAGAAGCTCGACCCGACGCTGCGCGTCGATGCCTCCACGCAATTTGTCGCCAATGAGGAGCGCCGTGGCGGCGTGCCAGCGATTCATCTGTTCCGCGACGGACGGGCGATCGTGACCGTCCTGCTGTGGGTGGTCAACTTCATGAACCTGCTCGTCCTCTACTCGATCTCCAACTGGCTGCCCACGGTCGTGACCGCCATGGGCTACAACGCCCAGATCGCGGTGTGGATGGGATTGTGGCTGCAGGTGGGCGGCACGCTCGGGGCGTTCGGCCTGGCCTGGCTCATCGCACGCGGCGGCTTCCTCCCGATGCTGACCGCCACCTTCGCGGTGGCGACCGTGAGCATCGTCCTCATCGGACAACCGGGCATCTCGCTGGTCCTCCTCGGCATCATCGTCTTCATCGCCGGATGGGCGGTCATCGGCGGCCAGCCGGGAATCAACGCGCTCTCGGCGACGTTCTACCCCACCTACCTGCGCTCAACGGGCCTCGGCTGGGGACTCGGCATCGGCCGCATCGGGGCCATCGTCGGGCCCTACATCGGTGGGATGCTCATCGGGCTGGAGTGGGGTCCGCAGGAATTGTTCTACGCGACGGCGCTCCCGGCGTTCATCTCGACGCTGACGATCATCGCCCTGATGTTCACGATGAAGCTGCCGTCACATGCCGGGACCGCGCAGCCCGCGCCGCTGGCGCATTAGGCGGTGCGAGCTCACTGACGCGGGTCGGTGCGATCCTTCTTACGCTCGTCGGTGCGATCCTTCTGACGGTCGTCGGTGCGAGGGTTATTCGCTGGTCGGTGCGAGGGGTCTTCGCTCGTCGGTGCGAGGGTTCCTCGCTGGTCGGTGCGAATCTACTTCCGCTGGTTGGTGCGCCGAGGGCGCTTGCCGTAGTCGGGTGTGCGCCGGAGATACGCCAGCATTCCGTTCAAGGCTGGATACAGCCGGCGGAACAACATGCGGGCGGCGGCGCACTCCGCGACCGTCACGTGCCCTTTTATTTGAGCGCCGCGGAAGATGTCCTGCAACTCGTTGATCGATCGACGAGAGATTTCCAGGAACCGCGCGAACTCTCGGTGCGACTCGCATCCGAAGCCCTCAGCGATGTTGCGACAGACGGAGTTGGCCGCATCCTCGGCCTGGCTCTGTGCCTTCAGGTCCCGCGCAAAGCGCGGTCGTGATGTGAGCCTGAAGATCTCGACCCTCAGCTGGTCGGCGAGCTTCCAGATGGTCAGCTCTGAGAAGTGGCGCGCGCCACGCATGAAGGCACGCGGAGCAGAGATCGTGCCCACTCGAAACAGGCACCATCTGGGGCTGGGGTCGCAAGGCCGATGCAGATTCTGCGGCGCATCGGTATGCGCTTTATCTCGGGAAGTGCGTACCGACCACCGAAGGCGATTCGCACCGACCGGCGTCAGGGGGACTCGCACCGACCAGGCGCCAGCCGAGTTCGCACCGACCACCGTTAGTGTGCGATCGCCCCGACCAGCGTCAGCGCGATCGCACCGGGGGAGTTCCGCTAGAAGCTGTACTTCAACGCGAACTGCATTACACGCGGCGCCTGAGCCGTCGTGATACGGCCGAACGTCGCCACTGCGGTGCGGTTCGTGCCGGGGTTGCCGGGCCTGAACCAGTTGAACGCGTTGAACGACTCGATGCGCGCTTCGATGCGGTGCGTATTGGCGAAGCGGAACGCACGCACAACGGCGATGTCGACGATCTTGTCTCCGGGACCCGTGAACGAGTTCCGGCGTTGGTTGCCCAGGGTCCCTGGCGCCGGCGCCGTGAACGAGGCCGGGTTCAGATAGTTGTTGACGCTCTTGTCGCCGTAGGGATCGCCACTCAGATTCGCCCGCTGCGTGCCAGAAGGGAATCCGATGCCGGTGCCTGACGGGTCCCCGCTCACGTTCACGGTCAGCGGATCGCCGGAGCTCGCACGGAAGATTCCTGAGACGCGCCAGCTGGATGCCAACGCGCGCGCGACGGCGTTGGCGAACTCAGGCGTCTGCACACCGGCCGTCATGTTGAAGATGTGGCGGCGATCGGTGCCGCACGGGCCGTAGTCGTAGTCGAGATTGTTCGGGTCCGAATAGCCCGAGTTGACGTTGGGAGTCTGGCCACCCTGGGTGGGGAGCCCTTCACACTTCGAGAGGGTGTAGTTCACGCTCACGCTGACACCGTTGGCGCTGCGACGATTCGCGCTCAACAGCAGCCCCTTGTAGCGCTGTTCTCCGAGTGCGGTGTGCTCGTCGACGACACCCAGGTACTGGCCCTGCGAGAAGTTCTGCGACGTCAGCTTTCTCCGGTAGTTCAGGTTGCCGGGCACGGTGCAGTTGGGAAAACTGCGGGGGCCGGTCTCGGTCTGCAGCGTGCAGGGTCCGTTCCCCATGAAGACGCCCTCGTTCAGGGACCGCACATTCCACAACCGATCGCTGTAGCTGCCCAGATAGCTGACGGACACCGCGAGGTTCTCACCAATCTGCCGCTGCGCGGTCAGGTTCCAGGACTGCTGGCGTGGCAACTCGATGTCGGGCGGGATGGCAATGTACGGACCGAAGAGCCCGAACGACGCGTTCTGGTCGAAGGTGACCGGAAAGATGTTGCCCTGACCAGAGCCGAGGAACGGATTATCGAGCCCGCCCGTCGGGTTCGTCACATTGACCTCCGCTCCCCACGGCCAGGCGACCGACGTGTTCAGGTGCAACTGCGCATTCACGAAGTCGTAGCCGAGCGCGTAGCCGCCACGAATCACGGTCCGGCCGTCGCCGGTGACGTCCCACGCCAGCCCGACGCGCGGAGCGAACTGCAGCCAGTGGTTCTCCATGCCCGCGTTGCCGTTGACGAAATCCGGGTCGCCTGGATAGATGAAGCCTGCCGGTGCGTTCCTGAACACCGTGCTTCTCTCGTTGCCGAGGAACTTCTCCTGACTGAAGCTGTAGATGGCGCCGTTACGGACTTGCTGCGCCAGCCCTGGTTCCCAGCGCACGCCGTAGTTCAGCGTCGTCCGCGACGAGAGCTTCCAGGTGTCCTGCGCGTACATCCCGAGATAGAGCTGCCGCATGTCGAGCCCATTCGGAACTGCCTGTTGGAACTGCGAGACGCGGCCGACAAGAAAGTCGGCCAGCCCAAGTCCCGTGGCCGAGCCGTTGACGTTGATCTGCCCCGGGGATCGCACGTTCGCCTGATTGATCGTCGACCAATGGCCCACGCTCGCACCGAAACCGAACTGATGGTTGCCCTTGACGAGCGTCAGGTCGTCACTGACGTTGAACGACGGCGTCTGGAATCGCGCCTCGCTTTCCGTGCCGCCGCCGAGCTGGAAACCGTTGGTGATGTTCAGGAGCATGTAGCCGGGAAGGTAACTGTAAACGTTGATCCCGACGTCGGTCGCTGAGAAGCCGAACGGCTCGTGAATGCGGTGGATGTCCGTGTAGTTCCATGCGAACCGCAACGAGTTGACGGTCGTGTTGTTCAAGACCATCGTGTCGCCGATCGTCAGCGAGTGCGCGATATTGTCGCGCCCGCCGATGTTGCTGGACAGGATGTTCCCGGTCTCGGCGAAGGGCACGGGCCAGTCGATAGTCGTCATCATGTATCGGCCGAAGACCGAGTGATTGGTGGTCAGCTGAACGTCGACCTTGCCGATGTACTGCGCGTCGTTCTGCGGTCTCGTCGTGCTGTAGTTCACCCGCCCGCACGGATCGTTCGTCGTGACACCGAGCCGGCTGACGATGTTCAGCGCTGAGCGGCTGAAGAGCGCCGGGTCGATCCGGTTGCTGATAAAGGGAGTGCGCAAGGCCACCGGAGCGGCGTTGCACTGCGCCGAGGCAAACGTCGTGAAATCGCCGGCAAGCATCTGCGCGGTCGGGACGAACGCGAAGACGTCGGCGGGGCGCTGCCGCAGCTTGGTGCCTTGGTACGCACCGAAGAAGAACATGCGATCGGTGACGACCGGTCCGCCCAATGTGCCGCCGTACTGATTGCGCACCAGGCCGTCGTCGAGCCGCTTGCCATCAGGACCAGGGCGCGCGAACGGGTCGGTCGCGTTGAAGCGATTGTGGCGGGCAAACTCGAACAGATCGCCATGAAAGACGTTCGTGCCCGATTTCGTCACCATGTTGACGGACGCGCCCGAGTGCATGCCGTTGTTCGCGTTCGTCGAGCTGGTCTCGAGCCGGAATTCCTGGAGCGCGTCGGGAAACGGCAGAGGAAGGTTCAGGTTGTCATACGGGTTGTTATGGCTGGCACCGTCCAGGAGGTAGGCCACACCAAACGCCTGGCCGCCGGCAACGGCGATACCGACTCCGCCCTGCATACTGCGACTCGACGCGTCGTTGGCCCCCCCGGGTCGCACGGCCGCGCCGGCGAGCACGATCAAGTCCGTCGCCTGGCGACCGTTGAGCGGCAGCTCCTCGATGCGCTCGTTCTCGATCACGGTGCCGATGCTCGGGCTGCGCGTTTCGATCAGCGGCGTCGCGGCCTCGACCGTCACCGTTTCGCTGACATTGCCCAGGGACAACGTCACTGGGATGACTGGGTCTGCGCTCACCTGCAGCACGATGCCGGTCTGCACGTAGGTGCGGAATCCTGAGAGCGCCACCTCGAGCCGATACGGACCGATGGGCAGATTCGACAGCACGTATCCACCGCCATCGCCGCTCACCGTGGCACGCTTGAGCCCGGTCTCGGTCTGCGTCGCGGTCACGTCGGCTCCCGGCAACACGCCGCCGCTCGAGTCCTTGACGGTGCCGGTGATCTGAGCCGTCGAACCAACCTGCGCCATCGACGTATTGGCGGCGAAGAGCACGACGACCAGCCCGCTGAACAACGTACGGAGTGCGCTCATTCCTGACCCTCCTACCGAACTACCGAAGTGATGTGTCCCGTCGTTGATTCAGGGAGCCCCGCTCCCCTGAGCGATGCGCAAGGAAACCCTCGCGTGGCACCCCGAGGCCTCGCGAAGTCGCCGGAGTATACTCCCGAGGACCCCGTTGTTCAACAGACTGACATCTCACATCTACGTCACAACCCGATGAAATACGCCACGTTTTCACTGGCCGCCGATCCGGCGCCGCGCCTGGGCCTTGTCCGCGGCGATCAGATCGTTGACCTGACGGCAGCCTTCGCGCGCACCTGGCCCGGTGCGCCATCGACGCTCCTCGCGCTCGTTCAGTCAGGGCCTGATGGCTGGCAGCGCGCCAGGGCCTCCGACACGGACGGCGCACCGAGCCACCCGCTCGCCTCGATCCGCTGGCATGCGCCGATTCCACGGCCGTCGAAGAACGTCTTCTGCCTGGGACGCAACTACGCCGCCCACGCACGTGAAGCGGCACAGGCGCGCGGCCAGGAGGTCAAGATTCCCACCGTGCCCGTGATCTTCACGAAGGCTCCCACGTCAGTGACCGGGCCATTCGACGACATCGCCGTCGATCGCACGGCCACGCAACAGGTGGACTGGGAAGTGGAGCTCGGCGTGGTCATCGGCGCGAGCGGACGGAACATCTCGAAGGGCGATGCCCTGCGCCACGTCTTCGGCTACACGGTCATCAACGACCTGACCGCGCGCGACCTGCAGCAACAGCACATGCAGTGGTTCAAAGGCAAGAGCCTCGATGGCTTCTGCCCCATGGGCCCGGTTCTCGTGACCGCGGACGAGTTCGGCGACCCGCAGACCAAGCGCGTACAGCTGCGCGTGAATGGCGCCACGAAGCAGGACTCGTCCACCGAGCACATGATCTTCCCGGTTGACGTCATCATCGAGTGGCTCTCGAAGGGGCTGACGCTCGAAGCCGGCGACGTCATCGCCACGGGCACGCCGGATGGCGTCGGCATGGGCCGCACGCCGCCGGAGTTCCTGAACGATGGCGACGTGCTCGAAACCGAGGTCGAGGGCATCGGGGTGATGCGCAACCGAATAAAGAACATTCGTGATTAGCGATCTGAGATTATTGAATCGTTGGCGATTGATGACGCTCGATTGTTCTGACCCATCGATTCGCCGTAAATCACCAGCCACAAATCACCAATCAACAACGATTCGCTAATCACAGATCAAGAATCACGAATGTTCGACGAAGACAAACTGGCGATCCGCGAGGTCATCGAGAACTGGGCGCTCTGGCGCGACGCCGGGGACTGGGAGCGTTTCGCCACCGTCTGGCATGACGACGGCTGGATGAGCGCGACGTGGTTTCAGGGTCCCGCCCGGAAGTTCATCGAAGTCAGCCGGGCAGGATTCGAGCGCGGCGTGAGCATTCTCCATTTCCTCGGCGGGTTCACCTGCGACATCGCCGGCAGCCGCGCGATCGCGCAAACCAAGATGACGATCAACCAGCGCGCGTCGGTCGACGGCCTCCAGGTCGACGTCGTGTGCACGGGGCGTTTCTACGACTTTCTCGAGAAGCGCAACGGCCGGTGGGCCATCGTCCGTCGCCAGCCGATCTACGAAAAGGACCGGATGGATCCGGTTGAGCCGTCGAGACGGGTGATGCTCGATGTGGTTCTGCTGGACACCTTTCCCGAGGGCTATCGTCACCTGGGATACCTCCAGTCGAAGAATGGATTCACCGTCAAAGGTGGCTTGCCAGGCTTGCGTGGACCGGCGGTCGAGACGTTGTACGGTGAGGGTCGCGACTGGCTGGCTGGCTCGGCCAAGCCGGGCAATCCCACGTAGCGGCGGGTCTTTAGACCCGCCTGGTAAATACCCACGATGCAGACACGCAAACTCGGACCCTTTGAGGTATCAACGATTGGGCTGGGGTGCATGAGCTTGTCTCACGCCTACGGCACGCCGCCTGAACCGGACGTGGCGGCAACGCTGCTTCTCCGGGCGCTGGATCTCGGCTACAACCACCTGGACTCCGCCGCGCTCTACGGGTTCGGCGCGAACGAGACCCTGATCGGCCGCGCGCTCAAGCATCGCCGGCACGAGTTCGTGCTGGCCACCAAAGGCGGCATGTTCCGCAACGCACAGGGTCAGCGTGAGATCGACGGCCGGCCGGAGATGATCCGGACGCACTGCGAGGAGAGCCTCGCGCGCCTGCAGACCGACGTCATCGATCTCTACTACATCCATCGCTGGGACAAACGACTCCCGATCGAAGAGAGCGTCGGCGCGCTGGCCGGACTGGTGAGCGAGGGCAAGGTCAAGGCGGTCGGCCTGAGCGAAGTATCGGCGTCCACGATCCGCAAGGCGCATCGCGTGCATCCGCTTGCGGCCGTGCAGACGGAGTACTCGCTGTGGACGCGGAACGCCGAGGTCGCCGCACTCGAGACGTGCAAGGAGCTCGGCATCGCGTTCGTCGCGTTCAGTCCTCTCGCGCGTGGCTTCCTGACCGGCCAGCTGCGCGACGTGTCGGTGTTGCCAGCGAAGGACATCCGCCACGGCATGCCGCGTTTTCAGCCCGAGCATTTCGCGAAGAACCTCGGGCTCCTCGACGGCCTGTCCGCCATCGCTCGCGAGAATGGATGCACCATGGGCCAGCTCGCGCTGGCCTGGGTCCTCGCGCAGGGCTCCCACATCGTGCCGATCCCGGGAACCACCAGGCTCGATCACCTGGAAGAGAATGTCGGCGCGGTGAGCCTGCGACTGAGCGCGGACACTCAAAGCCGATTGAGCTCGCTCATCAACCCCGCCACCGTGTCGGGACCTCGCTATAACTCCTCGATCGTGCCGGAGATCGATACCGAGGAGGAGCACGTGGAAAAGTGGAAAAGTAGAAGAAGTAGAGAAGTGGAAAAGTAAGTGGAAAGTAAGTGGACAGTAACGTGTAGGTAGAGAAGGAGACCCTACATGGAGTTCGGAAACCTACTTCAATACGGATTGCCGGGCGCCCTGGTCACTGTACTCGCGGGTCCGGCTTACGCGCTGATCAAGCGCGGCTTTCGCTTGTCCATCACTGCAGAAATTCCGGGGAGGCCACGGACATGATGTCAGGTGGTCCACCGTGTCAGGCTTTCAGGAGCTCGCGCGGTCTTCAGTCGACCGATCCAGGGGATTGCCGTTCGAGATGGCTCGACGCCCCGTTCAGCTTGTTGTACTTTTCAGCTTACTTTTCCACCTTTCAACTTTTCCACTTTTCCACTTACAGATGAACTATCAGGTTACTCCTGGCTGGCTCACCTACCATCCGAATCCGTCGATCCCGACGTTCAAGGTTCCAGCCGGATCGGTCGATGCCCACTGTCACGTGTTTGGTCCGGGCGCGGAGTTTCCGTATGCGCCCGAGCGCAAGTACACGCCGGCCGACGCCTCCAAGCATCAGCTGTTCGCGCTGCGCGACCGTCTGGGCTTCGATAAGAACGTCATCGTACAGGCGACCTGTCACGGCACGGACAACCGCGCGCTGGTCGATGCCCTCCGGGCATCCGGAGATCGCGCCCGCGGCGTCGCCACCGTGGATCGCCACGTGACCGATCGCGAGCTGCGCGACATGCATGCGGCCGGCGTCCGTGGCACGCGCTTCAACTTCGTGAAGCGTCTGGTGGACTTCACGCCGCGCGAGGTGCTCAGCGAGATCGCGCATCGCATCGCGCCGCTCGACTGGCACGTCGTGATCTACTTCGAAGCCGTCGATCTTCCCGAGCTCTGGGACTTCTTCACCTCGCTGCCGACGACCGTCGTCGTGGACCACATGGGGCGGCCGGACGTGACCCAACCGGTCGATGGTCCGGAGTTCGAGCTGTTCGTCCGGATGATGCGCGAGCACGAGAACATCTGGTCGAAAGTCAGCTGTCCCGAGCGCCTCAGCGTCACCGGCCCTCCCGCGTTGAACGGCGAGCGCAACCCCTATCGCGACGTTGTCCCCTTCGCTCGACGACTGGTCGAGGCGTTCCCCGATCGCGTCCTCTGGGGAACCGACTGGCCTCATCCGAACCTCAAGAACCACATGCCTGATGACGGAGTGCTGGTGGACTACATTCCGCACATCGCCACCACGCCGGAGCTACAGCACAAGCTCCTCGTGGACAACCCGATGCGCCTGTATTGGCGTTGAGTGGCACTGCTGATAGATTGGATGGTCGGCGGTTGGTGGTTCGTGGTTCTTGGTCAGTGATTGATGGCGTGCTGGTTGTGTGCGCTGCGTGGTTGGTCCCTTGGCGCTTGCCAAGAACCATGAACCACCAACCACGAACCAGCAGGGGGAGTAGATGAAAATCTGTCTGGCGGGCACGGGGGCCATGGGCGAGATTCACGTGAAGGCCCTGGCCAAGATTGACGATGTCGAGGTGGTGTCCATTGCCGCCCGGACTCAGGCGAGCGCCAAGGAGTTCGCGGAGAAATGGAAGATTCCGTTCTCCTCAGACAGCCTCGACGCCTGTATCGATCGCCCTGGCGTCGACGCCGTCATTCTCACCACCCCGAGCGACCAGCACCACGACCAGACGATCCTCGCCCTGTCCAGGGGCAAGCACGTCCAGGTCGAGATTCCGATGAGCCTCAACCTGGCCGACGCGCAAGAGATGCTCGGCGCCGCGAAGCGAGCTGGCAAGGTGTGCATGGTCACGCACACGCGCCGGTTCTCGAGCCCGCATCGCGAGATTCGCCGGCGCATCAAGGAAGGCTCGTTCCATCTGCATCACATGGTGGTCGAAACCTATTTCTTCCGGCGGACCAATCTCAACATGCACGGCCAGCCGCGCTCGTGGGTGGACAACCTGCTGTGGCACCACGGCTGCCACTCGGTCGACCTCGCGCACTGGGTGCTCGACGAGCCGAACTGGGACGTGTGGGGACAAAAGGGTCCGGACCACATGGCGCTGGGGATCCCGATGGACCTGAGCGTGGCCATGAAGTCGAAGAAGGGGGCCCTCTTCACCATGGCGATGTCGTTCAACAACAAGGGCCCGTTCGGCGGCTTCTATCGCTACATCGGCGAGGAAGAGACCTACAAGGTGTACCGCGATTCGATGACCGACAGCGAGGGCAAGGACGTGGCGCTCGATCCGACGCCGGCGTTCGACCGCCAGGACGTCGAATTCGTCGGCGCCATCCGTGAGGGACGCGAACCGGAATCGAGCGCGGCCAGCGTCGTCCCGACGATGGCGTTGTTGGATAAGATCGACAAAGCGATGAACAAGTAGAGGCGGGTTCTCACCAGGCGGGTCTAAAGACCCGCCACTACGATCTACGATCGAAGAGAATCAGTGCCGTACGTAGAGGCGGGTCTTCAGACCCGCCGACAAGTCCGTAGAGGCGGGTCTTCAGACCCGCCTGACAGAGGAGCATTTCAAATGGGCGAAATCGTTGCAGCCATCGGCACGTGCCACACGCCGTACATGTTCACGCGGCCGCCGGATGAAGATCCGAAACAGCTCGAACAGGCCGGCCGCGGGATGAACGAGCTCGGCAAGGTGCTCGACGAGACCAAGCCGGACGCCATCCTGTTTTTCGGGGCGGACCACGTCGAGACGTTCTCCGTGAGCTGCGTGCCGTCGTTCGCGATCGTGGCCGGCGACCGGGCGATCGCGAAGTTTGCCGGGCGTGAGCACAATCTGCCCATCCATCGTCCACTGGCGGAGGACATCCTCAACAAGCTCGTCGTGGATCACAGCTTCGACATGGCGTACTCGGAAGATGCCGAGCTCGGCCACGCCTTCTCGATCCCGTTCGAGTACGTGATCGGCAAACGCGACATCCCGGTGGTTCCGTTCTTCACCAACGTCTACGTGCCGCCGTTGCCGACGCCGCGACGCGCCGCCGCGCTCGGCAAGGCCATCGCCGAGATCGTGAAGGGCCGGAAGGAACGGGTGGCGATCATCGCCAGCGGCGGCATGTCGCACTTCCCCGGCACCGCGAAGTACCTGTACCCCGAGTTCGACTTCGATCGCTGGCTCGTGTCGCAATTCGAAGCGGGCAACACCGACGCTTTGCTGAACATGACCGGCACGCAGCTCGACGAGGTCGGCAACACCGAGATGCTCAGTTGGGCGGTGATGTTCGGGGCAATCGGCGCCATGGAAGGCGAGCTCATCGACTACATCCCGACCTGGCATCACGGGCTCGGCATGATGCGCTTCCTGCCGAAGCGCGCCAGGAAGACGGCGCCGACAACGGCCGGCGAGGAGTACGGCGGCTTCAAGTTCATGAACCAGGGCTTCCAGTTCTACAAGCATCCGCCGTCAGAGGCGTACGGCCTGAACAAGCTGCTGTTCGAGTCGCGTCACAGCGCGGAGCTGCGCAGCCGCATCATCAACGACTTCGACGCGGTGTGCGATCAGTACGAGCTGCGCGGACCGCAGCGTGAGGCGGCGCGCGAGATGATCAACGTCGGCAAGGGCGGCAAGGTCAGCGACCACGTCGGCCCGCTGGCCGAAGCCGGCGCGCATCCGCTGCAGGCGCTGATGTCGCTGCACGTGATCTTCTCGACCAGCCACGCCCGCGGACAGCAGGCGATGGCGGGAGACACGAAATAAACGTCGGCACATGGACGCTCGGGTCGCAAGCGGCGGCGCGGATATCAGCTACACCATCGAGGGCCCGGCCGGGGCCCCGCTTCTCCTCTTCATCAACTCCATCGGCACGACGCGGGACCTGTGGGTCCGGCAGCTCCCGGCGCTCACCGGCCGCTATCGGGTCATCCGCTATGACGCCCGTGGCCACGGGCGCTCCTCCACACCCGCCGGCGACTACACCATCGCGCAGCTCGGCGGCGATGCCCTGGCGATTCTCGACCAGGTCGGCGCGGTGTCGGCTGACGTGTGCGGGATCTCGCTTGGCGGCTTGACGGCGATGTGGCTGGGCGTGCACGCGCCGCAGCGTGTGCGGAGCCTCGTGCTCGCCAACACGGCGGCGCGCATCGGCAGCGTGCAGTCGTGGACCGAGCGCATCGCGTTCGTGCAGGAGCAGGGGATGGCGGCGCTGGCCGAGATAACCATGCCGCGCTGGTTCACCGAAGCGCTTCGGACGCGCGAGCCCGAGACGGTGCAGACATTCCGCGCGATGATCGAGACCTGCCCGACCGCCGGCTACCTCGGATGCTGCGCGGCGCTGCGGGATGAGAATCTACGCGACGCCATCAAGGCGATCCGGTGCCCCGTGCTCGCCATCGCCGGCGCGACCGACGTGGCGACACCGCCCGAGGCGCTGCGGTTCATTCACGAGCAGATCGCCGGTTCGCGTCTGATGACACTCGACGCCGCTCATCTGAGCAACGTCGAGCAGCACGAGGCGTTCACGACGGGCCTATTGGAATTCCTGGCGTCACCGTAGGCGCGACGCATGTTCATCGACCGGTAGAGGCGCGTCTTTAGACGCGCCTGAACGTGCCACAGGGCGGGTCTAAAGACCCGCCCCTACTCGGTAACCGTCACCGAGATCGTGTCGCAGAGCCCCGACACATGCAGGTCGTCGCCGGCCTGGACCGCGAGCTTGTGTGTTCCCGGGGTGAGCTGCATGTCGATGGAGTTGTTGCCCATGCCGAAGTGCACCCATGGCTGGGCCTTCGGAATCGGCTGCCCGGCCGGCAGGCAGTCGGTGTCGACGCCGAGATGGTAGTGCACCATGCCCGGGCGGGCTTCCGTGAGTTCCCCCGGCGGCACCGGAGAGATGGTGAGCTGTTCGTTGGCGAAGACGATGTGCACTGGACTCTTCACCATCGCGCCGTTGGCCGGCTCCATGAAGAAGACACGGGCCGTGGGCGCGGCCGGAGCGGCCGCCGGGGCATCGGCTTTGGACTCAGGCGAGCCCCCGCCGCACGCGGCTACGACTGCCATCGACGCTGTGAGCATGAAGGCACCAACCACACGAATGACCATTGCAACTCCTCCTCGACGATACGGAACCAATTTGGTCGGAATTATAGACCGGGTTCAGGATCCGGGATTGGGTGGAGCGCGGCTCGTGCAGTGTCAGGCGGGTCCGAAAGGACCCGCCCTACGTAATCGGCTGAAGGGCCGGTCCTTTCGGACCGGCCTTGACGAGGATTGGGCCCGTCCGAAGGACGGGCCCTACGAAAGGGCTAGAAGTTGAACGTCGCGTTCACCCGCACGAAGCGCGGTGTGTAAACCGATGTCGGGTTGAGCCACGTGCCGCCGTTCAGCGTGTTGCCCGCGCTGTACTGGTAGGTGCTCGTATAGGCCGTCGCATAGTTGGTGTTGAGCAGATTGGTGAGATCCAATCCGACATCGGCGCGGGTCTGGCCGAAGCGGAGGACCTTCGCGATGCGCATATCGACCTGATTGCGGCGGCCGCCCACGAACTGCCTGTGCTCGTTATCGATCAGCAGCACGTTTGTCGTGCCGTTGAGCAGGGAGCCCACGGGCAGACGGCCGAGCTGCTGCTGCACGATGCTGTTCGGCACCTGCCAGACCGCACCGTTGGTAGCAGGGCCGGCGGTGCCGCTTCCGGTCCCAAGCTCGAACGCCGGCTGCGAACGCAGCGTCGCGCTCACCTGCACGTCGATCTTCGGGAGCGTGTAGGACGCCAGCCCGCGCAGCGTCGTCAGGAAAGGATCCTCATCCCGGCAGCTGCCCAGAGAGAGCAGATTCATGCGCGTGTCCGGACTGTCGATTTTCGGGACGGTTGCGCATCTGTCGTCGATGCTGCGGCCCGTGCTCGTACCGGCTTGGAACATCAAGCCATTGCGCAGGCGTCCGCTCAGCGTGATATCGACGCCGTGCCAGTAGTTCGTCCGTGTGTCGCCGAAGTCCGACTCGAACGTGACGTAGTTCTGCCCCGCAATGCTGGCTGCCGCAACGGTCGGGACGTACGACGTGATCGGGTAGCCGCCGCCGCCCGGCAGCCGCGGGTCCTGCGGCGCGTTGATCGTCCAGCTATCGTATTGCGACGGGCCGATGTTCAAGTTGTCGGTGACCGTGAACCCTTGGAACCAGCGCCTGGCGTAGCCCACTTCCACCGACATGCGCGGGACGATCTCCTGCTGGAGCGTCACGCCCCACTGCCAGTCGTTCTCGCGAACGCCCCAGCCGCTCAGGGTGTCGGCGTTCACCTGCTCGAGGCCGGCACCGACCTTCCCGAAATTCAGGTTGTTACCGATCAGTCCGGCGCACGTATCGACCGCGGTCTGCTGGTTGAAGTTCAGGAGGTTGCAGTCCACGACCCTGTTGCCGTTGGTGTCCGTCCAGTTCCGCGTCACCACGCCGGCGACGCCCCGGGCGATCCGGTTTGCCGGGTTGTTGCGCGTGTACGCGCTATCGTTCGTCGCGGAGTCGAGGTAGTGACCCATGTTGAACTTGAGCGCCGTCCTGCCGTTGCCAAACACGTCGTAGGCCACGCCGACGCGTGGCGTGATGTCGTTGAACGAGTCCACCGACGCGGTCCGATCGAACGTGATTGGGGCCAGGTTCGTCGGCGAAATGGCGGTCGTGCCATTGCCTTCGGCGGGGCTCCAGCTCCACGCACGGTCGTAGCGCACGGCGCCCTGTACCGTCATTCGGCCGTGTGTCCAGCTATCCTGGATGTAGAACGCCGCCGTCGACGTTCGATCCGACGTCTGCCAGTCCGGCAGTCGGAAGCCGAAGCTCTGGGGCACGCCCTGGTTGAACGTGTAAGACAGCATCGAGGGGTTGACCACGGCCCTGGTCTCCGCCCTGAGATACGCTCCCTGATACCCGAACTTCACGTTGTGCGCGCCCGTGACGTACGACGCGGAGGCGCGCCAGTTGTTGGGGTTCCCGTAGTTGTCGGAGTACTGCGACAGCGCCCGGTACTGGTAGTTCGCTCGCGGCGCATATCGCTGGCCGGTCGCCGGGTTGATCGCCGTCCCATTCTGTTCGGTCACCCCGATGTTGAAAATCCCGTCCGGCGGGAGCTGCCCAGGTCCACCGGCATGGTAGTAGGAGAATCTCGTGTAGCCCGCCTCGAACAGCAGCTTGCTGGTCATCGGCGCGGTCCACATCGCCTGCGTCACGTAGTACGGGAAATCGAAGTAGGGCGTGCCGGCTTCGGGCGACTGCGTCGCCGAGCCTGCCGCGATCCACTCCGAGGTGCGTGTATGGCAGCCGTCGGTCTCGACGAGCAAGGGCGAGCCCTCGCAGCGAAGCTGATACTCGTGGTTGAACATGAGCCGGTGCTTCGGCGTGACCTGCGCGGTGACCCGACCGATGTACATCGTTCGGCCCTGTGACTGGCGTGAGGTGATGCTGTTGTCGGCCACCCAGTCCCAGCGGCTCAGATTGCCCATGTTGGCGTTGCCGACGATGCCTTCGACGGCGGTTTCGGTATTCAGCTTCCGGTAGCTGCCGAAGAACCAGATGCGATCGCGCTTGATCGGGCCGCCGTAGGACACGCTCGCGTCATAGGACCGGAGGATGCCCGGGGGCTCGGTGATGCCGACCGCGGTGAGCTTGTCGTCGATGTTGTTGCCCCGCGACCACTCGCCGGCGTTGTTGAGGAACGCCTGGCCGCTGAACCGGTTGCCGCCACCGCGCGGCACGAGGTTCATCGACGGCCCGCCGATGTCGGACTCGCCCATCCCTCCGGACACGGTCACCGACACTTCGTCGACGTTCACCGAATCCAGGATGTACGACGAGACGCCGCCGCCGTTGAACGCCGCCGCGACGGTCATGCCGTTGACGGTCATCCGCCCTTCGTTGGTCGGCCCACCGCGCGCGCTGAAGAATGTCATCGTCGGCGTCGCCTGCAGGCCGTTGTTGTCCACGGTCAGGCCTGGTGTGAGATTCAGCAGCGAACCGACGGCTCGCGTCGCAGGGATGGCCGCGATGAGGTCCTGGCTGAGGACCGTCTCGCGCCGGACGCTCTGGACGTCGACGACCGGCGTCTCGCCAGTGACCGTGATCGTTTCCTCGATGGCACCCACGCGCATCTCTGCCGGAATGGTGAGCACCGCGGATCCGGCAAGCTGGATCGCCTCGCGCTTGACGTTACTGAAGCCTGGCAGCGAGAAGGTCAGGCTATAGGCGCCGGGTGGCAGCTCGATGATGCGGTACTGGCCCGCACCGTCGGTGACGGCCGTTCGGACCTTCTCAGTGAGAGCGGGGCTCGAGGCCTCGACGGTAACGCCTGGTAAGACGCCACCGGATGCGTCCCGGACGGTGCCGGTCAGAGTGCCCTGCGCGAAGGCAAGGGACGGCAGCAACAACGCTGCGGCGAGAATCGGAATGACGTACTTCAGTGCACGCATGCGGATAGCTCCTTTGACACGAGGGATTGCCCCACTCTCCCTACATTTCGCTTTCACGGTTCGACGATCCACGGTCACTTGTCCACTGTTCAAATCGGTCTACTTCCACTGATCAGAGTTGCTGCTGGGCAATGAGCTACACCGTCCCCCGGCTTGGTATAAGGACCAAAGCGAACGAGCCGCCTACGGAAATGAACGGAACTGACGAACAGCGCCGACGGAATCGGAAGAGGCCCGGGGTATGGGCCGCGCAGTGTCGCATCACGCCAAGGTTACGGCCGGAATTTACGCCTGTGCTCCGTGGATGTCAATGTAATATGCCAGTTTACACGCCAGACAGACCGGGCAGGTATGGAGTTTTGCGCAGTCTTTCCTAGGTTCGCGGGGCTTTTTCGTCAACGATGTCCACACCAAGCTCCACGAGCTTCGCGCGGAGGCCGTAGAAATCAAGGCCGAGCTCGCCCTTGCGCAGCCGCTCACGCGCCTGCTCTTCCTTGACCAGGCGCTCGTTGCCCCGTCGTGCGATCTCGACGGCGGCCTGTCGTGGTACGACGACAACCCCGTCGACGTCGGCCACAATCACGTCGCCAGGCGCAATCGCCGCGCCCGCGCACACCACCGGCACATTGGCCGAGCCGGCCGTCGCCTTCACCGTCCCCTGCGAGTGGATGGCCTTGGCCCACACCGGAAACTCCATGGTCGTGAGATCGGCGACGTCGCGCACACCGGCATCGATGACCAGGCCAACCACACCGTGCGCACGTGCGGACACAGCCAGCAGCTCGCCAAACATCCCATCGGTCGACTCGGACGTCGTCGTCACCACGAGCACATCGCCGGCACGGCATAGCTCGATGGCGGCATGGATCATGAGATTGTCGCCGGCCTGACACGATACGGTGATGGCGCTGCCGGCGGCCCGCGCGGCCGGATAGATCGGCCGCATGTACGGACGCAGCAAGCCTGAGCGGCCCTGCGCTTCGTGGACGGTGGCCACGCCAAGCTTGCCGAGCGTCTCGATCGCGGCCGCGTCGGCACGGGGGATGTTGCGGACGATGGTTGGCTTCATGGTCATTCTGCGCTTTGGCTTTGGGCTTTGGGCTCTAGGCTTTGGGAGCGTAGGGCGGGTCTTGCTCTTTAGACCCGCCGGCTTCACGCGGGAATCTTGATATTGATCCTTGGGTACACCTTGCGCGCGTTACCTTCGAAGACCTTGCGCCGGTCGCCCTCGGAAATCGCCGCCACGTCGACGTAGCGTTTGGTGTCGTCGTAGTAGTGCCCGGTTTCCGGATCGATGCCGCGCACGGCACCCACCATCTCCGATCCGAAGAGGATGTTGTCCGCCGGCACGATCTTCAGGAGCAGATCGATCCCGGGCTGATGATAGACGCAGGTGTCGAAGAACACGTTGTGCCGGATCAGATCGGCCAGCAGCGGCCGCTTCATGTCCTGGGCGAGGCCGCGATAGCGGCCCCAGTGATAGGGCACCGCGCCGCCGCCGTGCGGGATGATCATCCGCAGCGTCGGAAAATCCTTGAACAGATCGGCGGTCAGGAACTGCATGAACGCCGTGGTGTCGGCGTTGATGTAGTGCGCACCGGTGGCGTGGAAGTTGGGATTGCACGACGCGCTCACGTGGACCATGGCCGGCACGTCCAGCTCCACCAGCTTCTCGTAGAACGGATACCAGGCACGGTCGGTCAGCGGCGGCGCGTTCCAGCGCCCGCCCGACGGATCCGGGTTCAGATTGCAGCCGATGAATCCGAACTCGTTGACGCACCGTTCGAGCTCCGCGATGCAGTTGGCCAGCGGATCGCCCGGCGTCTGCGGCAGCTGGCACACGCCGACGAAGTTCCGGGGAAACAGCTCGCACACACGGTGCACGAGGTCGTTGCAGTGCCGCGACCAGTCGAGGCTCGTGCGCGCATCGCCAATGTGATGCGCCATCGCCGACGCGCGCGGTGAAAAGATCGTGACGTCGGTGCCGCGATCGCCCTGGAATTTGAGCTGCGGCTGGACGCTCTCGCGCAGCTGATCGTCGGACACGTTGACGCGGCCGGACGGCGCGAGCGACGGATCCTTCAGCGCGGCGATCTGGGCATCACGAAATGTCTGAAGCTCTTTCGGTGCGGTGGTGTAATGCCCGTGACAGTCGATGACCATGAATCTTCGATTCTAAGTGCAAAGCGCAAAGTCGGAAGTGTGAAGTGTTCGAGCAAGAAAAGAGCCGGCAGCGTCGTCTGAGGCGCCAACCAGTTTGCCGACGGGTTGGTCGCGTTGACAATCGGGTTGAACGCCTGGTTGTAGGTCAAGATCGGGTTCAAGGCCCCTCGACGTCGCTCGGGGCAGGCCGGACTGGCCGAGATGGGAAGTGACGGGAGGGTGTAGGGCGGGGCTAGTTCCGCGTAACCGTGAAGTCGCCCTTCTGGCCGCCCTGCGTCCACGTACCGTGAAAGAGCTTGGTGTACGCACCGATGTTCTCGAGCTTGCCGTCGACGCTGATCGTCACCGGCTTGCCCGACGCATCCTTGCCTTCCGCTTGCATCTTCACGACCCACGCCATCGGGTTCGTGTGGTCGAACGTCACCGACTTCACGGTCGCCGCGTTGGGTCCCGGGTTGATCACGCCGGTAATCGCCTTGCCGTCCCAATGAAGGTCGAGGAGCAGGCGGTTCGGGTTCGCTGCCGGCCCCCACTCACCGCTCCACTGTCCCTTCATCGGATGTCCGAACTGAGCGCCGGCAATCGCCGGCATCGCCAGTATCAGCGCAACGGCCACCGCTCGAAGACATGCCGCCCTGAGAAGCTCTCTGTTCATCATCGCGCCTCAGCGGGTGCCCGTCGTCGGCTTCTTCTGGCCGGGCTGAACACGCGGTCCAAAAATCGGCTTACCGAGATCGTCTTCCAGGCGATTCAAGTACTGGTTGTTCTCCTGGCAGATGTACTCGGGCAGCTCGGCGCCCTCTCTCCAGGGGATATCCCACGCGATCGTGAAGGGCTTCGTGTACGCGCCGGGATCGTTCACGGTGGCTTCGTAGTGCAGCGTGCCTTTGTTCGGACGCGTCCACCGCTCGACGACTTCCATCTTGTCGGTGTGCGGATGTCCGAAGTAGTCGAGCCAGCTGTTCTCGTTGAAGCCCTTGTTCTCGACGACGAGCGTGTCGCCTTCCCAGCGGCCGATGGAGTAGCCCAGGTAAGTCGGATTGAGCTCGTCGCCTTCGGGGAACTTGCGGCCGTCCATGTAGATCTCGCGCCAGATGTGCGTCGCACCTTCGAAGATCATGATGATGCGCTTGTGCTCGGGCTGCTGAATGATCTCCGCCTGGTACGGCGTGGCCATCATTCTGGGTCCGCCTGGCGGGAGGCAGTAGCCTTCGGGGTCGTACTTGGACTCATTGAGTGAGTTGTAGTCGTAGACGGCTGCGGACCAGGGCATCCACGGCATCCACGGTTCGGATTTCGAGCCGCCTCGACCGCGGCCACCTCCGCCACCAGCGCCGCGCGCGCCGGCACCGCCCGCGCGAGCGGCAGCTGCGGCCGCCTGCTGGTCCTGCTGCGCCTTCACGATTTCAGGGATCAACTGGCCATCCGCGCCCACGACACGCATGCCCATATTGGTGATGTAGGGAACGCCCCACACACCCTTTTCGCCCGGGACCCGGCCCAAGTTCACCGTGCCGTCCGGCAGTCGTGGAGTCGGAAGGGCCGGACCGGCCTGGCGCCCGCGTCCGCGGCCACCGCCCTGTGCCTGCCCCTGAGCGGGCGCCGCCGGCGCGGCGCCTTCCTGGGCCCCGAGAACCCAGACGCTCGATGAAAACACTGCGACCGCCGTCGCGCCCAGGAGCGCGGTCCGAAGACTCATCCTCAAATGGAACGCTCCTTACTGCGTGGTGCCCTGGCTGGAGGCGGCAAACAACCGTTTCCCGGTCTCGGTCAGGACGACGGCGCGCGCGTTGCCAGTCGGGCTGCCGTCCTTGGCAAGGCTGCCTTCGACAGTGACCTTGTCGCCGATCTTCATCGTGTTACGAGTCCAGCCGGCGCGCATCAGGCCGTTCGGGCTGCCCATTTCCATCGCCCAGTTGGTGACCTTCTTCGTCTTCTCGTCGGTGACGTCGATGTAGAAGAAGGTGTGGGGGTTCATCCACTCAACCTTCGTCACCTGACCGGTCATCTTGAACGGCTTGTTCGCGTCGAATTCGGCCGAGAACGAATGATGGGCCACGATGGTGCGCGCGCCCGCGAGCAGCACGATTCCGGTAATCACGAGAGCAAACTTGGTTCGCATCGAACAGACTCCTCAGAAGCTAATACTGCGGGACCCGCCCCGCCGTTGCAGGGTCCAGCCGGTGCGCACGAAGTGCACACGCCTGTGGGCGGTAATTGTCGCTGGGCGATACACCAGGTGTCAATGGTCGTAACTGGGGCCTTCAGTGGAGCTGCGCCAGATCGAGAGGCCCCTGTCTGAGCTTCCGGTCGCTGCGATAGAAGGTCTGACCGGTGGCCTTTCGCAGCTTGAAATAGGGCTGCAGCACCGACATCGTGCGCTCCATCGCCACCGCCAGGTGATGTCGAACGGCCTCGGCCGCCTGCTGGGGATCGCCGCTGCACACCGCTTCAGCGAGCTCCTGATGACGCGTCGCCGAATCCTCGGGCTGCGGCTGACGCATCACGCAGAACCAGATGGATGCCAGTGCGTGAGTTTTCTCAATCGCGTCGAGCAGGGCCGGACACCGGGCGCACTGCGCAATCCGCGCGTGCAGCTTCTGATGCACCGTTTGATACAGCGGGCGATCGAGTTGCATCGAGAGCAGGTCCACGCGCACCGCGAGCTTCCGCACCTCGGCGCGCTCGCTGGCCGTGGCCACGCGCGCGAATCGCATCGCGGCCTGTACTTCGAGCGCCTCGCGCACGACGTAGTGGCCTTTGACGTCTTCGGCGGAGGGAATGCGCACCCGCGTCCCGGCCCGGGGCCGGCTTTCGAGGAGCCCCTCGATCTCGAGGCGCAAGAGCGCTTCGGACACCGGAAGGAAGCTCATACTGAGCTCGGCCGCCAGCTTCCGGCGCGAGATGACCTGCCCCAGCACGATGTCGCCGCGCAGGATCCGCTGTCGCACCACCGAATAGGCTTCCGCTGCCAGACTGGTCTGTTCCGCAGACTCTTTCATGGATCGCCCCGCCTTCTCTTCCACATACAACGTAAGAGCCCGCATTGTGGAACGTCCCAGGGATATCGAATCTTACGAAAGAAACGCAACCGTTGAGCGTATAGATTGGACGAAAGAACGAGATAACCAGTTTAGACGACTCAGAGGCGACGGGACCGCGGTGTTATCATCGCCGCAGTTGAACTGCCGCCCGCAGGTTCCCCCGTCTTTACTGCGCCTGCTCCCCCTCCTGACGCTGCTGACTCTGGCAGGAACGGCGGCGTGCGTGGCCGCCCCGGGAGCGCGCGCCCTCGACCGGCTGCACCCCTGCGCGAGCGCCGAAGGCCCGACCGATGCGTACTGCGGCACCTTCAGCGTCTTCGAGAACCGGGATACGCGGACCGGCCGCCGCATCGACCTCTGGATTGTGCTCCTCCCGGCCGTCCGTCCCGGGGCGAGCGATCCCCTGTTCTTCCTGGCGGGAGGGCCGGGCCAGAGTGCCGCCCAACTGGCCCGCCAGATTCGAGACGCATTCCGCAACGTGCAGCGCACCCGCGACATCGTCCTCGTCGATCAGCGCGGCACCGGGAAATCGAACCCGCTCAACTGCCGGTCCGACGCGAGCTCGCTCCGCGAGCTGACCGACCCGGTCGAGAGCGGCCTCGATCGCCTGAAGCACTGCCTCGATGGCTACAACGCGGACGTGCGCCTCTACACCACCACCATCGCCATGGACGATCTGGACGATGTCCGCGCCCATCTCGGGTACGAGCAGGTGAACTTGTACGGGGGCTCGTACGGCACGCGGGCCGCGCTCGTCTATCTGCGCCGGCACGGTACACGCGTGCGCTCGGTGATCCTCGACGGCGTGGCGCCCACCGACATGCGGCTGCCGCTGTTCACCGCCCGCGACGCGCAACGCGCGCTGGACAAGCTGCTCACCGATTGCGACGCCGATAAAGCATGCCACCAGGCCTTCCCTGAATTGGCGACGCGGATCCGCGGACTGTTGCAGCGCCTCGAGCGCGAGCCCGCGCGCGTACGTGTGGTCCATCCGCGGACAGGGATCGCCGAAGATGTGCGCGTGGAAGCGCGCGTCGTGGCGAGCATCCTGTTCAGCGCGCTCTACTCGCCACTGACTGCCTCGGTGGTACCGGCACTGGTCGACCAGGCGGAACGCAACGAGTTCCAGGGACTCTTCGCGCTCGCCCTCGCCGGCGACAGCGCGGACGAGAACATGAGCGTGGGCATGCAGCTCTCGGTGCTGTGCAGCGAAGATGCCGCGCGCGTGACGCCGCACGATGTGCAGCAGGCGACGGCCGGAACCGTGTTCGGATCGCATCTGCTCGGCAACCAGCTCAAAGCCTGCGACCTCTGGCCCAGGGGCACCGTGGACCGCTCCTATTACGAGCCGGTGGTGTCCGATGTCCCGGTGCTCGTGCTGTCCGGCGATCTGGATCCGGTCACACCACCCAACTGGGGCGAGGCGGTGGTGAAGTCCTTGAGCCACGGACGCCACATCACCGTGCCCGGCACGGGTCACGGGGTGATCTCCACCTCGTGCGGCGTCAAGCTGATTGAGGATTTCCTCGACCGCGCCTCGGCTGCCACACTCGACACGTCGTGCGTGCCGGTCGTGAGACGGCCACCCTTTTTTGTGACGCCGGCAGGCCCAGACCCAGCACACACCGGCCTCGCCCAATGATCCGCGTCGACCAGGTGCGCAAGCGGTTCGGCACGGTCACCGCCGTGGACGACGTCAGCTTCGTGGCCAGCGATGGCGCGATCACCGGGCTGCTCGGCCCGAACGGCGCGGGCAAGACGACGACGCTCCGGATGCTGTACGCGGTGATGGCACCCGACAGCGGCGAGATCCGGGTCGATGACGTGGACGCGGTTGTCGCGCCACAGGAGGCGCAGGCGCGTCTCGGCGTGCTGCCGGATGGCTTCGGCCTCTACCCGCGCCTCAGCGCTCGCGAGCACCTCGAGTACTTCGGCGAGCTGCACGGCATCAGCGGCGCCGTCCTGCGGCAGCGCATCCGCGAGCTCCTGGATCTCCTCGACATGAACGGCATCGCGGACCGCCGGACCGCCGGCTTCTCCCACGGCGAGCGCACCAAGGTCGCCCTGGCGCGCGCGCTCGTCCACAATCCTCAGAACGTCCTGCTCGACGAGCCGACCAACGGCCTCGACGTGATGAGCACCCGTGCCGTGCGCACCATCGTCCGCCGCCTGCGGGACGAAGGCCGGTGCGTGCTCTTCTCGAGCCATGTGATGCAAGAAGTCTCGGCACTCTGCGACGCGATCGTCGTCATCGCGTCGGGCCGCGTGGTGGCGCGCGGCACGCCCGACGAGCTCCGTCGTCAGACGGGCCACGATAGCCTCGAGGATGCGTTCGTGGCGCTCACCGGCCTCGAGCGGGGAGCGCACGAGTGACCGTGGGACGCAGCGTGCGGCAGATGGTCATCGTGTTGCGCAAGGAGCTGAAGGACTCGCTGCGTGATCGCCGTGCGTTGTGGTCGATCGTCTTCAGCGTGACCATCGGTCCGGTCCTCATCGGCTTCATGATGAACCGCGTCGCCGATCGACAGCGGGAAGCTGAGAACGTGCGCATTCCCATCGCCGGCGCGCAGTACGCGCCGTCGCTCGTCGAGTGGTTGAAGCAACAGTCCGGGGTCGAGATCGTGCCGGGCCCGGCGGATGCCGAGCAGGCGGTGCGCGATCAGACCGTGGAGCTGGTGGTCATCATCCCGAAGACATTTGGCGAGCGCTTCAATCAGTCCCGGCCGGCACCCCTGCGCATCGTCGCCGACAGCTCGCGCAACGATGCGCGTCCAACCGTGGAGCGGGTGCGTCGCCTGCTCCAACAGTACGGCGCCGAGATCGGAAGCCTCCGCCTGATCACGCGCGGCGTGAGCCCGACCGCCGTCCGGCCGCTCGATGTCGAGGACGTCGAGGTGTCCACCGCGCAACAGCGTGCGGCGCAGATCCTCACGTTCATTCCGATGTTCATCATCATGGCCGGCTTCGTGGGCGGCATGCAGATCGCCACCGACTCGACGGCCGGCGAGCGCGAGCGCGGATCGCTGGAGCCGCTGCTGGTGAACCCCGCGCCGCGCCTGGTGTTGGTTGGCGGCAAGTGGCTCGCCGCCGCCGTCGCCGCCGTCGTCAGCACGATTCTGACGACGATCCTCTGCGCGAACCTGCCGCGGTTCCTGCCGCTGGAGGATATGGGGATCAGGTTCCGGATCGGTCCGGAGCACATGGGTGGCATCATCGCGGCCGTGCTGCCGATGTGTCTGTTCTCGTCGGCGCTGCAGTCATCGGTGGCCACGCTGGCGCGCTCGTTCAAGGAGGCGCAGAGTTACATGGGCATCCTGATCCTGTTGCCGATGATTCCCGGGGTGATGGGCGCGTTGTATCCGCTCGGGAACGCGCCGTGGATGTACACCATGCCGATGCTTGGTCCCTATGTACTCCTCACGAATGTCCTCGGAGGCCAATCGCCGAGCATGGGGGCGTTCATGACGTCGGGCGCCGTGTCGCTCCTGGCAGCGGCTCTGCTGGTTCGTCTCACCGCCTCGCTGTTCAGCAGCGAGCGCATCATCTTCGCGCGATGACGAAACGAGACTCGGGATTCGGGACTCGGGACTCGGGACTCGGCGCTGAAGATCCCGACTCGCTAATCCTGAATCCTGAATCCCGAATCCCGGATCCCGGGTCCCGGGACGAGGTAATACCCCCCGCCTGAAGGCGGACACGACTCCCGCCGATACGCACAAGAGTCCGCCCGCGACGACCGGCAGGGTGGAGACTTCGGGAGCACGGGTGAGCCAGCAATCTCCAAGGACGCCATTCGAGGGCGGGCGTGTCCTCCGCCCCGTGCAGGGAGCACAGGACGCCCAGGCTCCGGCCGCCGGGCTCTCGCCTTCGCTGACTTACGAGCCGTACTACGGGTTGAAGGAGAAGCCCTTCAGCCTGTCGGCCGACCCCAGGTTTCTGTTCAAGAGCCCGGCGCACGCGCCGGCATTCGAAGAGCTCCTCAACGGCATCCGCCGCCGCGAAGGGCTCATCACGCTCACCGGTGAGATCGGGACCGGCAAGACCACGCTGATTCGATCGGTCCTGCAGAACCTCGATCGACGGACGTTCAGCGCGTTTGTGCCCGACCCCTTCGTGTCGCGCGAAGACCTCCTGAAGATGCTGCTCGTGGATTTCGGCGTGGTGTCGATCGCCGATCTGAAACGCGGCAGCCTCAACGGCGCATCACGTCCCGATCTGAGCTACCCGCTGTACGAGTTTCTCGATTCACTCGTCCCGCTGCAGGCCTTCGCGGTGCTGATCATCGACGAGGCACAAAACCTGCCCCTGCACCTGCTCGAGGAGATTCGGATTCTCTCGGACCTCGAGGCGCGCGAGAAGCTGCTGCAGGTGGTGCTCGTGGGCCAGCCGGAGCTGCGATCGCATCTGAAGCTGCCAGAGATGCGACAGGTTGACCAGCGCGTGTCGGTGCGGTGCGAGCTCATGCCGCTTGGCCGCGAGGGTGTGTCCGGGTATGTCACCTATCGCCTTGGCGTGGCGAGCGACGGCGGGGCCCGCGTGGAATTTTCGGACGCGGCCATCGAGGCGATCTTTCAGGGCTCGCGCGGTACGCCCCGTTTGATCAACCTGATCTGCGACCGCGCCCTCTATCGCGGGCACGCCGCGCGTGTGGGGCGAATCGAGCCGGGCTTCGTGTGGGACGCGATCGCCGACCTCGGCCTCGACGCCAAGACGGTGGAGCGCGCCGCGCCCTCAACGCCGGCAGCCTCGAGGATCGCGAAGAAAGTGTCCCTGCCGATCCAGGCCGTTGCGACGGCGGCCGAGGCGGCCCCGCCTCCAGTGCTCCCCGACTTCGAGCCCGAAACGGAAGTGCGAAGGTCGACGCCCGGGCACATCCAGCCGAACCGGACGTGGAAGGTTCTGGCATCGGCGGCGGTTGTGGCCATCATTGGGGCGAGTGGCGGCGTCTGGTATCTGGACGCGCAGGTAGGCCCGGTAGACATCTCCGCGATCACGCTGCCCGCAGCGCCGAAGAAAATCGTGCCCGCGGTGCCGCCGACTGCCCTTCCGAACGAGGCATCGCCTTCGCCCGCGGCGATCAGGTCCGTCACGCTCAGCGCCGTCGAGCCGGGCGAAGGAGACCGCTTCGCGATTCAGGTCGCCTCATTCGAGAGCGCGCTTCGCGCGCAGCGTCTGGTCGAAGAACTGACGGGCGGCGGATACCGCGCGCGGTCGGTGGAACTGGACTTCGGGCCACCGCGCGGACGCCTGATTCAGGTCCTCGTCGGCGGATATCGAACGGCGGCGGACGCCGAGCCCGACCTGGCGCGGATGCGCGCGCTTCCCGGCTTTGCCGACGCCCAACTCGAGCGCATCACATCGCCCGTCCAGCCTTAGCCCGTGGTGAAAGTCTGGCTGCATTCGACGGGCGATGCATCCCCGCCGGCTGCGTTGCTCCTCCTTCAAATGCTCCCGGCATTTTCGGTCGTCGCGCCTTGCCAGCGGGGCGCCTCGCCCGTCTCGGTGCGACGCCAGACTTTCGCCCCGAGCTGCTCGTCAATCAACCGCTGAGAAGCGCGGACGCCCAACCGTTGGGTCCGTCGAGTAATTTGTCCCAAGGTGTCACGAGGAACCCCGCGCTACGAAACCACGGCTTCGCGGCCTCCCAGTTCAAGAGCGAGCTGGCCCGCGCTCACGTAATCGATCTTCCCCGTACCGAGGAGCGGCACCTTGGGGACACGGGCGATCGACCGAGGCACGAACATCTCCGGGATGCCCGCCTCACGGGCCGCGCTTGCCAGCGACGCCCGGTTGGCATCGGCCTGATCCGTGATGAGCACGAGCTGCTCGCCGCGCTTCGCGTCGGGCACCGTGACCACCGCGTGCATCGCCGACGGCCAAACGGTGGCGATGAACTCCTCCACTGCGCCGAGCGGCACCATCTCACCGGCCACCTTGGCGAACCGCTTCGCGCGCCCTTTGATGGTGACGAACCCTTCGGCGTCGAGCTGGACGATGTCGCCGGTGTCGTACCAGCCGTTCGCGGGTGGGTCGAGCACGCCGGGCTTCTCCGCGCGGAGGTATCCCGACATCACGTTCGGACCGCGGACGAAGAGCCGGCCGCCCTCGGCAATCCCTTCGACCGGATCGAGACGATGCTCGATGCCTGGCAGCAGACGTCCGACCGTGCCGGCCCTGAAGTGCATCGGCGTGTTCACGGCGAGAGCGGGCGCGGTCTCCGTGGTCCCATAGCCCTCGAAGAGCCTGATGCCGAACTTCTCGAACCACATCCGCCGCGTCTCGGCCTTCACGCGCTCGGCGCCTGCAAACACGTAGCGCACCGAGTAGAAGTCGTAGCTGTCGGCGACGCGGGCGTAGCCGGCGAGGAACGTGTCGGTGCCAAAGAGAATCGTCGCATTCACGCCATACGCCAGCTCGGGAACCGTTCGATAGTGCAGCGGAGACGGGTACAGGAACACGCGCACGCCGGCCAGCAGCGGCAGGAGCAGACCGCCTGTCAATCCGAAGCTATGGAACACCGGCAGCGCGTTGAAGACGATGTCCTTCGGGCTGAAGTCGACGACGCAGCCGAGCTGATGACGGTTGGCGAGCAGGTTGCGATGGCTCAGCACGACGCCCTTCGGCGTGCCTTCCGATCCCGAGGTGAAGAGCACAACAGCAGGATCGCTCGCTCGCTCCGGACGATGGCGCGGCGTGGCCGTTAGCGATTTCACCAGCGCGGAGAGCCGCGACAGGATACCAATCTCCCGGCGAACATCCTCGAGATAGAGGACCGTGGCCTGTGATTCGAGGGCGGCGACCATCGGCCCGAGCTTGGCCTTCTCGACGAATCGTCGCGCCGTAATCACCAGCGCGATCTCGGCCGCTCGACACGCCGACTGCGCGGCTGCGGGACCGGTTGAGAAGTTGAGCATCGCCGGCACGCGACCCTCGGCCTGCAGCCCGAAGAACGTCACCACCGCGGCGCGCGAGGTCGGCAGGAGCACACCCACACGTTCACCCGGCCTGGTGCGGGTGGCGAGCACTCCGCCGAGCGCGAAGCTGGCCGTAATGAGGCTGCGATAGCTCATCGGGCTGAACTCGATGTCGTCGACGATCGGATGGCCGCCGCCGTGCTGCTGCCGCGCCTCGAGCAGCGCGTCGAAGAGCGTCGTCTCGATGCGCGCGGTCGCGAACATCGTCTTCACCATCTCGTCGCCGAGCGCGCGGCGCAGCGCGGCGCGGCGCGCGCGGCCGGTCACGCCGTCAGGCGAGGCCAGCCGCCGCGGCGGCAGGATGCGAATGCGAATCCGCGGAAAGAGCCGCCGCCGGACCTTGCCGGCCAGACGCGAGAACGGCGTGAACTCAACCCCTTCGATCCGGACGAGCACCAGGTTGGCCTTCGTGCGCTCGGCGATGACGGCCGGACCTTCGTAGACCTTCATCAACGCGCCGGTCGTGGTGATGCGCCCCTCCGGAAAGATGATGCACGCCGAGCCACCGTCGACCGCGCGGATCATGCTGCGAATCGACAGCGGGTTGGTCGGGTCGACCGGCAGCGCGTTGACCACGGCGAGAAACGGCTTCGCCCACCACTGCTTGGCGATGGACGTGTCGACGGCAAAGATCGGATCGCCTGGAAGAAATGCGCCGAGCAGGAGGCCGTCGAGAAACGACGCATGGTTGGCGGCAATCACCGCGTGCGGCATCGCGGCGCGGGCATGCTCGAGCCCGTCAACCTGCACGCGGTACAGCAGCCGAAGGACGAGACGCATCACCCCTTTGGCCATCGATCGCCGCACCACCCACGCCGCGTACACCGCGACTGGAAGCGTGGTGAATCCACACACCGCGAACAGCTCGCCCATCGTCAGCCGCCGAGACAGGATGCCGGCGGCGACCGTCGCCACCGTCATCGCCAGCGCGTTGATGATGTTGTTGGCGGCGATCACGCGCGCCCGGTGGCTCGGCTCGCTTTCATGCTGAAGAATGGCGTAGAGCGGGACCGTGAACAGACCGCCGGCCATCGCGACGCCGACGAGGTCGATGACCACGCGCCAGCTTCCCGGCCTCGCCAGGAACGTGGCGACGTTCGCGAGATCCGCCGCGGCCAGCACGTGTGCGCTCGACAGGTGAAGGTCGATCGCGAAGTAGGCCATCGCGATGGCCGACCACGGCACGAATCGGCCGCTGACCTCACCGTGCAAGAGCCTCTCGGCGAGCAACGACCCGAGGCCGACGCCGATCGCGAAGAGCGCCAGCATCATCGTCACGACCTGCTCGTTGGCGAAGAGCACGTCCTTGGCGAAGACGGGCAGCCCGGACACCACGATGAGACCGAAGAGCCAGAACCACGAGGTGGCGAGAATCGGGAGCAGCAGCTTGGGCCTGCTCGTCACGTAGCTGACGACGTCGATCGTGTCGTGCAGCAGGCGCACACGTGGGAGCTCAGCACCGGGCGCGGGTGGCGCCGCGGGAATCTGTCGAGCGGCGAGCCATCCCGAGATCGCGCTGATGAGACCGCAGGCGCCGACAATCAGTGCGCCGTTGTCGAACAGCGCAATGCTGCCGCCCAGGATCGTTCCGAACAGAATCGCGAGGAAGGTGCCCGCCTCGATGAGTGCATTGCCCGCGACCAGCTCCTCCTCGCGGAGGTGCTGGGGCAGCAGCGCGTACTTGATCGGACCGAAGACCGTGGAGTGCGTGCCGAGACAGAAGAGCGCGGCGAGGAGCAGCGGCACACTTCCCTGCCAGAGTCCCCATGCGCCAAGCCCCATGATCCCGATCTCGACGATCTTGACCCACCGGGCGATGAGCGCCTTGTCGAACCGGTCGGACAGCGTGCCCGACGCCCCCGAGAAGAGGAAGAACGGCGCGATGAACAGTGCGCTCGCCAGCATCGCCAGCGACGCGGCATCGAGCCCCGACTGCTCGGCCAGGCGATAGGTCACGAGAATGGCCAGCGCGCTCTTCAGCAGGTTGTCGTTGAACGCGCCGAGGAACTGCGTGACGAAGAGCGGCGCGAAGCGGCGCGCGGTCAGGAGCTGCACGAGTGGGGATCGCATGGACATCTCTCCTCTACGTCTCCTACGTGGTGGTGACTGCGGCCCAGGCCGCGGCGACGAGTCGATCGCACATCGAGCCCAGATCACGCGGCAGCCGTTCATAGGCGGCGAACGTAACCGGCTGGAGGACGACACCGAAGACGAGCGCGGTTGCGAGGTCGGGATGCTGCGCGGGAATCTCGCGTGATGCTATCGCGTCATGCATCACCGTTCTCATCACATCGACCGGGGTTGGTGTGCCCGGGGCGAGCTTGTGCAGTTGGCCGTGCTGCACGAAGAGCAGGAAACGAAAGAGCGTGGGGTTCTCGTCGTGTGCATGGCAGAAGCCGCGAATCATCGCCGCGAGCTTGCCGCGCGCGGTCGGCTCGGTCCGGCCGAGTGCCTGCAGCTTGGCGGCGAATTCAACGTAGTGACGCTCGAACACTTTCCAGACGAGGTCGTCCTTGCTCTCGAAGTGCCGATAGAGCGCGCCCTCGGACATCTCGACGGCGCGCGCGATGTCCCGGATGCTGGTTTCAGCGATGCCCTTCTCGACGAACAGGCGGGTGGCGGCCTTTTCGATGCGGTCGCGAGTATCGGTGAATCGGTGCCTTGGCATATGTGAGTAAACGATTACTCACTATCATCTGACAGACGGGCTTCCCTGTCAACTCGCGCGTTTTCTCTAACGAATCAGTCCGGTATGTAGTGTCCGGCTTCCTTGGCGCGCCGTAGCCGCGCAGCGGCGGAGGCGGCAGCCGGACCCTCGCCTACTTGAGCGTGAACCTGAGCTCGATCTGAACGCCCACCGCCACGGGCTTGCCGTCCTTCGCGCCGGGGGTGAATTCCCACTGCTTCGTCGCCTCGAGCGCCTGGCGGTCCAGGCCATATTCGCTATCGAGGGACTCGGTCACAGGCACATCGCCGACTTTCCCATCAGCGAGCACCACGACCTCGAGCACCACCGTGCCCTGGATGCCGGCGGTCAGCGGCGCCTGTGTGTACTCCGGGCGCACTTCCTTTGTCGGCCTCGGAAGCGTGACGCCGTCGCCGGGCGTGTAAACGATCTCCTGAGCCGAGATCGTCAGGACGGCCGCCAGTGCGATGCCGGCCGTGAGCAGTGCGATGCGCATGTGACCTCCTTGGTTGGCCTCGTGAGTGATCGTGCCCGAATTAGACGAGACGCCCGAGCGATTGGCTTGCCGTCGCGGCTCGGCGTGACCTGGGCTGTCATCGCGCGAAACAAGAATGAACGTAGAATGAGAACCAGTCGTCCGCCCTCCACTGAGGCTGTGGTGAACCCTCCCCTCTTCGAACTTTCTTCGGCAGACTCGGTCGGTTGGCTTCGCGAGATGCCGTCGGAGTCGGTCGATCTGCTGATCACCGATCCGGCCTACGAGTCGCTGGAGAAGCATCGCGCGATCGGCACGACGACGCGACTGAAGCACAGCAAGTCGTCCAGCAACGATTGGTTCAAAGTGTTTCCCAACGCGCGGTTCGGGGAACTCTTCGACGAAGTCTTCCGCGTGCTCCGGCGCGACACGCACTTCTATCTCTTCTGCGATGCCGAAACCATGTTCGTCGCCAAGCCCGAGGCCGAGCGCGCAGGGTTCCGCTTCTGGAAGCCGCTGGTGTGGGACAAGAAGACCATCGGCATGGGCTATCACTACCGCGCCCGCTACGAATTCATCCTGTTCTTCGAGAAGGGCAAGCGCAAGCTCAACGACCTCGGCATCGCCGACGTGATTGCCGTTCCCAGAATCCACCGCGGCTACCCGGCCGAAAAGCCCGTCGCAGTCTCGGAAGTGCTCATCACACAAAGCTCGCAGCCAGGCGAGCTGGTAGCGGATCCGTTCATGGGCTCCGGCAGCATCGGCGTCGCGGCGGTGAAGTTGGGCCGCAGGTTTACCGGCACCGACCTCAACCCCGAAGCGGTTCGCCTGTCAGCGGAGAGGCTGGGTGAGTACGGTGAGGGCAGGAAGCCGGCCGACCTGCCGCTCGCCGCACAGCCCGATCTCCTCGACGTGATCGACTCGCGCACATGACCGGCGGAGACTACGCCAACCTGGTCGCCTGCTACGTCTCCAGACGATTCGGCCCGCGCGGGCTGAAGGTCTATCGGGAAATCAATGTCGGCAAGACGATCATCGGCAAGAACCGCCGCATCGATGTCTTCTGCGTGTGCGAGCCCACCAACAAAGCCTTCGCGATCGAGTGCAAGTTCCAGGAAAGCGAAGGCACCGTCGACGAGAAGATCCCCTACGCGATCGACGATCTGCAGGCGCTGCCGATGGCCGGCTGCATCACCTACGCCGGGAAGGGGTTTTCTGCCGGCGTGCTCTACATGCTCGAAGCGTCGCCGCACGCGGCGTACTGTCTGCCCGCGGCCGGGCAAACGGAGTCAACCTCGGACACCAGGGAGCTGGACCACCTGATGGCGACGCACTTCGGATGGTGGGATGTCCTCGTCGGACAGAAGCAACCGGTCTAGCGGCTCAGACGCAGAGATGAAGCAGGCTGAAGGGTGGATGCGGCGCGCGGAGGCGATCATCATCGCCGCCGCGATTCTCCTCGCCGCCATCGCCTACGGCGTCGCGTGGCTGCGAGGAGGTTAGCCGAGGCGGCTAGACGGCGGCGACCGGCGCGTCCACTCCGGCCCAGAGGTTCATCGTGCTCAACTCGTCGCGGCCGCACGCCTTGAGGTACACGAACAGCTGCGTCCGGTACGCCGCGCACCCGCCGAGCACGAGGTTGACGATGAACGCGCCCTTCGTCGTCTTGTTGCCGAACATCTCGATCGGCGTGCGGAAGTCCGCGTCGGACATGTCCGCCAGCAGCGTGGCGTAGGTGTCCTTGTGCGCGGCGATCGCCGCGAGCGTCCCATCGAAATTCCGCGCTTCGGCGGCCTGGCTGGCGGCCGTAAACGCGGCCGGGTCGAACCCACCAGCCTTGGCCGCCTGCACCAGTTGCGGACCCATGACGCTCAAATATTTCAGCAGCTCGATCGTGCTGCGCTGCTTCGGCGTCGGGCGATAGTCGAGTGCGGTGCGATCGACTTTGTTGGCGAGGTGAAGCAGGATGTCGACTTCGTGCTGCAAAGAGCCAATCAGCTCGGGCTTGGTCAGAACCATGGTGTCCTCAGTAGAAGAAGGGACACGCAGGATATCACGTGCGACGCGTGGCCCTCACCCGCTCGTGTGCGTCTTCACCCAGGATGACAAGGTGAGCGACCGCACGCCTAGCACTGCAGCCGATGAATGGTGCCGCGTCTGCCGCGCGACGTCTCGGATGTGAGGAGCAACGTCGTGGCGTCGAGGTAGGCGATGGCTTCGCCTTGAGGCTCGGCGTCGCCGAGGAAACATGGCCGTCCTGCCACGCGCCAGCGGGTCGTTCCCCGTCCACCGTCGGACGCGCTGTAGAAGAACACCTCGTTGTACGTTCTCACTGCGAGCGTGTTCCCGTCGGGCGAGATCGCAGCGCCCGTCACGAGTCGACTGATCTGCGCATCAGGCTCGATCCCCGTGTTGCCGGTGTCTTCTGCGGTCAGCACCTCTCCACTCGCAAGCGCTCGCGCGATGCTGGCCGCGGACAGCGCAAAGAAGTCGGCCGCGCCGGTGCCGTCCTTTGTGACGACCGTCACTTCTCCGGTCGGCAGCACCGCGAGCGCCTCGGCGTTGTGAGGACGATCGGGATATCGATAGCGGAAGGACCTCGCGGACACCGGGGATGGCTTCGCGCCCGGAGTGAGCCTGGGCTCGACCACGACGTAGACCGTCAGCATCTCTCGTTGGAAATTGTTGTTGCCGGTGTCGGCCACAAAGAGGCAGCTGCTTCTTTCAAGCCTGTCTTCAAGCGGTGCGGTGGTCATGATGCTCGATGGACAGGGACCAGCCGACATGTCTTCCCAGTCCTGTGCAGATGCATCGGTCACCGGCACGATGGCGAGGAGCCGGCCGGACACATCGATCGCATAGAGGTTGGGACGGTCACCCGAATCGTTGTGCGACCAGATGACGCCGGGCTGTGTACGGCTGACGGCCAGTCCCGAGCTTTCTCTGAGCTCGTCGGGCAAGGTTCCGACTTCCTCGAGCATTCGCGCCGCCCGTGCCTTTCCGGCTTCCATGTACGCGGCAAACGCGCGGCGAGTAAGGTATCCCTCCACCCAGCGCCATGACGTCACCCCACCAATACCAATGAGCACGAGACCGCTCAGGACAATGACGGCTCTCACCACGCCTCGCACAGCTGTCTCCTTTCCGAAGGCCACAGCGTATCAGGGGCGTCGGGTCAAGCGCTGCTGAGAATTGGGAGGCTGGCTACTGCGAAGAGGATAGCGAGACCGGTTCCAGGTTCACGTCAGGCGTGTTCGACGGGATCTGCTCCGCTCGCACGATGAAGCGCTTCGGAGCATGGCCGATGAAGTTGAAGGGATAGCAGCTGATCAAGGTCAACGTCGAGACCGGTGTGGGATCGAGCACCCACACATCCTCTGGATTCACAATCAGCGTTTCGTTCACGCGGTAGTCGAAATCGCCGTGCGGCGTCTTGAGTCGCAAGATGTCCCCGAGACGGACGCCCTTCAACGGCCTGAACAACGCGTCTCGATGGGCGGCCAACGCGCTGTTCCCGATGTTCCACGGGAGTGGCGTGTCGGGCAAGTGTCCAATGGCCCGATCCAGAACCGCATCCTCGTCACCTTCGACGACGACGCCCGACAGCCCCACGCGCACCAGCTCCAATGTACCGATCGGCTCACCCGACGAGAGCGACGCGGGCAGGGCTGGTTTCTCTTCCGGAACCGGCGCCGTCCGCATCTGCTCGAGCGCGGCTTCGTCCTGACGCCGATGCGATGAGGCCAGCACGAGACTCACCACGACCCAGATCACCGCCGCAGCGCCGCCGGCGATCAGCAACCGGGCGAGCCAGCGTCGAATGGTGTGGATCATCGACTTCCCTTGGCGTGGCCGGCGACATAGCCGGCGCGGCTGCGGACGACGAGCGGCCGTCCGGGCGGCGCGGTGACCACGACGCGGACGCTGCGGAATGCGCCGTCACGCGCGCTGTTGGTCGACGTGTACCCGAGCGTGTAGGTGTGCCGGATGTCGTGTGCGATTCGGCCCAGGGCGGCGGTAATCTCCATCGGCCCCTCGGGGCGAAACGTTTCGCCACCACTCGCGTGCGCCAGTTCCTTCAGAAGACGAGGATTCGCATCCCGACGAGAGCCCTGGTCAATGAGCGCAATCGTGTAGATGACGGCGTTGGAGGCCTGCGCTTTGCGGAGCGCCTCGTCTCGCGTGACCCGGCTGGCGTTGTCGCCCCCATCACTGAGGAGGACGAGCACCTTGCGCTCCCGGTTGCCACGCGCGAGGTAATCCACACCGGTCGAAATCGCGTCGTAGAGCGCAGTCCGTCCTCGAGCCGTGATGCTGCGCGTCAGTGCGGAGCGGAGCACGGCGCTGTCGCTCGTGAACGGCGCGCTCGGTGAGAGCGCCGCCGCAACGTCCTCATTGAAGGCGAGCGCAAAGATCTCGTCGTCGGCATTGCTGGCTTCCGCGAATGCCGCTCCAGCCGAAATGACCACCTGCCGGTGCGGATACATGCTTGAGCTGCTGTCGATGAGCAAACCGGCGGTCACCGGTGTGTCACTGTCGGTGAACAGGCTGACCGTCTGTGCGCGACCATCCTCGATCACGTTGAAGGCCAGCTGAGGAAGGCCTTCGACGTACGCGCCTCGCCTGTCTGTCACGGTGACGTGCAGGACCACGAGCTCCGAGGCTGCGGAAAACACCGGAGCGTCCTGACCCTGCACGACGACGTGAATCAACAGCAGCAACATCGCTGCCGCGAGGGGCGCGAGGGATCGACAGCGCATACCGTGGTGAGGGTGCGGTCAAGGCCGCACCCTCTGGAAGTCTACCTGCGATGGCTAGTACTCGATCCAAGCGTTCCGGGCAGGTCGGCGGCCACTACGCGAGCGCGGCCAGGCGAGCAGGCCGACGCCGAGCAGCATCGCCAAGCCGCCAATCAGCAACGTGGACGGCAGCGAGCTGGCAGTCTGCGGCAGGCGGGTCCGCGTCGTGGCACGCGCGCTCTCGTCAGCCCGCGTGTTCTGCGCCACCGAACTGCTCGCGCTGCTTCCGCCGGCAACCTCACCTTGCTGCGCTCTGCCGGTCGCAGCCACAGGAGCCGGGGTTTCCTCTACCTTCACAACGGCTGGAACGCCTGCGCCGTCGATGCGAGAGAGATCGGCCTTCTCGAAATCGGTCGTCTCAGCCGCCGTCGTCAGCACGGGCTCCGAGGTCACTTTCGCAATCTGAAGCGCCTGCCGACGCGGATAGATGAACTCGTATCCGATTGACTTGCCGGGATACCACCAGGTCTTGATCGGTGGCGGCATCGATGACGAGGTCTCCATGAAGCGAATCTCGGGATCGTTTGGAGCCTTCGGCAGCTGGTTCGGAATCGTGTGGAGCATGGCCAGGGACTTCTTGCCGTCCTCGCTCAGCACGTTGATGACCTTCCGGCTTCCGTTCGGATCGGCAAGACGAAACAGATACTTGCCGGCGGGCAGCGTGACACCGGGCAACGTCACCGGCGCACTGAACGTGAAATAGGTTCGATAGTCGGCGGGCTGCGCTTGTGCTGTGCTGGCGCCAAGCATCAGCGCCCCGAGCGCAGACAAGACGATGAGTTTTCTCAGCATGTGTGGTCCTCCATGTATCGCATCCATGGAAAACACCGCAACTTGCGCGCCAGCCTGCTCAAGCTCGGCCGTGCTCGAGAAGAAAGGGCGCGAGCGGGTCAATGAATCCGGGGCTGACGTGCAGGCACAGCCGTGGATATCCGCTGCGCTGGACGAGCTGCGAATCGCTGGAGTCCTCGTAAATCCTTCAATCCTTCGGTAATTCCTTCGTCCGTGGCGAACCTGATGCGTGGGGTGTTATGAGCGGTTATACGCGCTCAGCTATGTGGGCTTATGCGCGCTTCGCCGAGAGTCGCGCCGCCTTGGTGGTGAGGTAGTTCCGTTCCGGAATGCTCGTGGTCCCGCTCGCCGCGGCGCCGTAGTGCGCGATGGCGGCCTGATGATCGCCGGCGACCCTGGCCTCTCCAGGCGAGGCCAGCCCCTCGCCACCAACCCACTCTCCGGCCTCCTGGAGATCCTTGGCGAATTGCTTCATGAAATTGATGTGCGCCTTGAGGTCCTCCGGCGGCCAATTCACGACTGCCCAGTCTCCCGTTCCCCGCGGCGCATTCATCATCAGCATGAACTTCATGTCGTGCTCCTCCTTGTTGGCGTGTTCATGGGTAAGTCGGAGCACGCCGCCAGTTCTCGACATCCCCCCTCGGCCATCCCGGCCATCCCGGCACAGTTGACGTGGCACCGCTCCCGGGCGTATTAACGTGTCCATTCCACCGGTGCGGTGCAGTCCGGGCCAGTCCCTCGGCGTCAACGTTCACGAAGGGAGCTGCTCATGAATCGCCTGTCGGGTGCCCTCTCCCACGTCGCTTTCATTGCTGGTAGCCTCGTCCTGGCCGGGTTCTTCACAACGGGCTGTGGAAAACTCGCGGCAGACGACGCCAGCGCGCCGTTCACGATCACGGTGTCACAAACCTATATCACCATCGGAAATCAGTCTGGCTCCGCGTTGGCCGAGGGCCTGATCGAGCTGGTACCGGCCGGCGTGTTGGGGCCCTACCGGATGCAACTGCCGCGTGTCGAGTCCGGCGGGACTCGAGACGTGCGGTTCGATCTTTTCTCCGGGGTAGGCGGTGCGCGTTTTCGTCGCGGCGTCACACGCATCAAGACAGTCCGGGTGTCAGCGACGGACATCGCCGGCAAGACCTACAAACGGGAGGTGCCGTTCGAGTGAGTAGGGATACGATAACGGGCATGGGTCATCTCGCGTGAACGGCGCCACTCATCGGCAGGCAGACGCCTCGCTCGTGACCTGGACGCATGTCATCTACGCGTTGCATGCGTTCAGCCTGCTCACCGGAATCATCGGTGCCGCCACCGTGATCGGGGCGTTTCTCACCGGCTGGCCGTCGATCATTGCGGTGATCCTCAACTACGTGAAACGTGGCGACGTGCGAGGCACCTGGCTGGAATCGCACTTCCGCTGGCAGATTCGAACGTTCTGGTTCGGGCTGCTGTGGGTCGTTCTCTGCGGGCTGTTCGTGGTCGTCACCTTTGGCATCGGGGTGTTGGTCGCCTGGATTCCGCTGGGTTTTGTGGCGCTCTGGTTCGTCTATCGAATCGTGCGCGGGTGGGTGGCGCTCAACAATCAACGGCCGATGCCGGTGTAAGGCGGACGGCTGAGGCCGGACACTACGTTACGATACGGGCATGGAAGTCCGCGTCTTCCCGAACTCCAGGCGCCCGGGCGTGGGTCTCTCGCCGCGACGAGAAGGCTCCCGGCCGTTGCTGCCGCAGCATGCCCGTCACTGTCCCGTCCTCGAAGCCGGCAGCGCGCTCGGCTTCATGGTGTACGCGGCGCTCGAGCCCAAGGAATCGCTCTTCGTGGAGCACGAGGGCGACGGACGATACCGGTTCGTCTACTACCTGCAAACACAGGACGGCAAGCGCACGCCCATCTTTCAAGTCACGCTGAGCCTGTCGGTGGGCGGCGTCGGCATGATGAAGGAAGAGGTGACGTTCGTGGGCGCCCCGATGCTGTCGCGCGAAGCGGCCCTGGCCGTGATGCGCGCCTTTCTCGTTCCGGAGGACATGGGTACGCCGTCGGGCGCCGTGGCCCTGCGCGGGGCCAGCAACTTCCAGACGCCGCCGGGCTGGGACACGGTGTACACGTCGATCCTCAACATGATCGAGCGCCCGGTGGCCCCGATGCTGGCGGTGCGCGTGGAAACCGACTGGTACACGCACGAGAGCGAGTTCCGTTACGTCTTGCAGGCGGGGGAAGGGATCACGGTCGAGCACAGCCTTCCGATCGGGCAGGTCTTCTTCGTACCGCGCGAGCAGATCACGATGCGCGCGTGCACGAGCGAGGAGCTGCAGGCGATTGAAGCGTCACGGGATGAGTTCAACCGTCACAAGGCCGCCGCCGTCCAGAAGACGTCCTACGGACTGTCGTTCAGCCCTCACTATCTTCGACAGAGCCGCGCCCAGAAGACCGAATGAGAGGTCCACTCGGTAAGCAAGGAGAGCGTGCGGACGCGCCTGTCCCGTAGAGGCGGGTCTTCAGACCCGCCGTGCGTCGAACCTAGTTCACACCGCGCGCGAGCAGCGAGAGCGCGAAGACCAGCGCGACGAACGTCGCCAGCACGCGAGCGTCGCCTGGCCCTTGCTCTTTCTGCATCGCTCGCCACACCGCGACGGCGCCGACGATGAAGAGGAGGCGCTGCTCCGTCAGCAGCAGCGCCACGGCAATGGCGCCCACCAGGACCCATCGCTCGGTCCTGGCAAGCGCATGCATCCCGCGCGATCCGTCGAGCTGCCAGACCGGGATCAGGTTGAACAGGTTGAGAAATCCCGTGAGCTGCGCGATCGCAAACCAGATTGGTGCGCCCGTGAGTGCGTAGATGAGAGCGGCGGTCAGCCCGGCGCCGAGGCCCCACACCGGTCCCGCCAATCCAATCTTCGCATCGGTCAGCGGATCGGTGATGTGCTGGCGCAGCATCACGACCGCGCCCACGCCAGGAATGAAGAGCGGCGCGCCTGATTCGATGCCGAGCCGGCGCAGCATCGCGACGTGCCCCATCTCGTGAATGTAGATCGACAGGACGAGCCCTCCCGCGAGCGGCCAGCCGTAGAGCGACCAGTACACGCCGAAGAACGCAAACATCGAGACGAACGTGCTCGCCTTGGTCAGTCCGAGCAGGAGGAACTTCGCCTTCGTGGCCAGCAACAGCGCGATCGCACCGAGTCCACCCAGGCCGGTCCACCAGGATGCGCCTCCCTTGTCCGCCGACGCCGAGGAGTCGGTGGCCGTGCCGATACGGGCGGTCAGGTCGGCAATGCGGCCACGAATGACCGCATGCTGCTGCGAATGCGCCGGCAGGAGCTCGAGTGCCTTCGTCCAGTGAGTCCGAGCCATCAGCAGCGACCCCGACCGTGTGGCCTCTTCGGCCTCGGCCGCGACCTGCTTCAGCGTCGCCGCGTGGATCAGGGCTCCGCACCCTGGACAGGCGAGCGCGTCCGGCGGGAGCTCCGTGCCGCAGTGTGTGCAGTCGTGCGACGTCAAGTCGATGTGGGTGTCGGCTCCGCGCCAACGCGGTAGGGTCCGTAGATCTGCAACTGCGGTGTGGCCGTCATGACCCAGGCCTGCCGCATCCCGAAGAAGATGATTGCGCCGCTGATGAGGCTCATGGGCAGGCCGCCGAAGACCACCAAGACGGGAAGCGCTGCGATCAGACCAAGCATCACCGCGCCTGCCAGCAAGAGACCACGGGAACCGGGCTCGGCTTCGGAATCGCCTGCGTCCTCTTGCACCACAGCAGGTTGGCCGGCATTGTTCGCGGGGGCGGCAGCAGACTTTGCGTCCTTGCGATTCGCCTCGATCGCCTGTTGGATCGCCAGAGGCGTATAGGCAAACGCCACAGACGCGTAGGTCAGCGCAACGGCCAGGATCTGAAACCGTCGCCCACCGCGTCCCCCGGCGCCCTTGCGCACCGAGTAGCCGACCATATAGCCGATCAGAATCGCGACGATGCCGATCTCGAGGTTGGCGATGGCGATGACGGCGTAGTAAATCGCCGCGCCAACAAGGCCTGCGCCAAGGCCGAAGGCTCCCGCCTTGACGAGCGGCGCGATGCCCGCAGGTGTTTCGGCGTGCGATTCAATGGCGAGACGGCAGCGTTCGCAGACGGTGGTGCCGTTGACCTGGTAGTACTCGGTGGCGATCAACGATTGGCAAGCCGCGCAAACCGCAGCGGGACTGCTCGGAACGACCGAGCTCGGGGAATCGGTAACGAGGCGATCGAACTGCAGATCCAGACTTCCGGGCCCCTTGTCTTCATTCGACATCCTGCCTCCGGGAGTTGGGAATGGGTTAGGCGGGTCTTAAGACCCGCCACTACGTACAAGTGGGTTACTACGAGCGCGGTCTGGCGCGACTGAGATCCTTGTAGAGCGCTTCGACGAACATCTCTCCGGTCCACGAGGGAGTCGAGTAGACGCCATCGTAGTCCCTGGACGGCCCGGCAGCCTTGATTTGCGCCAGTGACATGCGCGTGTCGATCATCATCTGAATGCGATCGCGGACGATCGTCGTCATGTCGCGATACTCCGCGACGTCTGACTCGTTGCAGATCCGTCCGTGACCGGGAATGATGAGCGTGCCTCCCTGATTGTTGAACGCCGGAACGGCGATATCGAGAATACGGTTCAACGCGTCGAGCAGGCCCTGCACGCTGCCTCCCCGCCTGACATCGATGACCGGGTAGGTCACCGTGGACAGCACGTCACCCGCCACCACCACGTCGGACCTCCGGAACCAGACGATGACATCACCGTCGGTATAGGCCGCCGGGGCGTGCAGCATCTCGACGACTTCGCCGCCGTAATAGAGCTGCTTCATGCTCGTGAAGAAGGTGTCGTGAGGCCACACGCCAAACGGCATGCGCGCCGGCTCGCCGAGCAGGCCGCTCATCCGGTGGAGGACTTTTTCGTGGGCGATGATGGGCGCCCCGTCGAGGCGCGCCGGCTCGCGGCCTCCCTGACCGCCGATGCCAGCCTCGAGATTCCGCCCGGCATTCGAGAGGCTCTCGTTGCCGCCGGTGTGCCGCTCGTCTGCGCTGGTGTTGATGATGTGACGGATCGGCTTGTTCGAGATCGTCCGGATCGCCGCCAGCACCTTCTCGCTCATCGTCGCCACGCTCGAGTCCACGACGAGCAGCCCCTCGGGATCGACCTGCACCGCGATGTTGGCGCCCGAACCGGCGACCAGATGCACGTTGCCCTGCACCGGCAGCACTTCAACGTTGCCATCGTCGTACGCCGGCTTCATCGGCCGGCCCTGCTGCGCCGTCAGGCGTCCAGTCACGGGTGGCAACAGTGAGACGAGGAACGCCAGGACGGCGAGGCGCTTCAGGCTTCCCATCTGGCCTACCTCGCAGCCGCGCTGGTGATCGCGGGACGCGCCTTCATCAGCTCCTCGAGCTGCGCCATGTACTCCGGATACATCGTCTGGGCACCACCTTGAGTGGCTTCGAACGGCAGGTGATGCCTCTCCGCGTACTCGAGATGTTTCGTACCCAGCGGATAGGTGGGCACCTGCCCTTTCTCCAACGAAGGCAACTCCTCAGCCACCTCGAACGGCAGCAGAGCGGGGATGGTCAGGTTCGGATCCCACCGGAAGGTGGACGTCCGCACGAGCGGCTCCGTCAGATAGATCGGGTCCTCGATGATGATGGCGAGTATCAGCAAGTCACCGCGGCGCCAGTAGTACTCCGTCATCACCGCGTATGGGCTGAGTGGAATGCCGTTCCGGTGAACGAAGCTGTACTTGATGTGCGTCGTGGTGACCTTGAGGGCTCCGCCAACCCACTCGCCGGTGGAGAAGCCCTGCCACTTGTGCTCGGCGTACTTGGAGGGATGGGGGCGGCCGTCGAGCCAGATTGTGCGATCGGCCCGCCCGAATAAACCAGTGACCGTATAGCCGATGAGCGCCTCGGTCTTGGGATCGACGATCGGGCCCATTCGGAAATCCGGCCGCGGCGCCCGCATCGCGTAGGTCACCGGGTGCGGACGGCCCTGCCACTCGAGGAGCGAGTGCATGGTCGGCGTCCAGCTCTCCGCATGCTGGCGGGCGGCCTCGTTGAGGGGAATCCCGACGTACTCGCCCACTTCCACGCCCGGGTCTCCCCGCAGCGGCAGCTCCTCGAAGTTTCCTTTCGACGCGGACCACATGCCAGCGAGGTCGACCTGCTGGCCGGAGGCGGGCGCTGGGCCCAGGACGAGCGCCACCACGAAGGTCACCAGAATCAAATAGCGCATGGGTACGGGGGCAATATACTCCTGCGCTCGCCAACGCCCAACTCCCAACAGCTAACGGTGAGCCAACCCCCAACTCCCCAAGAAAGAGACAATTTGGGAGTTGGTTCAGCGTCAGATCTTGGGAATTGGGAGTTGAGTGTCCGAGGAATTCCGAGTGAATTGTCAGGTCTGAGATGTCTGTGCGGGCTGTTCAGCCGCGCGCTTCATCTCTCTCTGGCCGCGCAGGATCGAACACCAATCCTTGTGATCCGCTATGGGCATCCCGCACTCTACACAGATCCGGATCCGCTCTTTTGGTGGCGCGCTCTTACCCAGTAGTCGCGTCAATAACGACATAGCCTGCCCTCCTGGCAACTCAATGATTGGCTATACGTTGGACGACGCGACCCTGTTCAGGGTTGGCTTCGTGGGCCAAGCCGGGTAGTGGCGAGGCGACCCGGCTCCCTCGTTGAGGCCTGTGCGTTTACGCGCCAAGCCGAGCATCGAGAACATCGCGGACCTTTCGCGCCAGAGCCGGCCGCGAGAAGGGCTTTTGCAGGAATGGGGCGCCAGTCTCGAGTATTTCACGGTTGAAGATCGCTTGATCCGCGTAGCCGGACACGTAAAGCACGCATATGTCAGGTCGAATAACTCGGACGCGTCGCAACAATTCTGGCCCGCTCTCTCCAGGCATGATGACGTCAGTCAACAGCAGGTTGACGGGCTCAGGATGTTTGGAGAGCGTCTCAAAGGCTTCAACCGCGTTCGCCGCATCAAGCACGCGATACCCGTGGCGCTCCAGGAATGTTCGGCTCAGCAAGCGAATGGACTCTTCGTCGTCGACCAGGAGGATGGTTTCTGAACCGCCTTCCACGGCTTCCTTCTCTTCCGTCTCGTGGCGAATCAGCGCCAGCGGTGCGTCGACCTCAGGCAAGTAGACCTTGACCGTCGTCCCCTGACCGGGCTCGCTGTAGACCCATACATACCCACGACTCTGCTTGACGATTCCGTAGACCGTTGCCAGGCCAAGCCCCGTTCCCTGATGGCGAGGCTTGGTCGTGAAAAACGGTTCAAAGATCTTCCGCTTGGTCTCTTCGCTCATGCCAATCCCGGTATCGCTCACGGCGAGCATGGCAAAGCGTCCGTAGTCCGACATGACGATGCCATGGCTTCGCGAATACTCCTCATCGAGATCAACGTTGGCGGTTTCGATGGTCAGCTGGCCCCCTCGGGGCATGGCGTCGCGCGCGTTGACGACCAGATTCATGATCACTTGCTCGATCTGTCCAGGATCCGCTCTGACGGCACCCAGGTCGGCGTCCAGGTCGAGGGACAGCTGAATGTGCCCGCCGATCAGGCGACGCAGCATGCTTGCCAAGTTGTCGGTGAGCGCGTTCAGATCGACGACGGTTGGCAGCAAGACCTGCTGGCGACTGAATGCCAGGAGCTGCCTCGTGAGCCCCGCAGCCCGGTTGCCGGCCTTTTTAATCTCCTCAACATCACGTCGTAGTCGATCGCCTTCTTCGTACTCATCTAACAGGACTTCCGCGTAGCCGAGGATGGCCGTCAGAATATTGTTGAAGTCGTGGGCGACGCCGCCAGCCAGCTGCCCAACGGCCTCCATTTTCTGCGCTTGGCGTAGTCGAGCCTCGAGTCTCGCACGCTCTGTGACATCCGTCACGGTACCTTCGTAGTAGTCACCGCCGTCATATTCAACGACACGGATGTTGACGAGGGCCGGGAAGCTGGTGCCATCTCTGCGCTTCAGTTGAACCTCGGTATTACGGATCTGCCCATCGCGTTGAAGGTCACTCACGACAGTGCGTCGTTGTTCGTCGGTCTCATACAGGTCCGGAGTCTGATGGCGCAACAGTTCCTCTGCGCTGTCGTACCCGAGCATGTCTACGAACGCCGGATTCACGAGGAGCAACCGTCCATCTGGCGTCGTCTGAAATACGCCCTCCGCCACGTGGTCAAACAATCCGCGAAATCTCGCTTCCGATTCCGAGAGCTGTTCGGCGAGCGCCCGCTGGGACGCATCGGCGCTGTTGACGGTGGTGGCGCTGATATAGAGCACGACGGTGAGGCTCGCGATCGTCAGGGCCACCACGATGGGAAGCGTGAGTCCCGATGGATAGAGGCCCACACGTTCGCCCTGCTGGACCAGCCACGCAAACCCGAACGGAATTGTGAGCGTTGCAGGAAGGAGGCGGCGCATCATGATGCCTCCGGCATAGGGGCTGGTGACGGAACTCATTGGCCCCAACGTCGGATAGATCGCAAGCAGTCCGGCCGCGAGCAACAGGAACGCGATGGTCGATGGCACTGACATCTGCGTATACGAGCGAACGGCGTACAAGCTGCTGACGCTGTGCACGTAGCCCAACACGGCAACGAGGGCGATGCACGCGACAACGACGGCGCACAGTTGCCCAAGTACGGCACTTCTGCGCCATCTGGTGGCGAACAGGAGGATCGCTGCATTGCAGAAGCCAAGGCCAAGGGCGGTATTGGCGCCCATCCGTCCCGATGCGTACGTGCCAGGTTCCGCCGTCGTATCCCTCAACAGGATTTCGTCGATGCCCCAATCTTGTTCGAGCAGGTACTCGGCTATCGTCGAGAGCGCCAGGAGCACCACGAGGATCGCGAGGACCGACGCCGCCGTTCGTCGCCAACCATCCGTCCGAGCCGATTGAACGAGCCACGCTGCAGCCGCTGTGAGGATGAATCCCACGGCGGTGTTCGCCTTCATCGTCGCAAGGCTGGCTCCATAGCTGGCAAGAAGGGGAAGGTTCAGTAGCCACCCGGAGAGAGCGACGATAGCGATGCCGGCCGCGACCGCCAGAAAGACTACGGACCAGTGACCGCGCTGGAGCTCGCCGTCGGATGCGCCTTCTTGCGACGGCACGTGTCGGCGAGACGCGGGATGGTTTCGCAGCATTCGGGACTCCTCCGTCGTGACCCCGCCGCCGCCGCCGCCGAGCAATCGTAGGAAACGCCGAGATTGAGACTCAGGTGCCAGATCCCAAGGCTGTTGGCAGGGCTACATTACTCCCATACCGCTCTCAACGCTGGAGCCGGCAAGAACGAACGTCGCTGCGCGGGCCCGCGGCCAACTCCCAACTCCCAAGTGCGGGAGTGTTTGGGAGTTGGTCCAGCGTCAGATGTTGGGAATTGGCGTTGGGAGTTGGCTGAGCGTCAGATGTTGGGAGTTGGGAGTTGTCACTTCAGGGATCGATAGGCCAGACGGTCGGCATTGAACGACCCCAGCCACAGCTCGTCGCCCACCCGCATGGCGATCGCGGTGCCCGTGAACGAGGGCGTTGCCGGTCCGCGCGCGATCTCGGTGATCGCCATCGTCTTCGGGTCGATGGCCGCGACGACGTAGCCCCGCGGACACCTGATCCCCTCTTCGGTCTTCGGCGCCCCGCCGCACCCCGGCTCGTCGTCGAGCATCCCAGCCGTGATCAGGCGGTTGTCAGCGGTCCAGCGGACGTTGTCGGGCCCGAACTCCTTCAGCTGCGCCGTACGCAGTGGCTTGCCGGGATTGTTGCGCGCGTACGCGATGACGCGCTTTGTCGTGGTCGAGACGACGAAGAACTCGCGGTCGTCGGGGGATGTCTCGATGCCGTTGTTGGCGGAAAGCTCCGTGCCGGGCAACATCCGGAACGTCGCGTCGCCTGGCGACCACGCGAGCACCACACCGGTGTTGCGCTGCGCGAACGCATCGGCGAATGTCTTGCCGGGCATGATGAGGACGGTCGCGACCAGTGAGCCGTCACTGAAAGCCGCAACGCTGTTCAGGGCCATGCCGTTCGGCGTGACTACGCACCCGACCCAGGTCACCGACGGGGCCGCGCCGCTCGCGTCGAGCTCGAACACTTCAACTGATTCGCGGCCGCCGTGATTCGTGGCGTACACCGTGTAACGGCCGTTCTGCGCCGGCCGAATACTCAGGCCATGCAATATCGCCTGCTTCGGATCGAGCGGACCAGGGCAGTTTGCGTATTTCGCTTTGTCCAAGCGCGCAGTGGACGCGTTGGCGTACATGTTCCGGATCGTCTTCGCGCGCGTGTCTACGGCGTGCAGTCCGCTGCCGGGCGCCATCCCGCTGGCAATCAGCCAGCGCGTGTTCGGGACGAGCACCAGGTCTTCCGCGTTTTGAACTCCACAGAGGAAGGTGAGCCCGCCTGACGGCGCGCACGGGGTTGCCTGCGCCGCGACGGGCCGGCTAAAGCCGGCCCCTACGATTTCCGCGACGGGCCGGCTGAAGTCGGCCCCTACGATTACCGCGCCGATCGCGGCGCATGTGAGCACCACGGCGATGATGTTTCGCTTCATCTGAATGTCCCTCGGTGTGCGATCACCCGCGCTGACCTTTCAACGCCCGGGCCATCTGCGTAGCCTGTTGACCAAAGGCGCGCGCGGCCGCCCTGGGGTCTGATGAGCTCTTCGGAGCGGGCGCGACGATCAACCCCGCGCAGGCCGCGGCGGCGTAAATCGGCTTGAGGACGGAGTCATCGTCGGCGGACGCGAGCGGCGCCGCGATCTTGCCAGCCATCGAACCGCTGGACCCCAGCAGGGCGCAGTACTGCTCGATCTCTGCGCAAACCTCCTGAGGATTGGCGAGGACGATGACATCGGCCCAGACGGGATCGGCGGGCCGCGGCGCCACGTAGTCCCTGCTCATGCGGTCGACGTTCTCCAGCCAGGACGCATTGGCTTCGATGGTCTTCCGTTCCGCGAGGTCAGCCAGGCGGCGAAGACGGATGTTCGCCTTGGCTTGAATGGCCCCAAGCCCCGCCGCGAGCGCGAGCTTCTCGGTGGCCCCATGCCGGGAGTAGAACACGACCAGCACGTTGACGTCGGACATGTGGGTTCCGTTTCAGGCGAGGTCGAACAGCACGAGCTCGGCGGGGCCATCGCCGTTCCCGCGCAACTCGAGAGCCGCCTCGTCGCTGACCGCGACGCCGTCTCCCTCGACGAGCGCCACACTGTTGACGTCGATCGCACCGGACGCGCAATGCACCCATGCGTGGCGTCCTGGCGGCATCGCGTACTTGATCGTCTCGCCCGGGCCCAGCACGGCAGCATACATGCGGGCATCCTGGTTGATCATTGCCGCCGGCGGGTTCGCGGATCTGTCGGGGCCGGCGATCAGCCGAAGGACTCCACGTTTCTCGGATGGCGCGTAGGCAAACTGCTGGTACGAGGGCTCCAGATCTTCTTTGGCAGGCACGATCCAGATCTGGAGGAAATGCGTGGCCTCGGAATTCGAGGCGTTGAACTCGCTGTGGATGACGCCGTTCCCGGCGCTCATCGCCTGCACCTCGTTCGGGCCGATGACGCGAGGCTCGCCGAGGCTGTCATGATGCGCGAGCTTCCCTTCCATGACATAGGACAGGATCTCCATGTCCCGATGTCCGTGGGCGCCAAATCCCTTTCCTGGTGCGACGCGGTCGTCGTTGAGGACCCGCAGCGCACGAAATCCCATGTGCTTGGGATCCTGATAGCCGCCGAAGGAAAACGTGTGATAGCTGTTGAGCCAGCCGAGATCGGTATGGCCGCGTTCTTGCGCTTTTCGAAGCGTGAGCATGTCGAGCGATCCTGGAGTTGGCGGGTCTAAAGAACAAGACCCGCCCTACGTCAGGCGGGTCTCGGAGTGTACGAAAACGCTGACAACTCCCAACCGAGAACGGTGAGCCAACTTCCAACTCCCAAAACAGAGGAATTTTGGGAGTTGGTTTGTTGGGAGTTGGGAGTTATAGATCGAGCCTGCCCGTACTGGCGCCCAGGCTGTCGATCTCCGCGCCCGCCAGATGCGCCATCGCGAGCAGCAGGTTCGCCGTCGGCTCGTCCTGCTTTGCCATCACGTGACGATTGCCCTTCAGCCGTCCCTGTGCACCGCCGACGATGACCGCGGGCGGGTTGCTGCGATCGTGCTGGTTGCCGTTGCTCATGCCGCTGCCCCAGTAGACCATCGAATTGTCGAGCAGGTTGCCGTCCCCGTCCTTGGTCGCCTTCAGCTTCTCGAGGAATTCGGCGAGCTTGACGATCTGGTAGGTGCCGATCTTCGCGTACTTGGCGAGCTTCTCGGCATCGTTGCCATGGTGCGAGATGCTGTGGTGCGTTTCGGGGATGCCGATGTGGGCGTAGCCGCGGTCGCTCGCCTCGTGGCCGATCATGAACGTGAACACGCGGCTGATGTCGCCCTGGAACGCCAGGTGCATCAGGTCGTAGGTCACCGTCATGTGATCGTCGAACGCCTCTGGCAGCCCGATCGGCGCCTCCGGCGTGCCGGTGATCGTGCCGAGACGGGTCTCCATCCGGTCCAGCTGCTGCTCGACCTGACGGATGTTGCTGAGATACTCGTCGAGAATCGCGCGGTCGGGCGCGCCGAGCGTGCCCCGCAGCTTCGACGTTTCCTTCATCACCGAGTCCAGCAGGCTCTGCTTCTCCTTGAGCCTCTGGGTCCGCTGCTCCGTCGAGCCGGTCTCGCCGAACATCCGCTCGAAGGTCACCCGCGGGTTGATGCCGATCGGCAGCGGGCTCACATCGTCGCGCCACGAGAGGGCGTTGAAGAAGGTGCAGGGGAAGCCGTCGCAGGCGCCCACGGCCGTGCCCATGTCCTCGGTGCCGACTTCAATCGAGCGGAGCGGGGTATCGGCGGCCACGATGTCGGCGATGTACTGATCGACGGTTTTCTTCGACTGGATCTTGCCGAAGGCGTCGCCCGTACCCTCTCTGTTCCCGACCGGCCCGGTGCCGTTCAGAAACGCCGAACTGGCGCCAAGGTGAACCGATTCTCCCCACGGCGCCTTCATCTTGCTGACCGTGACGAGTTGACTGCGGAGCCCTTCCAGCGGCTGCATCACCGGCTTGAAGTCGAAGGCGCTCCCGGCGGCTTCCGGATGCCACGTATCGGGGAACACACCGTTGGGCATGTAGATGGCGCCGAACCGGAACGGCGAGCTCGCCGCCGTGCGCGCCTGCGCCGTCAGCGCGGGCACCATCGCATCCAGCAGGGGCAGCGCCATCGCAGCGCCGAAAGTACCGCGAAGGAACGTGCGGCGGGACAGATGCTTCTTCGTGATGATCATGGCTGCTCCACGTAGATGGCCCGGCTGAAGCCGGACACTACTGTACCCTTGCTTGTGCGACTCTGTTCGTACTTTCGGCCGGCTCCAGCCTGGTTCGCATCTGGAATGGCGCGCTTTCCACAATGCTCATGATGAGCGACGCGAGGCGATAGTTCGCAGGCGCCGCCTTCTTCACGATGCTCCGAACGACGGGCATGTCCGACGATTCGACGCCGCGGCCAAGCGCGTAGGTCATCATCCGCTCGGTGAGCACGGTGACAAATGCATCGGGCCTGGCCAGGATGGCGTTCCGCAGCGCGATGGGTCCATCCACCTTCGTGCCGTCCGCCAGTTGACCGCCGGTGTCGATCGCCGCACCGGTTTCCGTCGTCTCACGCCACTGGCCGACCGAGTTGAACTTCTCGAGCGCAAAGCCCGGCGGATCGATGATGCGATGGCAGGACGCGCACACCGCGTTGCTCCGGTGGAGCTCCAGCTGCTGCCGCACCGTCTTTGGCGCCGTCGCTGCGTCCTTGTTGCTCTCTTCAAGGGTCGGCACGTTCGGGAGCGGCGGTGGCGGCGGCGTGTTCAGGAACGTGGCCAGGACGAACTTGCCGCGGTAGACGGGCGACGTCCTCGTCGCGACAGACGTCAGCGACAGGACGCTTCCCTGCCCCAGCAGGCCTCGACGGTTCGGATCAGCCAGCTTCACCTGGCGGAACCGCGTGCCGTAAACCCCGGGGATGCCGTAGTGCTTGGCGAGCCGCTCGTTCACGAACGTGTAGTCGGCGCTCAGGAGCTCCAGCGCGCTACGGTTCTCACGCACGATGTAGCCGAAGAACAACTCGGTTTCGCGACGAAACGCCTTGCGGATGTTGTCGTCGAAATCCGGGAACATCAGCAGGTCGGGCGCAACCTTCGATTCCAGGTTGCGGAGCTGCAGCCATTGCCCGGTGAAGTTGTTCATCAGGGCATCGGCGCGTTCGTCGGCGAGCATGCGGCGAACCTGCGCGGCGAGCACACCGGGCGCCCGCAGCCGTCCGGCCTGGGCCAGGTTCATCAGCGTCTGGTCCGGGATACTGCTCCAGAGGAAAAACGAGAGACGCGACGCGAGCTCGACGTCGCTGACCGGGTGCGCCCCGCCTGCCTGAACGCCCGCCGCGTCGCCTTCGATGCGGTACAGGAACGACGGGCTGGCCAGAATGCGCGCCACGCCGACGCGAATGCCGGCATCGAAGCTGCCCTTGCCGTCACGGGCCTGCTTGTAGAACGTCATCGACGGTTCCACATCGTCGGCACTGACCGGCCGGCGATACGCGCGTCGAGCGAGGTTCGTGAAAATCTTCTGGGCACACACAGGCTCGTCCGCGGCTGACGTCGGCCTGCACACGAACACTTTCTCGCGGCTCGACGAGACGCTGACGCCCTTCACGTTGTACGGGCCTTCGACGCCCACGGTCTTCAAGCGCGCCAGCCCGCCAATCATGTGGACTTCCTGGCTGTCGCGCAGCGAGGGCTGCCACACGTCCTGCCGCTTGCCCGGACGCTCTTTCCACGTGAAGCCGACATCGTGCGGACCCGCGGTGACGAAGACCTTCCCCGTCATCCGCGCGTCGACCAGCGCCTTCGCCTCATTCATGTCCTTGGCCTGGACCTCATGGTCCTTGAGGCCACCGACCTGGGCGGAATACACCTCTTCGCCATCAATGGTGACGATAAAGGTGTCCGGCGTCTCGTTGCCCTCGACACCTGCGTAGCCTTCTTCGACGCCCCGGACAAGGCGACCGAACAGTTTGTACTCGGCGTCAGCGGGAAACACGTGACGCACCTGCGTTCCACCGCGTGTGCCGAGCGGAAGGCCATCGATGTGCGCGCCCTGACTGAACTCGCGGCTGATCGGATACTCGGTGGTTCCCGGACGCACGTTCGGATCGCCCACGGCGAGCGTGCTGATGCGCTGGGCGGCAGTGAGATACCGCTCGAGGAGCAGCGGCGACGTCCTCAGCGACGATGCAATGTTGTCGAACCCGAAGTTCGCGCCGTCGCTCGGCAGGAGATCAGTGACGTCAACATCGAGCGCCAGTAGATCGCGAATCGCGTTGCCGTACTCGGTCCGATTCAAGCGATGCACGACGTAACGGCCGGGCGTGGCCTTCCCCTGCCAGGCGCGGTCGAGCGATCCCGAGAGCCAGGCCGTGAACCCCACGTACTCGGCTTCCGTCGGGTGCGGCATCCCCTGGGGCGGCATCGCTCGCACACTGAGCTTGCGAAGCACACGTTCCCAGGTCGCTGCCTGCGGCAGCAGATTCTCGAGACTCGCCGTCTCGAGGTTCACCGGTTCGTTGGCTGGTGACGCCGTCTTGCTGTTGTGACAGGAGACGCAGTACTGCTTGACCCAAGCCTGGTGCTTCGCCGCATCGGCTGGCGACGCCACCGCGCTTGCTGGAACTGCTCTTACGGTCGTAGTGTCCGGCTTTAGCCCAGTCGTAGTGTCCGGCTTTAGCCGGACCTGTGCACCAACGGTCGAAGTAGCAGTAGCAGGCTTCGCCGTCGTCGTATCCGGCGTCGGCCGCGCCGACGCGGTTCCGGCCTGCCCCGAGCTCGGTCGAGGGGACTGCGCCAGCAGCATCGCTGCGCCGGCCCAAATCAGGGCGGCGCTCATTAGAGCCCTCTTCATCGTGTCGTACCCGTCTGACCAGCGCTCTGCACCACGGGACTCGGTTTCGGCTCGTCTGCCTTCTTCTCGTCGCCCTTCTTCTCGTCCGCGGCCGCAGGCGCCGGGGGAGGCACAGGGGTCGGATCGTTCGGACCGAGGTTCATCAGCTCGCGCACGGCCGCGATCACGGCTTCACGCGTGTCGCGCTTGGGCCGGTAGGTATTCGGGTCGTTGTTGTTGCCGACTGGCGGTGGCGGCGCGGGTTTCTCCGCCACCTGCAGCGGCGTCAGGTTGTCCTTGTTGACCGCGTCGAGCTTCGCGCCAGCCGCGACCAGCGTGCGAATGATCGCGACCTGGCGGGCCGTCACTGCCTGGTGCAGCAGCGTCGCGCCGTCCGGCGCCTTGGCATTCGGGTTCGCACCGGCCGCCAGCAGCACCTTGAGCGCCTCGTGCGGATCGCGATTCGACGCTTCGCGGAACGGCGGCGGCCCGAGACGGTCGAACCCCGGGCCAGCGGCAAACGCGGCGCCGCGACCACCGGTCATGGCCACCATCATCGGGCTCTTTCCGACGTTGGCGTTCATGCCGCGGCCGACGCCACCCGCGCCACCAGTGCCTTTCCCTTCCTTCTTGACCTCGCTCGGACTCCATTCGGCCTTGGCTCCGTGCGCGAGCATCAGCTTCAGCACTTCCACATCGGACGCCAGCGCGGCGCGATAGAACGGCGACCCGTTGATCTCCTCGCCGCAGCACAGTGTTGTCGAGTGCAGCTGACCAACGAATGGCTTGTTCGGATCGGCGCCACGATCGAGCAGCAGCGAGACCAGTGCCAGCGCGTTCAGCTTGTTGGGATGATTCGCGCGCAGGCGCGACCCGTCGCGCGCGCGCATGTCGGTCGTGGCGTCGTGCATGTCGACGGCGAAGTACAACGACCCGTCGTTGGCGTCGGCCCCGAGGCCAATCATCGTGGCGGCCAGATCGAAGCGATCGTTGACGATCGCGACCGCTGTCGCCGTGGCGCCGTCGCCATTGGTCAGCCTGGGATCCGCCCCGCCCTTCATGAGCGCCTTGACGGCATCCTCGTGCCCGTTGCGCGCCGCAAACATGAGGGCCGTGAAGCCGCCCGTGGCGTGGTCAGCGTGCTTCCGCTCTTCCAGTCCGGTGACGTGCGCCTTGAGATTGGGATCCGCCTTGGCGTCGAGGAGCGTCTGCACCACGGCCGCGTGGCCCTCGGTGGCCGCCCACATCAGCGCCGTTTCCTTCTGATACGAGTCGGTGGCATTCACGTCGGCGCCGGCCTCGAGCAGGAGCCGCACCGAGTCAACGCTGCCGGCGTGCGCGGCTGCCATCAGCGGCGTCTCGCCTTCGGGATGGGCCAGCGCGGGATCGGCGCCCGCGCGAAGCAGCGCCTGAATGATCGCGTCAGCGCCCGTGCGGCTCGCCTGCAGCAGCGGCGTAATGCCGTACTTGTTCGGCGTGTTGACCTTGGCGCCCGCGGCAATGAGCGCGCGCGTCGTCGCCAGGTCGGAATGGTAGGCCGCCCACAGCAGCGCCGTGGATCCGTCGCGCGACACCTCGTTGACGTCCGCGCGTTTGGCGATTAACGCCCGAACGCCCGCGCCGTCATTGCGCTTGGCGGCGTCGATAACCGGGGTCTCGCCGGCCGCGTGCCCCAGACCGCCAGAGAGGACGATGGCGAGCAACGATATCGGGAGAAAACGTGCAGTCCGCTGGGTGCGCATCTTGGCCTCACCGCGTGAAAGTCGAACGAGTACGACAACTGGGACCCTACCGAATCAACCGCGGGCAACCGGCCGCCGTCGCGAGGGTTCGGCGGCTCAAGGCGGGCACACGTAGGACTACCCGCACAACCTCAGATCTTACACCCAGCGAAGGCCAAACGCAGCTACCACTTAGCTTCCCTTGCGCCCCGCTCGCGACTGCCACATCAGGGCACCGGTTCTTATGGCGGTTCTGATGGCGCAGTTTCGCTCTATTCTTCCCGATACCGGACCGGCCATCGAGCAAAGTTCGCTCAAATCGCGGCCGCATCACCTCTTACGGGTTTACGGGCACATCTCGGCGACGCGATTTACGGTGGAGACGTTGATCCCGTTTACGCCCCCCACTCCAAGCAGCAGGCCGGTCGCTGACATCCGCTGCCCCGCGAACGCATCGAGCCGTGACAGCACGAACTTCAGCGCCACGATCCGGTCGCCGAGTGGCCGAGTGGCGTCCTCCGGACCCACGACGCTTTTCTCGGTACGCTCGGGCGCCGTTGCGCTGGTCAGCGTCCAGTCACTACCCGACTTCACAAGGCAGCCGACCACGCGGACGAGCGTGCCGGCCGGCAACTCGCCAGGCCCATCCTTCGGAATGATCTGGATCTTGGCGACGGTCTCGGGAGCCACTTCCGTTGTCCCTGCCGGAAAGCCATTCGACTTCAGGATGAGCGCCACGAGGTCGTTGTAGCTGGCGGCGGGCAGCGAGCCACCGTTGCCGTTCGGCATGTTGGTCTTCACGAAGGTCAGCAGGTCGCCGACCGTCTTCTGGGTATAGCCCTCCCAGAACTTGTCGCCGATGAGCGGCCGGTTGCTGCCACCCGGCGTGAGTGAGTGACAGTTGGCGCAGCTCGCGCCAAAGACGGCCGTGGCGCGTGTGGCTTGGGCGTCGGTGTAGGCACCGTCCCAGACGGTCTTCGCCGGCGCAGCCTGCGCCGCCATCACCACGCTTCCCGCCGCCGCGAGGAACAGAGCCGACGCCGCCACCATGAGAGACACGTAGAGGCGGGTCTTCAGACCCGCCTGAATGCGATGGGCATTGTGCATGTGTCGCACCTTTGTTTTGTCGGCGTATTGTAGTCAAGTCGTGCACGGCGTGTGCGAACGTGTTAAATAGTCGGGCCATGACCGGCGGACACGTGCTGGCGACCGTCCTCGCGCTTTCGCTCGTCGCGGCCGTCCTGACTGCGCCCGCGTTCGGTCAAACCTCGGGCCTCCAGCAACGTCTCGCCAAGGCCACCTCCTTGAACTGCACGTTCCCGGTGATCGCGACCGGCACGTGGGAGAGTGGCACGCCCATGGCCAAGACGGCGGCCGCCAAGCTCACCGTGACGTTCAAGAACATCAACGTCGATGAAGGCACGGCCGATACCGGCAGCGCGCTCAGCGCATCCGCTTCGTCGCTCGTCGTCGTTCGATATTCGAACGACTACCTGCACCTGATGCAGTCGCAGCATGACGGCCCGCTCTACACGACGACGGTGATCGCGAGGGAGACGAAGGAGGGACGGCTGATGGCCGTCCACACGCGTCACGAGTACACGCAGATCAGCCTGCCCGGTTTCACGTCCCGGCCTGAGATGTACGTCGGCGACTGCACGGTGACCCCCTGATGACCACACTCGCGCACTCTATGAAGCACGCGCCCATCGGCCACTGGGCGGTACTCGCCTGCACGCTGCTGTGTCTTTCCTCGTGCGCGCAGGCACCCACGCCTCCTCGCGACGCAGACGTCACGGCCGTTCTTGAATCGTTCTACGGGGCGATGAAGACCGGCGACCGCGCAGCGGCGATGCGCCTGATCGCTCCCGATGCCGTGTTCCTTGAATCCGGCACGCTCGAAACCCGCGCGGAGTACGAGGCCAACCATCTGCCTGCGGACATCGAGTTCGAAAGCCAGGTCACAGGCAAACGTGGTCCGATCAAAGTGACGTTCGAGGGCAACACCGCCTGGGCGATCGCCACCACCGAGTACGACGGCACATTCGACGGCGGCGCGGTGAAGTTCGTCAGCGCACAGTTGATGGTGTTGACGCGCGATTCGGGAGACTGGCGCATCCGGACGATCCACTGGTCGTCGCGCCGCACACCTTGACCTCATCCTTATGAGGGCGCGCTTTTCGCAGTAGCTCCTCACCTGTTGGACGTTTCGCCCGGCTAGCCACCAAAAGTGTTCGTTGGAGACCCGGTCTTGTCGAAAAGAAGACCTGGTGGCGTGTCGCCGTGTGCAACCCCATACCGAGGAAGTTCTGCGCGGTGTCCCCCCCACGCGCGGTCCGGGAGATACGAATGAATATCTGGGCCGAGTTCAAGAATGCGATTCTGCCGTGGCTGCTCGCCGGTGCTGTCGTCACGTTCCTGATTGCCGAACACCGCCGGACGACCGGCGCGCTGCTCGACGCCAATACTCGTCTGGCCAATGCGGTTGAACAGCAGGGCAAGGCGCTCGACGGTGTGCGCGCGTTGCTGGCGTCGCAGGGGTACACGCTTCCCCCTTTAGCCAAAGCGCAGTAATTCGCGGCCTTCGGGTGCCGGTGCACCTGACGTCGCGCGAGTCGCTGCGGATCTTCAACCTGGCGGACATCTGGGCGGCACGAACCGGCCACGACGTCGTCCTCGTGTCGGCCAACGATCACCTGCACAGCCGGGGGTCTGCCCACTATGCGGGGCTGGCGCTCGACTTCCACTCGTCCAATCCCGACGCGCTGACGGAGACGTTCCGTCGCTCGGGCTATCGCGTGCTGTGGAAGGTGCCGGGACACTACGCGCACCTGCACGTGGAGCAGCTCGAATCGGGTGAGTTCGCGCCGCCGCCACGCAGGGCGGTGAATCAGGCGTCCCGTCAGGCCTCTACGAGGAGACGGTCGGGCGCACGGGTCGGCGGGTGATCTTCAACTCCCAACTCTCAACCCGAACCTGTCCCAACTCCCAACTCCCAAACTACATCCGGCTTCAGCCGACTGCCGTAGTGTCCGGCTTCCCTGGCCCGCCGTAGCTGCACAGCAGCGAAGGCGGCAGCCGGACCCTCAGAGCTCGCCCGCTCGCAGCGTCGCGATCGCTTTCGCGAGGCGCTGAACGTTGATAAAATCGAGGCATGGACCTTCAGCTCGTCGCCCTGATCGCGCTGATCGTTGTCACCCTTGTGGTGGCGACTCGGTTTCACAGCCGCTCGTGGCCTGGGCGTCCTGGCTGGCAGTATCAGCGCGTGCTCGCGACCGGATTTGCAGGACTACTGTTCTTCGTCGCGGGCCTGATTGGCTGGGACTTGAAGTACAGCCACGGCTGGTTCCAGGGCACGAAATGGGTCGACGGTCCCCTGTGGTGGCAAGTCGCCCTCGGCGCGGGCCTGCTCGCCCTCGCGACCTTCTGGGCGCGACGAGTACCGCTGAATCCTCAGCGTCAGTAATCAGGGCGTTTTTCCGCCTTTCCACTCGAAAGAAGATTTGATTGGTCGGGGCGACAGGATTTGAACCTGCGACATCCTGCTCCCAAAGCAGGCGCGCTACCAGGCTGCGCCACGCCCCGATTGTGTAGAACCTTGATTTTACTCTGTCTTTCAACGGCTAACCCGCAACGCCCTTCGCTTCACGAGCGAAAACTGTCCCAGAACTGTACCAAAACCTCCTTTTCTCACCCGGCCTGTACCAAAACCCCTTCGTTGGCCGAGCGGTTCAGCTTCTGCAGCGCCTCGCGCTTCATCTGCAGCTTCATCTGAGAGTACTTCTTGAACACCTTGGCATCGCCTTGTCTCAGGAGCTGCGTTACCCACTCGTCGGCCACTCCGCCTGCGCTTAATCGTGTCGCGTACGTTGAACGCAGGTCGTAGATCCGAAAGTACGGAACCTTGGCCCGTCGCAATGTGGCGGCCCAGACGGTCTTGAATGTCGTCTGATGTCCTTTGTCATTGTCGCTCGGAAATAGATAGAGGCTGCCACCAACGAGCCGCAACTGCGCTCGAACGGCTTCGAGCGCCACTTCAGTCAACGGAACCTCTGCAATGCCGTTCGAGGTTTTCGAGTCTGGGATCCAGAGAATTGCGTTCCCTAAATCCACTTGGTCCCGTTTCATCGGGGCCAGCTCCTTGTACACGCGGAGTCCAGTCTCGGTGATGATGCGGATCACGTTTCGTAAGTACTCCGGTGCCTTTGCTTCGATCCGCTGCTGCTCCGACCATGACATGTAATGGGGCCGAAACAAACCCTTCACTGCGACTGGGAACTCAACCCCGCAACACGGATTGGCAGGCAGAAGTCTCTTCCGAACTGCCACGTTTAACATTCGCCGCAGCACCCGGAGTTCCTGGTGCACCGTCGCCGGCTTGATCTCTCCCTTCTCGATCACTCCCGAGGTCGTCTTGCGCCTCACGTGTTGGCGCAGCCTATGTCTCAGATAACCCTCGATCGAGTCTGCCGACAGGTCTAACAACTTCAACGGCCCAAACACTCTCATCAAGTGTCCGATCGACCGGGAATATGCCTCGTGCGTCTTGGCCGCACGAATTGGCGGCTTCGAGTAATTCTCCAAAAAGGCATCCGCCCATTGTCGGAACGTCAGTAGCGTCGCCGCCGGAAACCGTGCCTCGAGGGCCGCGTCAACGGCGGGTGCGTACAAAACCGCAACAGAGCGGCCAGACACGGTGCAGTTACCACCCGGGCAAGGGGCGATTCGCACTCGGTCGCCTCCACACGCAAGGAGCGCGCTCGTGTCCATGAAATCACCGACAAGTGATTCCACCGACGACCATGTCGGACGAGCGTCGCAAATCATCTGGAGGAAAACCTCGTTTGCGGCTGCGTTGCGGTTCGGACAGCGACGAGCACCGCGTTGACGTAGGTGCCAGCGGCGCCATCGTGAATGTCAGGAGTGCCGCCATGCTGTACAACGAGCGCCCGGTATTGTGTCGGCGAAATGCCTTCCACGCCGCCGATGAGTACTAATGGCTGGGGATTCGATTCGATCCTCGCGAGCAAATCCGGAATCGCTGGCAGCGGGATCACCATCTCGGGGATCAGAGCGAGATGGGCATTTGCCGCGCGTGCGTGGTCAACCAAGCCAGTGCATGCCTGCTTCGCGCGATCTGCGGCATCAACTACGTATCTGCTACCCTCGGCAGAGACCTCTTCTCGCAGGGCGCAGTCACCCTGCAAAGCGACCAGTTTCAGGGTCGTGGGCGAGGGGAAAGTCGCGTTCTTCGACTAGCCACATGGAGTATGAGGGCGGCGAGCTTCGACCTCCACGCCCTTTCGACGCACGGCGACAATGGTCGAGCTCGTCGAATCATACGCCGTCTCATGCGTGAGTGCGCCAGAGCAGCTCGATCCACCTGGCGGACTGACCCGTGTGCGGACAAGAACGGCCTCTCTGGGTCTGGGGAGCGGGACGGAGAGAGTTCTCCGAGGCCCGTGAGCGGAATCGCGAATGAAACGGGACGCAGAATCCACACCGCGGTGCGACGCCCTCTTTCGCCGGTCATCGAACCCCTGTATCGTCAGCCGCCGTAGAAGACAGTCCGGGTAAACCACTGGGTAACCAGCCGACCAATTCGACTGCCGTGGCCACAGGTATCGGCAGGTGTCCACCCATCTGCGAGGGGTCAGTCGTGATTCTCGTGAAGCCCATACAATCAACCGGGGCTTCAATCATCACATCGTCTTCGCCCGGCCAGTAGTCTTTCACTTCGCTTGTGCCTTGCGCCGCTCGGCCCAATATTTCTTCATTCTCTGGGAGACCGCTCGTCTCGCGGCCGCCGACATCTGTCGTGTCTTCGTCGTCGCCGTCCTCATTGCGCGACGAGCCTCGCGGCGGCGCCTGGGCAGCGCCAGCTCAGGAAACGTCCGTTCGATGGCAACGATCTCAGCTCGAAGCTGTTTCAGGAGCGCCTCCGCACCGGTCACTGCGAGTTGACGAATTCGTTCAGCACTCAGGCGACTCGAAGTCTTGGCCACGCGTCCTCCGTGTCAGATAAGTTCAGCTGCCTGCGGATGATAAGCGTGAAAGCGTCAAAGAAGCGATCGGCAGTTCGGTGTCCGAAGCGCTTCACTCGCGTCTTTTGCTTCGGGGATAGGCAGCGCCTGGCCGCCGACCTTGAACATGTGGCCACATGTGGCTATATTTGGGGTATGACTTCAACCGGCATTCGGGAGCTGAAAGACAATCTCAGTCGCTACATCCGGCGGATCGAAGCGGGCGAGCGCATCGCCATCACCGCACACGGGCGCATCGTCGCCGAACTTGTGCCACCGGGCGCTGCCGGCAAGCGCCGCGTTTCCAGCCGCTTCGACCAGCTTGTCGCAGCGGGCGTGATCCGGCCGCCGCTTGAAGCAGGCGACCCAACAGAGGGTTGGCCGGATATCCGGCTCCCTCGAGGCACGGCTGCCCGACTCATTGACGAAGACCGTGGCGAAGCGTAGCAAAGGGCGCGTGCGCACTGCGGGCACCGCAGAAACACAGACCGCTGCGGCTGGCGCTGCTCTCGTCTCGGTTCGCTACGTCGAGTCTAGTGCGCTGGTCGCCGCGCTCCTGGAGCGTGACGCCGACGCGCTGAAATCGATGCGCTCAAAGATCAAGCCGATCACGTCCGCGTTGACCTTTGCGGAGGCCGCTCGGGCTATCGTGCGTGCGCGCGTTGCCGAGCGCCTGACTCCCGACGCCGAACGCGCCGCCGTCCGCGCCCTGAGACGGTTCGAACGACGGTGTTACGTCGTCGCGATTACCGACGACGTGCTCACGCGCGTCCGCCGGCCGTTTCCCGTAGAGCCGGTCCGCACACTCGATGCGGTGCATCTTGCGACGGCGGAGTCACTGGGCGAGTTGCCGCAGCTGATCACGATGGTTACGCGAGATGATCGGGTGCGCAAAAACGCCAAAGCTCTTGGCTACTCCGTGGAATGATCAGGATGATGCACCCTCCTCAAGAGGAGAACATGGCCTCGAAGGTCGGACCTTGGTTCAGCAACACGGGGCGGGGCAAGAGGCATTTCAAAATCAATGTCTCGCTGGTCATCGTCCTGCTGCTGTTCCTGTTGTGGAAGAGTTTCTTCTGACGTCGAGTCGCCGCTGAATTTCAACAATCAATGGGACATCGCCGGGCCTGCGGCGCGGATCGTTTCCAAAACGTGTACGCTTGGCCCAAATGCGCTGCACTCGACGCGTCCTCACTGGGCGCTTTGGCATCCAGCACCATCACGGCCCTGCCATCGATGAGCAAGGTGTAGTCGGGAATGATGTCGACGCGCTTGCGTTTCGACCCGAGATGCACGTACGGGTGGTTGAGGCGCTTACTCCGGATCACCTGATAGCGCCCCGACGGCGTGTAACCTAGGGCGCGCAGCAGCGGCGCGATCACCTCTTCGCGCACCGCATCCTCGCCGAATGCGGGATCGTCCAGTGCCGCGAACTGAAAATTCGCGAATGGGTTGGTCGCCATTGAGGACGATCATAGTGGCGTAGCTCAAAGGCATCGTGGCGGAGCGTTCAAGCCGAGGGAGTTTGACGCGGCTGCCGGGTCGGCATCGTCCAAAACCGAACCCTAGCGCTCACAACGGTTAGACATCGCGAATTGAACGGGGTGTCCCGGTCGAATTGGACGCCAACTCGCGCCGAGTCCGCGAGATCAGGAGCGTTCGCGAGGCGGGGGTACAGTTTTGGGTACAGCAGACCGATTCAATTGGGATACGGTCGCGAAAACCCTTGAAAAGATTGGCTCCTCGGGCTGGATTCGAACCAGCAACCCTCCGGTTAACAGTTTGATCTGGGTATCTGGCCTCGTTGGTTCTTCAGTGGTTTAGCCGCCCTTGGAACCCGCTGTTACCCCGTGTTCGGGAGCACATTGTTCACAAATTGATCACGGCGCAATCATCCGGCTGGCATCCTGTACGCATCCGGGCATGAGCATCCAGTTCGACCGACTCACAGTTTCTGACAGCCCATTCGGGCGCAATTTCGGCTCCCTTAGATCGACTTCCCGTGACCGATTCTTGGCCGAATCTGATATCCATATCTGGTTACCTCCAAGGCTCGACTTCTTTCATCAAGCGCGCCGCTAGTGTCCTGTAACTGTAGAAGCTGAAACAAATGGCGCGGCCTGGTCGTACTGCTCTACAAGGAGGCGAGCATGCGAACAGGACGTCCCAAGGTGGCGTTGATCCTGACCGACGAGGAACGGCAGCGATTGGACTCGTTGGCCCATCGCTCGCGATCGGCGCCGCAGGTCGCCCGCCGCGCGCGGATCATCCTCGCGTGTGCGGAGGGCGCCGACAGCAAGGTCGTAGCGCGGCGCCTGCACGTGACGCCGGCGACGGTCTGCAAATGGCGCGGGCGCTTTGTGCGGCAGCGCCTGGACGGGTTGTATGACGAGCCGCGGCCCGGCGCCAAGCGGACGATTACCGACGAGCAGGTCGAGCAGGTGGTCGTTCGCACGCTGGAAAGCACGCCGCGCGGGGCGACGCACTGGAGTACGCGCGACATGGCGAAAGCCGTCGGCCTGAGTCACATGGCCATCAGCCGCATTTGGCACACGTTCGGGTTGCAGCCACATCGGAGCGAGACGTTCAAGTTGTCGACGGATCCGCTGCTCGTGGAGAAAGTCCGAGATATCGTCGGCCTCTATCTGGATCCCCCCGCACACGCAGCGGTGTTCTGCGTCGATGAGAAGCCGCAGATCCAGGCGCTCGACCGCACGCAGCCGTTGCTGCCGATGCAGCCGGGCCAGGTGGAGCGTCGGACGCACGACTACAGGCGTCACGGCACCACGACGTTGTTCGCCGCCCTCAATGCGAAGACCAGCGAGGTCATCACACAGTTTCATCAACGACACCGATCGGCGCAGTTCCGAGCATTCCTCGACCTGATCGAGGCGCGCGTACCACGCCGACTCGACGTGCACATCATCATGGATAACTACAGCACCCACAAAACGGCGTTGATCCGGAACTGGTTCGCCAAACGCCCGCGTCCACTTCACACCGACCTATGGCTCGTGGCTCAGAACTCACGATGAAGCAGATCCGGCGAGGTACGTTCCGCAGTGTCCCCCAACTCAAAGCGGCCATCCAAGATTTCATCGAGGCCCATCAGGCCAATCCGAAGCCGTTCGTCTGGACCAAGAGTGCCGATGAGATCCTGGCCAGCATCGCCCGATTCGCTCAGCGGACCGTCAACGCACGCGCCGCGCAACAAGTTTCACGAACCACGGTTACAGGACACTAGCTTGATGCAGGATGGTGACATCATTGCCGATCGCCGGGACGACGGGAGCTACGTCATCCGGCGGTGGCGCGCCAGTGACGGTGCCCTCGTGCCGATCGACGGACACGAGGATTCGTACGACGAAGAAGAAATGTATCGTCGTCTGAATCTGTTACGAGCGACCGGTGACACGTATGTGCGGGACCAACCAATGAGTGCCCGCCTTGTCCAGCCGTGACATCTCAGGCTCCCATGACTGCGAAACCACTTTAAGGCCCCTCAGGGCCGCCGCAGCTGCCCGCCAATAGCTCAGCCGTCGCTGTTTTGTTGACGGCATAGATGCGAAGTCACTACCTCAGGAGCGCCATACCAGCGTCAGGCTCAAACCGGGCATCTCCCTGTACTCAGCCACGATTCGCTCGAATGCCGGCCCCATCGTTGTCATGCTCATTCCTCACAACCATCGGTCGTACGCGATTGGCCCAAGCGCCACCGTGGCTAATACCATCGTCGTCATCGTCACGATATCGGCCATGCGCGCGGATAGCGCACGTTGAACGTGTGCACGCGTGAGGCACTCTGGAATAGAGCCTCACCATCGGTCGTCGAACCACGACGGCTGATTTGGCCGGCATGGCCGCGGATACCATGTACACGCCGCGGTATGTCTGAACGGCGTCAGCCGCGTGGGGCACGTCCAGGCCGTCGCCAGATCACCTCGCCGTTCTTGTAGACCGTTCGCACACGGTGCAGCGGGATGTGCACGACAGAGCCGTCTTCCCGCTCGATTGAGAATGTCCCGGGCCGCCCGGAATCGAGGCGAACAGCTGCAAACGGCACTACGGTCTCCTCAGGGACCATACGGTCCTCGTATCCGAGGGCGAAACGATCCTTTCCGAACTCGGCGTCCCACGTGATCCTGGCAAGCAGATCCTGGAGCGGCTGCACGTCTCGCTCACTCTCCCCCGCAACTCCGTTGGGTCTACAGAAACCCCGCGCACCGAATGGTTACTACCTCAGTGAGCACGGTCCACTACTCGCGCCGGCTACCGAGAGGAGCCATTCGAGCATCGGCGTGCGGCGGCACGACGAGGACCGGGACGTGCGCCAGGCACAACACCCGATAGGCAATCGATCCCGGACACGGCGACCCTGCGCCCCGCTGGCCCATGAGTCCAACAACGATCAAGCCCGCCTGACGCTCTTCGGCGATCGAGGCGATCGAGTCAGCGGGCCGCCCGAGCGACACGACGGCCTCCGACGCGACTGTCTCTTTCAACTGTCTGATGAGCGTCTCGAGCCGTGCTCGTGCGTCGCGTGTTCGTTCCTCGTCGACCTCGGCGACGTATGACCGCCATCGCGCGGGCACGGCCACCGGCGTCACGATATGGGAAAGCAGGAGCGGAACCCTGAGTTGCTGCGCAAGGTCGGTCGCCCACCGAAGTGCCGCAGTCGATACCTCGCTGAAATCTGTCCCCATCAGGATCCGGTGTAAGTCGAAGCGCGGGCGGCCGATCTCCAACACGACCGACTGAGTCTTGACCAGCGGCACCGCGAGGACCGCCGTGCTCGTGCGCCGGAGTACCCGCTCGGTCGTTGAACCCAGCAAGAACGTGCGGAATCCGCCCAGTCCGTGGGTGCCCATTGCAATCAGATCGGCATGTTCGTGAGCCGCCGCTTCAAGGATCATCTCTGACGGGTCGCCAATCCGCACGTCAAACGCGGTCTCAGGTATCCACGCCGCCGCTTCTGGCAACGCCGCCTTCACGAATTCGCGCAGTGCAGGCTTGTGTGTCGGCCTTCGCAAGGTCGAGGCCGAGGCGGGCTCGGGCCGCCTCCGCGAGCAACGGCTCGATCGCAGTGAGCACGATCAGTCGACTCTGATTTTGCGCCGCGAGCGCGACGGCCCAACGAAGCGCATGCAGCGACTGGTCCGAAAAATCGACGGGGCAGAGAACGGAGCGAAGCATCAACATGAGTGCGTCGCATGTGGTGACGTGTGATTAGCGAAAGGCAGCAGGTGTCATCGGCCGCCCGCCGAGAGATACGGTCACCAGTTCCAGAATGCGGTCGCGCAGGGGCTGCGCATCTCCGGGTCCGTCGGCATAGGTACGATTCGAGAGGACGATGACGTACACCTGCGCAGCAGGATCGATCCACAGCATCGTTCCCGTATATCCAGTGTGGCCGTAGGATCCGACAGGTGCACGCTCCTCGCGATTCGACGCGAGGGGTGCGGCAAGATCCCACCCGAACCCTCGGTGTCGCGCCGCATCGAACGGTGATTGCGGCGCCGCCATCTGCGCAACGGACTCCTGGCTCAGTATTCGAGTGCCCGTGAGTTCTCCACCCGCCAGCAGCATCCGCGCGAACGTTTCGAGGTCGGCCGCCGTCGAGAAGAGTCCCGCGTGCCCCGCGACACCGCCCATCCGTCGTGCCGTCGGATCGTGGACAACACCCATTTGGTCGGCACGCCTCCCGGCTGCCGTCGGCGCCACCCGATGCGCATCCGCTGTCGGCACACGGAAATGCGTCGCCGACATGCCGAGCGGCGCAAAGATGTGCCGCTCGCAGTACTCGTCCAGAGGCAGACCGGACACCCGGCGCACCACCTCGCCGAGCACCAGAAAGTTCTGATCGCTGTAGAGATACTCCGTTCCGCGTGGCTTCGCGGGCGGGGTTGCCGCAACCAGGCGCATCGCGGCGGCGTAGCCTGACCAGCTGGAGGTCGGATTCACGCCGGCCCGAAGGCCGGAGTAATGCGTCAGCAAGTCACGGATGCTGATCGCGCCCTTCCCGGCGCTCGCGAACGCCGGCCAGTACACCGACGCCGGCGATTCGATGCTCAGCCGTCCCTGCTCGGCGAGCTGCAACACGGCGGTCGTCGTGGCGATCACCTTGGTCAACGACGCGAGATCGAAAATCGTGTCTTCGGTCATCGCGCGAGAAACCGGGTGCGTCGCCCGTACCCCGGACGCGCCTCGATACACGGTTGTGTTCTGCTGGCCGATCGCCACCACGGCGCCAGGAACGTGCCCGCGCCGGATCTCGTCGGCCACGATGGTGTCGATGGGCGCGAGAGCATGCGCGGTGATAATCGGCAGCGTTATCGGAACGCCTTCAGGCGGTCTGGCTGCGCCGAGTGGCACCGCTGTCACAAGAGCCAGCAGCAGCACCACCCGCGCGAGTCGTCTCGTCATGGGTCCACTGATGATACCGCTCCGCTATCCGGCTCTACGTCGGTACGCGAGTAACGATTGTGCGGGTTCCACAGCATCCACCCGTTGGTCCCGATGTCCTCAGCCGCTGTGATCTGTGCCCTGACCTTGCCTCCAGTGAACGACCCGCCTCCGAAGGCATAGTCCGGGAAGGCTTGCAGCCATGGCCGGAACCGCACTGCAGGGAGACGAGTGCGCTCGAGCGCTCGTTCGAGCGACCGATGCACGATCTCATAGGGGTGCTGCACGGGATTCCGGTACCCGGGGATGCCGAACTGAAATGACGAGGGGTAGAGCATCGGCGAGATGTAATCGACGACCTCTGAAATACGCTCGAGCTGCTGGCCAATTCTCGTGTCGTCAGGATTCCAGCAGACGTATCCGAAGATATCGATGGCGAGAAACACGTTGTACGGGACGAGCGCGGTGCGCGCCTCGCGGAGAAACGCATCGATGGCGGCAACCCGATTCTGCAGTGTATCCGGCGCGCGGTAGACCAGCCCCGTGGCGTCGGGCAGCCGCGCATAGTCGAACTGGATCTCATCGAAGCCCGCTTCCGCCACCTCGCGAGCGACACCGATGTTGTAGGCGCGTACCTCAACGTTGTGCGGGTCCGTCCAGGCCAGCCCTTCGCGATCGCGATACATCGAACCGTCGCGCCGACGCACGGCGAGGTCCGGTCTTGCCGTGGCGAGCGGATCGTCCTTGAAGACGACGATGCGGGCGATCGTATAGACCCCCTGCTGACGCAGTGTCGTGAGCAACCCAGGCAGATCCGGCATCGTGATCACCCGCTGTGCCCCGGCCTGTTGGGCGAGCACGATGGCGCTGCGATACCCGATGAGTCCGCGATCGCCTTTGACGTCGATCACCAACGCGTTGAGCTCGGTCGTCTCGACCAGTGCGAGCGCGGCCTCCCGCAACGTGCGATTGCCGATGCCGAACACGGACAGGTACAGCGCTTTCGGGCGAAGGCGTACCAATCTGATTTCTGCCGGCGGTCGCCTGAGCGTGTCGACTGCCACCTCTGCCCGCCCATCCCCATACGCGCGCACGCGAACCTTGGACGCGCCGATGTCAGATGCGCGAAACATCCCGCGCCCGTCCGTTCTCGTTTCCGCACCACCCACCGTCACGATGGCGTTCGCCACCGGTTCACGGGTCACGGCATCCATTACGACCCCGAGCACGAGAGTGCTGGGCGGCGGGCTGAACCCGGCCATGACGCCGGCCGTCACGACTCCGATCACCAGAATGCGCCGGATCATGGCGATTCCGAGGGCAGCACCGTCGCGAAGTGTCGCCCGGACGTAGCATCCGTGATCAGGAACCGCGGCAGCGCCATGAGGGGATCGGTGGACGTCGCGACCCGACGATTCAGCGTCACGCCGGCGACGTAGCCCGAATCGACACCGACCTGGAGGAGTTCGTCGTTATAGATACCAAACGGCCAGGCGATCACGTCGATGTGCACGCCGAGCCTCTGCTCGAGCACCGTCTTCGAGCGCGTCAACTGCGTGAGCGCGAACGCACGATACGTGGCCGGCGGAAGTCGGCGTTTCTCGGTCGCGAAGTTCGGATGCCAATACGAGTGCGACTGAATGTCGAACAGACCGGTGGCCGCCAGGCCGCGGAGCTGTTCCCATGTCATCGCATATGCGGCGTTCGAGATGGCGGACGGGTAGATGAAAAGCGTCACGGGAGTCCCGAACTCGCGCACCAGCGGCAGCATGTCGGTGAAGACCGTGCGATGGCCGTCGTCCGCGGTGATGATGACCGAACGAGCAGGCGGCGGAGGCCCGAGGCGCCGCCGCCACGCAATCCATTCGCGCAGCGGGATCACAGAATACCCATGCTCCCTCAGGTACTCGAGTTGCCAACGGAACGTACGCGTGCGGACGGTCATCGAATCGGCGACAACGGGACCGAAACGGTGGTAGACGAGAATCGACGTTCGCACTTCTGGCAGCCGAGCTTCGTTGACCGGTTCCAGACGCGCGAGAGATGTCATGCCGCTGCCGGCGTCCGGCGGCGGCGCACACAGCCACAGGCCTGCCAGAACCGACAGCCATGCTCCGCGTGAAGACAGGCGTCCGGACATGACGCTTGAACGGCTGCAAGGCGAATACCCGGGCGATTGCCGGTCAGGATGCGTTTCGTGAAATCCCGGGCGCGGCTGATTTCACACGGGCGCGACGGATTTCGCGATCACGGACGAAGGGTCGTGCGTGCTCCCCGCAGGTGCGCCACAGCAACGATGGTGTGGTTGGCCGATTCGTTGCTATGCAGTCGGTGATGTTGGCCGCACTCGTTCACATAGGCGACTGGTCGCTGAACGGCCCGACTGCCGTTCGCGCGTTCGGGTTCCTGCGCTTCGGTGTCCGCTGGATGCGGCAAGCTGTCTGTGCGTTGCGCGGCCATGACATGGTCTTGCATTCGAGCCAGACCGGCTGTGCCTCGGCTGCCTAGCGTGCGGCGCCCGGACGACTGGCTGGATGATCGACGTCAACCCCGCGTATCGGCGTCATGGTCGCCGATACGAGCCGGAATCGCCCGGAACACACCTCAAGGCCGCGTAGGACTGGCTCTATGGCCTTCACCCTCACGAGTTCCGCATTTCGGGAGGGCGAAACGGTTCCGCGACAGTTCACCTGCGACGGGAATAACCTCGCGCCGCCTCGCGCGTGGTCGGACGCGCCAGACGGCACCCGCAGCTTCGCCCTGATCATGGACGATTCCGACGCCCCGCACGGCACCTTCACGCACTGGGTGCTCTACGACATCCCTGCCACGACGACCGATCTAGCCGAACAGTCGCCCGGCAAAGCGCTGCGCAACGACTTCGGCCGTGCCGGGTACAGTGGGCCTTGTCCGCCGGTCGGCCACGGACCATACCGGTATTTCTTCACTCTGTACGCAGTGGATGTCCCGTCGCTCACCCTGAAGGGCAGGACCCGAAAGGCGCTCGAACGGGTCCTCCAGGCACATACGCTCGCAACGGCACAGCTGATGGGCCGATATGAGCGTCAGAGCAAGACATGAAGCGCCCGGCATTCAGGCACGTGAAGCAGTGCGCGACTTCAATCGCCTTCACAAAGAGCGACCTCGCACGGACTCGAAAGAATTCCATCAGTGATGTGGACGAATTCCCACGGCACTTCTCGCCGAGGTGCCTGGACCCGGTTCTGCAAGGCGACCAGGCACTCATGATGAGCGATAGGCGGAGCGACCGTGTGGCAGGACTGACACCGAAAGAGCACGTCATTGCCAGGGCGTTGAGACGCCATGTCATCGCTCTCGCCGACACGCCGCGGAATCTGTGGCACTACCAATCGCTGCAGCGCGCGGCCGCGTACATCGACGAGGAGTTCACACGGGCCGGCTATCACCCGCGCCACCAGGTGTTCGACGTCGAAGGGCGACGCATTGCGAATATCGAAGCAGAACAACATGGCCGCCACCGTCCCGATCGCATCCTTGTGATCGGTGCGCACTACGATTCAGTAGATGACTCACCAGGTGCGAATGACAATGCCTCAGGCGTCGCGGTAATGCTCGAGCTCGCCCGCCTTCACGCGGCATCGCCTTCCCCGATGACCGTGAGATTCGTTGCGTTCGTCAACGAAGAGCCGCCGTATTTCATGACAACGGCCATGGGGAGCTGGCGGTATGCGGCCGAGGCGGCTGCGCGGGGCGACAACATCGTGGCCATGATGTCGTTGGAGACCGTCGGGTACTACAGCGACGAGGTGGGCAGCCAACGCTATCCCTTTCCCTTCGGCCGGGTGCTACCCAGTCGCGGCGATTTTCTCGCCATGGTCTCGAACATCCGTTCGGCGCGTGTGCTGCGCTCAGCCGCGAGGGCGTTCCGGTCCGCGACACCCCTGCCGCTCATCGCATCCCCGGCACCAGCGTGGATTCCGGGTATCGCGTGGTCCGATCACTGGTCGTTCTGGCAGCATCGGTACCCGGCGCTGATGCTCACCGACACGGCCCTTTACCGGTATCCGCACTATCACTTGGACACCGACACGCCTGAGAAACTGGATTACGCGAGCATGGCGCAGGTTTACGCGGGATGCGCTGGGGTGATCGACGCGCAACGCTGAAGAGGCAGGTTCGACGCGGGCATCTGCCCGACCACGAAATTTCCCATCGGAACCCTGAAATCTTCAGAAGGACCGACCGGGCCGATTCGGCAAGACCCGGAGCGGCAGGGTGGCCGACCACCTACGGAAATCGATCCGCCGCCGGCACGGTCACTGGTGCGTGTCTTGCTCGGCATGAGGAGAACGAGCGAGGCGGTGTATGTACGTCGATGACCTCGACATTCCGCGCAACAAGGTCGGCGACCCGGCCCAGCGAATCATCGATCGCGCCATCGAGGAGTCGCAGCGGCGGGGCCACGCGCTGCTGACGAGCGAGCATCTCTTGTTCGCTGGCGCACTGATCGAATGGGAACTGTTCGCCGACGTGATGCAGAACGTCGGCGTGAACCCCCATGACGTGCTCCACGCCATGGAGGACCACCTCCGTACGGAGAGCTCCCTGACAGGCGGCGAGTTGCGTGTGGCACCTACCGCCAAGCTCGTATGCAGACTGGCGCTCCTCGTCGCCACTCGCGCCGGGCGGCAGGCCATCGACGCCGTCGACCTCTTCGCCGCGCTCTTCGAGGATGAACACGGGATAGCGGCATCGGTCCTGCGGCAGCACGGCGTCGAGCCGGACGTCGTCGTGTCGGCACTCCACGTGCGCATGCGCGAGCGCGAGCTGCGCGAGGAGCAGTTGAAGAAACGTTTCGAGCTGCCGCCGTACCTCAAACAGTTCGGCACGAATCTCAACATGCTGGCGCGGCAGGACAAGCTGCCACCGATCTTCGGACGGGACCGGGAGATCCGGCAGGTTCTCGAAATCCTCTGCCATCGCGAGCACGCGAATTCTGTGATGCTGCTCGGCGAGCCGGGCGTCGGCAAAACCGCGATCGCCGAAGCTCTCGCCCGCCGGTTCGAGTTCGAACCTGAGACGGTGCCTATCAGGCTGCGGGACAGTCAAGTCGTCAGCCTGCAGATGAACACGCTGGTCGCAGGCACGATGCTGCGAGGGATGTTCGAGGAGCGACTGCAGCAGGTCATCGCGGAGGTGAAGGCGCGCCCGCATCTGATCCTGTTCGTGGACGAGGCGCACACGATGGTGGGCGCGGGATCCGCCCTCGGCGCACCCTCGGACGCGGCCGACATCTTGAAGTCTGTGCTCGCTCGTGGCGAAGTGCGCATGATCGCGGCGACCACGCTCAGCGAGTACAAGGAACATATCCAGGAGGACGAGGCGCTCGCACGCCGCTTCCGCTCGGTGTACGTCCCGGAACCGACAATCGAGGAAACCCGTGACATCCTCCTTCGCCTCCGGCCGCGCCTCGAACGGAACTACTCCGTCCGGCTCCTCGACGAGGCGGTGGAGACCGCACTCGAACTGTCGCCGCGCTACCTGCGGCATCTCCATCTCCCCGACAAGGTCATCGGCTGGCTCGACACCGCCGCCGTGCGCGCGGAGATCGACCGGCGCTGGGACGTCACAGGTGACGACGTGGTCTCGGTGATCGCGCACACCGCGCAGATTCCGAAGGACATGGTCTTCCGTGACGTGACGGACCGGTTCAAGGACACCGAAGCACGCCTCCAGCGCCGCGTGGTCGGCCAGTCGAAGGCGATCGCCGCCGTGGCGCGGCGCCTCGTGCTCAACAAAGGCCCTCTCAAGGACGGCTTCGATCGACCTGATGGCGTGCTGCTGTTTCTCGGACCGACCGGCGTCGGGAAGACGGAGCTGGCGAAGGCGGTCGCCGAATTCCTCTTCGGTGACGACAAGAAGATGATTCGTATCGATATGTCCGAGTACCAGGACGGCGCCGTGGCCGTCGACAAACTGATCGGCATGCCGCGCGGCATCGTTGGCAGCCAGCGCGGTGGAATCATCACGAACCAGCTGCACGATCATCCGTACAGCGTCGTCCTGCTGGACGAAATCGAGAAGGCCAGCCCGAGCGTGCTGAACCTCTTCCTTCAGGCCTTCGACGAAGGCTGGCTCACCGACGGGCGCGGCAAGCGCGTGTACCTGAGCGACGCGATCGTCGTCATGACCTCGAACCTTGGCTCGGAGCATTTTCGGAAGCTGACCAACCCTCTCGGATTCAGGTCTGGCGGTGTGGCGGTCGAACAGGTGGCTGGCGACGTCAGGCGCGAGTTGGAGCGTCGATTCCCGCCAGAGTTCCTGAACCGGGTGGACGAGGTGGTGCTCTTCTCTCCCCTGACGCATGACGAGGCTCGAGAGATTGCGAAGCATTACCTGGAACAGGTGACGCTCACCCTGGCGAAGTCGCAGAAGACGCTCGACATCGACGACGACGCGCTGGACGCTATCGTGACGCAGGGCCACAACCTGGCGTTCGGTGCGCGTTTCCTCAAGCGTGTCATCGACGAACGGATCAAGCTCCCGATCAGCGTCCACTGGCGGGAGAGCTCGCATTTCCATGTTCGGATCAGCAAAGGGGGCGTCGTGGTGGATCTAAACGATGGACACGGTGTCGCACGGGACTCGGCTGGAGCGTGCGGGCACGTCGCCTAGGTAGAGGTCATCATGATCGAGATCAGGAACATTCTGTGCCCCATCGACTTCTCCGAGTACTCACGGCGCGCCCTGGACCATGCCATGGCGATTGCGCGATGGCACGACTCGTCGATCACCGTGTTGCACGTGTACTCCGCGACGCCGGTTGCAGCCTATGCTCCTGGATCCCAGAGCCTCGAATCCACGGCCCTGACACCTGCAGACCTCGAGCAGCTGACGACTCACGCGACGCACTTCGTAGACGCGGCACCCGTCGGCGAGATTCCCGTCGAGGTCGTGATTGTTGAAGGGAACACCGCAGCCGAGATTCTGTCGCGAGCCAAGCAGACGGGTCTGCTGGTGATCGGGACGCATGGCCGATCGGGCTTCGATCGTCTCGTGCTCGGCTCCGTCACGGAAAAGGTGCTGCGTAAGGCGGAGTGCCCGGTGCTGACCGTGCCGCGCGCCGCCCCGGGAACCGCGCCTGGGAGCGCGGTCGCGTTCAAGCGGATTCTGTGCCCGACCGACTTCTCCGACGCCTCCACCCGCGCGCTCAACTACGCGATGTCGCTGGCGCAGGAAGCGGACGCACAGCTCACGGTGCTCCACGTCATGTCGTACGAGATGGAGCTGACACCTGAGATGAGCGAGAGCCTTCTGGCCTACAGCCACTTGAGCAAGGAGGAGTTTCGGAAAGCCTGCGAGGACAGCAGCCGTGAGCGTCTGACGGCTGCGGTGCCCGACACCGTTCGCGCGTACTGCACGGTGGAGACGCTGCTGGCGACCGGCAAGCCCTATCGCGAGATCCTCCGTGTCGCAGCCGAACAGCAGGCTGACCTCATCGTGATGGGCGTCCAGGGCCGAGGCGCGGTGGATCTCATGTTCTTCGGGTCAACGACGCAGCACGTCGTGCGACAGGCCGCCTGTCCGGTGTTGACGTTGAGGAAGGGCTAGTCTCCGGGCGTGCCTCTGTCATCGACGCGAAGCAACAGCATCTTCTGACAGTCATCACATACCCACATACGCGGGCGGCCGGACAATGCAGCGAGAAGGCTGCCACGCGTGCGCTCTTCGCCACAGAGTTCGCACTGCCGGACCGTAGCAAGGGCAGCGATTCTTCTCTCGTGGCCTTCCGATCGGAGTGTTGCCCCTGGAGCGACCTGTGGCGTCGTGGGCATCGACGCGCCGTGGTCTGGCATGATCGTGCTCAGCGCGGCTTCGGCTTCATCGGTCCCGATCGCCGCGACGGCGCGCCGGTCACCATTTTCTTCTCATCGAGGACCGACCGGCCTCCGCCGCCGGCGACGTGACCTCCGCCGCCAGCCGGTGTGTAGCCGCCCCCGTCGTCGGCCCGCACGCGATTGTCTTCGTAGACCGGTTTGCGCCGGCGCACGTGGACGCCCCACTTCTGAGGATGCCCACTCTGTTGCGACAGATGCCGGTGTTCTTCCATGACACAGGATTCTTTGATGAGGGTCAGGCCGTGCTGCTGCGCGGCGGCGTCAGCCGCAGGGCTCCATGCACCGGGAGGAAGCCAGACCGCCTCGGCACCTTTCCTCGCCGCTTCCTCGATGTGTGATGGGACCGCAGACGGCGTGCGGAACACAACCACGAGGTCAACGGCACCGGGAATATCCGAGAGGCCGGCATACGCCGCCAAGCCCGCGACGTCAGCTCGATCCGGGCGGACCGGAATGACGTCGTAGCCTTCATGCGCAAGGTATCCCGCGACCGCATGGCTGTGATGGTCGGGGCTCGGGCTGGCGCCCACGATGGCGATCGTTCGTGCGCGCTGCAGCACGTGCCGCATGACGCTTTTGCTCGGGGTCAGGTGTTTCATGGCAGGTCTCCCGAATCGTCAGAGGCACGTACGGCGTGCAACACCTCTTTGCAGCTTTCAGGCCGACGGTCCCGCGCGTCTCGGCTCCTGTACGCCTCGGAGCCAGCGCGTGCCGAAGATCGGCGTCTCGACGGATCGCGGAAAAACTCCTGACGAACGTGGAATCACTCGCAACGCGCGCTGGATGCCGATTCACTCATGGAGCCATCCGGAGGCGCCGATGGTCTCGTCGTTGCAGTGTCCACATATCAAGGGATGCCTCGTGCAGACAGACACCTCATACCTTGGCCTTCGGCTCCCGCACCCGTTCATGGCCGGGGCGTCTCCGTTCGGGTACTACCTGGATACCGTGAAGCGCCTCGAGGAGGCTGGGTGGGCTGCGGTCGTCCTCCATTCGCTGTTCGTCGAACAGATTACCGGCGCGCCGACTACGGCGGCCGAACGCTTCGTTCCTGGCGCCGAGCTGGAGGAGGCACTCGCGAGCTTCCCGCCATCGAGCGACTACTCTCTGGCACCTGACGACTATGCCGAGCACATCAGCGCGGTGAAACAGGCTGTCCGGATACCGGTCATCGGATCGCTGAATGGCGCGTCCACCGAATCGTGGATTGCGTTTGCGCGCATCATCGAGCAGGCGGGCGCGGACGCCATCGAGCTGAATCCGTACGAGGTCGTGACCGATCTCGACACCACCGGCGCCGAGGTCGAGCGGCGTTTGTTGGCTATCGTCACCGAGCTGAGACAGGTGCTGACGATTCCCATCGCCGTCAAGCTGTCGCCCTATTTCGCGGCGTTCGGCAACGTGGTGCGGCAGCTCGATGAGGCAGGCGCAGCGGCTATTGTCCTGTTCAACCGTTTCTATCAGCCGGACATCGACGTCGAGACCATGAACGCGTCGCCACACCTGAAGCTGTCGACCAGCGATGAGCTGCGCCTGCGCTTGCAGTGGCTGGCCATCCTGTACGGCCGCGTGCGTCCGGCCCTCGCGATCACGGGCGGCGTCGCGTTGCCTCAGGACGGCATCAAGGCAATCCTGGCCGGCGCGGACGTCGTACAGATGACGTCGGCGCTCCTCCGTCACGGGACGACCTACGTCTCGGCGATGCGGCGTGGCCTCGAGGAGTGGATGGAGCGTCACAACACGATGACACTCGCGGACATTCGCGGCCGGTCGAGCCTGCAGCACACGGCCACCCCCTCGGCCTTCGAGCGCGCGAATTACATTCGCGTTCTTCACAGCTGGACCGCCCACGCGCGCCAGACCGTGCCGGAGGAGTGACGGCGACTCACGCCAGCTTGCGCGGGCGCCCGCGGCGTGCTGCGGCTTTCCCTCCTCGCCGTCCGGCCTCGCGCGCTTCCTCAGACGACCATTCGTGCGCGGTCCCCTTCGCATGAGCGGCCTTGCCGCCCTTGCTGGCGATCTCCCGCCGCCTGGCAGGACTCATTGACGCGAATCCACGAGGGTCATGCATGATCGTCTCCCTCACTACGCCTCGGCATTCCGCACAGCCCAGTCGATTCCCACGATCGGCGGGCGTATTCCCGATGCCCGCCGATCAATAGGTGATGGCGACACGCGCCCCTCCGACTCCGCCTGCTACGCAGCCGCGGCGGCTGGCGCTGCCTGGTGAGCGCAGATGGCCTTGAGCGTCGCGACCACCTCGTCGTTCCGCACCGGCTTGTCCGCGCCGGAGGCGAGCACGAGGTCGTTCATCGAGATGATGCCGACCAGGGCGCCGTCCTGCGTCACCGGCAACCGCCGAACCCGCTGCGTCCCCATCGTGTCGAGCGCCACGTGAACATCATCGTCCGGCCCACAGGTCCACAGCTTGCCAGCGGCAACATCGCCAACCGTCAGTTGTGATGCCGGCTGGTTGCGGGTCGCCAGCGCGATATACATGTCCCGATCGGTCACGACGCCCACGAGCTTGCCGCCGTCGACGACCGGCAGGATGCCGCAGTCGGCACCCCAGAGCAGCTGCGCCGCCGCGCTGAGCGTGGTGTTGCGAGCGGCGGCCTTGGGCTGTGCCGTCATGATGTCTCTGACTTTCATGTTTGCCTCCGTTACGCCGCGGTCTTCGCGGCGTGAATCTCGACCTTCCGCACCTTCGCTTCCGGTCGCGTCGGCAGCGGCACACTTACCTCGAGCACACCGTCCGTGAAGGTCGCCTTGACGTCGTCCACCTTGGCTCCTTCGGGGAGAGGCACGCTCCGGTAGAAGCTGCCGTACTCGCGCTCGCACCGATAGAACTCCTCCCTCTTCTCCTCGGCCTCGCGCTTCCGCTCGCCCGAGATGGCAAGCTGACCGTCGGTGACCTCCACCTTGACGTCGTCCTTCTTCATGCCCGGCAGATCGATTTTGGTGACCAGGCGGTTGTCCTTCTCGAAGACGTCGATCTCCGGATACCAGCCGGTCTCCTCGGTGGCCCGCCTCCGCAACGACGGCCAGCGGAAGAACGGCCGCGCGGGCTCGCCGAACCAACGATCGAAGTCGGATGTCATCTCGCGCATCAACGCGAATGGGTCGCGCACGAGACGGCTCGGAACGAGTTCGGTTTCTCTCTTGGGTGCCATGGAACCTCCTTCTGTATCGAGAACCTCAGGGAACAATCGTCATGCGGTCTTCGACGACCGTGACTCCAGGCGCAGCCCATGCGGCCCGCTTGGCCTCTTCGCGCTCGGCCGCCGAGTGCACGTTGCCGGCCACCGTGACGCGGCCGTCGGCCACGTTCACGGTGAGACGGCGGGCGTCGACTTCGGCGCTCCGCTTGAGCGCAGCTTCGATCCGCGCCTGGACGTCCGCGGGCTGCACGCGCGGCCCGACGGTGACGTCGTTCGTGATGCCGCGGACGCCGGCGAGCGGCCGCACAGCGCTCTCCGCGGCGTCCTTCTGGTACTGCCAATCGACCATGCCTCGAAGCGTGACCCATCCGTCGCTGACTGCCACGGTCACACGGTCGCTGGGCACCTGCGTGTTCCACCTCATCGAGTGGACGGCCGCCTGTGCGACGTCGGTGTCACTGCGCTCGAACTCACGCGCGAGTCGCACCTTCAGATCGTTCGCAATCCCTTCGACGCCGTATACGCTCAGGACGACCCGTTCGACGGCCTGTTTCTCTGCGAAGGTGCCCACGTCCCCGCGCAGCGTCACGACGCCACCGTCCACGATCACGTCGACATCGCTCACGTCGATGCTCGGCTCCCAGTCGAGGGCATCCTCGACCTGATCGACCAGTTCACCGTCAGTCATTCAGCCCTCCCTTGCTCGATTGCGTGGATCACACGCGCCGGGGCACCTCACGGCGGAGGTACCGCGCGAACCAGCTGGCTGCCAGATCCGCCACCTGGTCGAGCGTGCCAGGCTCCTCAAAGAGATGTGTGGCGCCTGGTACGATCTCGAGCTCCACATGGGCGCGCATCTGGCGCATCGCCTCCCGATTGAGTTCGATCACTGGCTCGTCATCACCGCCGACAATCAGAAGCGTCGGCGCGCTGACGCGTCCGAGCGCCTCACCGGCGAGATCCGGGCGACCCCCGCGTGACACCACTGCGGCAATCACGCCGGGCCGCTCGGCCGCGGCGATCAAGGCAGCCGCGGCGCCGGTGCTGGCGCCGAAGCAGCCGATCGGAAGCCTTCCAATATCACCGCGTGTTGCCGCCCAGTCGGCGGCGGCGCTCACACGTGGACCGAGCCGTGGGATATCGAAGCGAAACTCTGTCGTCACGTCGTCGACGGCCTCTTCCTCCGCGGTGAGCAAATCGAGCAGCAGCGTCGCGAATCCGCGTCCGCCCAGGAACTCGGCAACCTGACGGTTGCGGCTGCTGAATCGGCTGCTGCCGCTGCCGTGCGCGAAGATGACGAGGCCCTTCGCGGTCGGCGGCACGCGCAGATCGGCCTTCAACGTCGTGGCGCCAACCGGCACTTCCACCGCCTCAATCGTCGCGCTCTTGTCCATGGCTGTCCTCGATAGGTCGGGAGCGTTGTGGACGAACGTGAAGGTAACGTGCTCTCGGTGCGTCAGGTCTTCACCAACGAACAGCGCGGAACAGCAACAGCCGTTCCTGTCGGCCTTTCGATGCTTGTCGAGGAATTTGAGAATCGCCGCACCGATTGGTCGAATCGCCCACTCGATGGCTGTGCGGAATTCTCAGCGTTTGCACAGAAA
>DATDOE010000055.1:0-33114 GCA_035293405.1 Vicinamibacterales bacterium | reverse complement strand
TCGAAGTGATCGGCGTTCAGAAAGAGAAGGTGCAGCTTTCGAACTACGGTCGGCCCGATAAAGAGAGCGTCTTCATTCCATACACGACCGCCGGACAGCTGTGGAATACCGAGTTCATCAATGTGCTTGTCTACCAGGCCATCGATCCGACGGTGGAGGAGAGGGCGACGAAGCAGATGAAGGAGGCGCTCGGCAAGCGGCTGCGGTTCAATCCGAACGACGAGCGCGCCCTCAACATCTTCGGATCCGCGGAGTCTCAGCAGATCGTCGGCGGAATTGTCCTCGGCTTGAAGCTGGTGCTCACGTTCATCGGCGTGCTGACGCTCGCGATCGGCGGCGTGGGCGTGATGAACATCATGTTCGTGTCGGTCACCGAGCGCACCCGCGAGATCGGTCTGCGGAAATCGCTCGGCGCTCGCCGCAGCGCCATCCTCACCCAGTTTCTGCTGGAGGGACTCGCCACGACGTTCGCCGGCGGCGCCGCAGGTGTGCTGCTCTCCTACGTGCTCGTCTGGCTGTTGAGTCCACGACCGTTCCTGTCCGAGCTGCTTGACGACAGCACTGGCACGGCGGATATCCACATGGTGCTGTCACTGGAGCTGGTGGGCGTCTGCACCGCCATCCTCGTCGTCGTCGGCCTCATCAGCGCGTTCATTCCGGCGCTTCGGGCCTCGAGGCTCGATCCGATCGAGGCTCTCCGCTACGAGTAGCCTGTAATTCGGAATTCAGAATTCAGAATGCAGACAGGATAGAACTCTGCGTTTGCCTTGTCTGGATTCTGCATTCTGCATTCTGAATTGATAGCGTCAGTAGGCGACCAGCAGGCGCGCCGCTCGTTCGATATCGGCCTCGGACGGCAGGAAGTACTCCTCCAGCGGCGGCGAGTAGGGCACGGGTGTATCGAGTGCCCCAAGGATCCGTACGGGCGCGTCGAGCGATTCAAACGCCTCCTCTTGAATGATCGCGGCCAGGCTTTCGCCGATGCTGCCGGTCCGCGAGTCCTCGTGGACGATGAGCACGCGGTTGCAGTGGCGGGCGACGGCCAGTAGCGCTTCCTTGTCCAGCGGAACGAGCGTGCGCAGATCGAGGACGCTGGCCTGGATCCCGTCGGCGGCGAGGCGTGTCGCCACATTCATCGCAACGTGGACGTAGGCGCCGTACGACACGATGGCGAGGTCGTCACCTGCACGACGCAGCGCGGCCTTGCCGAGTGGTAGAGGCTGAGGAGCCGCGGCCGGGAGGACCTGTTTGATCCGCGGGTCGCGATACAACGCGATGTGCTCGTAGTAGAGGACCGGGTCTGGATCGGCGACCGCCGCGGCCATCAGGGCGCGAGCGTCCTCTGGCGTCGACGGCGTGACGATCTTCAGACCGGGCGTGCGATAGAACCACGCCTCGGTGTTCTGGGAATGATAGGGCCCCGCATGGCGCAACCCGCCCCACGGCATCCTGAGCACCATCGGCACCGAGCCTCCCCACCGGTAGCGGATCTTCGCCGCGTTGTTCACCAGCTGATTGAAGCCACTGGCGACGAAGTCGTTGAACTGCATTTCGCCGATCGGCCGCTGCCCAGCCAGCGCCGCGCCCACGCACACGCCGAGCACCGCGCCCTCGGCGAGCGTCGAGTTGATGATGCGATCGCCGAACTCCTTCAACAGCGGACGCAGCAGCAGGAACGCATTGCCGTACTGGCCGCCCACGTCTTCGCCGTAGACGAAGACACGCGGGTCGCCGCGGAGCGCGTCGCCCACGCCCATGGCGACGGCGTCGAGAAACGTGTGACCTTTCTTGTCGAACGGCAGCCCTTTGTCCACGGCAGGCAGCTGCGGATCCAGATTCAACCGCAGACGCTTGTCCGGATCGAGAGGCTCGACTCGAACGCGCGGCGGTTCATCGGCGAAGACGCCGCGAGCGGCCTCCTCCGGGCGCGGCCACGGCGCGTCCACAACAGCCCGAGCTTCAGCGTCAACCAGTGCCACGGCCTCACTCTTGTAGCGGTCCAGATCGCCCGCGGCAATCACGCCTTCCGATTCGAGCCGGGCCGCGTACACCGCAATCGGATCCTTGCGCGACCAGAATGCGTACGCCTCACGGTCGGCATAGGCGCCCGGCGCGAGCGGCGGATAGGCCCAGGAGATCGAAGGCTCCTTGCCGGCATAGAGCATGTCGTCATGGTGGGCGTGCCCGCTCATGCGCATCGTGACGAGCTCGATGAGCGCGGGGCCCTCGCCGGCGCGCGCGCGATCGACTGCCCACGCGAAGGCAGCAGCCACCTGGTCTGGATCGGTGCCGTCGATCGTGATGCCGGGAATGCCGTAGCCGAGCGCCTTGTCGGCGAACACTCGTGCCGCCGACTGCTCGGAGACGGGCGTTGACAGTGCCGTCTGGTTGTTCTCGATGCAGAAGACCGCGGGCAGCCGCCTCGCCGCGCACAGGTTGATCGCCTCGTGCCACTCACCAAGGGACGATCCGCCCTCGCCGATGAACGACAGCGCCACACGCTCCGACGCCTCGCGCGCGAACGCCATGGCGACTCCGGCGATCGTCAAGGTACTGATCGAGAGCGGAGCCGCAGCCGGAAGGACCCCCCATTCCCAGTCGCCAACATGGAGATCCTTCCCGTGCATGGGCGGACCGTCCTTGCCCATCTGCGCGTTGAGGACCATCCGGACCGCCGCAGGCTCTGGCCGCATCGCCAGCGTTACGCCGAGGTCCCGGATGATCGGGCCGACGACGTCGCCTTGCCACCCGCGCTCACGATCGCGCCATGCGCCGCCGCGCTTCAAGCGAATCGCCGCGGCGTAGATCGCTTCCTGGCCGAGCGAGCGAAAGCCCTTTCCCTGGAACGGCACGCCGGCGTACTGAACCTCGCCGCTGGTGAAGAACTGCTTGAGCCGGTTGTCCACGGTCCGCGTCAACACCATGCCGCGCAGAATCTCCCGGCGTTCATCGGCGGTGAGCGAGGCGACGATGGCCTCGCGCGCAAAGAGGCCGTCGCAGGCGTCGAGGAGCTCTCGCCCTGCCGCCTTCCAACGCTCCTCTGCCTTCACTCCCGGCGTCGTCTCCGGAATGTCTGCGATGCGGACATCCGAGAGCAGCCGCTCAACCGCCTGACGGAACGATTGACGCAGCTTCTCGATCGCGATCGGATCGCGCGCCGGGTCCGAGGCGCGCAGGACATCAAGAGCTTCCTGGATCGCCGGCATGGCGAGAGGAAACCTCTCGATCACGAACGCCGTCAGACGCTCGACTACCATCAGATGAGATCCTAGCGTGCCGCCAGCAAGCGTGGGGTTGGGAGTTGGCTTGGAGATCGGGTTGGGAGTTGGGAGTTGACTGAATCTCACTTCAAGGGATGGGCGAAGCCGGGGCCGATCCCGCCGGGAGCTTCGTCGCCGCCAGAGGTTCCCGCCGCTGAAACGCTCGATGCGATCAGCGGGCACTTCCGCGTCTTTCAGCTTCGTGACGGTCACCGCTTCTCGACCGACGATGTGCTGACGGCGTGGTACGGGACGAGCTGGTCGCCATCCGCCTCGAGGGTGCTGGACCTCGGATCGGGCATCGGATCGGTCGGCATGATTGCCGCCTGGCGGCTGCCGGGGGCGCGGGTCGTGACGATCGAGGCGCAGGAGGAGAGCGTGAGGCTGGCGCGCAAGTCGGCGGCCTACAACGGTCTCGAGTCCAGGTATGAGAGTCGCCACGCGGACTTCCGGGATCCCGGCGCACTCGCTCGCGACGAAGGCTTCGATCTGGTGCTCGGCAGCCCGCCGTACTTTCCCGTCGGAACGGGAATCGAAGGCGATCATCCGCAGAAGGTCGCGTGCCGGTTCGAGCTGCGGGGTGACATCGGCGACTACGCGAGGATCGCGGCGGCGCACCTCGACGCCGGGGGGATCTTCGCGTGCATCTTCCCAGAGGAGCAGCGCGACCGCGTCGAGGCCGCCGCGCGTCAGTCCTCGCTGGTGATCGTGCGACGGCGCTCGGTGGTCTTTCGCGAGGGTGAGCCTCCCCTGGTCGCACTGTTCGCGCTGATGCGCGAGTCCGATTTGCCGGAAGCGATGCGCGGGCGCACGTGGGTCGAGCCGCCGCTGATCGTTCGCGCGGCCGATGGCGCGATCCACCCGGAGTACGCCGCAGTCAAACTCGCGATTGGCTTTCCGCCCTGAGGTCAGCCCGGCCTGACGGAACGCCGCCAGGGCGTTCCGGTAGACATGAAGGAACGCCGCCAAGGCGTTCCGGTAGACATAGAACCGAAGCGAGGACATCGTGAGCAGGATCGCCGTCTTCTGAGCGCTTCGCGGCTATACTCTGCCGCGATCGTATGGTTGGCACCGCTCGCTCATTGCCGCCGCCCGCTCATTCGCAGCGCACAGCGGTGGTGATCGCCGCGTGTCTGGCGGCGATGCTGACGATCGCGTGGCGCGTGCTCACCTTCACCGGCTTCAACAACGACCACTACATCTATCTGGCCGGCGCGCAGCAGATGCTGCTCGGCGAGTGGCCGGTCCGCGATTTCGTCGATCCCGGCTGGCCCCTGATGTACTCGGTGTCGGCGTTGGCCCGGCTCGCCTTCGGCCGCGGGCTGTTTGTCGAGCTTCTGGTTGTGGCCGCGTCCCTGGCGATCGGGGCCGCCTTCACGGTGGCGGCCGCGTCGCGACTGTCCGGTTCGGTCGCGATTTCGCTGGCGGTCACACTCCTCGAGGTGCTCATCAACCCGCGCTCGTTCGGTTATCCCAAGATCCTGCTCTACGCTGTCGCCGGTTGGGCGTTCGTGGCCGCGACCTCACGCCTGACGTCCTGGCGCATCGCGCTGCTTGGCGTGCTGACTGTCGTCGCGTTTCTGTTCCGTCACGACCACGGGCTCTACATCGGTGCGGGTGCGCTCACCGCGGTGGTATGCGCGAGCTGGCGCGAGGGCGCGCGTGCGGTGCGGGCTCGCGTCGCCGTGCTCGCGGCGGCGGTCCTCGTCATGCTGCTTCCCTGGGCGCTCTTCGTTCAGTACGAGGTTGGCCTTGTGGCGTACATCCGCCCGGGTCTCGAATTCTCACGAGCGGAAGCGGACGCCACGGTGCTTCGCGCGCTCCCTCGCCTCGACCTCACCGGGCCGATCCTGACGCAAGGGAACTTGGAGGTCTGGCTCTTCTATCTCCTTTACGCGATGCCGGTCGCGTGCCTCGCGTTCGCCTGGTCACGCGCGCGACAGGGGCGAGAGCGCTGGACCGGCGAATCGGCGGCTGTTGCGGCGGTGTCTGTCATGGCGATCGTCATGAACCTCGGCTTCCTTCGCAGCCCGCTTGCCGCTCGCCTCCCGGACGCTGTGGCGCCCGGAGCGCTGCTGGGATCCTGGTTGATCGGACTGGCATGGCGCACGCTAGGACTGACGATGCGCGGCGTGGCCCTCGCCGCGGCGACGGCGGTCTTCGTGATGTCTGCTTCGGCCGTCCTCGTCATCGCGGATGTACCGGGCGAGCTCAATCGCGCGGGCGTGCTGGGCCGACGAGGGGCGATGCAGGAACGCATTGCCGACCTCATGACCCGGCTGCCGAAGGCCATGCCGGAGCGCAGTCATGTTCCGAGCCGCAACTCCGAAGCGCTCATGCCGTTCTACGCCTACCTCGCGAGGTGCTCCTCGCCGAGCGATCGACTCGTGATGACCGGACTCTCGCCGGATGTGTTCGTGCTTGCGAATCGCGGCTTCGCCGGTGGACAGATGGCGTTTCGACCGGGCTTCTACGCGACGCCGGACGAGCAGCGGACCGCGCTGTCGCGCATGAAGTCTCAATCGGTACCGTTCGTCGTCGTGGCGTTGGAGGAAGAGGCGGCGTTCCGCAGCCAGCTGCCGCTCATCGCCGCCTACGTTGACGAGCACTACGAGCCGCTGGCGTTTGTCCCCGTACCGGAGACGCGCGGACTGCAGTTGTACGTCGAGCGAGGCCGGCAGCCGGCCGGCCTCGATGCGGTGACGGGCTGGCCATGTTTTCCGTTTACCGTTCGTTGACATTCCCAAGGGGTTCGGCGAGCATCGCCTCCGCTCCGGAATGTCGACCCACACCGAGAAGGACAGACAGATGTCACTGGTCACTCGCGCAGCGTTCGTCGCCGCCCTTGTCTTGACGGTGTGTGCGGGGACGACCATGGGTTCGGCACAGGCGCCTGCGCCGCCACCGCCAGGCGGGGTTGCTGTCGGCGAGGTCGTGGTCGGCTCAGGGAACTACAGCCCGATCGTCCAGGACCTCGACAAGGCGATCGAGTTCTACGGGACGCTGCTCGGGTTGACCGTGCCTCCGGCGCAGACCCCGGGCCCACGTCCATTTGGCAGCGACCCCGTCCTGCTCGGGATGTTCGGCATGCCGGGTGCGCAGCTTCGTTTCGTCACCGCGAGAATTCCCGGGTCCACGGTTGGCGTCGAGATGGTCGAGCTCAAGGGCATCGATCGCAAACCGGTCCGTCCACGTCCGCAGGATCCAGGCGGCGCGACGTTGATTCTCCTGGTTCGCGACATCGCCGCCGCGTTCGCACCGCTCAAGAAGGCTGGCGTTCCGGTCGTCACGCCTGGTGGTGAGCCAATTGCGTTTGGCCAGAACCAGGCCGCACGCGGCGTCATCGTGTCCGATCCCGACGGTCACTTCGTCGAGTTGCTGCAGCTTGCGCCGCTCCCTGAAACGTCGGCGCCAGCCACGAGCAACATCATCGGCGCACGCGTGCGTGTGACGGTGGCCGACACCGAGCAGACCGTTCGCGTGTACCGCGATCTCCTGCAGTTCCAGCCGCAGGTGGGTACGTTCGGCGCCAGCCCGTTGCTGGATCTGATGGGACTCAAGGGCGCCGAGGTGCGCATGACCACTGCGCCGGTTCCTGGCTCGGCGCTGCGTCTGGAGTTCATCGAGCTGAAGGGCGTGAAGGGCACACCCGTTCGTCCACGGCTTCAGGATCCGGGAGCCACGCGTCTGCAGCTCAGGGTCCGCGACATCGGCTCGACGATGGGGAAGCTGAAGACGGTTGGATCGACCGTCGTATCCAGTGGTGAGCCCGTGACGTTGCAGGGCGGCCGCCGCGCGGCGATCATGCCGGACCCGAATGGTTTGTTCTTCGTCCTGATCGAGACGCCGGCACCGTAGCCGCCGCCAGTGCGGTGTCGGGCGAGATATGCCGGTCGGCCCGCTACTAGTTGGACCAGGTACGGCTGAGACAAACGGATGCATAGACGATCGATTGTTCTAGGGCTGCTGTCCGCGATGTGCACGGCTGTCATCAGCTGTAAGGCTATTCGCCATGACGAGCACGTCGCGGCCGCCAAAGCCGAAGAGTTCTTGAGGGTCGCCGTCATAGACCGAAACTCGGCCGCCGCCTATGCGATGTTGTCGTTGGAGGCACGCACGTCTATCAAAGAGTCAACCTTTGTAGAGACCGTGGAAAAGATGCATCCCAACGGGTATCCGGCGATCGTCCGCGCAACCGAATATGAGCCGGTGCCCGGGCAGAGTGCGATCCAGGTCTTCTTGGAGGGGGAGAGCGGCGTCCTGAAGTACTACTACCGCGTTGCTATGTCCGGCAATGTGGACGCAGGCTATGCCCCAAGCGCCATGTTCAGGGGCAATCAGGCATATCCGCCTTCGCCGCTGCGCCAATCGCTTTCCAAGTAAACGGGCGCCTGCAGATGCACCCCAGGGGCCGCCGGCGATCGCTCGACAGCTCGCGCCCGCCGCGCCTCGGAGGCTGACAGGGCGCGGATCAAGCAAGGAGGCACATCGTGGCACTACTCGTGGGAGCGCTCCTTGCCTTCGCCGTGGGCTGTTGGCCACGGCCAGCGGGTTGGACCGTGACCGTGCCTTTTATCCAACCGTCACGATTGTCATCGCGTCGTACTATGCGCTGTTCGCGGTCATGGGAGCATCCACCAATGCACTCGTGCTCGAGTCCATGGCGGGCGCAATCTTCCTCGCAGTTGCCGTATCTGGCGTGGTTGCTCAAGATCGATCGCATTCGGGCTGCGGCCTGACCAAATTGCGTGAAGCCGACCAGCGATAGTGGTCTTCTCTCAGCCGAGTATGCCGCTGCAGCTGACGAGCGGCACCGATGATGCGGCATCATTCAACTCGTTCCGGAACGAGTTGCTGATTCTCCGCTCGCGGCTGAGCGGCGTGACGTGGGGCGGCCTCGGGAGCACTGATGCAGTACAACCTTGATGGAGCGATCTTTCGATCGGTCTCCAACACCGCCAATGGTGAGGCGGGTGCTACGTAGGACGGACTTGACGGGCCGTCGCCACGACTGAGGCTGCGTTCGGGGTGGTATCGTCAGGTGGCGCGAGAATGGATCTCCGAAAGATCGCGAAGGTCGCACTACTGACGCCGCTGTTTGCGGGTGCCGCCGTTGCCGTCGTGCCGGAGGCGCCGAACTGGCCAGGAGCGTTGATCTCGGTACCCTACCCCTGGATCCTTGTGAGCGGAGCGCTGATTGCGGCCGTGGTGGTTCCAGGGATGGTTGCGGGGCGAATCACTCGTTCGAACCGGTTCGCTAGCGGTCTCCTCGTAGCAATTGTGGGATGGGCCATCCAGTTGGTTACCGGCACCTTGTTGATGACTGCTGCGACGGGCTCCGATATGGCGGGCGTGTCGGCGCTGATGCTCTCGATACTTGGGATGCTCACCGGTGTGGTGACAGGGCTCTTCGCCGTTCTATCAGGCATGGTTCAGGACCGCCAACGAGCGGTCTAACACTGTGTGAAGGATTCCTTCCCCTGGGCTACTGCAGAGAGATCGGCAGCGCGGCTTTCGCTTTCTCGTGATCGACGACCAGGCGATAGGTGCCTTCCTTCCATTTTTCTTCAAGCGTCCTGAAGAACAGCTCGCCCAACGCGACCCGGTCGTTGTCGACGACCGCCTCGTCGAATGCGACGCCCCCGAAAGGAAACGCGTAGAACCGCAGCGGCTCGATCCGGCTTCGCTGGCTGAAGTACTCGGCGAGCGGCCGCCGCCAGATCTTGGAGTTTTGCATGAGGGACGTGATCCCGGCTGCGTCCGCGATCAGTGCCTCCTGCGGAGCAACCGGCAGCACCGTGCCCGCGGGTGTGACCAGTGTGATCTGTTTCTTGTGCAGCGTGAACCGGCGCTCGGACGCTGCCGCGATATCGATGAGCAGCCACGGCGTGTCGTGATTGCGCTGCGAGTAGTCGTAGTTGGCGACGACCTTGAAGCCGTCGTTCCTGAACTCGACGGTCGCCCGGCCGTTCTTCTTGGTATTGGGGAAGAGCGACTGCTGCGCGACGGCCGAGGCCACCGCGCCACAGAGAGTAAGAGTGAGGAGCACAGCCAAAGCCAGCCGTCGAGTCATGGAGACCTCCAACTCAAGACTCAAAACGCAAAACTCAAACAATGCTACCTGCCCTAAGTCGAGGCTTCCGATGCAGCGTTGAGTGATGCAGTGTTTGAGTTTTGAGTCTTGAGCTTTGAGTTACCGACTACGCAGGCTGACGGCTCGCCGTCATCGCCGCCGTCACCGCCTTGGTCATGTCCGCCGTCGTGGCCCGGCCACCCAGGTCGGGCGTCTTCACGCGCTCGTCGGAGAGCACACCCTCGATCGAGGCGAGGATGCGGTCATGCGAGGCGCGTTCGCCGAGGTGGTCGAGCATCATCGCCCCCGCCCAGATCGCGGCGATCGGATTCGCCACGCCTGTGCCGGCGATGTCCGGCGCCGAGCCGTGAATCGGCTCGAACATCGACGGCGTCGTCCGCTCGGGGTTGATGTTGCCACCAGGCCCGACGCCGAGGCTTCCTGAAATCGCGGAGCCGATGTCGGTCAGGATGTCGCCGAAGAGGTTGGAGGCAACGATCACGTCGAGCGTCTGCGGGTGCGTGACCATGCGCGCGCACAGCGCGTCCACGTGGTACTTCTTCAGCTCGACGTTGGGGAACTCCTTCGCCACGCCGGCGACGACTTCATCCCAGAGCACCATCGCATGCTGCAGCGCGTTCGACTTGGTGGCGCTGGCCAGCATCTTCCGTGGCCGCGTGGCCGCGAGCCGGAACGCGTAGCGGACGATGCGCTCGATGCCGTTCCTGGTGAAGACGCCGGTCTGCTCCGCCAGTTCGTACGGCGTGCCGGCATGAAGTCGTCCGCCGATCCCGCAGTATTCGCCCTCGGAGTTCTCGCGCACGCAGATCATGTCGATGTCCGCGGCGCCCCGGCCCGCGAGCGGTGACGAGATGCCGGGCAGCAGACGCATCGGCCGCAGGTTCACGTACTGGCCGAGGCGCTGCCGCAGCGGCAGGATCAGCTCGCGCGCCGAGATGTGGTCCGCCACGCGGGGATCGCCGATCGCGCCGAGGTAAATCGCGTCGAACTCGAGCAGCTGATCGATCCCGTCGGGATCCATCATGCGACCTGTCTGCAGGTAGAAGTCGCAGCCCCACGGGATGTCGGTGAGCTCACAGCGGAAGCCGCCCTGATCGGCGGCCAGCTTCAGGATCTCGATGCCGGCCGGGATCACTTCCTTGCCGATGCCGTCGCCGGCGATGACTGCAATGCGGTAGTTTTTCATATCAACAATCACGGGCCGCCTGAAGGCGGCCCCTACGACATGTTGTTTTTGCGGCCTCTACGCACGATCAATATCGTGAAGAACACGACGGCGGCAGCGATGAGCCCCGTCAGCGTCGGGTCCAGCCAGGGATAGCGCCCGGCAACCCCGAAGCGTACCACGAGCAGCGAGATGACGCCCGCCGCGATGGCGCCGAGCGCCTCCGGCGTTCCGGCGCGCCGGGAATAGAGCCCGCCGAGTACCGGCACGAAGAGGCTGACGCCAAGCAATGAATAGAAGACCGTCATGGCGGCGACGATCGTGCTGAGGTAAATCGAGAGCAGCACGCCAAGCACGCCACCGACCACGGCGGCGACGCGTGCCACGAAGAGCAGTTGCCCGTCGGTCGCGCCAGGTTTGAGATACCGCTTGTAGAGATCCTTCGACACCGACGTCGAGATCATGAAGAGGATCGCGTCCGAGGTGTCCACCTCGGTCGAGAACACCGCCGCGAGCGCGAGGGCGCCTAGCCAGGCGGGCAACAACTGCGTCAGCACGGTCGGAAGAACGAGATCAGGACTCGCCACCGCCGGCAGACCGACTCGCCCGGCCATGCCGAGCAGCACCGGAATGAATGCGAACAGCAGAAGCGCTACGGCGTTCAGCGCGACCCCGGTGCGGAGGGCGCGCGCGCTCGCCGCTCCGTACGCCTTCTGGATGAGGCCGGGCGAGATCACGAACGCCGGTCCGGTCAACGCCAGGAGGGTCCAGCCTGAGCCCGGTCCCGACGAATAGGTGATGTCGGTGAACGTGGCGGGAAGGGGGGCCGACGACAACGCACCGAGCCCACCGACGGCTCCGAGCACGAAGGGAAGCGCCGTCACGAACCCCACCAGCATCACTACGAGCTGGACGCTGTTCACCCACGCCGTGCCGAGGAGCCCTCCGGCCGCGAAGTAGATCGTCATGATCGCGCCGCCGGCGACCGAGCCAACCCAGCGTGGCGCGCCGGTGAGGACGCTGATGATGGCGGCCCCGGCAATCAGTTGCGCGGCCAGAATCCACAGACAGCCAAAGCACACCAGGCTGGTGATGACGCCGCGCACCGCCGGCCCGTACCGGAACTCGAGGAAGTCGCCGGTGGTGTAGAAGCCGTGCTCCTTGGCCAGCGTCCAGATGCGCGGGCCCACCGAGAAGGCGAGTACCAGCGAGGCGAGACCGGCCGAGCCGCTCCACCACCACGCGCTCAGACCTTCTCGGTACGCGAGCCCGGTTACGTTCACCGTGGCGCCGGCGCCGATGTTGGCCGCGAGCATCGACGCAAAGATCAGCCCCGGACCGAGGCTCCGCCCGGCGACGAAGAATGCGCTGCTGCTGCGGACATACCGGGCACTCCAGATGCCCAGACCGACGACGGCAATGGAGTAGATGATCAAAAGACTGAGATGAAGACTCATCTCTGGAATGCAGAATGCAGAATGCAGAATTCAGACAATGCCATCGGAGTGGAATGTAGACAGTGTCTGCATTCTGAATTCTGAATTTTGAATTTCGGGATCACCTGAAGCGAGCGGGAACCGTACCGAGCTCGCGAGCAGACGGCAGGCCCCCCGATCCGACCGCCTGCGTTGCGGCGCGCACGATGGCTTCCGACAACGCCTCTGCCGCCAGGGCACCAATCGTCGTGACGTCGGCCTGTCCCTGCCACCGCGCGGTGGCGAGTGAGAACACCGTGTCTCCATCGGCCAGCGTGTGTGCCGGATTCACCGCCCGCGCCAGGCCGTCGTCGGCCATCAGCGCCACGCGGTTCACCTCGGTCTTGGTGAGTCGGGCATTCGTGGCGACGACCGCGATCGTCGTGTTCTCTCCGGCTCGTGGAGGTGCCGCGGGCTGAGTCGGCGACCGCAAGAGCACTCGCGCGTCCGCGAGGCGTTTGCCATCAGGCGTGCGAACGCCGGCGACGACCGCGCCGGTGGTCGGGTCGATGATGTCGCCGATCGCATTCACCGCGACGATGGCGGCAACGACCAGCCCGCTCTCGAGCACGATCGCCGCCGAACCGATGCCCGCCTTCATCGCGCGCTCCCGTCCCGTGGACTTCCCGACGGTGGCGCCGGCGCCGGCGCCGATGTTTCCTTCGGCCACTGCGGCATCGGATGCCGACGACACCGCGCGATATCCGCAGTCGGCAGTCGGACGGATGGTCGCGCTGCCACCGAACCCCAAGTCCATCAGCACCGCCGCGGGAACAATCGGGACCACGGTGCCGGCAATCGGGTAGCCGATCTTCTTTTCCTCGAGGTAGCGGACAACACCCTGGGCGGCGTCGAGACCATAGGCGCTGCCGCCAGTGAGCACGATCGCGTTGACCCTCTCGACCATGTTCAGCGGATCGAGCAGATCCGTTTCACGGGTGCCGGGCGCGGCGCCGCGCTGAGAGATGCCGCCCACCGCACCCTCGCCCTCGACGAGGACGACGGTGCAGCCGGTCGGGCGTTCAGTCAGCGTGTGATGCCCGACCTTGAGGCCAGCAACCGCGGTCAGCCCCTTGCTGTTCGTGCGTGGACGCATCGAGGGCGATTGTGCGCGTGAGGGTACCGAACTGGCAACCGCCAGTGCGACTGCCGCCGCCGTGACCGTGAGCGCGATCGCCGCTTTCATGACCGTGCCCGAAGAGTGCAGCGCACGTTGTCGATGAGCCTGGTGTTGCCAACCCATAGCGCCCCGGCAGCGATGACCGGGCCGGTGATGGTCTCAATTGGCTGAAAGTCGTCCGGGTCGACCAGTTCCAGGTACTCGAGCCTCAATCTCTCGTCGGCGGGAATCAGCGTCGCCGCCTCGCCGGTAGTCGCCGGCGCGCTCGTCGCACCAGCCTCGACCTTCTCCGCAATCCTGCGCAGCGCCGCGTACAGCGAGGGCGCCAGCTGACGCTCGGCAGCGTTCAGCCTTACGTTGCGAGAACTGAGCGCCAATCCGTCCCGCTCCCGCACTGTCGGTACGCCCACGATCCTCACAGGGACATTAAAGTCCGTAACCATCCGGCGGACAACAGCCAGTTGCTGGGCGTCCTTTTCGCCGAAGTAGGCCTCGTCTGGCCTGACGATCTCGAACAGCTTCAGGACCACGGTTGCGACGCCCTCGAAGTGTCCGGGCCGGTGCTTGCCACAGAGGTGGTTCGCGAGCTGTCCCACCTGGACGAGGAACTCCGGCTTGACCGGATACATCTCGGCAACCGATGGCGCGAACACCAGCTCGACGCCCAGCCCGCGGCACAGCTCGACGTCGGCGTCGAGCGGGCGCGGATAGCGCTCGAGGTCCTCGGCACGATCGAACTGGAGAGGATTGACGAAGATGCTCACGACGACCGTACCCGACTCGCGCCGCGCGCGCTCGATCAGGCTGGCATGACCCGCGTGCAGCGCGCCCATCGTCGGCACAAAGCCGATGGTGCCTGTCGAGCGGCGATGATCGGCCACCCTGGCGCGGAGTGCCTCGATCGTTTCGACGACCTCGAGCATCAGGACTGCACGCCGGCCACTTTCGAGCTGACCTGCGGATACCGTCCCGTCCGGACATCGTCTACGTACGCTCTGGTCGCTGCCGTCACTGTGTCGGCGAGCTGCGCGTACTGCTTCACGAACGAGGGTATGGCCCCGTCGAACAGTCCCAGCATGTCGTTGCTGACGAGGACCTGGCCGTCGCAATCCGGCCCTGCGCCGATGCCGATCGTGGGTATGTCGACACTGGCGGTCACGGTCCGTGCGACATCGGCCGGGATCGACTCGAGCACGATGGCGAAGGCTCCCGCGTCCCGGAGCGCGATCGCGTCCTCCAGAAGTGCGGTGGCTTCGTGCGGTCGTGTGGCGCTCTTGACGAAGCCGCCGGCCTGATGCACCGACTGCGGCTGCAGGCCGAGGTGTCCCATCACAGGGATGCCGACGTCAACCAGGCGCCGGACCACGTCGAGTACCGGTCGCCCTCCTTCGAGCTTGACGGCCGACGCGCCGCCTTCCTGCAGCAGCCGGCCGGCGTTGCGAACCGCCTCGGCGACGCTCACCTGGTAGGTGAGGAACGGCATGTCCGCGACGACGAGCGCCCGCTCGGCGCCGCGCACGACTGCGCGCGTGTGATGAAGCATGTCGTCGAGTGTCACCGGCAGCGTGGTCTCGTACCCAAGGAGGACCATGCCCAGCGAATCGCCGACCAGGATCACGTCGATGCCCGCCCGATCCAGCAGACGAGCCATCGTGGCGTCGTAGGCCGTGAGCATGGCGATTCTCTCGCCGCGTGCCTTCTTCTCCTTGAATTCCGGGATGCGGATCCTGGGTGCAGTCATCGAGCTCTCTCGTGTGCCGGCATCACCGGATTGCGGCGAACGTCCTGGTCAACCAGCTCGAGACGGCCATCGTGACGTCCTTGCTGACGTTGCGGTCGGTGAGCGTGCCGTACTCGCTGACCTCGCCGGTCGTTGCCGGCACGAGCAGGTGGTTGACGCCGCGGACGACGACCACGTCGACCGACTTCGAGTCGCTCAGCTTTCTGGCCAGGCCGGCCAGTCGATCGAGGTGGGCCACGGGAATCTGACGATCCAGCTCGCCGTGGACGAACAGCAGCGGCGCCCGGACATCGTCGAGGACCCGCGACGGGTCGAAGGCGACGAAGCTCTGGAGCCACGGCGTATCGGCCTGCTTCCGCATCTCGGCCGGTACGGATTCCCAACCCTTGCCGGTGATCGCGGCTGACTGGATCTGGCGCTGCATGGCGACGCGCTTCTCCCGTTCCGCGGCGGGCAGATTGAGCTGGTCGAGTGAGTGCTGCTGCTGTTCGAGCAGCAGCTCGGCACCGGTCGAGGATGGTCCGGCGATCGATGCGACGGCTGCGATGCGCCTCTCGCGGCCGGCGGCCAGAATCGCCACCCACGCACCTTCGCTATGGCCGACGAGTGCAATGCGCTTCGGATCTACATCCTTTCGTTCCATGAGCCAGCGCACGACGGCGCGGGCATCGTCGGCGTAGTCCGAGATCGTGGCCGACTCCGAGCGGCCTCCGCTCTGCCCGTTGCCGCGCTTGTCGTAGCGGACGGCGAGCAATCCCGCGTCGGCCAGCGCGCCGGCGAGTTGTGCCAGCACCGGAATCCCGAGCGCGAAGCCATCACGATCGCCAACACCTGATCCCGAAAGCAGGATGACGGCCGGGATGCGGGCGGCGGGGGTCATCGGGCGCGTCAGCGTGGCGCCGATGTTGAAGCCCGGAGCGGGAATCACGACCGCTTCGTCGCCGGGGTTCGAATACACCTGCGTGCGCGACGTCGGTGAGGCGACGTCCTCGCGCATCACGTCGATGGCCTGCGCCGGAATGCTGACGCGAATGAGGCCGCCGTCGCTGCCGGCGGTGAGGTTGACGGCGAGGTCTCCGCCCGGATTCGCGAAGAGCATCTCGTAGCGCCGCACATCGAGAAATGACGTACCGACCTGAATCCGTTCGGCCTGCACGTTCACGACGCGGACGCCAATCTCGGCGACCGGCAGGATGTAGGCACGCATCTCCGCGTTCGCCCGCGCTGCTGTGAGTCTTCGCGCGAGAGCGGTGTAAGAGGAGAAGACACCGAGAGCGTTTGGCAGCACGATTGCCTGCGGCGCAACTTGATGGGTCGTCGCGAACTTTGCCGCTCCCCGGGTCCCTTCGGTGACGGCCGAGCCGTCGGTGAATGAAGTGCGCACCGAGACGTCGCCCTCACTCGAGGTGCCCTCGAGTGAGAAGCGCTCAGGTGTCCAGTCCGGCTTGTACTTCAGCTCGGCGCGTCTGGTGACGATGTTGAGTGGGGCCGCCAGCCGTCCTTGCGAGGTGATCGTGATGCCGCTGGCGTCCTCCTGAATGGTGACTTCCTCACGGCCGATGGGCGTCCCGCGGAGGAACACGGTGTAAGCAGTCGGTTTCGCCGTCGCCGTCGCCGTCGCCTGTGCCTGCTGAGCGGCGGCGGGTGCCGCCAGAAGCAGCAATACGGCGCAGGTACAATAGATGAAGCGCACGTCGCGATCGTATCAGTTCCTCCTCAGGGGTGCCCGGGATCGATCTGCGACCGCAGCGCCCCCGACCGTCCCGAATCGCCTCTCGGTTCGTACAAGTACGCATGCCGGATTCTAGCTTTCAATTCAGCAGCTGACGGAGAACACGGGCATGGTGGGAGAGGGGGCTAGACGACCGGGTACAGCCGCGGAAAGAGTTCCTCGAGCGTGTGGGCTGGGAATCGCAACGACACAGGGCCCTTCGGAGTCGCTGATGCCAAGAGACCTTCAACGACCAATTCGTTCAGTAGACGCTGAGCCGTTCGCACGGGGAGCCCGGTGATGCGGGAAGCCTCTCCTCGTTCGATCTCGCCTCGCACCAACGTCTGTTCGAGAAGCGCCGCCGCCTGCGGCTTGAACTTGTCGTTGCGAGCCACGAAGGCCCGAATCCGCGTCGCCAAGTTATCGAGATCGAACAGCTCTGACATGAACGTCACCTGATCGAGCGCAACACGCAGGAACCACGTCACGAAATCGATCAGGGCTCGTTCTGACAGGCTTCCCCGCCCGTCGAGATCGTCCTGTCGTGGCGAGTCGGCGAAGTCCATCATCTGCTTGTATTCGGTACGACTCTCGAGCCCGCGCGCCAACCCGCGCGAGATAGACCAGAGGCCATGCGCGGCGATGTCGGCGCGCCACGCCATCGCGTGACTCATCAAACGGCTCACGCGACCGTTGCCGTCGGGAAACGGGTGGATGTAGTTGAACCGATGATGCGCCGCAGCCATCGCGATGATGCGACCGGCACGCCCCGTTCCTTCGAAGCGATAGCGCTGCGCGAAGTAGCGCATGAAGTCGTCAACTCGCGCGCTCGACGGTGGCTGATGGCGGCCGACAGCAACGTCGTGCTCGGGACGTGAACGCCACTCGCCCGGCGTCATCGTGGACTCCCGGCCAACTCCGACCACACGGAGCATGGCTTCCGCCGCTTCTCGATAGAACTCGCGATGCAGCCACTGCAGGAATTCCGGCGACGCTGAATCCGGCAGTGTTCCGGTAGCGCCCTGGCGATCGATTTCAGCCTGAACGCGTACGTGTGCCGCGGCTTCGAGCTGGAGGTGGCGACGGGATTCGTCGCGATCGAACTCGCCGGCAAGCGCCCGCTCGATATCGCGCGGGCGGGTGTTGTGACCCTCGATCAGATTGCTGTAGTAGGTGTTCATCACGCGGACCAGGTCCGCGAGATTCGTGGCGGGCCGCGGATGGAGATGCCGTCCTAGCTTCGCTGTAGCGGCGGCTAGCTCCGCAGCGAGATCGGCCACCCTTTCAGGTGGGTGCTCAAGACGCGTGGGCTCGATGCAAAAAACGCTTTCGGCGACATGGATTGGCCGATCTTCAGCCATTAATTTCGTTCGATTATAGACACGTTTCACGTGAACATGGCCGTTTCGCCATTTCTGTGGCCGATCTCGTGGCCGATGTCTTGGCTGGCAATTCCGATACTCGGCCGGAAAACCCCTGGGATCAGCCCTAGATGACGCTCACAGCTTCTCTCTCTGAGGCGATCGCCAGGGTTCGAGCCCTAAGCCTAGGCTAGGATCAGAAGACGGGGTCCGTGCTCGCACCAGCTCCACCCATGAACCCGCAAGACGACTACCGTGCCATTCGAGAAGGGGCTGCTATCGGGGCAATTGCGCCGCGCCGGCAGATTGCCGTGGCGGGGCAGGACCGAGCCACATACCTGCAGGGCCTGCTGACCAACGACATTCCCGCGCTGACGCCCGGCACCGGCTGCTACTCGGCGTGGCTGACGCCGCAGGGCCGGATGCTGACGGACATGCACGTCCTGGAGTCAGGCGGAATGATTCTGCTCGACGTCCCGGCCGAGACGGTAGACGCGACGCTGGAGCGGCTGGAGCAGTTCATCTTCACCGAAGACGTCACAGTCGGCTCGCTTGCCGGGAGCCTGACCGGCGTCTGGCTCCACGGGCCGCACGCCGCCGCTGTCCTCGAGGGCGTGTTGCAGGGTCTGACGGGCCTCGCCGCGTGGCCCGACTATCACCACACGCCGACCGAGCTCGACGATCAGCCGGTGTCAGTGGCGCGCATCGATCAGCTCGGTGTGCCGGGCTTCTGTGTCTATCTGGAGCGGTCGCGTGAGCAGTCGTTGGTTGCGGCGCTGATTGCAGCGGGTGCGGTCGCGGTGTCGGCCGGGGCACTCGAGGCGGCGCGGATCGAAGCGGCCTATCCGGTGTTCGGCGTCGATATGACCGACGATACGATTCCGCTCGAGGCCGGCATCGAGGATCGTGCGATCTCACTGACCAAGGGTTGCTATGTTGGTCAGGAAGTCATCATTCGCGTGCTGCATCGCGGCCACGGCCGCGTGGTGAGAAAGCTCGTCGGGCTTCGCATCGATGGCCCGCCACCTGAACGTGGCGCGCGGCTGTTCGCCGCGGATCGAGACATCGGTTTCATCACGAGCGCGGCCGCATCACCGCGGCTGGGCACGATCGCGATGGGATATCTTCATCGCGACTTTCTGACCGTGGGCACAGCGGTGGAAGCAGCTGCCGGCGACGGCCGCGTGCCTGCCACCGTCATCGAGCGCCTGATTCTGTCAGGAGCCTGATCAGTGCCTCGTCTGCCGCCGGGAAGCCGAGCGCCGCCAGCTCCTGGCGCGGCACCCATCGCATCTGCTGCCCGAGCACGGGCCGCGGCGTCCCCCGCAGGGCACACGCGTGGAAGTAGAGCGCGACCGTCCGATCCTCATACTCGTGCGTGACGTGAAGGACGAGATCGCCGACGCTGATCTCGACGTCGAGCTCTTCGCGGATTTCACGCTGGAGCGCTCCCTCGTGAGTCTCGCCCTCGTCCACCTTGCCGCCGGGGAACTCCCACAGCCCGGCGAGATGAGCGCCCTTCTGCCGGCGCGTCAACAGGAACGTGCCGCTCTCCTCGATCACCGCGGCGACGACGATCGTCACGCCTTGGGAGTGGGAGAGAAGCGGGGGAAGGACGTGCACATGCGCGCCATCGGACAGGCATCGCACTTCGGCTTTCTTGCCGTGCAGACGGTCGCGCCGAAATCCATCAGTGCCTGGTTGAAGTCGAACACGTGCTTGTAGGGGATGACCGTCTCGGAGATGCTCCACAGCCGCTTGCGCATCTTGTGCGCCTTGATGTCGCCGCGGCCGATGAACACGCGATAGAGGACGCGCGCCACGTTGGTGTCCAGGATGGCCGCGCGCTGGCCGAACGCGAAGCTGCGGATGGCGCCGGCGGTGTACGCGCCGATGCCCTTGAATGAGAGCAGCGTCTCCTGATCCGAGGGCAGCTGGCCGCCGTACCGCGAGACGGACTCGCGCGCGATCGACTGCAGGCGGCGCGGGCGGATGTTATAGCCCAGCGGTCGCCACGTCTCGGTCACGTCGGCCTCCTCGGCTGACGCCAGCGCCTCGAGTGACGGGTACTTGTCCAGCCACTCGTGGTACTTGGGCAGCACGCGATCGACCTGCGTCTGCTGGAGCATGATCTCCGACACCAGGATGTGGTACGGGTCGTCAGTGCGCCGCCACGGCAGATCGCGGCCGTGGGCGCGATACCAGGACAGGAGTCGTCTTCGGAAGCGCTGGCGCGCCGCGGGAATGGGGAGGGAAGTGGCAGCCATCGACCCCATATAATTCCACGCGTGAAGATCTACACAAAGACGGGCGATGCGGGCGACACCTCGTTGTTCGACAAAACCCGCGTCTCGAAGGCCGACGCCAGGGTGGACGCCTACGGCGAGGTTGACGAGCTGAATGCCTGTCTTGGTGCCGTCCGGGCCGCGGGGCTCGACGCCGATCTCACGACCGCCGTCGAGACGATTCAGAAGGAACTGTTCGCGATCGGCGCCCGCCTTGCCGACCCGCGGTCGCGGATCGCCGAGCGAGTGACGAAGGTGGCGGTCGGCGACGTCGAGGTCGAGCGCCTGGAGCAGACGATTGACCGGCTCGAGACCGAGCTCCCGGCACTGCGCCGCTTCATCCTCCCGGGTGGCTCGACCGGGGGCGCGCTCCTCCATCTGGCCCGCACGATCTGCCGCCGTGCCGAACGGCGCGTGGTCGGCCTTGGATCCGATGCGGTGGACCCCGTCGTCATCGTCTATCTCAATCGGTTGTCCGACCTGTTGTTCGTGATGGCGCGCGCGGCCAACCATCGCGCCCAGGTGCCCGAGATCGAATGGTAGACCTCGCCAGCGCCTATGAGTCGTGCATCCGCGATGCTCGAGCGCACTACGAGAATTTTCCGGTCGCGTCGCGGCTGGTGCCGCGACACATGCGCCGCCACGTGGCGGCCGTGTACGCGTTCGCCCGTGCGGCCGACGACTTCGCCGACGAAGGCCAGCGTTCGATCGAGGACCGCCACCGCCTGCTGGACGGCTGGCTCTGCCGCCTCCGCGATGCGGTTGCCGACGGAGCGGGCCGCATCGCGCGGCCGACGGTCGCCGGCGAGCCCGGCAACACTGAGGAGATCTTCGTGGCGCTCGGGGCCACGATTCGCGAGAAAGCGCTGCCGCCTGGCTTGTTCGAGGATTTGCTGAGTGCATTTCGTCAGGACGTCACGTCCACCGGCTACGCTTCGTGGAACGAGGTTCTCGACTACTGCCGGCGATCGGCAAACCCCGTGGGCCGGCTCGTGCTGCGCATCGGGGACTATCGCGACCAGCGGCGGGACGGCTGGTCGGACGCCATCTGCACCGCGCTGCAGCTCACCAATTTCTGGCAGGACATGAAGATTGATTTCGATCGCGGCCGCGTCTACCTGCCCGAGGAAGAGATGCGCGCGCACGGCGTGACCGCGAGCGATCTTGCCGGCGGGGCTGTGACTCCTGCCTGCAAGCGGGCGCTGGGCGCGGCGGTGACGCGCACGCGGGCGATGTTTGCAGACGGACGACCGCTGTGTGACGCCGTAGGTGGACGGCTGGGTTACGAGCTGCGGGCCACGTGGCTGGGCGGCACGCGCATACTCGATCGACTCGAGGCCACGCAGTTCGACGTGATCGACCATCGCCCCTCGCTCGGCGCCGCCGACGCGCCGTGGTTTGTGTGGCGCATGCTGACGTGGTCGTCTGGCCGCTCATGAGCCGCGACACCAGCTTCTACTACTCGTTTCTCGTGCTGCCGCCCCAGAAGCGGAGCGCGATCCTCGCCGTCTGGGATTTCTGCCGTGCGGTCGACGACGCCGTTGACGAAGTGGTCCCCGAGCACGAATGGGCCGGCGGGCTGACACCAGAGGCGCGGGCGAGCGCCACGTCCCAGCTCGCGGAATGGCGCTCGGAGCTGGATGCGGCGTACCGCGGGACGCCGAAGACCTCCCAGGGCGTGGCGCTACAGCCGTACATCCGCGAGTTCGACCTGCCGCGCGTGCGCTTCGAAGAGCTGATCGACGGCGTGCAGATGGATCTGGCCCAGGTCCGCTACGAGACATTCGCGGCGTTGTCGGAATACTGCCGGCGGGTGGCGTCCGCCGTCGGCCTGATCTGCGTCGAGATTTTCGGATACAAGGATCCAGGGGCGCGCGCCTACGCCGAGAGCCTCGGGATGGCGCTGCAACTGACCAACATCGTCCGCGACGTCGCCACCGACTTGCGACGCGGCCGCATCTATCTTCCCGTCGAGGATCTGAAGCGGTTCGCCGTGACCGAGGACGACCTGCGGCAGGGTCAGGTGACGCCAGCCGTTGCGGCGCTGCTTCAGTTCGAATGCGAGCGGGCGCATGAGTGCTACTGCCGGGCCGCGGCACAACTGCCGGCAGGTGATGCCAGGAGCCTCGTGGCCGCGGAGATCATGGGTGGCATTTACTACGCGATCCTCCAGCGCATCGAGGCCGCTGGCTACGACGTGTTCAGCAGCCGCATTCGTGTGCCGAGGCCCCAGCGCGCCTTCATTGCGCTGCGCATCTGGCTGCGCGCGCTGCTTGGAATGCAGAATGCAGAATTCAGAATTCAGACCAAGCGTTAGTCGTGGCATACCGATGCCACGAGCCAAGTACTGTCTGCATTCTGCATTTTGCATTCTGAATTGACCGCCGAAGTCATCGTCATCGGAGCGGGGTTTGCGGGCCTGAGCGCCGCCACGGCGCTGGCCGAGCGCGGCGTCAGCGTGACCGTGCTCGAGGCACGGCCGACGCTCGGCGGCCGGGCCACCGCCTTCACCGACCCGGCCACGGGCGAGCGGGTGGACAACGGCCAGCACGTCCTCATCGGCGGCTACCACGAAACGTTCGCGTTCCTTCGGCGGCTCGGCGCCGCCGCGGATGTCCACTTGCAGCCCGACCTGCACATCGACGTCATCGATCGAACCGGACGGCTGTCGAGGCTGAAGTGTCCGCCTCTGCCCGCGCCGCTCCATCTGCTGGCTGGTGTCCTGCGCTGGGACGCGATTGGCTGGCGTGACCGGCTGGCGCTGCTCGCCATGCGGCATGTGCTCACGGGCATTCGTAGTGTCCGCCTTCAGGCGGACCGTGAGGACGCCCGTAGTGTCCGCCTTCAGGCGGACCAAAGCACTGTTCGCGAGTGGCTCGTGCGTCATGGTCAGACGCCGCGCGTGATCGAGCTGCTGTGGGAGCCGCTGGCGGTGGCCGCCTTGAACCAGTCGATCGACGAGGCGTCAGGGGCTGCGTTCGCCGGCGTGTTGAGCCGCATGTTCACGAAAGATCGGCGCGACTCGGCGCTCGGCTTGCCGCTCAAAGCACTCGATGAGCTGTACGCGAATCCCGCGCGAGCGTATGTCGAGCGTGCCGGAGGCACGGTGCGAGTGAACGCGCCGGCACGAGTCGTGTGCGGCGAGCCATTGACCGTTCGCGTCCGCGATGAGGAGATCTCGACGCGCGTCGTGATCTGCGCGGCCGCCTGGTACTCGCTCCAGTCTGTGTTTCCCGATCGGCCCGCGGCGCTGGCCGCCGTGCTCGACGCGGCGGAGGGCACGGCTGCGTCTCCCATCGTGACGGTGAACCTCTGGCTCGATCGGCCGATCACGAGGACGGCATTCGTCGGGCTGCCAGGTCGAACCATGCAGTGGGTGTTCGACAAGCGCGCGCTTTTCGGCGATGCCAGCTCACACCTGTCGCTGGTCTCGAGCGGTGCCGAGGCGATCGTCGGGCGGAGTAATCAGGAGATCATCGACCTCGCACTCGGCGAGCTGAGAACCTCACTGCCGGCGGCCGGCGATGCGGTGCTCCGACGGGCAGTCGTCGTTCGCGAGAAGCGCGCGACCTTCTCGGTGGCGCCGGGGCAGCCGCCGCGCCCGTCGATCGAAACCGCCGTTCCAGGCCTGTTTCTCGCCGGCGATTGGATCGATACCGGCCTCCCCGCTACGATCGAGAGTGCCGTCGTGAGTGGGCACCGCGCCGCTGTTGCGGCCATGAGCTTTATCACCGCATGAACTCAATCGTCGTCCACTATCAGGAGCTCGCGCTCAAGGGGAAGAACCGCCCGTGGTTCCTCGGCCGGCTCGTGCGCAATTTGAGGCGCGCGTTGTCGGACCTGGACGTGCGAACGGTGCGCTCGCTGATGGGACGTATCGAGATTGTCCTCGGACCCGGTGCATCACGCGACGAAGTCGGGGAGCGCATCAGACACACGTTCGGCATCGCGAACTTCTCGTATGCCGGGCGAATTGCGCTCGAGTACAGCTCAAGAGCTGGTGATGCCGACGCGACCTCTGATTGTGACCGAATCGCGACGGCGATCCTCGCCGACATCGCTGATCGCACGTGCACGAGCTTTCGTGTGTCGGTGCGACGTGCGGACAAGCGATTTCCGATGACGTCACCGCAGGCCGAGCGCGAGGTCGGCGGGCGTATCAAGGAGGCGCGCGGTTGGACCGTCAACCTGGACGAGCCCGATCTCGTCATCCACGTCGAGCTGCTGACCGATCAGGCGTTCTACTTCTTCGGCAAGGAGCGCGGCGCCGGCGGCCTGCCCACGGGCACGGCCGGGCGCGTCGCCTGCCTGCTGTCGGGCGGGATCGACTCGCCGGTGGCGGCGCACCGCATGATGAAGCGCGGGTGCACGGTCACCTTCGTCCACTTTCACAGCTACCCGATTCTGTCGCGCGCGTCGCAGGAGAAGGCACGTGAGCTGGTCACGCTCCTCACCGGATGGCAGCATCGCTCGCGGTTGTATCTGGTGGCCTTCGGCGAGATTCAGCAGCAGGTCGTGCTCGCGGTTCCGGGCCCGATGCGGGTGGTCGTCTACCGGCGGCTCATGATGCGCATTGCGGAGTCGATCGCCCGGGCGCGAGGCGCGCAGGCGCTGGTGACCGGCGATGCCGTGGGGCAGGTCGCCTCGCAGACGCTCGAGAACCTGGCGGTTGTCGGCCATGTCGCGACGCTGCCGATCTTCCGGCCGCTGATCGGCATGGACAAGGACGAGATCACCGCGGAGGCAATCAAGATCGGCAGCTATCCCATCTCGATCATTCCCGATCAGGACTGCTGCACGCTGTTCACGCCCCGCAACCCGATGACGCGCGCACGGCTCGAGGAGATCGAGATGGCCGAACGGGCGCTTCCGATAGACGACCTGGTTGGCCGCGCGGTGCGCGAGGCTGTCGTGGAAGACTTTCATTTTCCAGTGATAGGATCCAGAGTCAAAGAGGTGTGAACGTGGCTTCAAGCATTGCGTCGATCCTTGGGAGCGACGCCAGCCTCCTCGAGCATCAGTGCAAGACGATCCCGAAGGACAGCCTGCTGCTGCCGGGCCCTGACTACGTGGATCGCGCCTACGGGTTGTCCGATCGGTCGCCGCGCGTGCTCTCGAGCCTGCAGTCGATGCTGGATACGGGTCGCTTGTCGCGCACCGGCTATGTCTCGATTCTCCCCGTTGACCAGGGCATCGAGCATTCGGCCGGCGCCTCCTTCGCCCCCAATCCCGCCTACTTCGACCCCGAGAACATCATCAAGCTGGCGATCGAAGGCGGCTGCAATGCCGTCGCGTCCACGCTGGGCGTGCTCGGATCCGTGGCGCGGAAGTACGCGCACAAGATCCCCTTCCTGATGAAGGTCAATCACAACGAGTTCCTCTCCTATCCGAACTCGTTCGACCAGATTCGCTTTGCCAGCGTCAAGCAGGCCTTCGACATGGGCGCGATGGGCGTGGGCGCGACGATCTACTTCGGGTCCGAGGAATCGAAGCGGCAGATCCAGGAAGTCACGCAGATGTTCCAGCAGGCCCACGAGCTTGGCATGTTCACCGTGCTGTGGTGCTACACGCGGAACAACGCGTTCAAGACGAAGGAAGCGGACTATCACCTGTCGGCGGATTTGACGGGGCAGGCCAATCACCTGGGCGTGACCATCGAGGCCGACATCATCAAGCAGAAGATGCCGGAGAACAACGGCGGCTTCACCGCCCTCAACTTCGGCAAGACGCACAAGGCGGTCTACTCGCAGCTCTCGAGCGACAACCCGATCGACCTGACCAGGTACCAGCTCGCCAATTGCTACATGGGCCGTGCGGGTCTGATCAACTCCGGCGGTGCTTCCTCAGGGGACAGCGATCTGAAAGAGGCCGTGAAGACCGCGGTGATCAACAAGCGCGCGGGCGGCATGGGTCTCATCTCCGGCCGGAAGGCGTTCCAGCGTCCGATGAAGGAAGGCGCCGCTCTGCTCAACGCGATCCAGGACGTCTACCTCACCAAGGAAATCACCATCGCGTAGCGGCGGGTCTTCAGACCCGCCTGGTCTCCCCATCCAAGAACTCCTTCAACGCGTCGTGCGTACTCTGAAACGCCAGCTCTCCCCACGGGATGTCCTCGGGCGCGACCAGTCTCACTTCCAACCCTTCGTCATCGCACTCGAGCGTTCCTCCTGTCATCGTCGCCACGTAGATGATGATGACCGGGGCCCGGCCGGGGTACGAGTAGACGTTCAGCAGATGGTCGATGCGGATCTGGACGCCGGCCTCCTCGCGCGCCTCGCGTACGGCGGCGGCCTGCACGGTTTCGCCGCGGTCCACGAAGCCGCCGGGGAACACCCACTTCCCGTATCCAGGCTCGATCGCGCGCCGGACCATGACGATGAGGTCGTGCTCGTTCCGGATGATCGTGCCGACGGCGACCTTCGGATCCTGGTAGAAGATGAATCCGCAGCTGCGACAGACCAGCCGCTCGGGTTCGGTGGACTTCACCGTACGCAGATCGAGGTCGCCGCCGCAGAGCGGACAGAAGCTGTAGGGACGCTCGTCTTGCGGAAGCATTGAAAGTCTCGAGACTGGAGCCCAAAGCCGAGAGCCCAAAGCCCAAAGCCTGGAGCACAACTCTCAGGGCTCTATAATTTAAGCGATGTCGATCCTAAAAGTAGCGCGTATGGGTCATCCCGTGCTCCGCGAGCGCGCGCGGCCGCTCGCAAACTCCGAGCTGCGCGATCCGCTGTTCCAGAAGCTGGTCGACGACATGATCGAGACGATGCATGAGTATCACGGCATCGGCCTGGCGGCGCCGCAGATCCACGAGGGGCTGCGGCTGTTCGTCGCGCTGCTCGATGAGGACCCCGGCGACAAGACCGAGGCAACGGCGATCATCAATCCGGACATCATCCCCAACGCGCCGGAGACACAGGAAGGGTGGGAAGGCTGCCTCAGCATCCCCGACATTCGCGGGATGGTGCCGCGCTTCAAGGACATTACCGTTGCCGCGCTGGATCGACACGGGAACCCGCTCGAGCTGCGACTGAAGGATTTCGCCGCCCGTGTCGCGCAGCACGAGACCGATCATCTCGACGGCGTCCTGTTCTTCGATCGCATGACGTCGATGCAATCGCTGACCTATCTCGACGAATACTCCCGTTATCACGCGAAGGACGAGGACTGAGGGCAGGAGGCCTAAGTTCTCGCTGATATACTTCACCGCGCCCGTGCTCGTAACCGGCGCTCCCATCGTCACACTCCGAACCGCTCCGACGACGCCGTTTGACGGCGCCATCGCCGCCGCGCGCACGTGCTATTCGCCGCGCGTGATCGGCGCGTCGGAGGTCACCGACTCGCAGCGCAACTCCATCGGCGCGCTGACCTTCGATGCCGGCCATCACACCGTCTACCAGCACGCCAATTTCGAATTCGGCCTCGAGAACATCTCGCGGCAGTTCGTGTGGACGTTCCTGCACTCGTACCCTTTCTACAACTCCGAGCAGTCGAGCCAGCGCTACGTCAAGCTGAAGGAGCCGCGGGCGTTCGTGCCGCCGATCGACGGCGAAGCGCGCGTCGTCTACGAGAGCGCCATCGTGCGCGCGTGGGACCGGTACGGAGAGCTGTCGGCGCTCCTCAAGGACGATGCCTTCGGAATCCTGAAGGAGCTGCGCTACGTCCAGCCGACCACCAACCCAGAACGGCTGAAACTGATCGAGAAGGACGCCGAGAAGCGCGCGATTGAGACCGCGCGATACGTCATCCCCATCGCGGCGTTCACCTCCATGGTGCACACCGTCTCCGGGATCGTGTTGCACCGGCTGCACCGGATGATGAACACCGGTGACGCGCCGCACGAGACCCGCGAGGTCATTTCGGAGATGGTCCGGCTGGTCAAGGAATGGGACCCGGATTTCTTCGGGAAAGTCGGCGAGGCGCCGATTGCCGAGGCGGATGTTCCGGAAGCCGGCTTCCCGGCCCCCCGCCGCGGCGCCGATTGCTTCGTCGCCGAATTCGACGCGCGGCTGAACGGGCGCTGGTCGCGTCTCAGAGACGCCTCACCGGATGCCGAAGAGATCGTGGCCGAGTCCGTCCGATCGGTGTTCGGCCTGACCGCGGCCGAGATGCCCGATGACGAGGCGCTCGACCGGGTCATGAACCCGGCCCGCAACCGGTATCGCCTCGACGTGCTGAACGTGTCGTATCACTCGCCGCTGATGCGCGCGCTGCACCACGCCACCTACGTGTTCGAGAAGAAGCTGAGTCACACCGCCGACTCGCAGGACCAGCGGCACCGCATGGTGCCGGCGTCGCGCCCGCTGATGACGTTTGCCGATACCGTCAAGCCGGACTACATCACCCCGCGATTGATTGCCTCGAACCCGCGCGCCAAGGCGGTGTACGACGAGGCGATGAGCGAGGCGTGGGCGGCCAAGAGCCGGCTGCTGGCCCTCGGCGTGCCGCTCGAGTTTGCGATGTACGTCCTGCCGAACGCCAAGACGCTGCGCTTCATCGAGTCAGGATCGCTGCTGGCGCTGCTGCACAAGTGGACGCTCCGCACCTGCTTCAACGCGCAGGAGGAGATCTATCTCGCGTCGATGGACGAGATCGCGCAGGTGCGCTCGGCACACCCGCGCATCGGCCGCCACCTCGGACCGCCGTGCGTCATCCGCAACGGCCTGATCTCGCCGCGCTGCACCGAAGGCACGCACTTCTGCGGCGTCCCGGTCTGGCGCGACTTTCCAGCCGTCGTCCGCCGGCTGTAATCTGTGCCTCACTGCCTCGGTGTGTCGTAATTCACGTTTGGGAGTTGGGAGTTGATAGCCGCCTGGCTTGTTCACCTCTATACCGCCAGCGGTGCTGTCCTCGCCTTCCTCGCCGCGCGCGCGATCATCGACTTCGACTACCGAACCGCCTTCTTCTGGCTGTGGCTGCAGGTGCTGGTCGATGCCACCGACGGCATTCTCGCGCGCCGGGCGCGGGTGTCCGAACGCATCCCCTGGTTCAACGGCGCCAAGCTCGATGACATCATCGACTACCTGACCTACGTCTTCCTGCCCGCGCTGTTCGTCTGGCGAGGCGCGATCGTGCCCAATGCATGGACGATGGCCGTGGCCGCGGCGATGCTGCTGTCGAGCGCCTACGCCTTCAATCGCGACAACGCCAAGACAGCGGATCATTTCACTGGCTTCCCGTCGTACTGGAACATCGTGGTTTTCTATCTGCTGATCGCCCGTTGGTCAGTCGAGGTGAACACGGCGATTCTGCTCGTCCTGGCCGTGCTCGTCTTTGTCCCGACTCGCTATGTGTATCCGTCGCGAACACGGCAGTGGCGGTTGACGACCAACGCCCTTGGAGCGGTCTGGGGCGCCCTCCTGCTGCTCATGCTGTGGCAGTATCCGGCCGTGTCGCGATCGGTCTTCCTCGTCTCGCTCGTGTTTCCGATCTACTACGCGGTGCTGTCCCTGATGCTTCACTTCAAGGTTGGGGTCAGACCCCGGTGACCCGGCTGACCCCCACTGAATGATGAATCCTGTCGCCGTTCACGCCTTCAACCCCGGCCCGATGACCGGGACGGGCAACTGGACGTGGCTGATTCGCGGCCGCGTGACCACCCTCATCGACGCCGGAACCGGACAGCCGCAGTACCTCGACGAGCTGCAACGAGCCTTGGACGGGGCACCGCTGGCGCAGGTTCTCGTCACCCACGGTCACGTCGATCACGCGTCCGGCGCGATCGCCCTCGCCGCGAGATTCCCGGGCGTTCGCTTTCTGAAGATGCCCTGGCCCGACCGGGACTCCCGGTGGCCGGTCGCGTGGGAACCACTCGCTGATGGCAGCGCGGTTGCCGCGGGCGACGAGACGCTCGTCGCGGTTCACACGCCCGGGCACGCGCCGGATCACCTGTGCTTCTGGCATGCGGAATCGCGGACGCTGTTCTGCGGCGACCTCGCCGTGAAAGGCACGACGGTGTACATCCCGCCGAACCTCGGCGGCGATCTGATCGAGTACCTCGCGTCGCTCGAGCGCGTCCTGGCGCTGGATCCGGCGCGCCTGCTGCCCGCGCATGGCCCGGTCATCGACGATCCGCAGACCGTGCTGCGCGGCTATCTCGAGCACCGGCGCGAGCGGGAGGAGCAGATCCTCGACGCGCTGCGACAAGGCGACGCCAATCCGGAGGCGATGGTGGCGCGCATCTACCGCGGCCTCAAGGACACGCTCGTCCCGGTCGCCCGCGAGAGCGTGCTGGCGCACCTGCTGAAGCTCGAACGCGAAGGCCGGGCGGGGCGCCGCGAAGGGGCGTGGCATATCATTGAGCCATGAATCAGGTTGTTGATTTCATCAACGTCAACCGCGACAGGTATGTCGACGAGCTCAAACAGTACCTGGCGATTCCCAGCATCAGCGCGCTGCCGCAGCATGCGGCCGACGTCCGCAAGGCCGCCGAGTGGACCGGCGACGCCCTGAAATCGGCGGGACTCGAGAACGTCCGGCTGATCGATACGCCCGGCAATCCGGTGGTCTACGGCGACTGGCTGAACGCGCCCGGCAAGCCGACGATTCTGTTCTACGGCCACTACGACGTGCAGCCGGTGGATCCCTTGGACCTTTGGACCAGCCCGCCCTTCGAGGCCACCGTCCGCGACGGCGAGATCTACGCGCGCGGGGCCGCCGACGACAAGGGCCAGGTGTTCATGCACATCAAGGCCGTCGAAGCGCACATCAAGAAGGCGGGGAGCCTGCCGCTCAACATCAAGTTCTTCATCGAGGGCGAAGAGGAAGTCGGAAGCGTCAACCTGGACGAGTTCGTTCGCACGCACAAGCAGGATCTGGCGGCCGACGTGGTGGTCATCTCGGATTCGGGGATGTTCGACCGCGGGATTCCGTCGATCTGCTACGGGCTGCGCGGTCTGGCCTATTACCAGATCGATCTCCGCGGCACGAAGAGCGATCTGCATTCGGGCTCGTTCGGTGGCGCCGTCGCCAACCCGGCGTTCGTCCTGGCACAGGTGCTCGCGCAGATGAAGGACCGCGGCGGCCGCATCAAGATTCCCGGCTTCTACGACGATGTGCGGCCGTTGAGCGATGCAGAGCGCGCGGAATGGAAGAAGCTGCCGTTCAACGATACGAAGTACCGCAAGGAGCTGGGTGCGCCGAAGCTGTTCGGCGAGACCAGCTACTCGACGCTCGAGCGCGTATGGGCGCGGCCGACCTTCGAAGTGAACGGGTTGCTATCGGGCTTTACCGGCGACGGCGCGAAGACCGTGCTGCCGGCGACAGCGATGGCCAAGATCAGCATGCGGCTCGTGCCGGACCAGGATCCGAAGAAGGTCGGTGAGCTGTTCGAGGCCTACATCCGGAAGATTGCTCCGAAGACGGTGGAGCTGAAGCTGACGCGCATGCATGGCGGCAAGCCGTGGATGACGGAGTTCGACAACAAGTACGTGCGCGCCGCCGGCCGCGCGATCGAGCAGGGCTTCGGCAAGTCGCCGGTGTTCACCCGGGAAGGCGGTTCGATCCCGGTGGTGTCGACATTCCAGGAGGAGCTTGGCCTGCCGAGCGTGCTCTTCGGCGTCGGCCTGCCGGACGAGAACGCCCACGCGCCGGACGAGCGGCTCGACCTGGGCAACTTCCACAACGGCATCATCGCGTCGGCGTATCTGTATCAGGAGATTGCCGGCATCGGGTCCGACTGACGCTCCTGGTGCGATCTCTCTGACGCGTGTCGGTGCGGTCTCGCTAACGAGAGTCGGTGCGAATCCGCTGACATCTGTCGGTGCGAGCGACACTCCGCTCGCGGTGCGATTGGACCGCTGACCGTCGATGTCGGTTGGATTCGGACCGTCGCAGAACCCGCCACATCCCTGCGGCCCGCTGATAGCAGGAAGCGCGTACCACTCCCCGCATCGCGGCCACTTCTGAGCTGAACGGCGCTGGCATGGTCCTGGCGAAACCGTCGGGAATGGCATCGTCAGAAACTGACGCGCCGCGTCTGATGGACCGCGTTCGCCGTGAGATACGGCTTCGGCACTACAGCCGGCGAACGGAAGACGCCTACGCGGGCTGGATTCGGCGCTTCATTGGCTTCCACGGAAAGCGCCACCCACGCGAACTGGGCGAACCCGAGGTGACGAGGTTTCTGTCGGGTCTGGCTTCCCAGGGTGTGTCTGCGTCGACGCAGAATCAGGCCTTGAGCGCCCTCTTGTTTCTGTACGAGATCGTGCTCGGCGAGCGGCTCGCGTGGATGAACGGCATCGTTCGGGCGCAACGGCCGGCTCGCCTGCCGGTCGTGCTGTCGCGCGACGAAGTTGCCGCAGTGCTGTCGCGGCTGCGTGGCCCGGTGTGGTTGATGGCCTCACTGATGTACGGCTCAGGGCTGCGTGTGCTCGAGTGTGTGGAACTCCGGGTCAAAGACCTCAACATGGACCGTGGCGAACTGATGGTACGCGACGGCAAGGGTGGGAAGGACCGAGCGACGATGGTGCCGGTTGCCCTGAAGGATCCGTTGGGCCGCCATCTCGATCGGACGAAGGCACAACACGCGGTGGATCTCGCGGCGGGCCGTGGGAGCGTCGCGCTGCCTGGCGCGCTTCGTGCGAAGTATCCGAACGCGAGCCGTGAGTGGGCGTGGCAGTGGGTGTTCCCGGCCACCCGTTTCTACGTGGACCAGGCGACCGGTGAGCGCCGGCGGCACCATCTGCACGAATCCGTCTCGCAGCGGGCGGTGAGGGAGGCCGTCCGGAGTGCGGGGATCTCCAAGCCGGCCACCTGTCACACTCTTCGGAGCGTGTCGGCATAGTACCCACCTGTTAGAGACGCCTCATTGCAAAGGCAATTCGTCTTGTCCACGGATCGGGCGTGGGAGTTTGCGGCCGTCGTGGACGGCGTGAATGCGCGCTTGCACTGGGGGCCGTTGCAGA
>DATDOE010000054.1:0-7304 GCA_035293405.1 Vicinamibacterales bacterium | reverse complement strand
GAGATCATGATGGGCATCGAGGGCATCCTCCGTCTGCTGGTGTCGCAACTACGGATGGTACCGGCTCTGCCCTCACTCCTTCCCGATCATCGGCGCGGTTGAGGAAACTCCTCAGAAATGCTCACGATCAGATCCACACCCTCCGGAAACCCACCGCACAGGGACGCATGATCGAGCGCGTGATGCTCCTCGATGCTGTGCTCGATGATCGCGAGTTCACCTGGCTCGGCCCCTCGATGGACAAGCGTCGTCACTTCATCCGGCACCTCGGGGATCGTCTGGAGCTTCGAGACTACCCGCACCTGCTGTTCGGTGATGGCCCAGAGAAAACGGTGCGCTACTTCCCGGACAAGCTGCCGATCGGGATGCAGCCGCACGCAGACACCCACGTCTTCGTCTACCTCGTGACGCGTCCCTCGCCGATGGACTTCCGGCTGTTCCTGCTGCGGCACATGGCCCTGCTCCGCGTGCTGTTCCGATGGACAGTCCGGCTCCTGCTTCCGCGTAAGCTCGTGAAGGCCAGACTGGCCTATCTGCACGCCGCCCGAGAGCAGCTCGCGACACCCTTACACCCGTCGGTCGTGGAGACGTTGGAGTGGCTGTTCCCCGAACGGAAGCGGCTCGCCGAACCGGGCGCCGCGCCTGCTGACGCCCGCTATCTCAACACCTCCAGCGCCTTCCGCACGCCGCGGTATCGAGCGCTCTACAAACAGTGGTTGGACGATCCCCGGAACACACTCTGGATGGCCGGTTCCCCTATCGTGGCCGACGCCATCGACCGCGAACTCGGACGGGTTGAGTGCGTCGAGCTCTCGCGACAGTACCTGCATCTCTCCCCCCTGGTTGACGTCGCCTGAACCAATAGCAGAGGACGACCTTGGGGACGAGCTCGGAAATTGAGGTTGTCCCCCCCAGTGCATCCGAGGCGATCCCCCCGAAGGCAACTACGCGAACGACGGACCTCCCGCCGATAACCGATTCCCTGGCCGCAAGTTTCACCGAGAGCGCGCGACACAAGTACGATGGGCGGCGCTCTTTGCCGCCCCCTGAGCAGGCACCGGTGCCGCGATCAGAGCAGGAAACCATGGCGTGAGCGACCCCGGTGTGCGCGCCCGAAAATGGCCCCGCGCGCGTCCGGACGGGTCGCTCACGCCATGGCTGTCACTGTCGCTTCAGGTTGTCGGACACGGCACGTTCGGCGCGCCGAGAAGCGCCGCATTTTGCCGCATGGAACGCGCTCGCTAGCGACTCAGATCTTCTGGAAGATTCGGTCCCGCTCGCCCGGAAAAACGTTGCCCGAAACCGGGTCAACATTGGCGCGTGCTTGCCGGCCAGTTTGGTGTCCTGGAAGATGGTGGCTCGCGCGCGCCGCATTCGATGTCGACTTGCGGCCGTCGTGAGGTGATCACATCTGGGCGTCACGTCAACACCATCGCCCATCACGACGACGATGCTGCATCTGTGCTCGGCACCCGTGCAAGGCTCTGCGCTTCGCTCCGACCGCGCTGCGCGCGGCCTTCGGGCCTTGACGGTGCCTGCGCGCAGATGATCGACGGGCAACTACGTGATGGCCGATGGGGCGATCACTTCTCGGCGATTGGGACGTTTCCCGACGGGATGTGCAAGCACCACGTGCAAGTCTGCAGAAATCAACCGGGCAGGCATCCAACGCAGAAAGATCTTTCAGGCGAGTGATTCAACTGTCGGAGGTTTAAGCTTAAGCAAGTGGTCGATAAGGGTCAGCAGCTTCGCTTGGTCGCTGGCTTGTCCGACAGCAAACGCAAGGTACGGCTCTTCAGTCAAGTCCGCGCTCGTAAAGCGGTCGCCGAGAGTCGCGGCGAAGTCAACTCTGATGTCTGCTGGAAGTCGTCCGAGCTCCGCGGCGAGATCGCCCCAATCTTTCAGCACGCCAACACTAAAGGCGTAGTACGGGTAGTGCAGAACGTGTGGAGGTGATATCACATCGTGTGTCGAAATCGGCAGCCCAAGCTGCAATTGTGCATCAACAAGCTCAAGGTCTAAGCCAGTGCGCAAGTATGCAGAACGCCACAGCGAACCACCGGGCGCACGCGGGTTGATCTCGACGATCTGGATGCTTTGATCGCAGGCTCGCTCACGGCCTTCGATGTGGAAGACGCCGCGTTTAAACCCGAGCAAGGATAGTGCCTCACATCCCACTTGGCAGACGTCTCTTTCAGGGGTTCGAAGGGGAGACCATCGAGGGTCACTGCAGTGCCCAATCGGTGGCGAGACTGTCGGACCGTCACCAATGAAACTCGTTCTTACCATCGCGAGCTTGTGTTGAACAATGGCTTGAAAGCGGTCGCCGTCGATCCAGCCATCTATCGAGAACTCTGTGCCGTCGATGTATTCCTCGATGATCCTGGTATCACTGCGCTCAATCTCGAGAACTCTGGCTACGTGTTCCGGGACCCAAGCCTGACCAGGCTCCATCACCGCTGCCGCCACTGCGGCCTCCCATGTGTCGGCCCACTTAACGTCGCGACTGCTCATCCCGAAAGCAGGCTTCACCACGTACCGCGACGCTACGAAAGGCGCTCCGTGTGGGATGCCGCCAGGATGGGCCCAAGCGGTCGCTACTGCTAGCGTTAGTGAACGACCTAGGAGGCGACGCGTTTGAATCTTGTCGCACGACTCAAGGTAGCCAGTGCGCTCCGGCAATCCGAGAAGGCGCTGGAGAGCGAGGGCAGGTAGGATCGCCGATTCGTTGAGTGCGACGATCCGCACCAAATCACGTGCGCCGCAAACCATCCCGATCTGGTTTGCTATCTCCTCAACTGAACCATCCAGTGTTTGTGAAACGAGAGAACGTAACTCGTCAATTGGAAGGCCGTCAGGAAAGCCGGAAACCCTGGCAAGGACAATCGGCGCGCTGTCACCGGCGCGGACGAGCTTGGCCAGAAGGCGACGCGTCTTGACGTAGATGCGGTCTGTAACGAGGACGATCATTGAGAGCGCAGACTGGGACGTTCACGTCTCTAGCGCACTACTAGCTCGGGAGCAGGATTGCTGTCTCCTGCGCCAGACCCAGGTTCTCGCTGGCGCCTCGGAGAAACGGCCCCGTTGAAATACAGGTACGCGACGTAAAGACCGACCGCCACTTTGCCAATAAGCAGCGACCACGCGACTGAGAATGCCACGATCGTCTGAAGCGTGGTGACACACCCATCTTTCAGGCAATCCCGGGCCGGAGCTGCAATCTGGGCGCACCCGTACAGCAGGATCAAGGTGTGCGTCAGCGGGTCTGGCGGCGGCAGCAACCGGCGCATCAGACTGTAGAGGCCCCATAACACCGCCGCATTTCCTACGTTGAGCAGCAGGCGTGCAGCATCTACATTCGCACGCTGTGGCAGGCTGAGCAACGCGGGGTTGGCATTTGGGTCAGCGGGAGAAACCACGACCTTTGCGGCTCCCGCGATCACTAGAAGTACGCACACGAGAACAATCGAGACGCGATCTGCGTTCTGCTCCGAAGGATCGTTGACATGCGATGTCATCAGAAACCACCCACCAGCGAAGAACAAGGTTCCAATGACATCGGTGACGGTCTCGAAACCGACCCCGAACCTCAAAATGCCGCTCGCGTCGAAGAAGAAAAGCAGAGCCATCCAAGCGAATGCGGCTCCCAATACAAGTACCGGCACTCGAATCAATCGGTCACGTGGCGGCACCGTAACAAGCGCCGGTGGAATCAGCAGAGCCAACGCAATGATCAAGCAGACAACGGTATTCACCGTTGATGTAGGACTGAACTGCTTCATGCCGGCCGTGACGATTCCGGCGAAGATGACGCTGGCGGCTCCTCGGCGAAGCATTCGGTCAAGAGGCGCTTCGGGAGCGAACATCCACTCGAGCATGGTGGGGGTCTTCGGCATGGCTGCTCCCATGATTGCGGTGCTTAAACGGAGCTTTCGTCCATTCCCGATGTTGCGGATCGCGAAACTTCGATCGAAGTGGCCCGACTCATCTGGTTTCAGCAACCAGACAAGTCTCTGCGACGGCAACTCTAGCACGGCTGTGGACGCTGCGCTCTGTTGCGACGGCCCAGACACTGTGCCTTTCTCAAGCCGCAATCACTCCAGTGCCCGCGATCGGGACGCTCTCTGTTGACGTCACCTTGGCGCCGATTGACGGCCACTCAAGATGGCGCTATGCTGCCGCCATTCGTTGGTGCTGCACGCACCGTCCTCCGCGATCGGTCACCGACGCGGAGGAGCCGTTGATCGTCGCCCCCAGGGCCTCAATCAACAGCTACCTGGAACGAGCAGGGAAACGATCGGCGATGCGCACGTCGATCATCTCGTTGGACCCGGACGCGTTGCTTAGGACCCTGATCGAAATTGAGCAATCAAGTTGACCGGGGGCGCAGTTCATAGTTCCAGTCGCCGTGGAACGCATGCGGATACAACGCCAAGTCTCGCATCTCGGCCTTGGTGACGACGACACCAGTCGCGTAGCGTCGTTTGTCCAGCTTGGCCTTGACGCGCAGGCCCGTCGCGGTGCTGGTGTGACCGATCAAGTCGACCACGGTGTCGAAGGTGCGGAGCGGGCGGCCGCGCCAATTCTCGGTGATGTGGCAGAACAGCCGATGCTCGATCTTGTGCCATTTGCTCGTGCCGGGCGGAAAGTGCGAGACATGGATGCACAGGCGCAGGTCGTCGGCCAACCGTTGCAGCTCCTTCTTCCATGAGCGCGAGCGATAGCCGTTGCTGCCGCCGGCATCGGCGGTGATGCACAGGGCCGTGGCCTGTGGATAGGCGCGCCGCCCCATCATCGTCCACCACTGGCGAATCGACGCGACGGCGAACATCGGCGTGTCGTGATCACGGCCCACGCTGACCCACGCGTCGTTGCGCGCCATGTCGTAGACGCCGTACGGGATCGCCTTGCCCACGGCCTGGCTCGGGAAGTCGTGTACCTGCACGTGCTCCGGCGTCTGCGGGGGCTGCCATTCCCGGCCGGCATTCGTGAAATCGCCGACCAATTCCTTCTTTTTCGTGTCGACCGAGATCACGGGTTCGCCCCGGCGCAGAAACGTCGCGGCCGTGGCGTTGATGTGCTCAAACTGCGCATTGCGATCCGGATGCTGCCGGCCTTCGGTGGTCTTGCGCAGGGCCTGCAGGCGGTAGCCCACGGCATGCAGCAAACGACCGACCGCCGTCGAACTCACGCGCCAGCCGTCGGCCGTCAACGCCGCCGTCAACTGCGCGCGACTCTTGCACGTCCAGCGCAGCGGCGACGTCGGATCGCCTCGTGTGAGCGGATCCACCAGGCGCTCCAACGCCGCGGTCAGGCCCGGTTGGTCCACCTCGAGACTCGGTCGCCCAGCCCCCGGCCGGCGAATCCGTCCGGTCGGGGCGGGGCCCTCGGCCAACTCGCGCCGGCCATTCCGGATCGTCTCGCGAGCCAGGCCCGTGGCCGACGACACCAGTGCGTCACCGCCGTAGCCGATCGCCAGCGACTCCGCCGCCGCCCACAAGCGACGGGCCCGCTCATCCAGCAGGGGCGACATCACGAGGAACTTGCCGACGATCGTGGCCTCGAGATCCTCATTGCGTGTCACACGAGCGTTAGATCACACGCACTCGTGCAATAGCAACGTAATTCTTGTCAGGGTCCTTAGTGCACGTGACTCGCGAGCCACATGCCGAAGCGTTCACTGCATGGTTGGTGATCGTGAGGACAGCACCACCAACCGCAAAGTGCCTATTGAACGCCTCGACTCGCAGCGATCGTTGAACGGCTGCGAGTAACCGTCGGGCATAGCCCCTCGGTCCCCGATGTCGGTCTCAGGCCCTCATCCGCGCTGTCGTCCAGGGCGCGCTGGCTTCAGGTCAGCGCGCTCAGCGCGAATCTCTCACACAACAGATCAACAGCACGCGAACACGCGCGTGCAGGTCGGGAGGTTGCGACATGAGGACCTGGTTCAATGTCTCAGAAGCCGCGGAGTACGCCGGCGTGAGCCGGGACACGATCTACACCGCGTGCGAGCGCCACGAGCTTCGAAGCGCGCGCGTCAGTGGAAGACGCGCGATTCGAATTCGGCCGGCATGGATCGATGCCTGGCTGGAACGATACGCGCCGGACGTTCAAGGCCGCCGGCGCATCGGCGACACCAGGAACGGAGCGGCGTCATGAACCCGCGGGCGACGACGACGGAACGCGATCAGACGCGGGATACGACACGCGCACTCACCGAACGCGAAGTCGCCGACATGCTGGGACTGTCAGTCGCCACGCTGCGCGCGTGGAGGCACAGAGGGAGGGGGCCGCGTTTCCTGCGACTCGGGCGGTCGGTTCGATACTTGCCGTCCGACGTGGCGGACTTCGTTCGGGTAAGTGCAGTTGACACGACCTCGGTTTCCTCGTCTGATGGGGAATCGGAGATCGGGGAGTTGCCGCTATGAGCCTCTGGAAACGCGGTCGTCAGTACTGGACAGACTTCACCGTCGCCGGCCGTCGATACCGGAAGCGCCTGGGCACGACGAATCTGCGGACGGCGACGCGACGAGAACGCGAACTCGTCGAAGAAGCTGGACACGGCCGGCTGGCTGTCGACGAACAAGGGCCAAAGCGGCTCTCGGATGCGATCGACGCTTACCTGGATGCCAAGCGGATCCGGTGCTCCCCGCGCACGATCGAGCTCGAAGAAGAACGACTGAGCCTCGTCAAGAAGCACTTTGGCGACGTGCCGCTCTCGGCAATCACGGCGACGTCGATCGCCGAGTTCCAGCGCACACGTCACAAGGCCGGCATCGCGAACCGCACGATCAACATGGACGTCGGTGTGCTGTCGCGCGTGCTCAAGTCTTGCGGCCGGTGGCGGGCGCTCGCAGACCACGTCCGCAATCTCCCGGAGCGACAGCATCCAGTCGGCCGAGCGTTGACCGCAGACGAACGGAAGCGGCTCTTCCAGTCAGCCGCGTCGAATCCGGAGTGGGAGCACGTGTACTGCGCCGCGATCGTCGCGGCCAACACCTCGATGCGGCCGGTCGAGGTCAAGCACCTGCGCCGGTGTGACGTCGATCTCGTCAAGCGCCTCGTGCACGTCCGGCGCAGCAAGAACGAGACGAGCCACCGGGTCATCCCGCTCAACGCGTCGGCGATCGAAGCCGCTGCCCGGATGTTCGAGCGCGCAGACTTGCTCGGGCACACGGAGCCGGAGCACTATCTTTGGCCGGCGTGTCAGTGGGGACGGTACGATGCCACGAAGCCGATGCTGAAGTGGGACACAGCCTGGCGAGCGTTGCGTGACGAGGCCGGCCTGCACGGCCTGCGCTTCC
>DATDOE010000053.1:0-4072 GCA_035293405.1 Vicinamibacterales bacterium | reverse complement strand
GAACAAGAACGAACTCGCACTCGCCGCCTAGTCGAAGCTAGGTCAGGCGACGTCGACCCGGGTTGGGCCCGAGACCCGGAATTCGGCGCCAGAAATCGGGCTCGGCGCCGAGGGAGTGCCAATCGCCCGGAGCGCGACACTTCAGGATGGCTGGCCCGTCGGCAGGTCGTTCGCGAACCGGCCGGCGGGTGAGATGAAGCGCGAACTACGCTCGTAGACGCTCTGTTCGGTGCGACCGCGGACGCGGGTTCGATTCCCGCCGCCTCCACTCTGTAAGAAGAGGGCGAAGGAGTACGACAAACGACAAACCGCCCTGTGCAGGAAGAAAGCCTGCGCAGGAGTGCGAACGGCTCCGCACAGAAAGTGGCCGATTTGCGACCAGGTCTCGTCGTCGCGGTCGCAGCCGGGTAGCAGCCGCGCGGGCGTTGGGTCGCATGCGACCCACGGCGGCGCGGCTGGGCTCGGCAACCGCACGTCGACGGAGGTTCGGTGGGCCGTCGTCGTAGCACCACCTTCGGGGACGGCTCGGAGCAGCTGTCGCTCGTCCAGGTCGAGCCTCCTCCCGGTCGCCGGCGTCGCACGAGGTACGTGCACGTCCATACGCCGGAGGAGCTGGCCGCCTTCGACCGTTCGAAGGCGATCATCGCGGAGATCCGTGGTGACAGTCTCGGTGCGGACGAGAAGTGGTGCCCCGGCGGCTGCGGGAAGCTGATCCGGCGGGAGCGGCGCTCGTGCGGGCGGCGGTGGTGTGATGCCGTGCGTCCCTCATGGGCATCGTCCTTCCGCTCAGTGATCCACTCGGCTCTCGATGCGTACTGCGACCTGTTCGGCTCCGAAGCGAAAGTGCTTCAGGGCGTGCTGACGTGCACGGCTGAACCCTGGTGGTGGGACACGTCGAAGTGCACGCATCCTCCCGACGTCGCATGTTCCGGGCCGCTCGGATGCCGTGTTCTCGACTCGGTTGCAGAAGAGCAGCGGCGGCTCTGGTCGGCACGACGTCACGAAACATTGAACGCAGCTCGGACGGCTGCCATCGGGCAGCTGCGGCGCGAGGGATGGACAGAAGAGAAGATGCCGAGCCTGCTCCTGTGGGTTCTGGAAGATCAGTCGCGAGGAGTTCCGCACCTTCACTTCGTCCTCGGGCACACGACGGCTCTCGAGAAGGCATTCGCTCGCACGTTCTTCCGAGATTTGAAGTCGCCGGCGTACGCGCACGGGCTTGGTCATACGACTACGTACGAGACGGCTGTGCTTGAACAGGGGAGGTACGAGGCTCGTCGGCTCAGGAACTACGTCTCCAAGCTCGGGCAGTACCTCTCGAAGAGCGAGGGCGCGGCGGCGTTCCTCTTGCGCCATTCGGGCGAGCGTGTGTTCTACGTCGCACCGTGGCTCAGCCGGATCTCTGGCGTGACGATGACGGTGGCCCGCTTGTCGCGGCGCGTGTGGGCAGCGCGGAAGGGCTTGATCGACATGCCGAGGATGACCGAGTCACAAGAACAGGTTGTGCTGCGCCTGCTTGATCCAGCGGCATGCGCACCTAACGCACCGTGATGATTACGTCCGCACGTCCCCGTAACGTCAACCCGTGTCTACGAGCAAAACCCAGGTGGACGCGTCGGATGCAGAGCACGACGACGTCGTTCTGCGCTGGGTAGCGCGTCGCCTCTGGGGGCTTCAACAGCGTCTCAACGGCGTTCTGTACTACCGCCTAGCGGCACCGTTCGAGCGCCGGAATGACGGACAACCGTGGCTCTACTTCAATTACGTCTACGTCTTCGCGCTGTGGGTTCCAGTGGTCACCGCGGCGTACTTCCTCAGCGGTAACGGAAGTGGAGGGTGGTGGCTCTTGCTCGCCGTCCCGGGGGCCTGGCGCTGGCTTGAAGTCCTCGTCTGGTGGGTGAAACTGTTGCTTGACAGGACGCACACCAACATCCTGGCGGCCGAGCGGAACCTCATGTTCCTTGCTGTCGACGCGGCCGTTGTCATCGCAGCGAGCACGGTGATCTGGCGGACGTCGGGATGGGGCAAGAGCGTGTCGTGGGTCGATGCGTTCGCGACGTTCTCGCTCAACGGGCCGCCTCCGGCAACACAGGGCGCCGGTCCAGAGCTGCTCGCGGGGTTACTAGCTCTAACCGGCCTGCTGCTCCTGGGTGGCGGGCTTGCCCTTCTGATCGGGATCGTGGGAACACGTGTGAAGGTCGTCCCCGAGCAGTACACCGGCCCCCGCGGGTCGTCCGAGTAGGTCTACCGCTTCAGTCTGCGCCCGCTCGCCCGCGACTCCCCCGGCGGACGGCTCGGCTTGGGGGCCACGCGGGAGCGAAGCGATCGCGGGGGCCGGGCCGGACGACGCGCGGGCGGGCGCTCTCGCTAGATCGGCCAGGGTGGTGTCCAGACCGGCATCTCCTGCTTGAACTCACATTCCCACAGGGTGCGAAACACGTCGTGCGCCAGGCGCTCGAGATCCTGAGCCTCGCGACCGGCGATGAGAACCTTGTAGATGAACGTAGGCAGCGCTGACTTCACGACAGCGTCTTCGTCGATCTCAATGGTTGCTACATGCGACTCCCCGGGTCCAAGCGGCCGACCTGTTCCGAGCTTTGTGAAACTGACGTTGGTCTCCCGGGCTGCAACGACGAAGACCTCGTCAACGACCGCTGCGACCGTCGCGAGCGTCTGATGCTTGTCCTCGTTGGAGAGCTGAGCGAGGCGAAAGAGCGGCTCCCACGCTCGTTCCTCAGCGTTCGTGGCTCGCACGTAGGGCTGTGCGCGTCGGATCGCCGCGAGTACCTGCTCGTCTACAAACGCGCAGGCGTTTCGCGGATTGGATCGGGTCTTCGCCTGTCTGAACTCGTCGCCCCTGTCGCAGATCGGGAATCCAGTCCAGCGTGTTCGGTACTGCGGTGGTGTCGCCGCCCAGACGACGTGATCAAGCGCCGCCCTCAGGTTCTGAACTACGTCACCCGCACGCAGTGCCCAGTGAGTCTCCGGCGGTTTCCTTTCACGGGCATGACACTCGAAGCGCGTTACACGGCTCGACACCATCTGGATGGTCGTCGGGAATTCGTACGCCTTGGCGTCTTCGTATTCGTCGATCTCGGTGATGAGCTGGTGGAGCAGCGCGATCCCATGTTCCAGTTTGCGACGAGCCGAAGTTGCGTGCCAGCCCGCGCCGTCCATCCACGGCCACAACTCACTGTCCATCGGCGCGATCATCGCAGGATGATTTGCGACGACGTCTGCGGACTTGAAGGATGGCCGGACGACGGTCGTTCCCAATCAGCCTCCAGAGGATCACTTCGAAAGTTACGACGTCACATGGGCGCCCAATGGGAAGAGCCTCGCTTTCGTGAACGGCGATCGGGTGTTTACGATTGCCATCGACGGTAGCGATCTCCGCAAGCTTGGACGGGGATCGTTCCCCACATGGGCCCCTGACAGCGAGCATGTCGTCTTCGCGTCTGGCGTGTACAGAGGCCCCGAACTTGACATTGCAGTCATCCGGGCTGACGGCACAGGGGTTCGGTTACTCGGGCGCGGTCTCTACCCGGACGTGTCGCCCTCCGGCGACGAGGTCGCTTACTCGACGTCGACCGGAATCTTCGTGACTCCGTTTGAGGGAGGAGAACCGAGGCTCGTCGTCCCGAACGGCTTCGGACCTGTGTGGTCGCCAGACGGCAAGTTTCTGGCGTTTACGCGCTACACAGAGTGCGGCCACGCTGCCTGCAGCGGGCGCATTTGTCGTGCCGGTCGAGGGCGGAGAGCCTCGTGCAATCGGACCCACGATGGGTGACCCCGGAGGCCCCGGACAATGGATCCAGTGACCCGAGCTGCCGCTCTCTGGGCGTCAGCCTCGGGATCCGGGTCGCAGGAAGGACGCAAGGCGGTCTGACGATGGCTGTGTTGAGCGGATCTTCGCTCCTCTCGAACCCATCGCCTCCACTTTCCCTCGGAATCGACATCTTTTCGGCGGGAATCGAAGCTGTTGGGGCGGTGCGATTGATCGGTGGTTGCGCGATCGCCCACTTGACGCACTCTGCCTTCACCTGTACCTTTACTTCGTATGAGAGAAGTA
>DATDOE010000052.1:0-33912 GCA_035293405.1 Vicinamibacterales bacterium | reverse complement strand
GGACTCGAAGGAGCTCGCTCGTCGAGGAGAGATCAAACGTCGCAGAGAGCTGGAAGAAGGATTCCTCGGTCTCAAGAAGCGGCAGGTGCCGCAAACTTTCAAGAGTGCGTCGGCCGCTTGGCTGGAACTGAAGAAGCCGACCGTCGCACCCAAGACACATCAGATCGAGAGGACGAATCTCGGACACATTTTGCCCGTCCTTGGCCAGAAGCTCCTCACTGACATTGATGCTGCCGACATCAGCCGCTATCAGCACAACCGGCTCAATGACAAGGCGGCACCCAAGACAATCAATCTGGAAGTCGGAACCATCCGGGGCATCCTGCGCCGGTATCGACTCTGGGCGAATGTTCAACCCGACGTGCGAATGCTCGCGACCCCGGACGACATCGGGAAGGCGCTCTCACTCGAAGACGAAAAGATACTGCTGGATGCCTGTGCCGAGAGCCGGTCGCGGTCACTTTTGCCGGCCGTGCTACTCGCTCTCAATACCGGAATGCGGTATTCCGAAATTCGACTGTTGCGTTGGCAGCAGGTTGATCTGACCAGACGCACGGTCCGTGTCGGCAAAAGCAAGACGGAGGCCGGCACGGGACGCGTGATTCCCCTGAATGACCGGGCAACCAAGGTTCTTGAATTCTGGTCCGAACAGTTTCCGAATCGGGAACCTGAGCATTTTCTGTTTCCATCCGAACGCTATGGCGCGGGAGGAAACATATTCCAGCCAGTTGTTCACGGCGTTGACCCGACGCGGGCCATCACTTCTTGGAAAGAAGCGTGGGAGACGGTTAAGGAAAATACGGGCGTGACGATTCGCTTCCACGACCTCCGGCACACCTGCGTTACACGGATGCTCGAGGGCGGCGTGCCGCTCTCGGTGGTGGCGTCGATTCTTGGATGGAGTCCGGCGACGACCGCGAGGATGGCCAAACGCTACGGACACATCGGACAGGTGGCACAGAGGCAGGCGGTCGAGGTGCTGGATCGGAAACCGCCGAAGCCGAAGAGGAAGAAGAAGGATTCAAGAGCAGATATAAAACCCTCCACGAGGGGTAGGCACAAAAATGGGCACAGTGAACGCTCCCATCAGGAAGCGTTCACTGCAAAGCATTGAAAAGATTGGCTCCTCGGGCTCGGATATTTCGGGAGTCAGTGCGAACGGGGTCGCCGACGCGATCAGGAGCGTTTTCGACACGGTAGTCGAACCCGACAGGGAGAGATCAACCGCCTGTCAAGGGCATGCTCGAAGCCGTGAAGGGCGACATCACGGGCACACTGCTCATCTTGTCGAATCGCATGCCAGTGCCTGCATTCTGGTGATCGAGTCCGATCGTGTGGCCCGCCTCGTGCGTCAGCATCGTGATGAGCTTTCCAAGGCTGTCGATCCTTCGGTTGTCGATGACGACAATGGAGGACGCCCCGCGAGCAACACCCTCGTCCTGCGCCAGGGTCACGGACCCAGTGTAGAGCACTGGCCTGTTGAACTTTGCTCTAACCAGACGATCGTAATCTGACGTAAATATGACCACGGTATCTGCCAGAGACGACGTGAACCACTCTCGGGTAGCCACTATCGGCCCAACCGGTCCTCGCAAGTACAGGAACTTAATGCCATCCCCCTGAACACTCTGTTTCGACCATCGGTCGAAAGCCGTTCTGACCGCTTGATCTATGGTACTTGGAGTTCGTAAATCCACAGGCAGGTTCCTGGGTATTTCGCCGGTCCACAGGATTCGCATGAACGAACTCTCTGAACCCATCTGGTCAGGAGCCGAACTTTCCAAAGTGCCAGGAACACCAGCATCGTCCGGACGATCAGCATCGATCATCGCCTGCTCGGTCAGCACTTGTGGATCTACTGTGAGCGTTGTCAAGCTTCCCGCTGGTGCTCGTCGCTTATGCGCCAGTGACGGTGCCTCAGTCGGAATGTGAAATAAGGTCAGTACAAAATAGACCGCGATCAGTGCTACGGCACCGCTGACGAGGACCCGTGTCTGATGATTGAGTCGATCGAAGCAGCTGATCAGAAACCGCCTACAGTCGCGATTAACGACCAAGGCTAACAGCCACACAGACGGCAATAACACCCTGAGCGTGAGGTAGCGCCAGGACGATCCCGTCGGCCAGTACACCTCAGCTATCGCCGCCGTGATGCTGGCCGTCACTGGAATCGCGACTGCTGACGCCCATGACGAAAACCCGTTGCTGACCTTCACGGTGTCCCCCGTGGGCTGGGCCCCATTGCCGACCTTCTTCCCGAGGTCCGACGCTGACGAGGCTGGGTTCATTGTAATTCTAATGGCGTGTTCCTGAGCACTGGGCCGAAGTCTCTTTGGGATCCGCCCAGATCAGGCGGATCGGTTTGACCTGCCAGGACTTACGGAGCTCGTCTGGCGTGGCTCAGTCCGTTGTGAAACCCCCGAAGTCAAAGGGCAAGAAGTGCGTTCAGCTAAAGACGCCAAGCCTTCCAAGAGGGGTGGGCACAAAAATGGGCACAGTGAGACGAGCTCACCTACTGCAATGTCGAAAAACCCTTGAAAAGATTGGCTCCTCGGGCTGGACTCGAACCAGCAACCCTCCGGTTAACAGCCGGACGTCTTGAACGACACTCCCTGTTTGTCGAGCCAGGCTTCCAGCTTCTTCGTGCAGTCGCAATTCGAGCACGCCCAGTACTCGGTTCCGTTCTCGTGGCGGCACTCGCTCCGCGCGTGTGCGTCCTTGACGTTCACGAGCTCGAAGTACTCCTCCCAGTAGGGACGCTCCTCGTCCAACGGCGTCGCGCAATAGCAGGTCTCCACCCATTTCACGCGGCCATCAGGGAGCGCGCGCGCCTGCTCCATGTTGTGCAGGTACTCGTCCCCGGCGATCGAACCGGCCCCCAGCGTGCCGTTTTCAATGGCGCGATCGAGGGCAGCACGGAGGCCGGGCTTCACGCGGGCCGTGACGAGATACCGCATGAGTTTGATGTTACCCTTTCGCGCATGCGAGCAGCTGCCTCACTTGCCCTGGCGCTCCTCTGGGCCGCGCCGGCGGCGGCCCAGCCGCCAAGCGACCGCTGGGAGAAATTCGTCGCCGCATTCGAGGCGGCCGACAAAGCCAGTCCACCGCCCAAAGGCGAGGTCGTGTTCGTCGGCAGCTCGACGATGAAGCGCTGGGACACGGCGGCATATTTTCCGGACCTCAGGATCGTCAATCGAGGCATCGACGGCACCGAGCTGGCCGATGCCGTGCGCTACGTCGATCGTCTCGTCCTCCCGTACGAGCCCCGGCTCGTCGTGCTCTACGCCGGCGACAACGACATCAGTGCCGGCCGGATCTCGGAGCAGGTCGCCGTCGAGTTCGAACGCTTCACGCGCGCCGTGCACGCCAGGCTTCCACAGACACGCATCCTCTACATTGGCATCAAGCCGAGTATTCTCCGATGGACGCAAATCGATCGCATGCGATCGGCGAATCAGGTCATCCGCGCCTACTGCGAACGTGACGATCGTCTGGCGTTTCTCGACTTCGACGGCCTGATGCTCGGCTGGGACGAGAGGCCGCGTCGAGAGCTGTTCGTCGAAGACGGACTGCATATGTCGCCCGCCGGCTATCAGATGTGGACCACCGTGCTTCGGTCGTGGCTGATCGCGCCGTAGCGCCAGAGCAGAGATGCGGTACTGGTTCCTTGTCGCACCGGTCGCCGCGCTGACGGTTCTGTCGGCGGCGATGAGCGCACAGCAGGCACCGGCGCCAGCGCCGGCCGGCAACGGCCGCGGGCGTATCGGCGGCGCCGGCGTCGGCGCATACCCCGTACGCGAGCCGGGCGATCCAGCCGTGATCGAGCGAGGCAAGGGCATCTACAGCACGAACTGCGCGTTCTGCCACGGCGCCGACATTCGCGGCGGCGACGGCGGGCCGAGCCTGCTCCGTTCCTCGCTCGTGCTCGACGATCAGAACGGCGAGCGCATCGGTCCGGTCGTGCAGGCAGGCCGCCCGGATCAGGGCATGCCCAAGTTCGCGATGACCGGCGATCAGATCGCTGACATCGCCGCATTCCTCCACACGTTCCGCGTCAACGGCTATGACGCATCCAGGCAGCGCCCGCCCTCGATCGTCGTCGGCGACGCGCGCGCCGGTGAAAGGTTCTTCAACGAAACGTGCGCGTCATGTCATTCGACCACAGGCGATCTGCAAGGTCTGGCAACGCGGGTCGCCGATCCACGGACGCTGCAACAGGGATGGCTCATTCCCGGCAGCACCGTCGGGCGCGGCGGCTCGATGCCGGCTCGCGCCCGGCCACCCAGGGTGACGGTGACCTTGCCGTCGGGCCAGAAGGTCGATGGTGAGCTCGAACGCGTCGATGACTTCGCTGTCGCCCTGAAGACCGTTGACGGCGGGCGTCGATCCTTCCGGGTCACGAACGGCACGAAGGTGGACATCCAGGATCCACTCCAACCGCACAAGGACCTGCTGCGCAAGTACAGCGACGCGGACATCCACAACGTGACGGCGTTTCTGGTGACGCTGAAATGAGCCGCTTTCTGTGCATCGTCCTGCTCGTCACCTCCGGCGCGGTGGCCGCGCAACAAGGCGGTGGCCTCGACCCCGCTGAGATTCTCGAGCCGCTGGCGGACTCATGGCCGACCTACTCCGGCGACTACTCAGGCCGCCGCTACAGCGCGCTCACGCAGATCAACCAGTCCAACGTGAAGAACCTGACGCTCGCGTGGACGGCGCGGTTGACGGCCGGACCGCCTGGTCCAGTCGTGCCGTCGGCGTTTGGGCCCCGGCCGCCGGAAACGATTGTCGGCGGCGTCGGCGACAACGAGTTCGTCGGAGGCACCACGGTCAAGGGCTCCATCCTCTCGGTCAACGGCGTGCTCTATGTGACCGCGCCCGACAACGTCTGGGCGATCGACGCACACGACGGCCACGTGCTCTGGCGCTACTTCTGGCGAACCAGGGGCGGCACACACATCGGCAATCGCGGCGCCGCGTTGTGGAGGAACTACCTCTTCTTCGTCACACCGGACGACTACCTGGTCTCGCTCGACGCGCGAACCGGCCTGGAACGCTGGCACAAAGAAATCGCCAACTTCAATCAGCAGTACTTCCTGACCTCCGCCCCTGTCGTCGTGGACAACCACATCATCGTCGGTTCGGGCAACGACCTGGACTCACCCGGATTCCTGCAGTCGTTCGAGCCAGAGTCCGGCGATTTGCAGTGGAAGTTCTATTCCGTCCCGATGAATCCCGGCGATCCCGGACTCGAGTCGTGGAAGAACCTCGACGCGGCGCGGAACGGCGGCGGCCACCCGTGGCTGCCCGGCGCATACGATCCGGAGACGCGTCTCTATATTTTCGGCACGGGCAACCCTACACCGGCCTACATGTCGGCGCCGCGCGGCGACGGCGACAACCTGTACACATGCGCCATCGTCGCGGTGAACGTCGACACCGGCAAGATGGCGTGGTACTTCCAGACCTCGCCGCACGAGATGCACGACTGGGATTCCGCGCAGACGCCGGTGCTCGTGGACGGCACGTTCAACGGCCGGCCCCGCAAGCTGGTCGTGACCGCGAGCCGCAACGGCTACTACTTCACGCTCGATCGGCGGACGGGTGAGCGGCTGGTCACGAGCACCTACTCCGACACCGTGAACTGGGCGAAAGGGCTGAACGAGAAAGGTCAACCCGTTCGCATCCCGGAGAAGGACCACCACGTCGGCGGCGCGCTGGTGTCGTCGAACAACGGCGGCGCCACGAACTGGCCTCCGCAGGCGTTCAGCCCGGAGACGGGCCTGCTCTACGTGCCGACGGCTGAGAACTACGCGATGTACTACCTGACCGAGCTGGACCCACGCGGCGCGATGGGCCTTGGCGGGAAGGAGGAAGTCGGGCTCGGCGGCGTGGGCAGCTACATCACCGCCATCGACTACAAGACAGGCAAGACGGTTTGGAAGCACAAGTTCAGGACCGCGACCAACGACGCGCGCGGCGGTCCCGGGCTCCTCGTCACGGCAGGCAGGCTGCTCTTCGGAGGCGACGTGTCCGGCAACTTCATCGCATTCGACCCGGCCAACGGCAAGACCCTGTGGCACTCGCGCATTGGGAACGTCACCAACGCGCCGGAGACGTATCTGGTGGGCGGACGCCAACACGTCCTCGTGGCCGCCGGTGACACGCTGTATTCGTTTGCGCTGTACTAACCACGAAGGCACGAAGACCTCGAAGGACACGAAGAGCCAATTTGGTTTCGTGTTCTTCGCGACCTTCGTGATCTCCGTGGTTTAGCGAGGGCCATTTATGTATACGCGACGTGAATTCGGCGTCCTGACGCTATCGAGCCTTGCGCTGCCGGCACTGGCCCGGGCTCAGACAGTTGCCGGGGTGCGGCTCGGGGTCCAGACGTATTCCTTCCGCGAGTTGCCACGTACCCCCGGCGGCGATCTGGTCGACCCGCTGATCGCGGCCATGCGAGCGTGCGGTCTCGTCGAGTGCGAGCTCTGGTCGCCGGAGATTGAGCCGGCTTCTCCGTTCGGCAGCAGACGCACGACGCCCGAAGAAGCGCGGAAGGTACGCGAGGATCTCCGCAAATGGCGGCTCGAGACGCCGCTCGATCACTTCCAGGCCATCCGCCGGAAGTTCGAGGCGGCCGGTCTCAGAATCTGGGCCTTCAACTACAGCCCCGACAACCGGTTCACCGACGAGGAGATCAATCGCGGCTTCGAGATGGCACAGGCGCTGGGGGCGGAGATCATCACGGCGTCCGCCACTCTCGAATCGGCCAAACGCATTGCGCCGTTCGCCGAGAAGCACCGGATGGTCGTGGCGATGCACAACCACTCGCGAACCGAGGACCCTAACGAGTTCGCGCGACCCGAGAGCTTCGAGGCCGCGCGCACGCTGTCCAGGTACTTCAAGGTCAATCTCGACATCGGCCACTTCACGGCGGCGAACTACGATCCGGTCTCGTATCTCAAGGAACACCACGACACCGTCACCAACCTCCACATCAAGGACCGGAAGAAGAACCAGGGCGACAACGTCCCGTGGGGCGCCGGGGACACGCCAATCCGCGAGGTCCTGCAGCTCTTGAAGCGCGAGAAATGGCCGATTCGTGCGTACATCGAATACGAGCATCGAGGCACGGCCGGCGCGGTCGATGAAGTGAAGCGCTGCTACGAGTTCGCGACACAGGCGCTGGCATGACCAGCCCAGCGCGCGCGCGACTCGGCATGGGCCTCGTCGGCCCCGGCTTCGTGGGCGCGCAGCACATCGATGCCGTGAGGCGGCTCGGGTTCGTCGATGTCGTCGCCGTGGCTGGCAGCACCGAAGAGTCCGCACGGCGAAAGGCCGACGCGTTGGGCGTGCCAAAGTCGTACGGCAGCTACGAGGCGCTCGCGCGCGACCCGGACGTCCACGTCGTACACAACACGACGCCCAACTACCTGCACGCACCGGTCATCACCGCGGCGCTCGCCCACGGCAAGCATGTGATCTCCGACAAGCCGCTCGCGATGAACGCCGCCGAGGGACGCGCGCTGCTGGACGCCGCGACCCGGGCGGGTGTCGTCCACGCGGTCACCTTCAACTACCGCGGCAACCCGCTCGTGCAGCAGGCCCGCGCGATGATTGCCGCCGGCGAGCTCGGCCGCGTGCACTTCGTGCACGGCAACTATCTCCAGGACTGGTTGATCGAGCCAACCGACTTCTCCTGGCGTCTCGATCCGGAGAAGGGCGGGCCGAGCTCCGCAGTCGGCGACATCGGCACCCATTGGTGCGACCTGGTCCAGCACGTCACCGGCCGCCGCATCGCCGAGGTCCTCGCCGACCTCACGACGGTCGTCGCCACGCGCCTCAAGCCAGTGCAGTCGGCCGAGGCGTTTGCCGGCGCGAGTGGTCAGCGCGAGCCCGTGGAGATCCACAGCGAAGATCTGGCCACGGTTCTCGTCCGCTTCGACAACGGCATGAAGGGCTGCTTCACGGTGGGCCAGGTCTGCGCCGGCCACAAAAACGACCTGTGGTTCGAGATCAACGGCCTGCGCGGATCGCTGCGCTGGCACCAGGAGCGGCAGAACGAGCTCTGGATCGGACGACGCAACGAGGCCAATCAGATGCTGCTGAAGGACCCCTCGCTGCTGGGGCCGGACGCGCGCCCGTATGCCCATCTGCCGGGCGGCCATCAGGAAGCGTGGAGCGACGCGTTTCGCAACGTGATTCACGACATCTACACGTACATCGTCGCGGGCGGCGTCCGCGGCGGTACCCGCCCATCGTTTCCGACCTTCGAGGACGGCTACCTCGCGGCCTGCCTCGTGGACTCGATCCTCGACAGCCATCGGCGGGGCGGCGTGTGGACACAGGTGCAGCTCCAGGCCTCGGTCGGGGCCGCGCGATGATGTCGCTCGCCGTTCGCATCAAGCTCTCGGCGTTGATGTTCCTGCAATACTTCGTGTGGGGCGCGTGGTCGGTCACGCTCGGAACCTGGCTGGGACAGACGCTCGGTTTTTCCGGCGAGCAGATCGGTCTCGTGGCCGGGACCACGGCGCTGGCGGCGATGATCTCGCCGTTCTTCGTCGGCATGATCGCCGACCGGATCCTCGCCACCGAGCGCATCCTCGCGGCACTCCATATCCTTGGCGGCGTGATTCTGTTCTACGCCTCGACGTTGAGCTCGTTCGGTCCGTTCTACGCGGTGCTGCTCGGCTACGCCTTGTGCTACATGCCCACGCTCGCGCTCAGCAACTCGCTGTCCTTCCATCAGATGAAGGATCCGGGACGCGAGTTTCCTCCCATACGCGTTCTCGGCACGATTGGCTGGATCGTGGCCGGCCTGGTGATCGGCACGCTCGGCCTGGAGGCGACCGCGGTGCCGATGCGCATCGCCGCTGGCGGCTCCCTGGTGCTCGGCCTGTTCTGCCTCGCGCTGCCGCATACGCCGCCGAGGGTTGGACGAGGCGCGACGCTGTCTGATGTGCTGGGCCTCGACGCGCTGAAGCTCGTTCGCGAGCGTTCGTTCGCCGTGTTCGTGCTCGGCTCGTTCCTGGTCTGCATCCCGCTGCAGTTCTACTATGCGTTCGCCAACCTGTTTCTCAACGAGCTGCAGGTCAGCAACGCGGCCGGGAAAATGACGCTGGGCCAGATGTCCGAGATCGGCTTCATGCTGGTCATGCCGTGGTTCTTCACGCGCCTTGGCGTGAAGTACATGCTCCTCGTCAGCATGGCGGCATGGACGGCCCGTTACGTGCTCTTCGCCTATGGGAACGCCGGCTCGATGGTGTGGATGCTCTACGCCGGCATCCTCCTCCACGGCATCTGCTACGACTTCTTCTTCGTCACGGGACAGATCTACGTCGATCGCAAGGCGCCCGCCGACCTGCGCGCCGCGGCGCAGGGCCTGATCGCCTTCGTCACGCTCGGGGTTGGGATGTTCATCGGCTCATGGGCATCGGGTCGCGTGGTGGATGCCTTCAGCGTCAGCGGCGGTCATGCATGGGACCGAATCTGGCTGGTGCCTGCAGCGGGCGCTGCCGCGGTGCTCGTCCTGTTCGCGCTGCTCTTTCGCTCGACCGAGACCGAGGCCCGACCCGCGGCTCGCTCAGTCTCGATCGCGTCCTAAAACTCCCGCCACTTCGCAAACAGCGCGGCGAGGGCGATCACGGCCATCGCGTCAGCGCGCAGCGTCCGGCCGCCGAGCGTGATCAGCCGGCCGAAGCGCGACACAGCATCGAGCTCCTCAAGCGTCCACCCGCCTTCGGGCCCGACAATCACCGTGGCCGCATCCGGCACCGGCAGATCGAGATCGCCAAGGGCCGTGGCGCCCGATGCCGCGCCTGGTTCGACCAGCATCAGTACCGGCGCCGGCACGGCGCCCTCGAACGATTCGAGCGGCCTCGGCTCGAGGATCATCGGAACGACAGCGCGGCCGCATTGTTTGGCCGACGAGATGGCGATGCGCTCCCACCGGTCGCGACGGCGTCCGCGTTCGAGTGCCGCCAGTGATACCTCACTCCGCGCGGTGACGATCGGTTGAATGGCTACGACGCCCATCATCACGGCATCCCGCACCACATCGTCCATTTTGTCGCCCTTGAGCACGGCCTGAGCGAGCGTGACGGCGACCCGCGCTTCAACAGCCGTCTCGAGGACAGAACCGACCCTGACTCGCACATCCTCTTTCACCGCCGATTCAACGGTCGCGTTGAACTCGCCGCCGCGCCCGTTGAACACGCGCACCGAATCACCGGTCTTCAAACGCAGCACGCGGGTCAGGTGTTGAGCCTCGTCGTGGGGCAGAGTGGCGAGATCGCCCGCCGAGGTCGCATCCGGCACGTAGAACCGCGCGTTCACGACGCCAATTATCCCCGCTACAATGCCGATCATGCGAAGCGCTTCTTTCGTCGCGGTCCTGGTCACCGCGCTCGTCCTGACTGTGGCCGCGCCATCCACGCAGACGTCGGTCTTCGATACGTACTTCACGGGCGGGACGATGCGTGTGGACTATTTCCATTCCGGGGGACTCGGACAGGAAATCGTCGCCCTCGACCGCGTCGTGTCCGACGGCCTCTGGCCGGGCAGCCGCTCTCGCCTGGTTGACGATCTCAACCTTGGCAAGTACCTGTTCGAGGTCATCGATCGCGCGACCAACCGGACGATCTACTCGCGCGGGTTCGCGTCGGTCTACGGCGAGTGGGAAACGACCGCGGAGTACAAGAGCCTGCATAGGACGTTCAGTGAGTCGCTCCGATTCCCGTGGCCGAAGGCGCCGGTGCAGGTGGTGCTGAAGAAGCGCGAACGCGATAACAGCTTCCACGAGCTCTGGTCCACGTCCGTCGATCCCGACTCGCGCTTCGTGAATCGAGCCGATCCTCCGAAAGCCGGGACCGTGTGGACCGTGTTCGAGAGCGGCCCTGCCGCGCAGAAGGTTGACATCCTGCTGATCAGCGAGGGGTACACCGCCGCGCAGATGCCGAAGTTTCATGCCGACGCCACGCGTTTGGTCAACACGCTGTTTGCCACCGAGCCCTTCAAGAGCCGCAAGAGCGACTTCAACGTGCGCGGCCTCGATCTGGTGTCTCCCCAGCCGGGAGTCAACCGTCCGCACGTCGGCTCGTTCCGCCGCACGCCGATCTCGGCCGAGTACAACATCTTCGATTCGGAGCGGTATGTGCTGACGCTCGACAATCGCGCCCTGCGCGATGCGGCGGCCTCAGCGCCCTACGAGTTCATCGAGATCCTGGTCAACGAGGCGCAGTACGGCGGCGGCGGCATCTTCAACGACCAGGCGACTACATCGGTGGACACGGGGTTTGCGGAGTACGTCTTCGTCCATGAGTTCGGCCATCACTTCGCGGGGCTGGCCGACGAGTACTACACGTCCGACGTCGCCTACCAGACCGGCGCCGCTGAGCACCCCGAGCCATGGGAGCCCAACGTCACCGCCCTTCATGACGTGCAGCGTCTCAAATGGCGCGACCTGGTTGAGCCGGGCACTCCTCTGCCGACGCCTTGGGACAAGGAGGCCTACGAGACCATGAGCCGTGAAGCCCAGGCCCGGCGGCGCGCGTTGCTGGCGAAGAAGGTGCCAGAGGCCGAGGTCGACAAGCACTTCCGCGATCAGTTGGCGTCGGACTCGAAGTTGCTGTCGTCGATGAAGTACTCGGGCACGGTCGGCGCGTTCGAAGGCGCCAGTTACGAGGCCAGGGGCCTGTATCGGCCCGAAGCCGACTGCATCATGTTCACCCGGGACCCGGTCGGCTTCTGCCGCGTCTGCCGCCGCGCGATCGGCCGGATCATCGATCAATACGCGCGCCCGTAGGACAACCCTCGGACAGGCACATCCGAAAGGATGTGCCCGTCGGGTGCCTCCTCTTGACAATCTAGATGACTGGAGTATCCTCTGCTCTAGATGGACTAGATGAGAGGAGGACGGCGTGGGCACGGCAGATAAACAGAGCGGGCTCGTTCAGGGCACGCTCGACATGCTCATCCTGAAAACGCTGGCGCTCGAGCCGATGCACGGCTACGGCATCGGCGTCCGGCTCGAGCAGATCAGCAAGGGCGTCTTCCAGGTCAACGCCGGGTCGCTCTTCCCCGCCTTCCGGCGGTTGGAGCGTGACGGGCTGGTCAAAGCCGAGTGGCGGGACACCGAGAACAACCGGCGCGCGAAGTATTACGCACTGACCCCGGCCGGACGCGGCAAGCTCGTACGTGCGACTCGCGACTGGGAGGCACAGACCGCCGCCATCGCGCGAATCATGCGCGCCTCGCTCGGCGAAATCTGATGCGCGTGCTCACGGCCGCTGTCGAGGGGCTCCGAGCCCTGTTCCAGAGGAGACGCGTGGAGCAGGAGCTCGACGAAGAGCTGCGCGCGTACCACAACGCGTCCGTCGACCGGAAGATTGCGGCCGGCATGAGCCGCGAGGACGCGATCCGCGCCGCGCGGGTCGAGATGGGCAGCACGGAAGCCGTCAAGGACGACGTGCGCGACGCCGGCTGGGAGTCGCACGTCGAGAGCGTCTGGCAAGACCTGCGCTACGCATTCCGTGGCCTGCGCCGTTCGCGTGGGTTTGCGGCGGTCGCGATCCTCACCCTCGCCCTTGGCATCGGCGCCAATTCAGCCATCTTCAGCGTGGTCAACGGACTCTTGCTTCGAGCCCTGCCCGTGACCGCCCCCGAACAGTTGGCGATCTTGTCGACGAAGTCCGCGGTCGAACAGGGATTTCCGTCAGGGTGGAACTACCCAATCTGGGATCAGATCCGGCAGCGAAAGGACGCCTTCAGCGACGCCATCGCGTGGACCGTCTTCCCGCAGCGATTCGATCTGGCACAGGGCGGCGAAACCGAGCCGGTTGACGGCCTGTTCGTCAGCGGAAACTTCTTCGAGCGCCTGGGCGTGCCGCCGATGATCGGCCGCACGTTCGCGCCTCCAGAGGACACCCTCGACAGTCCCGACAGCCAGGTCGCGGTCATCAGCTACGGCTTCTGGCAACGTCGTTTCGGTGGGGCTGGCGACACGGTGGGACGGTCCATCACAGTCAATCGTGTTCCGGTGACGATCGTCGGTGTGACGCCGCCTGCGTTCCTCGGCCCCGAAGTGGGTCGTGCATTCGACATGGCCTTGCCGTTCGGGTCAGCCCCGGTCGTGCTCAAGGAGGACGCGTGGGGGAAGCCCGAGGGCCGGTCGTACCTCGCGGTCATGCTGCGCCTGAAACCGGACCAATCGCTCGCGGCGACGACCGATCTGCTCCGCAGCATGCAGGAGGAGATCATCCAAGCTGGGATGCCATCGAACGGGATATGGGGACCGGTTCAAGACGGCCTCCTGAAGGACCCGTTTACCCTGACGCCCGCCTCCACCGGCACCTCAGAGCTGCGTCGCCAGTACGCTCGACCTCTGATGACCGTCCTCGTGATCGCCCTGCTGGTTCTGATCATCGCGTGCGCCAACATCGCCAACCTCTTCCTCGCCCGCACCACCGCTCGGCGACATGAGTCGAGCGTTCGTCTTGCGCTGGGTGCGTCGCGCTGGCGTCTGGCGCAGCAGATGCTCATCGAGAGCCTTCTCCTCTCGGGTCTCGGTGCAGGCGCAGGCATGGTGTTCGCCAACTGGGGAAGCCGCGCGCTCGTGGCGCAGTTGTCCACCTGGTTCGATCGAGTCGTTCTGGACGTGTCGCTCGACTGGCGCGTCGTGGCGTTTACCGCCGCAATTGCAGTCGCAACGGCGGTGGTGTTCGGCACGGCTCCAGCAATCCACGCATCCCGCGCCGTGGCGGGCGCGGTCGCGAAGGAGTCCTTCTCCGCCCGCAGCCGCAGTCACGGTGGCGGCGTCCGCTTGCGCGGTGGTCTGGTGATCGGCCAGGTTGCGCTGTCCCTCGTACTCCTTGTTGCCGCCGGGCTCTTCGTCCGGACCTTCGAGCGCCTTGCTGTCGTGCCGCTCGGATTCGAGAGCGACCAGGTGCTGGTGGTCGACGTCGACATCAGCCGAACCCAGGTCGACCCGGGAAACCGTTTGAACTTCTATCAGCGCCTTGCCAACGCCGTCGGGGCACTTCCTGGGGTGGCCTACGCCGCTGCCTCCCTCAACACGCCAGGCAATCGCAGTCCGACGCTGGTCGCTGACTTCTCAGCACCAGACGGTCTCGATCTCCCTCAACAGGAGCGCCGGGTGATCGTCAACTACGTGACCCCCGGCTGGTTTGAAGCATACGGGATGGCCGTTCGCGCCGGCCGAGTCATCAACGAGCGCGACGCCGCCGGCGCCTCGCGGGTCGTTGTTGCGAACGAGGCGTTCGTTCGGAAGTTCTTCCCCGGTCGCCAGGCTGTGAACAGTGACGTCTTCAATGACCCGATCCTGACAGGCGACCGTCGGGTACGCAGAACCGTCGTCGGCGTTGTGGGAAATGCTGTGGACCAGTCGCTGCGTTACGGAGCCATGCCGACGCTCTACGAGCCGCTTGCGCAGTGTGATTGCCAGCCCGGAATATTCCCGGCCGCCATCAACCTCAGCATCCGCGCAGCATCGGGATCTCCCGGGCTGCTTGCGCGCAGCGTCGCGGGCGCGTTGATGGGAACGGATCGTAATCTCGCGTTCAGCTTCCGGCCGCTCGCGTATCAGATCGACGCGGCACGTCAGCAGGAGCGCCTCGTTGCCTGGCTATCGGGATTCTTCGGAGTCTTGGCCCTGCTTCTCGCCATGATTGGGCTGTACGGCGTCACGGCGTATGGCGTCGCGCAGCGGCGCGCCGAGATTGGAATTCGCATGGCCCTTGGAGCGCAGCGGCACGACATCCTGCGCCTGGCGCTTCGTCAGACGATCCTCTGGACGATCTCTGGCGTGGCCGTCGGCCTCGCGGCGGCGGCGGCCGTCACGCGTTACCTGGAGACGATGCTGTTCGGCATCACGCCTCTCGATCCGGCCACGTTCATCGGTGCGCCTGTGTTGCTTGCCGTGGTCGCCGGGCTCGCGGCATTGATCCCAGCCAAACGCGCGGCGACCGTCGACCCGATGGTGGTGCTGCGCTGCGAGTAGTCAGAGTGCGTTCACGCGCGGGGCTGAAGCCGGCGCGCTACGATCCCACCAAGAACCAAGAACCACGAACCAAGCCTGTTATACTCCCCCCATCCCTGATGTTCTTCCGCGGTCAAGTCATCGGTAAGTACCGCATCCTGTCTTCCCTCGGGAGTGGCGGCTTCGGCAGCGTGTACCTCGCCGAAGACACCTGGATCGACAAGAAAGTCGCGCTCAAGGTCCCGCACAAGCAGAACCTCGACTTCAGCGAGCTGCTGAAAGAGCCCCGGCTCCTCGCCTCGATGAGCCACCCCAACATCGTCACGGTGCTCACCGCCGAGAAGGAAGAGGGGATCTTCTTCATCGTGATGGAGTACGTGCAGGGGGACACGCTCGAGCATCTGATCATGCGCGAGGGCGCGTTCGACGTGACGCGCGCGCTGGACTTCAGCTGCCAGATCTGCAACGCCGTCGATCACGCGCACCGCGCCGGCATCCTGCATCGCGATCTCCGGCCGGGCAACATGCTCGTCTCCGAGTCCGGCATGCTGAAGGTCACCGACTTCGGCACCTCGCGGTTCCTCGAGATCGCCGCCCACGGGACGACCGTGATTGGCAGCCCGCCCTACATGGCGCCGGAACAGTTTCAGGGGAAGGCCGTCTTCGCCAGCGATATCTACTCTGTCGGCGTGACGATGTATCAGATGCTGACCGGGTCGCTGCCTTACGACACGCCGGCCCCGGCCGATCTCGCGCGGCTGTCGCGCGGCGAGCTCGTCACCGCCCCACGGCTGAAGAACCCCAAGATCCCCAAGGCGATCAACGACATCGTCCTGCGGGCGATGGCGCCGGATCCGACGGCCCGCTATCAGCGCGCGGCGGACGTGCTGAACGACGTGCTCGCGGCACGCGCGCCGGCGCCCCGCCGGGCGGTGAGGAGCGGCGCGACCGGAGCGGCGACGGCCGACGAAAACGTGTCGGACATCCAGTCGCGTCTCAAGGCGCGCGAGGCGCCGCAGGCCCGCTTCTGCTGGCACTGCCGGAAGCCCCTTCAGGCGCGCACGGCGAAGTGTCCTTTCTGTGGAGAAGCACAGTAACGCGGAACCGAACCTGGAACACGAACTCGGACCGTGGAACCTGGACCGTGGAACTGGTGGATCAGGTTCATAATTCCCTCATGAAGATTCTCCTGCTCTCCATGCCGGACTCGTTCGAGCACACGCCAACGCTCGCGGTCCGCATGCCCAACGGCGCTCTGGCCTCGCTGGCCGGCAACGTCGACGCCCATCACCAGGTCGCCATCGCCGATCTCGTCCTCGCGCAGTCGTCTGTCCAAGCCACCGTCTCGGACTTGATGCACTCCCTGCAGCCAGACCTCGTCGGACTGTCCGTGATGACGTTCCAGCGCAGCACCGCGCGCCGGATCATCTCGCTGATGAAGTCCCTCAAGCCGGACGTGCGTGTGGCGGTCGGTGGATACGACCCGTCGCTGGCGCCCGAGGCGTGGACGCATCCCGCGCTGGGCATCGACTTCATCGTGCGCGGTGAGGGCGACATCACCTTCCGCGAGCTCGTTCGAGCGCTGGACGGTCAGCGCCCTCTCGCCAGCATCGACGGACTCTGGTTTCGCACGTCGGACGGCATGCAGCGCAACCTGCCGCGACCGGCTTCGTCACTGGATCGGGGCGAGGTCAAGCCGCCGCGGCGCGACGGGCGAGTGCTCTCCGGCTACACGTACATGGGGCGGCCAATCGACGTCATCGAGACGTCGCGCGGCTGCACGTTCGACTGCAGCTTCTGCTCGATCATCGAGATGCGCGGGCGCAATTTCCATCGCCTGCCGATCGATCGGGTGATCGACGACATCCGCGATGCCCGCGATCGCGGCGCTCGCGCCATCTTCATCGTCGACGACAACATCACCATCGACGTGCCGCGGCTCGAAGCGCTCTGCCGCGCGATCGTAGACGCCGGTCTCCACGACCTCCACTACCTGGTGCAAGGGATGACGGCGTCGATCGCGCAGCACGGCGAGACGCTCGCGCCGCTCATGCGGCAGGCGGGCTTCCGCTACGTGTTTCTGGGCATCGAGAACATCCTCGAGGACGACCTCGCGTTCCTGAAGGCAACCGCGAAGAACAGCCGGCGCGGGTCCGGCGCCGGGCGGCAGAACACCACGATGGCGGCCATCGAGGTGCTGCATCGTCACGGCATGTTCGTCGTCGGCGGGCTGATTGTGGGCAACCCGGACGACACGCGGGCGGCCATCGACGCCAACCTGACGTTTGCCAGGAAGTACGTGGACTGGCCCTATATCCAGCACCCGACACCATACCCCGGCACGCCGATGACGAAGGACTTCCGCGAGCGCGGCCTGATCGTCAACACGCGGGTCGAGGAGTACGACGGCACGTCGGCGGTGACGCGCAGCACGCACCTGGACGCGCACGAGATCGAGTTTCTCCGCTGGCGCGCCGATCGCTGGATGAAGGTCCGCCACATCCCCGCCGCCCTTCGTCTCTACCCCGGCTTCATCGTCCGGAACGCCCGCAAGATGCTGGCGCACACCTTCCGCGGCACGACGTGGCGTTCGGTCGTCGGCCTCGAAAGCGCCCGCCAGGTGTTCGATCGCTACAAGCAGATCCGTGCACACGAACGCGAGTACCTCACGTGGCCGGACCCCGCCCCCTCTGAGCCCGATGTCCTGCTGACATTGGGCATTTCCCGGAAACCCGTGTACGATCTGAGGCAGTCAACTCCCAACCCCCAAACGGCCAACTCCCAAACGGTCAACCTCTGAGTTGGGGGTCGGAGTTGGGATCTGAAATTGGGAGTTGGGAGTTGGCGCCAGCGTCAGGGGATTGGGAGTTGAGTTCGAAGGAGCGTTGATATGTCTTTCCCGGGGACCGGCAAGATCTGGATGAACGGACAGCTCGTGGAGTGGGCGGACGCGAAGATTCACGTCGCCTCCCACGTCGTTCACTACGGGAGCGCGGTGTTCGAAGGCGCACGCTGCTATAGCACGAAGCAGGGTCCCGCCTGCTTCCGGCTGGACGCGCACATCCGCCGCCTCATGGACTCCGCCCGGATCTATCGCATGGAGGTCCCGTACGATCAGCAGGCGATCACCGACGCGGTCCTGAGCCTGATTCGGGTCAACAAGTTCCAGGCGTGCTACATCCGCCCGCTCGTCTATCGCGGCTATGACTCCCTGGGCGTGAATCCGTATCCGTGCCCGGTTGACGTGGCGATCATGCTGTGGGAATGGGGCGCCTACTTCACGAAGGAAGCCATCGAAGAGGGCCTCGACGTGAAGATCTCGACGTGGGCCAGGAACGCGCCGAACACCACCCCGGCCATGGCGAAGAGCGTGGCCAACTATGCCAATGCCCAACTGATCAAGATGGAGGCCATCGCGGACGGCTATGCCGAGGGGATCGCGCTCGACACCCAGGGCAACTTGAGCGAGGGCAGCGGCCAGAACATCTTCATCGTGCGTGAGAACGTCATCTACACGCCGCCGATCGGGAATTCGGTGCTCTCGGGCATCACACGCGACTCGGTCGTGATCCTGGCGAAAGACCTGGGATTCGAGGTCCGCGAGCAGACGCTGCCTCGTGAAATGCTCTACATCGCCGACGAGGTCTTCTTCGTCGGGACGGCCGTCGAAGTCACGCCGATCAAGTCGGTGGACCGGATCACGGTCGGCCGGGGGCGCCGCGGGCCGGTGACCGAGGCGATTCAGCAGAAATTCTTCCAGATCGTGAAGGGAGAGGCCCCCGACACCCACGGTTGGCTGCAACCCGTGTATTCGCGGGAGGCGGCTACAACCCAGGCCTAGAAGTGCCGATACCCAGAGGGCGATGCATGTCAACGACCTCCTGAAGATTGCGGTAGAAAACGGCGCCTCGGACCTGCATCTCAAGGTCGGGACCTACCCGATGATGCGGGTCCGTGGCACCCTCCTGCCCGCCTCGGAAGAACGGCGCCTCGAGCACGAGGACGTGGTCACGATGGCCGCCGCCGTCCTTCCCGCCGGCCACCGGGACAAGTTCAGAGACAATCACGAAGTCGACCTCGCCTACAGCGTGGCCGGGCTCGGTCGTTTCCGCTGCAACGCCTTCCAGCAGCGCGGCACGATCGGGATGATCTTTCGCGTCATCCCCATGCGCGTGGCGACGGTCGACGACCTGTTGCTGCCGAAGGTCCTGAAGAAGATCGCCGCCGAAGAGCGCGGGCTCGTGCTCGTCACCGGCACCACGGGCAGCGGCAAGAGCACGACGCTGGCGGCACTCGTCGACGAGATCAACTCCACTCGCACCGCCCACATCATGACCATCGAGGACCCGATCGAGTATCTGCATCGGGACAACCGGTCGATCATCAATCAGCGAGAGATCGGCGTGGACACCAACTCCTTCGCCCTCGCGCTGCGCAGCGCGCTGCGACAGGATCCGGACGTCATCCTGGTCGGCGAAATGCGCGATTTCGAAACGATTCAGACGGCGCTGCTGGCCGCCGAAACCGGCCACCTGGTGCTCTCGACGCTCCACACGATTGACGCTACCGAGACCATCAATCGCATCATCGCGGTGTTTCCTCCTCACCAGCAAAAGCAGGTGAGAATCCAGCTCTCCAGCGTCCTCAAGTCGATCGTGTCGCAGCGCCTGATCCCGAAGATGGACGGCAAGGGCCGCGTGCCGGCGGTCGAGGTCCTGATCAGCACCGCGTTCATCCGCGACTGCATTCTCGACAAGGAGAAGTCGCACCTCGTGCACGGCGCAATCGCTCAGGGCACCTCGCAGTATGGGATGCAGACCTTCGATCAGTCGGTCTTCGGCCTGTACGAGCAGGGCATGGTGTCGTACGAAGAGGCACTGCGGTGGGCGTCCAACGTCGACGAGTTCAAGCTCAAAGTCCAGGGCATCCACACCACCGCCGACACGGCCCGCGACCAGATGGCGCGCGCCGGGCAGGTGGCCGGAGGGAAGAGCCCGGAGATCACCCGCTTCGGTAACTAAGTAATTCAAGATGCAAAAGGCAAACAGAGCCCGACTCGGGTTTTTTTGAATTTTGAATTTTGCATTTTGAATTACGTAGACTCACCATGTGTCCAACGACGCCTACCTTGCGGCGCTCAGAATGCTCGCCCGGCGTGAGCTCTCCGAGGCGCAGGTACGGCAGCGCCTTGTCCGCCGCGAGCACGACCCAGCGTCCATAGACGAGGCCATCTCCCGCCTGAAAGCCAACCGCAGCATCGACGACACGCGCGTCGCCGGCATGATCGCTCGCATGGAGACCAGCGTGCGGAGACGCGGGAAGCCTCGCGTCAGGCGGCAGATCGAAGCCGCTGGAATCGCGCCGGCCATTGCCGCTCGCGCCGTTGAAGAGACCTTCCAGGACCTCGATCCCGACGCGCTGCTCACGGCAGCCCTCGAGAAGCGCTTGCGCGGTCGCGACCGCATCGCCGACGACCGCGAGTTCCGCCGTCTCTATCGCTACCTGGTCACCCAGGGCTTCGAGCCCGATCGCGTCCTCGCGCGCCTTCGACCATTGCGCCCGTAGCGGCCTGCGGTAGCGGCGGGTCTTTAGCGACGCGTGTAGTGGCGGGTCTTCCGCCTTCGCCATTGGCTTCGGCGGACCACCGTAGCCTTGGCGGAGGTGGTTAGACCCGCCGTCGCCGGACCTACAATAGAAGCAATGACCTCCAAGGAGATTCGCGCCTCTTTCCTGAAGTACTTCGAACGGAACGGCCACCGGATCGTGCCGAGCTCTCCCCTCGTGCCTCACGGCGACCCGACGCTGCTCTTCACGAACGCCGGCATGAACCAGTTCAAGGACACGCTGCTCGGCAAGGAAACGCGCGAGTACCGGCGGGCCACGACCGCGCAGAAGTGCATGCGGGTCAGCGGCAAGCACAACGACCTCGAGAACGTGGGGCCGTCGCTGCGACATCACACGTTCTTCGAGATGCTCGGCAACTTCTCCTTCGGTGACTACTTCAGGAAAGAGGCCATTCCATTCGCGTGGACGTTGCTGACCGAGGAGTGGAAGATTCCACAGGATCGCCTGTTCGTCACCGTATTTCGTGGCGAGTCCGGCATTCCGCGCGATGACGAGGCGTACGACCTGTGGAGCAAGTACCTGCCTCTCGACCGCCTCCGTGAGCTGGGCTCCGACGACAACTTCTGGACGATGGGCGACACCGGGCCCTGCGGCCGGTGCTCGGAGATCTACTTCCATCGCGGCGCGGAGGTGCCGTGCGCCGAGGAAGCGGCAGGCACGGGATGCCGCGGCGTCGAGTGCAGCTGCGACCGCTACGTCGAGATCTGGAACAACGTCTTCATGGAGTTCGATCGCCAGCCGGATGGAACCCTCAACCCGCTGCCCGCACTGTCGATCGATACCGGAATGGGCCTCGAACGCGTCACGGCAGTCTTGCAAGGCAAGTTGTCAAACTATGACACGGATGCGTTCGCGCTTCTGCTCGATCGCATTGGTGAGCTCGCAGGCCTTTCCTATCCAATGACAGCGATAGAAACGCAGACGGTGCGGCTTGATGTACCCGCTGCCACAGACGGCCCAGAGGCAGTAAACACATCTATGCGCGTCGTGGCGGATCACATGCGCGCCACTACGTTTCTTGTCGCTGATGACGTTTTTCCTTCAAACGAAGGGCGCGGTTATGTTCTTCGCAAGATCATGCGCCGTGCTATGCGTCACGGTAAGAGACTTGGACTCGAGCGGCCTCTGTTGCATCTGCTCGTCGACACGGTCGTTGACGAATATGGCCAGGCGTACCCAGAACTCACGGCCGGCCGAGATCGAATTAGACAGAAAGTACTTGAGGAGGAACGCCGATTCGACTCGCTAATCGCCAGCGGTCTACCCCGTCTTGATGAAGTGCTCAGTCGCGCAGCGACTCAAGGGGGCAAGGTTTCTGGCGACGAGGCATTCAAGCTCTATGACACCTACGGACTTCCCAGAGACTTTATCGAAGACATGGTTGAGTCACGTCGGTTGACGCTCGATTCAGAAGGTTTTCAGCAGGCGATGGAGAGCCAGCGCAAGAAGGCGCGCGCCGGCAGCAAGTTCGTCGCCCCTGATGTCGCAGTTTGGAAAGCACTTGAAGGGAAAGCCGAAGAGTTAGCCCGGGCCGGCGATTCCTTCCAAGGATACGATGCGACTGAGCTGGAAACACAAATAGTCGGCCTCTTCGACACTAGCCACCAGGAAGTCGAGAGCCTCAAGGCCGGGGAGAGCGGCTTCATAGCGTTGTCGGCAACTCCTTTTTATCTCGAATCCGGCGGTCAAGTTTCGGACATCGGGTCAATTTCTGGCGCCAAAGGACTAGCGCAAGTCACGGGAGTACTCCGGGGACCCGACAAGTGGCCGCGACTTCATTCAGTGAACGTCGTAAGCGACGTGCTGAAACGGCGAGACTTCGTGATTGCTCACGTAACGACAGAAGTCCGTGACGCTACGCGCCGGAATCACACTGCTACACATTTGCTTCACGCCGCGTTGCGCTCGATACTCGGGCCAGAAGTAAAACAAAAGGGTTCGCTTGTCGCGCCTGATCGATTGCGATTCGACTTCCTCCACTCCAACCCGGTGACACGCGAACAACAAATCCAGATCGAACGGCTCGTTAACGAGCAAGTGATGAAGAACACGCCCGTACAGACCGAGTCGAGGAACACTGAGGAGGCGATAGCAGCCGGCGCAATGGCGTTGTTCGGCGAGAAGTACGGTGCCAAGGTGCGCGTCGTCTCGATTCCCGGCTTCAGCCAGGAGCTGTGCGGCGGCACTCATGTTCGGGCGACCGGTGACATCGGCCCCTTTCTCATTCTTTCTGAAAGCGGTGTGGCGGCAGGTGTCCGACGCATTGAGGCGATCACGGGCATGCACGCAGTCCAATGGGCTCAAGCCACACGGCACTCCTATGAAGAGCTACTGGCGACCATCGCCGAGCAAAAACAACTGCGAGCAGCCCTGGAGGCTCTTCGCAACGCCGTCTTCCACATAGACACTGAAGGTGCGTTGGCAGGGCTTCGTGGCGCCGTCGTATCGGTTTCCCGGTTGCAAGAGGACAGCAAGAGGCTTGGCCGAGAGTTGCAGCAGGCCAAGATGAAGCTCGCGATACCATCTGGCCGGCTCGGTGTCGTTGGCGGTGTCCCGACCGTTAGCATTACAGGACCAGTCCTCGTACCGGAGGACGGAGAAGACATAGGAGAGGGGAGGAAGTTGGTACGCCTTCCTGTCGGCGATCTCGATAGAGAGAGCCTTCGCGCACTTGTTGATAGCTATCGCGACCGAATCAAGAGTGGCGTCGTTGTCCTCGCCTCCCACTCCGACGGAAAGGTCTCGATCGTCGTCGGCGTCACGCCAGACCTCACGAAGAGGATCCCGGCCGGACAGGTCGTGAAGCAGCTCGCACCGATCGTCGGCGGCGGAGGTGGCGGACGACCCGACTTCGCGGAAGCCGGCGGCAAGGATGCGTCAAAGATCGGCGAGATGCTCGCGGCGAGCCGAGGGGTTATCGAGAAGATGTTGTCCTCGTCGTAACCCTTGCCGATCTCGACCCACGCGACAGGAATCGTCGGCCTCTTGGCCTTCCTCCCCACGCCTGAATCGTGGCGGGACCCACGGCCGCGTCAAGACAGTAACGGGTCGGCGTGTCGGCAGACACCGACAACGTCTTCGCGTGCGGCTGGAGAATCTGCCGTAAACGGCGAAAGACGGACTCGAACTCAGGCACTGGCAGCCCCGATGACTACTTCCCGCTGACCCTGGTGCTCTGACTCGCCACGCAGAGCCAGCGGCCGTCACGGTTCACCCACACATCGATGTACCTGTAGTTCACCTCGACCGGCTTCCCTTTGACGGGACCGACGAGATGCTGCGTGAACCACACGACCGCCGTATTGCCGTACGTCTTGACGGTGAACTCGTCGAGCCTCGACGAGTCAACCTGCTGGCTGACGTCGGCCGCCAGGCTCAGCTCCTTGGCCCTGTCGCCGCGAGTGCCGTCGCCGTAGGTCGCGATGAACTCCGGGGCCAGCACCGTCTCGATGAACTTCGCGTCCTGCCGGTGAAAGGCCGCGTCCCACGCCCGCTCCATCTCGATCAGGATCTCCTGATCGGACTTCACGGCCTGGGCACTGGCGACAGGCACGACGGCCGCCAGCGCGACGGCCGTCATGCAGAGCGCCCTCAGCCACGACGTCATACGGTTCCTCTCTGTCCGCCGATCCTCACCCTTTGGCGGTCAGCTCATCGTATGCCACCTGCAGCGCGGGCGTGCCTTCGTTGGCCGCAAACTGCGGCAGGCCAGCCTTGATGATTTCGTCGGCCGACTTGCCCGCGGCAATGCCCTTCTGCACGTAGTCGAGCATCGCGGAGAAATAGTCGCGCAGCGCCAGCAGATCCCCTCGGGGACCGGTCACCGGTGAGCCCACTTTCGAATGGCCGAAGATGTAGATCGTGTCGGCGTTGTGGTCCTTCGTGACCTTCTCGAGCGACACGAGCCAGTTGCGGATCGAGGCACCAGAGGGACGATCGACACGCGGATGCCGCTGGTGGGACATCAAATCGCCCATGTGGACGATGTTGGCGCGCTCGAGGAAGAGGACGGCATCTCCGCTCGTGTGACCGGGGCCGTAGTATTTCGCCGACACGACTTCGTTGCCGATGTCGGTCTTCCAGCCGTCCGTGAACGTGGTGTCAGCATAGGCCTGCGCCGCCTCGCTCTTTTGCGCCGCCGCCTGCTTGCGCTGGAGCCCAGGCACGTTCTCGTGCGCGACAATCTTGGCGACCATCGGCTGGAGCGTCTTGTTGCCGCCGGTGTGATCCGGATGGTGATGGGTGTTGATCAGCAGGTCGATCTTCCGCGGGGTGCGAGTCTTCAGCCCGTCGAGGAACATCTGGGAGGTATCGGCGAACTGGCTGTCGATGACGAGCACCGCGTCGGGGGTAATCAGGTACCCCATCGTGCCACCTCGCGCCGTGAATGTGCCGACGTTGCGGCGAACCGCGGCAAAGGCCGGCACGGTAGGCGGCTGGGACGCGGCAGCCGGCTGCTGCCCAAACAGTCGTCCCGGCACGAGCGCGCCGCCGGCGACGGCGAGAGATGACCGCACGATGAACTCACGTCGATTCGGATTCATAGAAATGCTCCTTCGAAACTCGCTGCACGACGGTCCGGCTACCTGCCCCGCCGAAGCCTTCGGCGGAGGCGGGAAGCCGGACACTACGATAGATTGATAACAACTTTGCCGACGAACTTCCCGGAGGCGTGATGTGTGAACGCCGCCAGCGCCTCGTCGAATGGAAACACACGATCCACGACCGGCTTGACGTGCGTCACGCCGATCGCCCGGTTCATCTCCTCGAACATCTCGCGATCGCCGACGAAGATGCCGTGAAGACTCCCAGCCTTGAACATCAGCGGGAACGGACTGGTGTCACCCTCTCTACCGGCCACGAAGCCGACGAGGCACACCTTGCCGCCATGCGCCAGCGCCCCGACCGAGCGCGCGAACGTACCTCCACCGCCCACTTCGACGACGCAATCGACACCGCGCCCGCCCGTAATTCGCATCACCTCTTTGTCCCAGTCGGGGTTTCGCCGGTAGTTGATCGCATCGGACGCGCCGATCGTCAGCACGCGCTCGAGCTTGTCGTCGCTCGACGAGGTCGCCACGACGCGAGCACCAGCGGCATGCGCGAACTGCAACGCAAAGATGGACACGCCTCCGGTGCCCAGGACCAGTACCGTCTCTCCCGCCTTGAGCGGCCGGCCGGCCCGAAAGAGCGCGTGCCACGCCGTCACGCCGGCACACGGCAGGCACGCGGCTTCCTCGTTGGTGAGGCCGCTCGGCACCGGAACCAGGCCGTCTTCGTACAACACGACCTGCTCGGCGAGCATCCCGTCCAGCGGCGAGCCGAGCGCGGCGGGCGGGCCTTCAGGCGTCCTCTGAAAGAAAGTGCCCACGACACGGTCACCAACTTTGAAGCGGGTCACACCGGCACCGATGCCGGCCACCTCGCCCGCACCGTCTGACAACGGAATCAGATCGCGGCCCGCCGGGCCGCCGAAGTATGTACCAGCGGCCACCAGCTGGTCGCGGTAGTTGAGCGACGTCGCGCGCACCCGCACCAGCACCTGGCCAGGGCCGGGTTTTGGATCGGGACGCTCGATACAGCGCAGGTCGGCGATGCCCTTACCGTCCTGTGGCACGATCCATACGCGCATCAGACGACCACCTCGTTGACCTCTCGTATCGGCCGCTTACGCAGCACGCGGTTCCACCACATGATGACGCCGGTCACGAACATGATGGCCGGCACGAGTCCCACGATCGCCCAGATCGCTTTGAGGGTCGGGGCATTCCGCCACCGCCCGAAGTGCAGGCGCGTGAGCCATGACAAGACGATATCCCCGGGGCGGTCGCCCAGGAAGTCATCGGGATTCGAGATCGCGTCGACGAAGTTCGAGAACGGCTCCGGGACGCCGAGATAGAAGCCGGAGACGCCCCACATGAGCATGAACAGGAACAGCCAGAATCCGATGGCGCCGTGCAGATCCCAGTTGAAGCGACGCCAGCCGGCGGTCCATCTCACCCCGAGGCTGCGCTTCCACCGGCTGGATCCAGGCCACCAGACCACGAGTCCGGTCACGACCAGCACCGTGCACACGGCGCTGCCGATGCCGTTCCAGAACCGTCCAGGACGGTCGAACAGCAGCTCGTCGTGCAGGCGCGCGAGCCAGAGGACGAAGTATTCGCCATCGGTCACCGACGCGCCGAGGTCTTCGCCGGTGTACGGGTTGAGCAGGCGTTCCTTCTTCTCCGAGCCGCGCTCCGCCCAGATCTCGATCGTCGGATTGCGCCGGGTAATCCGGTCGCCAACCCGAGTGATCGTGTAGCCGGGGTACTGCCGCTCGGCGGCGGCGCGGAGTTGATCGCTCGTCAAACGTGTCGCTTTCGGATCGAAGACGGGGCGCGGTGTCGCAAAGTATCGGTCCATCTCGTTGCGGTACACGAGCGCGCTGCCGGTGATGCTGAGCATCACAATATAAAGGCCGATCGCAATTCCCGACCAGAGATGAATCTGAAACGCCGCCCGCCGCAGCCAGATGCGCTGCGGCTGCCGCAACCATCGTTGCCACACTGTCATTGCCCCTCACCCGCGCCCGACAGGCGCCCGGGAATTTGTACACCACAAAGCCGTCCGCGTGTGTAGCCAGAACCAGTTACGACCTGCCCAGCTCCTCCAGCTCAATCCAGCGTCCAAGCGCGACCTCCAGCTCCTGGCTGACCTCGTCGATACGCGCGAGCACGGCGCGGATATGTTCGGGGGGGGCCTTATAGAACCCCGCCGACGCCGTCTCCTCATGCAGATGGCGATGCTCGGCCTCGAGCGCCTCGATACGGGAAGGCAGCGCCGCGTACTCCCGTTCTTCGTTGAATGTCTTCTTTCGAGATCGTTCGGATCGTTCGGACCGTTCGGATCGTTCGGATCGTTCGGACCGTTCGGATCGTTCGGAACGTTCGGATCGTTCCGGACGTTGCCGAAGGTAGTCTTCCCAGCCGCCGACATACTCCGTCACGCGGCCGTGACCCTCGAACGCGAACGTCCCGGTGACCACGTTGTCCAGGAACACACGGTCGTGCGTGACGAGGAGCACGGTGCCGTCGAACGTGGCGATCAGCTCCTCGAGCAACTCGAGCGTTTCGAGGTCGAGGTCGTTGGTCGGCTCATCGAAGACGAGGACGTTGGCCGGCCTGGCGAAGAGACGCGCCAGCAACAGCCGATTGCGTTCCCCTCCGGACAGCGACTTCACCGGTGACCGGGCCCGTTCCCGCGGGAACAGGAAGTCATCCAGGTAGCCGAGCACGTGGCGCGACTGGCCGGCGACCGTCACCGTATCGCTGTCACTCACGCTCTCGGCCACGGTCCGCTCGGGGTCGAGCTGCTCGCGCTGCTGATCGAAGTAGGCGGCCTCCACGCGCGCGCCGCGCCGTACTTCGCCTGAGTCGGGCTGGAGCTCTCCGATCAGGAGCCGCAGCAGCGTCGTCTTGCCGGATCCATTCGGTCCGATCAGGCCGATGCGATCGCCGCGCAGAATCCGCGCTGAGAAGTCCTGCACCACGGGCACGCCGTCGAACGACTTGCTCACACCCTCGCTCTCGAACACGAGCTTTCCCGGGGCGTCCGCTGTCCCAATCGCCATCCTGGGCAGACCTGGCTCGGCGCGGTACGCGGCACGCTCCGCGCGAAGCGCCATCAGCGCACGGACGCGGCCCTCGTTGCGCGTGCGCCGCGCCTTGATGCCGCGACGGAGCCAGGCCTCTTCGTCGGCCAGCTTCTTATCGAGTCGCTCCAGGTCGCGCGCTTCGTTCTCGAGCGCGGCGGCCTTCTTCTGCACGTAGCTGTCGTAGCTGCCGGGCCACGACGTCAGCGCGCCGCGATCGAGCTCGATGATTCGCGAGGCGAGGCGTCGGAGAAACGCGCGGTCGTGGGTGACGAAGAGCAGCGCGCCGGCGAACCCGCGCAGATGATCCTCGAGCCATTCGATGGCGTCGATGTCGAGGTGATTGGTGGGCTCGTCGAGCAGCAGCAAATCGGGATCCGAGACGAGCGCACGGCCAAGCAGCACCCGCCGTCTCCATCCGCCGGACAGGTCGGCCACGGCGCGGTCGGCCGGCAGCGACAGCCGCGAGATGATCTCGTCCACTTTGTGGGCGGTCTCCCAGGCGTCCGCCTCGGCTCGCACCGGCAGCCCGGCCGCCACTTCGTCGCGCACCAGTGCGGCCGAGAGGTCCGACACGTCCTGCGCCAGACGCGAGATCCGCAGCCCCGGTGCGCGCCAGACCGTGCCCTTGTCTGGCAGCATCGCCCCGGAGATCACCTTCAACAGGGAGGACTTCCCCGAGCCGTTCCGGCCGATGAGGGCGAGGCGTTCGCCCGGCTCGATGCGCACATCTGCACGCTCGAGCAACGGGAGGTGGCCGAAGGCGAGGAAGACCTGGTCAAGTGTGAGCAGCGGCATCCAGTTGGGCCCTTCCACGCTAACACTTCCCTGCCTCGTGCCGATAACTGGAAGGACCACCCAAGACAGACGCATGCTGACTCGAGGGCTATTCCTCGCTACCCTGGCATCTCTCTGGCCCGCCGCGGCAGGCGCGCAGATCTATGCCTGGCGCGACGCCAACGGCACGCTGGTCCTGTCCGATCGAGCGATCGAGAAGCCGACCGCCGTCTACAAGGTCGAGGGTGCGCCGTCTTACGTCACGACCACACCGGCGGAATCCCCTTCCGCCCGCGAGCGGTACGACTCGATCGTCCTCGAACACTGCAACAGGCACTCGCTCCGTCCCGAGCTGGTCCGGGCGGTCATCCAGGTCGAGTCGGGCTACAACCCGCGTGCGCTCTCACCGAAGGGCGCGATGGGCCTGATGCAACTCATGCCCGACACCGCGCGTCTGCTGGGCGTGCAACGCCCGTACGACCCCGAGGAGAACATCCGCGGCGGCACGCGTTATCTCCGCCTGCTCCTCGACAAGTATCAAGGCAACGAGGAGCTGGCCCTTGCCGCGTACAACGCCGGATCGGGCGCCGTCGATCGTCATGGCAAGCGCGTCCCGCCCTTCAAGGAAACTCGGGAATACGTGAAGAAGGTCGGATCGGCGGCCGGCAGCGCGCCACCCGGATCGCGGCGGAAGCTGATGATCTACAAGACGCTCGAGGTCGTGGACGGCCGCGCCGTCCCGCGCTACTCCACCGAACGCCCCTCCTCCGGCTCCTTTGACGTCATCAGCCGATAGCTGACGGCTTCGCCTCACCAGCCAACTCCCAAACTCCCGATTCCCAACTTCCAACTCGGAATCCTCAAATCGTCCCGCTTTCCGTCCCTCTTCTTTGGGAGTTGGCCGTTTGGGACTTGGGAGTTGATTTATATTCACCTCATGCCTCCAAGGCTCCGCCCGTACATCTGGGCCGGCGTCGCCATCCTCGCCGCGACACTGGGCGTGGCCGGGCAGACGCCGGAGCCGGTGACTGTCGCGCTCACGCAGATGATCGAGGCCGAGCGCGCGTTCGCGGCACGCGCGCTGGTGGTCGGATGGAAGCAATCCTTCCTCGAGTACTTCTCGCCCGCCGCGATCGGGTTCGATGAAGGACAGGCCGGCCCGGCACGTGAACAGGTCGCGAAGAACCCCGACCCACCCAAGGATCTGCAACTGATTTGGGAGCCGCGCTACGGCGACATCTCGGGCAACGGTGAGCTGGGTTACCTCACCGGTCCGGTGCGGAACATCCGCGCGTCGCGTGAGGGCGGCAAACCTCGCCACTCCAACTACGCGTCGATCTGGAAGCGGCAGCGTGACGGCTCGTTCAAGGTTGTGATGGACGTGGGCATCCAGACGCCGAGTGCGGTCCCGTTTCCACCCGGCTTCACGCGAGCGCCGAACCGCAACCGCTTCACGGGCGACTATGACGACTCGATGCCGCCGCTCGGCGCCGCCGACAAAGTCCTGAACAGCGCGCTCCGCACGAGCCCGGTCCGTGCGTACCGCGCCCACCTCGCCGACGGCGTGCGGTTCCATCGCCAGAACAGGCTTCCTGTCGTGGGACAGCCAGCCGCCATGAAGTGGCTGGCCTCACAGCCCGCCGTCTCGAGCGCCGACTCGAAATTCGCAGAAGCGGCCCGATCCGGCGATCTCGGCTATACGTGGGGCACCTACACGATCGCCCCGACGACCACGGTGACGGCGCAGCGCGGGAACAACACCGCGCAGACCGTGAATATCGAGGCTGGATTCTACGTCCGGGTCTGGGTGCGCGAGCGGAACGGCCAATGGAAGGTCGCGCTCGACGTGCTACAATAGCCCCTTTCTAGGACCGAGTTTTTTCAACAGAGAGAGGACGCCCGCACTGTGGCCAAGCGTACAAAGTCCGCCCTGAAGGCGAATCGGCAGATGATCTCGCACCGCGATCGCAACCGGCAGCTGCGTTCGAAGCTGCGCACCGCGCTCAAAGCGATCCGCGCTTCGCTCGACTCGAAGGATCTCTCGGGTGCGAAAGAGGCGCTCAGCAAGACCGTCTCGATCGTCGACAAGATGGCGACCAAAGGCATCATTCACCGCAACACGGCGGGTCGCTACAAGTCGCGGCTGTCCGCGCGGCTCGTCAAAGCGAGGGCGTAACAGCGCGTAGGCCGGGTCTTGTTCTCTTAGACCCGGCGACCACTGAAGGCCACACGGCTCTTCTGTTCACAGAGCTCGACCACCAGCCGCTCGAGCAGAATCCGCGGATCCCCTCCCGACGACTTCAACGCGAGATCGGTGCGAAACACCGCGTCGATGGCGGCGGCCAGCCGTGGCGCCGGCAGCTTCTCCGCCGCTGCCCTCAGCTGACCCATGACCATCACCGGCACCGCGCCGGATTCCAGCGCCAGGCCCAGCTCCTTGAGCGCCTCACGCGCGTCATTGCGCCACACGGCTTTCGCGATCCCGAAGTCGGCCTGCGCCTCTGGACCGGCCACCACGGCCTGACGCACATCATCCACAGTGATCGTCGTCTGGCCCAGTGAGTAGAGCGCCAGCCGTTCGAGGCCGGCGCGCAGGCGACGGATGTCGATACCGGCGCGCTCCACGAGCGCGCGCGCCGCAGCCGGCTCCAGGTTCACCCGCTCACGCGCCGCCCGCGCCTTGACCCAGCGCTCCGCGTCGGCCTCGCTCTCGATCGTGCCGCAGTCAACGACCTGCGCATCCCTGGCGAGCCGCTTCACGAGACGACGACGCATGTCGAGCGCGCCGCACACGAACACGACCGTGGCATGCGCAGGGGGCGTTTCGATGAACGCTTCGAGCCGCTCCTGCTCCTCATCGGCCGCCTTGCTCTCGCGCTTCGGAATGAGCAGCTTCTCGGCCTCGTGGATGACGATCACCCGTCGCGGCGCCATCATCGGCAGCGTGCTGGCCGCATCGACCAGATCGTCCACCTTCATCTCGCCACCATACAAACGCTCGACGTTGAAGGCGCGCAGATCCTCCTCGACGATCTCGGCGAACTCACTGGCCACCGCGGCCTTCTCGAGGTCGTCGGCGCCGACCAGCATGTACAGCGGAAGCGTCTCGCCTGAGACAATCTGCGTTCGAAGCACAGCGTAGGTCAGCGTTGGCACAGGTCCTTAGAATGCCTCGAGGATGGCGGTCACGACCGTGCGAGCCACCTCGCTGGCGATGCGATCGAATGAACTGCGCTCCTGGTCGATGAAGCCTGTGCCCTCGATGGCGGTCGTGCCTCGCGTCGCCAGCTCGGTCTCTTCGCGAAACGTCAGCGCGTCGTTGGACCAGAGCACCATGCTGGTGCGCGCATCCGTCAACCGCACCGTCATCGTCATCGTGAAAAGGTAGCGTGAGGCCAGCTGCTGCTCGTTGAATCCGACCGGCTGTGCGGAGATACCGGTGATCTCGCCTGACAGCACGGCGTCGGACCCGGACGCTTCCGCCACAATGCGGTATTTCCCGCGGCCGATGAACTCGGTCCGAATCTTCTCGGTGAGGACCTGCTCGACCTGCAGGAACGTGCTGTGATTCTCGAGCTGTGGAATGCCGACGATCTTGATGTAGTCGGGCAGGAACGAGCCGCGTCCGGCCAGCGCATAGCCGCAGCCCGAGCTCGTGAGCAACAGCGCGAGCAGCAGTGCCGTCCTCATGACACGACGATCGACACCAGGCGGCCCTTCGCCACCACGACCTTCTTCACCGTCTTGCCCGCGATGTGCGTCTTCACCGCCGGATCGGCGAGCGCGAGCGCCTCGAGCTCTTGTTCCGATGCGTTCGCCGGCACCGTCAACCGACCGCGCACCTTGCCGTTGACCTGCACTGGTACCGTGATCTCGTCGGCCTTGGCCACCTCGGCATCGAAAGCCGGCCAGCTCGCCGCGGCCAAACCACCTTCGTGCCCGAGCATCTCCCACAGCTCCTCGGCCGTATGTGGCGCAAACGGCGCCAGCATGCGCACCAGTGCCCCGATGGCCTCGCGCACGACCATGACAGTTTCTTTGCGCTCGACCTGGCCGGGGTGCTCGACGTCTTCGTCCGAGCGGTGAGCCGGACTGCCGGTGACGGTGTGCTCGCTGAATGAATAGAGCTCGTTCACGAGCTCCATTAGCGCCGACACGGCGGTGTTGAGCTGCTGCCGCTGCTCGACGTCCGCGGTCACCCGCCGGATGGTCTCGTGCGTCTTCCGCCGAAGCGCCTTCTCGGGCTGATTCAGCGACTCGTGCACGGGAGTCGCAATCCCGCTTCCAGCAATCGTCTCGTTCCAGTTGTCCACGATCCGCCACACGCGGGCAAGGAATCGGTAGCTGCCGTCGAGGCCAGCGTCGTTCCACTCGATCTCCTTCTCGGGTGGTGCGACGAACATCACGTACATGCGCAGCGCGTCGGCCCCGGACTTCTGGAGCATCGTGTCCGGATCGACGACGTTGCCCTTCGACTTGGACATGACGGCGCCGTCCTTCAGCACCATGCCCTGCGTCAGGAGCTGCGTGAACGGCTCATCGTGGTCCACCAGGCCGAGGTCGCGAAACACGCGGGCGAAGAACCGCGAGTAGATCAGGTGGAGGATCGCATGCTCGACGCCGCCAACGTAGAAATCCACGGGCAGCCAGTACTTCAGGAGGGCGGGATCGCACGGCAGCTTGTCGTTGCGCGGATCGGCGAACCGGTAGAAGTACCAGGACGAGTCCACGAACGTATCCATCGTGTCCGTCTCTCGCTTCGCCGGCCTCCCGCACTTCGGACACGTGGTGTTCACGAACTCCGGCACATGCGCGAGCGGCGAGTCGCCGCGCCCGGTGAACTCCACGATCGCCGGCAGCGTCACGGGCAGTTCGTCATCCG
>DATDOE010000051.1:0-52863 GCA_035293405.1 Vicinamibacterales bacterium | reverse complement strand
GCCGTCTGGCAGCGGCACGTGCTCGCCGGCGACGTGCTCGCCCGCGGCCTCGCCTATTGGACCGCGCAACTGGCCGGCATCCCCGATCGGCTCGACCTCCCCACCGACCGGCCCCGGCCACTCGTCCAGACCTTTGCCGCGAGGGCATGGAGGACCACGTTCACGGCCGATCAGGCGGCGGCGCTGAAGGCCCTCGGTCAGAGAGAGAGCGCAACGCTGTTCATGACGTTGCTGGCCGGTTTTGCCGTGCTGCTGGCGCGACACAGCGGTCAGCGCGACATCGTGGTCGGGACCGGAATCGCCAACCGGCAAGATGCGCACCTCGAGCAGCTCATCGGGTTCTTCGTCAATTCGCTGGCGATGCGGACACGCGTGCATGCCGGCGACCGCGTACGCGACTTGCTGCAGCAGGTCAAGCGCACGGCGCTCGAGGCCTACCGCCATCAGGACGTGCCCTTCGAGCGCATCGTCGAGGAACTCGCCCCGGATCGCCACCTCGATACCACGCCAGTCTTTCAGGTTGGGTTCGCGTTACACAACGCGCCGATGACGCCGCCCGGCCTTTCCGGTCTCGTGGTCGAACCGATGACGGCGACGATGCCTAACGCAAACATCGTGTCCGGCGAGGCGGACGACGATTTCCTGCTCGTGAGGTGCGACCTCGAGATGCACGCCGTCGAGCGTGACCAGCGGATTGAGTGTCTGTGGCTATACAACCGCGATCTCTTCGACTCGTCGCGCATCGAGCGAATGGGGCGACAGTTCGGTCTTCTGCTGAACGAGATGGCGGTCGATCCAGACATACCAGTCGGGTCGCTGGAGATGCTGACGACGGAGGAGCGGCGGGAGCTGCTGGCAGTAGGTACCGGAGTCGTCGTACGACTGCCGGGAACGACGCTGCCCGAGTTGTTCGAAGCTCAGGTCGCCAAACAGCCCGAGGCAACGGCACTCGTGTATGGGCACGAGCATCTGAGCTACCGCGCGCTCGACGAGCGGGCGAACCGGCTGGCGCTTCTGCTTGCTGCTGGAGGCGCCGGTCCGGAAACCGTAGTCGGAGTGGCAGTGCCTCGCTCTGTCGATCTGGTCGTGGCGCTGCTCGCGACGGCCCAGACAGGCGCCGCGTACCTGCCGCTCGATGTGGAGTACCCGGTCGAACGGCTGCGGTGGATGATTACCGACGCTCGTCCCACGTGCGTGGTCACCGTGGCAGCGGGCGCGCCGGCGCTGCCGGCGGCTGCACCGATGCTGGTGATGGACGCTCCAGACACTGTCCTGGCGCTTGCTGCTGCGACAAACGTTCCCGTCACCGACCGCCGGCGATCACTACGACCCGAGCACCCGGCGTACGTGATCTATACATCTGGGTCGACGGGAACTCCGAAGGGCGTCGTGGTCACGCACGCCGGGCTCTCCAGCCTCGTGCTGAGCGAGGAAGAGCGGTTCGCGGTCGGTCCCGGCGCGCGCGCGTTGCAGTTTGCCTCGGCGAGCTTCGACGCGCTCGTGCTGGAGATGGCGATGAGCGTGTTGGCCGGACGCACGCTGGTCATGCTCGCGGAAAGCCAGCGACAGGGCACAGCGCTACGCGAGCTGATCGAGCGGCAGGCCGTGACGCACGCGCTGCTGCCGCCGGCACTCCTGAACGGCCGGGAAACCGAAGTCGCGGCGCCGCTCGCAACATTGATCGTGGGAGGGGACGTGTGTCCCCCGGACGTCGTGACCCATCGTCCCGTCCACCAGCGGCTCATCAACGCCTACGGACCTACCGAGACGACGGTCTGCGCCACGATCAGCGGGCCTGTGACGGAGGAGCCGGCGCCGATTGGGACACCCGTCATCAACACGCGGGTGAGCGTACTCGACGAGACACTGCATCCCGTACCAATCGGCGTGGTCGGTGAGCTGTATGTCGCAGGCCGCGGCATCGCCCGTGGATATCTTGGCCGGCCGGGGCTGACGGCGGGACGATTCGTCGCGGACCCGCACGGCCCGCCAGGAACGCGGATGTACCGGACTGGCGACCTGGTTCGCTGGCGCAATGACGGGCAATTGCTGTTCGTCGGGCGCGCCGACGAACAGGTCAAGATCGCGGGTCACCGCATCGAGCTCGGTGAAGTCCAGGCGGCGCTGCGGGACGCGGTGGCCGGGCGCGAGGCCGTGGTGATCGTTCGGGAGGATCGGCCGGGGCACAAGCAGTTGATCGGATACGTGCGTGCGGCGACGGAGCCGATAGATGGACGTCGAGTGCGAGCCCTCCTCGTGGAGCGGCTGCCACCGCATATGGTGCCGGCGGCGATCGTCGAGGTGTCGGAATGGCCTACGACACCGAGCGGCAAGATCGACCGACGGCGATTGCCTGCTCCTCATGCGCCGTCAATAACCGCGCCGGTGCCACAGACGCCGACCGAAGTCATTCTTTGCGGACTGCTGGCCGAGCTCTTGGGTGTGCCGCAGGTGGGCGTCGACGATCACTTCTTCGAGTTGGGCGGCGACAGCATCGTCGCGATCCAGCTCGTGAACCGGTTGCGCGAGATGGGCTTGCAGCTCATCCCGCAGGACGTGTTTCGACACCCGATTATCAAGGCGATGGCCACGGTTGCGCGCGTGTCACCGGGTGTGGCCGCGGCAGCGCCGACGTCCGTGGAGCGCGTTGCCGAGGAGTTCCTCATCCGCTGGCTGGACGCACGAGGTGTCGCGATCGATCAGCGGACGGCCCGCGAGCTGGCCGCCGAAGTAGAACGACTGAGCCCGGGCACGCCGCCTCCCCTGACGTCCACGAGTTGAAGACACATTCACATCTGCAATCGATCGCAGAGGAGCACACGTAGTCATGGCTACCGCACCGTGGGTTCTAGGCGTCAGCACCGGCTTTCACAATGGCGCAGCGTGTCTCCTCCACGGCGATGAGCTAGTGGTGGCGATTCAGGAAGAGCGCCTCACACGGATCAAGAGGGACCGCATTGATTCGCACACGGACTCTCTGGCGATTCGATATTGCCTCGAGTACGCGGGCATCACCGAGTCGACGCTGGATGCAGTTGTCGAGTGCTCGATTGGCGATGCCGCACAGGACCACGCCTCTCAGCTCGCGTGCAAGCTGTGCCCGGCGGCGGGTGCGCGTACGCAGCGATACCGCATACCGCACCACTTGGGTCACGCGGTCAGCGTGTTCGCGACTTCAGGGTTGTCCGACGCCGTGACCGTCGTCATCGATGGCGCCGGGTCATACGGGTGGGAATTGCCCGAGGCCGAGCGAAAGGCCGCGTTGTCGTTCGAAGAGGCGATGAGCGAGCACATCACTATCTACGAGTGCTCCGAGCGAGGGGTGGTTCCAATCGAGAAGCATCTGTCGAACATGCCGTATATGCATCACGTCAGAACGGCCATGATGATGCCGGGCGGGATGCTGCCGTTTGCCAGCCTGGGGCACATGTTCTCGTCGGTGGCGCTCCAACTGTTCGGCGACTACATGGAAGCCGGCAAGGTGATGGGACTTGCTCCCTACGGGCAACCGTCAATCGACCGAGCCGAGTTCTTCGAAATCGACGGCCAGCAGTTTCGTTTCACATCTCGGGTGATCGGTCGGTTCGCGCACGATGCTCGCTGGCCGGAGCGTGCCGACGAGTACAAGGATCTCGCGTCCTCGACGCAGCAAGCTCTTGAAGATGCCCTCCTGAGCCTGTTCGCTCGAGTACGGCGTCTGGGCGTGAGCCGATCCTGCTGCTACGCCGGCGGCGTGGCTCTCAACAGCGTGGCGAACCACAAATTGATGGGGGCCGTGCCGTTCGACGACGTCTTCGTCATTCCGGCGGCCGAGGACAGCGGAACCGCTATCGGGGCTGCGTACTATGGTTTGATGCAGTTGCGTGCGCCGCGACGACACAAACGGCTCGCCACGGACTATCTGGGGCGCGTGTACTCGTCCGACGCAATTCGTGACGCCATCCAGGCCACGCCAGGCGTGATGGAAGTTCCTGCGTCCGACCTGCCGGAGACGGTGGCAACGCTGCTGACCGAATCGCAGATCGTCGGGTGGTACGACGGCGGAGCGGAGTTCGGCCCGCGTGCGCTCGGGCATCGCAGCATCTTGTGCGACCCGCGTCTGCCTGATGCGAAGCGTCTGCTCAACGAACGCATCAAGTTTCGAGAGTCGTTCCGGCCGTTCGCGCCGATCGTTCTGAGCGAGGAGTTGAGCGCGTGGTTCGCAGTGCCCGTTCATCGGCAGCCGGTTGAGTTCATGCTCGACGTCTGCCCATTCGTGACGCCAGTGGCCGAAGCGGCGGTTCCCGGCGTGACGCACGTGGATGGCACCGGACGCGTGCAGGCGCTCTCGGCAGCCGCCAACCCGTCCTTGTGCGCGGTCGTTCGTCGATTCTTCGAGAAGACCGGCGTGCCGATGTTGGTCAACACGTCGCTCAACATCATGGGAGAGCCGATCGTGGAGACGCCAGGTGAGGCGTTGTGGCTCCTGTTATCGACCGGAGTGGACTGCTGCGTGCTGGGAGAGCACGTCGTTCGGAAGGCGCCGGATTTCACCACGCCGCTCGATCTCGTCCCTCAACGGACGGCGGAGATTCTTCAGGTGCAGAGCGATTGGACGCAGGTGAAAGTACAGACCGAACACGGGCCACATGTGTACGCCAAGGTTCCGAGCTCGCTCGCCGCGATGCTGCAGTACGTCGATGGAATCGCGTCTGGTCGGGACGTCATCAGGCGGAGAGGCGGTGCGCCAATGGACGATCTCGCGAGTGTTCGGCTGCTCGGGCTATTGGTCCGACTGTCGATGATCCGTTTCGCCACCTCTCCGGCAGATTCCAGGAAGACGCAGACGAGTTCCGCGTCATCCCCGCCGCTCTCGGATGCCCAGACGGCCGGAGCCCCCGCAATGCAGGACCAGCGGGCGCACGTGTGATTGCCGGTGCGCAGGAGGGCCGTCCGACTGGCGTCAGCCGTCTCGCAGTCGTCCTTCATCCTGACCTTACCCAGGGACTGGCGGCCTGTGTCGCAGGCCTCTTGGTGGGCGGCTTGCGCTGCGACGCATTCGATTCGCCGATCGCAGATGTCGACGCTCACCTTCATGTGGCGATTACGTGCAATCTCGTCGTGCTTCGCGCGAAGACGGAAGGGCAGCTTCATACGCTGCTGACGCGAGCGAAGGACGCTGATGTGCCAGCCGTTGCGTTCACGCGTCTCGGACAGCGTCTCAGCAACAGTTACGCGGAGTATCGGGACGCGATTCGGAACGGCGGTACTCAGGAGCTTGGCGTCATTGGTGTGGGCCTGTTTGGGCCGCACGATGTCATGAGTGAGATGACTCGATCGTTTTCACTGTTCCGCTGATTGGTCTGCGATCCGCCGTCCCGCCGTGCGATGTGAAGCGGATCACTCGTCGAATCTCCACTCGCTGCCGGCAACGAGTCCACCATCTGCGACGAGAACATGACCGGTGATGAAGTTCGACGCCGCGGAGGCGAGGAAGACGATGGCGGCGGCAATCTCCTCCGGTTGCCCCAGACGCCGTTGCGGTGTGTGGCTGAGCACCCAGTCGTATCGCGCTTTCAACGCCGCGTCGGTCCAGAGTCCAGCGGTCATCTCAGTGGCCACGAAACCTGGTGCGATCGCGTTCACCTGGATGTTGCGCGCTGCCCATTCGACCGCGAGCACTCGCGTCAGCTGCTGCACGGCCGCCTTCGATGCCGAGTACGCCGGGACCGCTGGCAGCCCGATGAGGGCGGCAACGGATCCGACGTTCACGATCTTGCCGCGTTGCCGCGTGGCCATGTCGCGGGCCGCCAATTGCGTGATCGCGAACGTGCCACGAGCGTTGGTATTGAAAATCGTGTCCCAATCGTCGAGCGAACACGTCTCCGACGATTGCTGGCGAATGTTCATCCCGGCATTGTTCACGAGAACGTCAATGCGCCCCAGCGTCTGGAGCACCGAGTCGACGGCCGGACCGATGTCTTCGGACCGGCTGATGTCGAGCCGCACCGGTACGGCACGACTGGGGAACGTGTTCTCGATCTCGTGGCAGACCGCCTGCAGTGCGGCGAAGTCGCGCGCCAAGACGGCGACATCCGCACCCGCTGCTGCACAGGCGAGTGCGGTGGCCCGGCCGATTCCGCGCGAGGCACCGGTGATCGCCACGACGCGGTTGTCGAGCCGGAACGTGCGAGCGAAATCCGTGGCGTCCACGACTGCAGCGGGCGTCGTCAGCGAGCCACGTATTCCGTTCGCGCCGGCGAGAAGGCGTCGATCACGAGAGAGTCTTCGAGCGCCCGTGCCGAGTGCACTTCCCATGAGTGCACGATGTACGAGCAGCCGGCACGAGTGACGACGGTTTCGTTGCCGACCGTCAGCTCCACGGCTCCAGAGATGACGTAGCCAGCCTGATCGTGCGGATGAGAATGGGCTGGAAGGTTTGCTCCGGCCCGCCACGTAAACAGACACAGCATCAACTTCTCGTTATGCACGAGAGTCTGCCGCCAGAACCCCGGAAACATCTCGACCTTCTCGGCGTCCGGCGCTTGTATGATGTGCGTGGATTCGATCGCACCCGGTTTGTCGTCAAGCAACACGTCAATCTCCCGTTGTCCCCGCGGCGGCACTACCGACCCGCAGATACGACCGCCTCTGACGTATGCTGCCCCATGACGATCCAGCCCATCGAGATGAAGCCAAATGAGGAAATCGGTGTCAGGCGTTCGGCCTGGGCTGCGATCCGTGTCGTGAAGGCGGCGTCGGCGATACCCTTTCGCACCAGCTGCGCGGCGTCGGAATTACTGAGCGCCGTGACAATCTCCGCATTGGGATATCTCGCGCGGACCACCGGAAGCGGCGCGGCCGCGCAGGCCACTGTCCGTGGGTTGTCACTGCACGACAGCCCGGTGGCAATGACAAGTTCGGGTGTATCGGACAGAAAGCAGTCGACGATGCGAAGCCTGTGGCGTGGACCGAACACCAGACCATTCAAGCCGGGAAACGCCGCCGCGACCAATACGAAATCGGCCTCACCGTTTTCCACGGCTTCAGAAGCCGGCTCGTATGACGGAAAGAGCTTCACAGTAACAGGCTGTGGAAAGCGCGAGAGGTTTTGAAGCAGCACGAACTCGCTGCACGTCCCGCTCGGTCCTAGGGTCACAACGATACTGCCCACGGTGTCCTCGCGACGAAGCCGAAACAACGCTTCTGCGGCTCGACGCACGATCAACATCATTGCGCCGAGCAAGGTTTCAGTGAGGCCGAGTGAGGGTAGCACAGTCTTCGAGAGATACAGTCGATTTTTGTCGCGCGTTGCGCATTGAATTGCCGGTCGCTCGACCCTGGAGTCCCAAGGAAGAGCTGACGGTCGAGTTGTGCGCGCGCGTGCTGCTCTGTACGAGCGTCGTGTCACTGGTCACACTGACCTGACGTGACAACGTTGCGGTGTCGCTCGTTGTCTGGTCGTGATAAGTGTGTGCGACGCCGGAGCTGTGACTGGTATCTGGAGATACCGAACGATGTGCACCGGCAGCGAATGATAGACAACGACACGGGAGTAACATCGCGACCGAACAAACAGATCTAGACAGGAGCACGCATGGAAGCGTTCACGTTGAAAGCCGATACCCGTCGTCTGCTCGATCTCGTGATTCATTCGCTGTACACACGCCCGGAGGTCTTCCTTCGCGAGCTGGTGTCGAACGCGTCGGATGCGCTGGATAGGTTCCGGTTCGAATCGATGCTGGACTCGACGTTGATGGACGATGGAAGTGCGCTGGACATCAGACTCGAAGTGGATCCTGTCGCCCGCACCCTCACCGTTCGCGACAACGGCATCGGGATGGCGCGAGATGAAGTCGTGCAGCACATCGGAACCATCGCTCGTTCGGGCACCAAGGAGTTCACGGCCCAACTCGAGGGGCAAGCCGAGCGAGGGCAGATGGTGGACTTGATTGGGAGATTCGGTGTCGGGTTCTATTCGTGTTTCATGGTGGCCGAGAAGGTGACGCTCGTCACCCGTCGTGCTGGCGAAGAGATCGGCACGTCCTGGGAATCAACCGGCGACATCAACTACACCATGCAGGATGTCTCCGGCGCTCGACGAGGAACGTCCGTCACGCTCACGTTGAAGGCCGTGGACATCGAGGGGGGCATCGAGGACTACACCAACCAGTGGGTCCTCTCGAAAATCGTGAAGCGTTACGCCGACTTCATCGCCTACCCGATTGTGTATGTCGGCCCAACCGAGGACGTCACGGCGGAGAGCGAGGCAGCTCGGGACGTGGTGGCCGCTACGGTGGTGCTGAATTCGATGAAGCCGATCTGGACACGTCCCCAGTCAGAGGTGACGCCGGCGGAATACAAAGAGTTTTACAAGCACATGTCCCAGGATTGGAACGAGCCGCTCCAGCACGTGTCATTCAAGGCAGAAGGGCGTTGGGAGTACGCGGCGCTGCTGTTCATCCCGTCTCATGCGCCGTATGACTTGTACTATCACGCCTACTCGTTTGGTTTGCAGCTCTACTCGCATCGCATGCTCATCGTCGAAAACTGCCAGGAGCTGTTACCACGATACTTGCGGTTCCTGAAGGGCGTCGTCGATGCCGCCGATCTTCCTCTCAACGTGTCGCGGCAGATGCTGCAGCACTCACATCACCTCACCAGCATTCGAAAGTGGCTAACGCGGAAGGTTGTCGACAGTATCAACAAGCTGCGTGAAACCGACTCCACGAAATACCTCACGCTCTGGAAAGAGTTCGGCCGCGCGCTGAAAGAGGGTGTCAGCGAAGATTCCGACAACAAGGAGCGCCTCCTGCCGCTGCTCCTGTTCGAATCGTCTTTCGACGGCTCGATGTTGACGAGCCTTGCCGATTACGTGTCGAGGATGAAACCGGAACAGAAAGACATCTTCTATCTGGGCGGGCAGTCACGGACGGTCATCGAACATTCGCCGCATCTCGAAGAGCTTCGGGCGAGAGGGTACGAAGTCCTCTATTTTACGGAGCCGGTGGACGAGTTGCTCGCTCAAGCGGTCACCGAGTTCGATGGACATCGGCTGCGGTCGGCGGCGAAGGGTCAGATCGAGCTCGAACAAGCGGTCGATCGCGAGCGCGTGGAAACAGAGGAGAACGAGCACGCGAAATCGCTGGACGGCCTGCTGAAGTTCATGGCCAAGCATCTAGAGTCGCGCGTTCGCGCCGTCCGGATCTCCAAACGCTTGAAGTCCTCTCCGGCCTGTCTGGCCAGTGACGAATTCGAACTGAGTCCGCACATCGAACGGCTTCTGAAAGGCCGAGGGGAAATTCACAGGCGGACCCTCGAGCTGAACGCGAGCCACCGGCTCGTGAAAGGGCTAAACGAGCGGTTCACGAGGGACGCGGCGGATCCGGCCTTGGCGGCTGCGGCGGATCTCCTGTTGGGCGTTGCGCTACTGGCCGAGGGATCGGAGCTTCCCGATCCGTCGGTGTTCGCCACTGAAGTGACGGAGCTCTTGACCCGCAGTCTCGAGGTGTCGCATGAGCGCCTGGTCGGAGAGCGCCACTCCAATATGGCATGAGACTGCACGCAGACAACGGTGAGCGACCGTTTCGCAAGAAGTCGTCCCCGCTTCACCTCGCAGCTCGTGTGCTGCGCAGCGGTGTCAGGGGCACAACCGTGTCGCGCTGTATCGAACGAGCGACGAATCGAGGGGAGAGCGCGTGACAGGCTGCCGCGGCCAGGCGGACCCGCGGCATCTGCTCCAAGAGCGCATGCAGCTTTGTCATTGGCCTTTTCGGATCCTTGCCACTTCCGATGGCGAGAAGAATCACTCGGCCATCTTCAGGCCATCTCGTACGCGGTCAGCCCGCTCGACGTCCACGCCGACGACCATGTGTTGGGCGATGGCACACGCGACAAGCCCACGGGTGTGGGAGACATTGAATGAGGGCGGTTCCCCCCCGCTCGTAGCCTGACCACCCGACGATAAGATAAAGGGTTTGCCGTCCTCGCCCGGGCCTGACGGCAACCGCATGTGCATCGAGGTCGTCTACGCGACGCGCTCGAAGAGCCGGGATGCCTGCCTCCCCGTTCCCAGACTCCAATCCAGCCAAGCGCACGACGTGTGCTACGTTTTGTGCATGTTTGCGCTGTTTCGCGAGTAATGCTGAAATGCAACACGGGCCACGGCCCAAGGAAGGAGAAGCGATGGACTTCCGGGAGATGCTGAGGGTCGAGGTGGCTCAGGCGCAGAAGGCGGCCGAAGATGCTCAGACCCGCTATCTGGTGCTTCGGGAGACGCTCGAGAAGTACGAACGATCGGCGGACCGGCCAACGCCTCGCAAACAGGTCGCCAAGCGTGCACTGACGCCGTCGAACCCCAAGCCCGCCTCTCGGCGCTCACCGGCAGCGAGACGGCCGCCGCCGACCATTGGCGCCAGAATCCTATCGATCACCGTCGGCCGACAACAAGCTGGCGTCAGCGGTCCTGAGATGGTCCAGGCTCTCAAAGGGGCGGGGGTCAGGGCGTCTTCGAACGTCATCTATTCCGCTCTGTCGAAGCTCAAGAAGCGGAGGGCGATCCACTTCAAAGCTGGAAAGTACTACCCGACCGCGGAGTCGGTGAAGCGTCTGCACGTACCAGCCGATTTGGGGTTTGTCGAGAAATAGGAATCCATGATCTCTGCGCCGCGGCCGATTCTCCTGCTTGCAGACAGCCGATTGCTGTTCTTGCCAGAGGGTCGCGCTGCTGTGCGGTCGGCGTTGGGCCGCGAGTCTGTGCGGCTTGCCGCATACGTGGGTGCTTCGAACGGCGATCTGGTCGAGTACTACGAGATCTTCCGCGCCGCCATGAGCGGCTTCGGAGTTGACGACAGCTGTATGGTGTCATCGGCATTTGACGATCGCGACGCAGCGCTGCTGGAGAGCGCGGACCTCGTGCTGCTCTCCGGGGGCGACGTCGCAACAGGATGGAAGGTCTTCAGCCGCACGAGAATGGCAGACGCGCTTCGCCAACGGCATCGATCCGGCGCGACGCTCATCGGGGTGTCGGCTGGCGCCGTCCTATTGGGACAGTTTGCGATGCCCGCGGCGCAAGACGGCGCCGCCGTATTCAAGTTGTTGCGGCTCTGTCCGTTCGTGGTCGATGTGCATGACGAGCGGCAGCAATGGAAGCGGCTCGTCCACACCATGCGCGCACTCGACGTGGATATCGAGGGGCTCGGAATCCGCACCGGCGGAGGCGCGCTATGTTGGGCTGATGGACGAATCGACGCGATCCGGACACCAGCCGACTACTTTAGGTCCAGGGGCGGTGACGTCACCTGTCGTGTACTCTCACCTGCCTGATTGTGGACTTGTCGATGCGCTGCGAGGACTGTCCTCAGGAGCAATGGGCACAGAAACATCTGCGTTCCGAGTGTTGGAACCTCGAGTGAAGATCATCGCGCAACGAATCCGCTGAACTCTCAAGTGGTCGCCCGAACGGCGGCCTGCCTCCCGCACGCCAGGCACTAGAGCGTTTTGTACTTGTACGTAGAATCTGGCCGTGGTACTTCTCTCGTCGGGAGGTGCCATGGCCGCGTACTCATTGGATCTCCGGACAAGGGTCGTACGCGCGTGCGATAACGGGATGCCGGCCGCAGCGGTGGCCGCGCGGTTTGACGTGAGTCTGGCCTGGGTCTATCGCGTGCTGCAGCGCCGGCGGGAGACCGGGTCGATCGCGCCACGGAAACAAACGACGTTTCGCGGCCGAGCCTTGTCGAGCGACGACGAGGTCCGGCTGGTCGGTTTGATTACGGCCCGGCCTGATGCGACGCTGGCCGAGTTGCAGCACGCCCCGCCGACCCGCGCGGCGCTGAGTACGCTGTGGCGGGCGATCGATCGCCTCGGGCTCACTGTCAAAAAAAACGGTACACGCTGACGAGCAGCGACGTCCTGACGTCGCCGCCGCGCGCCGCCGGTGGCAAGACACCCAGTCACTCCACGACGCACGCGCGTACGTCTTCATTGATGAATCGGGCGTCACGACAGATCTCCTGCGCCGCTACGGGCGGAGTCCCCGTGGCGTGCGCCTGCGCGACTACACGCCGTGCGGCCACTGGCAGACCAGCACCGTGGTCGCCGGGTTGCGTGTCGATGGCCTCGGCGCGACCGCCGTGTTCGACGGGCCCATCGACAATCCCACCTTCCTCGCCTACGTCGAGCAAGTCCTGGTGCCGACACTGCGCCCGGGCGACGTGGTCGTCCTCGACAACCTCGCGATGCACAAGCAGCCGGAGGTGCAGGCCGCGATCGAACGTGTCGGCGCCCGGCTCCGCTTTCTGCCGCCCTACAGTCCGGACTTCAATCCGATCGAACAGGCCTTTGCGAAGCTGAAGGCGTTCTTGCGCGCCGCGCGACCGCGCAGCTTCGACCAGGTCGTGGAACTCGTCGCGATCGCGCTGGAGTTGTTTTCGCCAACGGAGTGCCGGAACTTCGTCCAGCACTGCGGCTACCGCGTCTCTACAGTGCTATGAAAAACGCTCTAGCCTACCCACCCGTCGCTCGATCTGAGGGGTCCCGCACGTGCACGCCGCCCCGGCGGGCATGAGACGCCCGCGCTCTTGGCCATCGATGCGACAGCTATCGCTACGGCCGTGAGGGCGTTCGTTGCCGAGCAGCCGGATCGGCAGCGCCGACGAGGGGTTCAATGAGAAATCTGATGCGACGCGTTCGTCAGTGGTGGTTCGTGGGTGCCTGGGTTGTGATTATCGGAGTGGCCGTCATTAAGACTGGTGGATGGACACCTCACTTCCGTGAGCGGTCCTATGATGTGGGGGCGAAGGCACCATCGATTCTCGGCGTCGACTTCGCGCAGAGCGCCAGGACCGTCCTGGTCTACGTGCGCAGCAATTGTCCGCACTGCACCGAGAGTATGCCGTTTTACAGAACGCTAGCCCAGAGCGAAGCGGTGTCGTCCGATCGAGTACAGCTCGTCATGACCAGCGCGGAGCCTGAACCCGGATTGGCAGACTACCTCAGACGGCATAGACTCGTTTCAGTGCGAACAGTCGCAGGCATGCACGCGAACGTGTCGGGGATACGTGGAACGCCGACCTTGATTGTCGTGAATAGCGCGGGACTCATCGAGCGCGTGGCCGTCGGCAGGCAAAGCCCATCTGGTGAACGGTATTTGGCGGGGAAGCGTACGCTGGCTGCAAGTCTAGATAGAGAGATCGGTTGCCAAAGGCGTCGGTTGCGTCGTCCGAGTCGGGCGAGTCTCCAGGGACACATCTCCCTCTATCGCCCGCGCGACTATCTGCGCCACAGGCGGACCGCACACGGCAATCGCCATCACGATCCCTGGCATGGGCTCATATTGTGCGAAGTGCGATGTGACGGGCGCAAATTCGGGCGGAGGAGTGAATCGGATAGTCTCTTCGGTCAGCTCGAACGAGAACGATTCGAGCGGCTGTGACAAGCCAGTACCGATCGCCTTAATAAACGACTCCTTGAGTGTCCACAGCTGGAGAAAACGGTGTGTGCGATCGTCTTCTCCGCATGCGTGAAGCCCCGCGACTTCCAGAGGCGAGAAGAAACGGCTCGCGAGCGCAAGCGCGTCCCAGAGGTGCTCGCCGCGTTCGAGGTCGACTCCTACCATCGCGCCGCGGGTTACAACGCATGCAGCAAGCCCGAGCGTGTGCGACAGGTTGAACATTAGCGGCGCGTCGCTATCTTCCCCAAGCAAAGTCGGTGAAAGGAACGGTTTACCGTACGGACCGACCTCGAAGCGCCACGCGTGTGGAGGGGTTATGTGATAGCGAGAGAGGGTCCTGCGCAGGAGATCGTGCGCATTCGCGAAATCATAGCGATCCCGAGGAAAATGGAATCGATCGCAGCGTGCCAACTCGTCGTGCGACAACGTGACACGGTACGCGTCGCAATCGATCAGGTTCGTCACACGATACCAGGCGCGTACGGCTCCCACAGCGAGTTGCGAGTGCACGGCCGGATCATACGCGTTCCGTGACCCGCCCTCGTCTAATCCGCCGCGCGTAGAATGAGGCCGCCCGTTCCGACCGGGTTGCAATTCATCAGCAGTACTGAAGCGTGAGTGCAGGTGACGATGGGGGGCTCGCCACCGTATGACGCCGCGCTCGTTCTGCGAAACCCGGGATGGCCCTTCTTGAAGAGGAGGCCAGGACTGACCCCCACTATGACCGTGAAAATGTTGGGTTCGACTACGAGAGACTGCGGATGATCAGCGTCCTTCACGAGAGGAGCGATTGGGAGATGTACCGATTTACGATCTACGGAACGCGCTTCATGGAAGTTGCTGTGCCTGATACGTACTCAGGGGAGAGCCGAAGCGCTTCCCATCGCTGATTGACCTGCCTCCAGAATCCGCTACACGGATAGTGCGAGGTCCTCATCACAAGCGCTTCGATCGGCTGTAAGCCGAGGCCCGACTCCGAGGTGAGGCGTCGGCGACGGAAGAAGGCCGGTGCAGCACGTCAGCCGTTGCTCAGTCCGCGGCACCGCAACGAGTCCTGGTCCGCCGACTTCGTCTCGATCGCCCGGCCGACTCAGGGCATGAGGCCACGGCTTAAGCAAACAACCGCTCCGACTCGGGCGGTCTTGATTGGTGTAGCTTACTTCGCTGCCTTCCGGCGCTCAGCCCAGTACTTCTTCATTCGCGCAGAGACAGCTTTGCGACCTGCAGCGCTCATCTTGCCTGCGCGCTTCCTAACCCCGGCTACAAGCTTGCCGCGGCTCTTACTGCCCGCCAGTTCAGGGAATGTCCGTTCGATAATCCCTATCTCCTCACGGAGCCGATGCAAGGTCGCTTCGGCGCCAGCCTTGGCCAGCTTCTTCAAATACTCCAAGTCGTAGCCACTCGTTCTTCTATTCGCCACGATGCCTCCCCGAACAATTAGTCCACGTGTAAACACCAAGCAACATTAGTAGCCGGTCTCGAAGGTAGTCAAGTGGGGCGTCAAGAGAATGCCCTAAGACGCAAGTGAAGTTGCACCGTCGAGTCCTCGGTGGACAGGGCAAAACCGGCCATTTGTCGACACTTCAAAACCGGCCATTTCCAGTGAGCGGGATCGAGGCCGAGTGAGTTCTACCGCACGCTGTCTCCAGACTGCAAATCCGTGTGGACCTTCGTTCGCCAGCTGCGTGGCCCGCACTTCAGCACATGCGCGTGATGTAGCAGGCGATCGAGGAGAGCCGTGACGGCTGCGGTATCTCCAAGGAGCTTGCCCCAATCATCCACGGGCCGATTCGACGTCAGCAGCGTCGACGCGCGTTCGTAGCGGCGCATGATCAGCTCAAGGAGATCTTCGGCGGCCGTGTGCGCCAGCTTGCGCATCCCGAGGTCGTCGATGATCAGCAGCGGCACGGTCGCCAGTTCCCCGAGATAGTCCTTGCGCGTGCCGGCGAGCGTCGCCTCGGCGAGTTCCTCGAGGAGCGCATGCGCTTCGCGATACACGAGCGGTAGCCTTGCAGGATGGCGGCGCGCCCGATCGCTTGTGCGAGGTGGCTTTTGCCGGTGCCAGGCGAACCAGCAACATGATGCCCATCATTTTCAGACGGTGCGCATGCTGTATCGGTGGCACCCACTCTTCGGCCAAGAGTTACCGATCACCGGTCGCAAACACGATCGCGCCGGTGACCACTTCCTCTGTCGACTTCCCGACGACACGATCTGCGTCCTCCCGACCTGGATGTTCGATCCCACCCACACGGACTCACTCGGCCCTCCGTTAATCGCCGTTGAGGCGCTCCAGACGCTCCGCGATCTACTCGACGCCCTGCGAGGGGGCGCTGATGGGGATCAGGCTTCATCGATACGATCCTCCGCGGAGGGAGTCCATGAAGCTTCGAGCATCCCCATCGCCCGCGACGTTGCAGCTGAATCTGCCGATGCGGAGTGTCGCCTCGAGTGTCCTGCCGGCCGAGACACGAGCCGAGTTGGTGCTCGCGCTGGTCGAGTTGTTGGTCCAGGCCGCGCAGCCTCCCCTCGAAGAGTCCCGCGACGGAGGCGCCGATGAATATGAAACTCACCGTTGAGCGCTTGAGGCGGCGCGCGCTCGTCTACATCCGACAGTCCTCGCCGGGCCAGGTGCTGCACAATCAGGAAAGCCAACGACGCCAATACGCGTTAGTTGGCCACGCGCGGGCACTCGGCTTCCACGACGTCGTCGTGATTGATGACGATCTGGGGCGGTCGGGATCCGGCTTGATGGAACGCCCCGGCTTCCAACGATTGGTCGCCGACGTCTGCACCGGCGAGGTCGGGGCGGTCTTCTGCATCGAAGCGTCGCGATTGGCTCGGAACGGCCGAGATTGGCATCATCTCATCGAGCTGTGCGGCATGGTGGGCGCTGCGGTCATTGACCCGGACGGCGTGTACGATCCGGCCCTCATTAACGACCGATTGTTGTTGGGGCTCAAGGGCACGATGAGCGAATTCGAATTGAACTTGATTCGGCAACGCTCGTTTGAAGCGATTCAGCAGAAAGCGCGTCGAGGTGAACTGCGCGTACTGTTGCCCGTCGGGCTCTGTTGGATCACGACCGGACGGATTGAATTGGATCCTGATCGCCGGGTGCAGCAGGCGATCCACTTGGTCTTTACGAAGATGACCGAGTTGGGCAGCGCGCGGCAAGTGCTGTTGTGGTTTCGCCAGGAGCAGGTCCCGTTGCCCGCGCTCCCTCGCAGGCCGGGCCCGCCGGTGATGCTGTGGAAGCTCCCCGTGTATCACAGCATCCTCGCGATCCTGACCAATCCCATGTATGCGGGCGCCTACGCGTTTGGCAAGACCGAAGTCCGCACCCGCATCGTCGACGGGCGCGCTCGCAAGACGGAGGGGCATCGCAAGCCACCGTCCGCCTGGACGGTCTTGATTCGTGATCACCACCCCGCGTACATTGCCTGGGCGCAGTACGAGCGCACGCAGGCGATCATCGCGGCGAACACGAATATGAAATCACGGATGGAGCGCAACTCAGGGCGAGGCGGCCGAGGGTTGCTGGCCGGGCTGCTCCGCTGTCGGCGTTGTGGTCGCATGTTGCACGTGGCGTACGGGGGCCACGGCGGGACGGTTCCGCGGTACTTCTGCGTGGGGGCGCACATTAATCACGGGGAACGGAAGTGCATCTCATTCGGCGGCCTGAAGATCGATGAAGCCGTCGCCAACGCGGTCCTGGAGGCGATTGGCGGCAATGCCGTTGAGGCCGCCCTCGCTGCGGCAGACCAACTGCGGCGCCAACGGGATGAGCAACGCCAGGCCTTGGCGTTGGAAGTCGAGCAGGCACAGTACGAGGCGCGACTCGCGGCGCGGCGGTATGAGGCGGTCGATCCTGACAACCGGCTCGTCGCCGCGGAATTGGAAGCGCGATGGAATGGCTCCCTGCAGCACGCGCGGATGCTCGAGGAGAAGTTGCACACGGGCGATCAGGAGCGTCCCGCCGCGCTGATTCCAGACCGCGCAGTGCTCGTGAGCTTAGCCCAGGATCTGCCGCCCATTTGGCGGACCCCCACGACGGACATGCGCCTCAAGCAACGGATCGTACGGCTCCTGATTCAGGAGATCGTGGCTGACGTCGATGAGGCGCAACGCGTGATCGCGTTACTCATTCATTGGGCGGGTGGGCGGCATTCCGAACTCCGCGTGAAGAAGAACGAGCCGGGGCGACACGGACGCAGTACCAGTCTCGAGGCGATTGATGTCGTGCGCCAGATGGCGGGACAATTTCCTGACGAACAGATCGCCGCCACACTGAATCGCCTTGGGCTGCAGACGGGTACAGGGAATTCGTGGACGGAAGTCCGTGTCCGCTCGGCGCGTCACTATCATGCCCTGCCCGCGTTCGATCCGAATCGTGCGCGAGACGGTCGGCTGACGCTCCAAGACGCGGCGGCGCGTCTGGGCGTCAGCGCCACGAGTGTCCGGCGCTTGATCACCACGCAGAAGCTGCCGGCCCGGCAGGTCGTACCGTGTGCCCCGTGGGAAATTTCCGCTGACGCGCTCGAGTCCGATGCCGTACGCCACGCGGTCAGCGAGATCAAACTTCGGACAGGCCTCCCGCGAACTCACATTGCGAACGGGCAAGACTCAATGTTTTCAGAGGGATAGCGAGGCGTAGCAGTATGTCGCAGGCTCGGTCGGACCGAGGAAGAGGACGTCCTCGCGCTGGGCGATGAAGCGTGCGGTGGCGAGCTCATAGACGAGCGCGCGATTCATCTTCTTGTTGAAATCGAAATCAAAAGTGTCGAGCGAGCGCTCCGGGTCACGAAAGCGCGCGAGCTTGTGCAGGCGCTCGAGGAGTCGGTCCTGTCGCCGATGGAGTTCGTCGGCCACGAGTGCCGACACGAGATCGAGGGGCGCCATCTTCTCGGTTTGCGCTTGGCGCAGGCGCGTCTCGAGCACGGCCGCCATGCCTGACAAGCGCAGCTGCCGGAGTGCCCGATCGAGTTCGACGAGATTCATTGCGCGTCTCCTGTGCGATCGATGAGATCGCGATAGAGGGTGAGCTGCCGAATGAGGGGATCGACCTGCTTGAGCGTCAGCGGCACGGGCGGTCGGCGTTCGAGGTAACGACGGAGGAAGCGATACGTCGGCACGCCGACGTCGAGGGCGGCTTTCGCGGCGTCTTCGATGACGGCGGGGCCGTGTTTCTTGGCCAGCGACAGCACGCCGAGGATGCGACGGACACCCGCTTCCCCGTCATGCCGGTGGATGTGATCGCAGATGGTGCTGACCGCTGGCCCGATGCGCATGGCCGCTTCGAGGAGCGCCACCGTTTTCGGCGGCGTCCGTCGCGGGCGATCGGCCTCGGCAATGCGGTGCCAGCCGCGCGGGGCACGGACATGCTCGCGCAGGAGCTGACCGGTCTTCGGATCGAGCAGCCGGACAAAGAGATCGTTCCACTGCACGTCGACGCGACGGCCGATCCAGCCAGGCGGGGTGCCGTAATACGCGGCCTCGACCTCCACGCCATCCAGGTGGACGGTGCGGACGCCGAAGCGGTAATAGCGAAATGGCTCGAGTGGCAGCGGGCCGAGCGCGGGCTGCTCCTCGGCAAACATCGCGGCGACCTGGCGCTTCGTCGTGCCGTGGACGCGCGTATCGGCCCAGTGCGCTTCCCAGCGATCGAGGTACGCTTGCGCGTCGTCGAGCGATTCGAAACGCAGCCCGCGGAGCGGCGTCTTCTGCGCGTGGCCGACGCCGGCTTCGACCTTGCCCTTGCGGTCGGGATCGCCGACGCGACACGGCAGCGCGACGACGCCATAGTGCGCGAGCACGTCGCGGTACAGGGGATTGAGCGCGGGATCGTAGATGTCCGGGGTGAGGACGCCTTCTTTGAGATTGTCGAGGACGATGACGCGGACCGTGCCGCCGAGCCGGCGAAAGGCGCGTTCGTGGAGCTCGGCCCAGATCTGCGTGCTCGACTGCCACACCAGCAGGCGCACCGCTTTCCGCGAGTAGCCCAGCGTCAGGACAAAGAGGCGCGTGCGGCGGTAATTACCCGTGTCGGGGTGGTGGCGGACCATCGGGCCCTCGCCGTATTCGACCTGGCCTTCCTCGCCCGGTGCGGTCGTGATCACGACGCGCGCCTCTGGCGAGGACGCCCCGCGGAGCGTCACGACAAAGCGACGCACGCTCGCATATCGAGCGGTGAAGCCGTGGTCGTCGACGAGGTCCTGCCAGATGGCCATGGCGTTGCGGCCCCGGCCGAGCGCCTCGGCGATCAGCTCTCGATACGGCTCGCACGCGCTCGCACTCGGCGCACGGCCCGGACGCTGAAGCGGCCCCGAGTCGGTGGACACCTCCGCCCTGGTGGCCGCTTTCGCCTCACCCGCGTCGGGCGACACCGCCTCGGAAATGGCCGGAGTTGCTCGTCACCACTCGTCGGCGTCTCGCTAGAGGCCGCCAGACCGTGGTGTCGAAACACCCTGAACATAACCCGTTCCGAGTGTTCGGAATATCCGTCCCCGACGTTATCTCTCAGCGGGTTCCTTTAGCGACGTCCGTCGCACGTAGGAACCTGGGAGCCTGGCCTCCCGCAAACCACTGGATGGCTCTAGAAGACGGCTCCACATGCGCAGAACTGTTCTCGAACGGCTCTTCGATGATCTGAATGCCGAGCTTTTCAGGGGGCGCGTCTCAACGTGCGCTGTGGTGCGGGTTCCGTACCTTGAGCGTATCTACGGCTGCGACGGCCTCTATGAGCTGCACCGCAGCCGCATCGTTGTCCAGAGTGGGCTACCGGCTTGGTCGGAGCGCCAGGTCCTGCTTCACGAGATGTGCCATGCCTCGTTGCCCGGACACTCCGGACACGGATCGCCGTTCCTAAGGCAGTTGCGTCGCCTTGCGCGGCGGGGTGAAACATGGGCGATACGCGAAGCGCATCGCTACGCGACGGACCCTTGGCTGCTCACGATGGACGCGCTTGACGACCTCGATCATCAATGGCACACCTTGCCGCAGTCTGCGTCCAAACGCGCCCGCTGCCTGATTCTCACTAAAGCGAATCGACTGCTCGCGCGCCTTTGAGCGGTGCGGAGCGACACCAGGTTTCATACAGCAGCTGCGATGTGTTGTCCGCTCTGATCTTGACAGCAACCGTTCCGCTCGGAGGTGTAGCGGCCATAAACGGGAGCGGACGGTGGCGGAACCGCTGTACCTGTCTTGTACCTGCACCGGGGCTTTCTATCGTTTCTCGCCGATTGAGCCCATCGAGTTCTCGAAATCATTCGAGAATTCGACGATTGTGGCGGACCGACTCCCGCCGCCTCCAAATCCTTTGGCGTCAAGTATTTAATCGGACGCGTTTTGTGTTCCCGCCCGCGTCCGTTGGCGCGGCGCTCGTACACGACGACGAAAACTAGGGTTGGACAGATCCCGCTACCTCCCCCTGTTTTCGAGTGCCGCCGTATTCGGGGGAGACGTCAGTCCAACCGCCACTTTGGTCTTGACCTGCTCCACAATGCTGCGACACGTGACGTCGCTCCGTTGCCTCTGTCGAGGTAGGATCCTGAGCTGTACAGATGGCGTTGGATCCGTCCGCAACAGTCTTGGCGACCTTGTTCGACGCCGCGTCGAGCGATGCAGTGGTGTCAATCGTGTCCGGGGCGGGGATCACCATCGACTGGTCTCTCACAGACAAGCAGAACTTCTCGCACAAGACGAGAAAGCGTGAGTACTTTCCCCGCACTATGAAGGCCCTCGGCGACCTGCCCGAAGAGGACCGCGCAAGGGCTCTCACCGCAATCGTGCGACGAGCGCTTGAACAAAAAGTCGCTGACCTGGACGCTCTAAATGAGAGTCTTGCCGCCGCTGGGTGGCTGTACGAAGGGCAAATGGTTCCGCTGGTCCAGGGCCCTACCGATCCCGGCGCAGCGAAGCCCCCCGACAAAGGCCATTCAACGGCCGTGATCGTCACCGCGCTCGGGTTGGAGGCGGACGCCGTGCGAGGGCATTTGTCGGATGTCGAAGAAGTAGTGCATCCGCAAGGCACGGTGTACTTCGTCGGGAATTTCGACGGAGCACGTCCGTGGCGCGTCGCATTCTTTGTCGCTGGCCAAGGAAACGCTGGCGCGGCCGCAGAAGTCGAGCGCGCAATCGCATATTTCGGGCCTCGCGTGATCCTCCTTGTAGGCGTTGCCGGGGCGCTCAAGGATCTCCATTTGGGCGATGTTGTCGCTGCGGACAAAGTGTACGGCTATGAACGCGGAAAAGCGGCTGAGAAGTTCCTGCCTCGTCCGTCTTTTGGATTGTCGACGTACCCCATGATCCAACGCGCCCAAGCCGAGGCCTTAAAGGCCGCTTGGACGCAGAGAATCAGGCCCCATGCGCCCGCCGGTGTAGCGGCGACTGCCCTCGTTGCCCCCATCGCCGCTGGCGAGAAGGTCGTCGCCGCAATGGACTCACCGGAGTACAAGGCTCTTCGAAAGTACGCCAGCGACGCCGTCGCGGTGGAAATGGAAGGATACGGTTTCTTGAACGGCGCCCACATGAATCACGGCGTGAACGCGCTGGTTGTTCGTGGCATTTCGGATCGTGTGGAGGGCAAGGCCGAAGCAGACGCGGCCGGGTCTCAGCCTCGTGCAGCGAGCCACGCAGCAGCCTTCGCGTTTGAAGTCCTCGCCAATCTGTGACCGCGCATCTGGGCCGGCGCAGCGTAATACCGGCGCGCTTGGCAGGGCCTTCGGCGTTGTCTGTCGGGGTCCGTCCTACGTGAGACGTGAACCGTGGCGACACCAGATCCGCGACTTTTTGAACTCATCACGCTGCTAGTCGAGGTGGGTGCCGATTGGCTCGTGCTCGAAGTCTTAGGCGGAGTTCGAACCGGACTCGCCGTCGAAGAATCAGACCACGCATTACTGACTGCCCAACTGTCCGCGCGCTATGGACGAAGCCCCGAGATCGACAAAGAACGCGTGCTGTCCTTCTGGTCGCCAAGGGAACTCGACGGCGACGAACAATTGCGCTGGGCAGCAGCTTACGTGGTCGAGAGATTGACTGATGAAGCTGAGATGCTTAATGCCAGCTTTGAACGGCTCAATGTGCTCGCCATCGCGCAAGGCCGCGACGGGGAAGCGCCACCTCAGGAATTCAAGAGAGACTCGAGCGTAACCCTACAGGTCGGGGAAGACGGTCCGGTTATACAGACGGTCGAGATCGCTATTCTTCGTCGTAATCTCGCCGCTCTCACCCTCGCGCTCGAAGACTGGTTGGGAACGACCGGAGGACGTCGATGACAATGCTTTCCGAAGTTCGGACGGCCCTCTCACAGGTTTTGGGTGCTTCAAGTGTGCTTCGCCGAGCTGCCGGCCGAGGTCGATTATTCGAGTTGTTCATCCTCACCGGGATTGCGACACGGCTTCGAAACCACGGATGTGACGTTTGGCTTCAGAGATCTGATGGCAGTCGCATCTACTCCGGAGACAGCGACCGCCGCTTCGTACAACGCGGCGGTGCTCCGTCCGGGATGCCGAGCGCTGCTCAAGGCACTGTTAACGCGAGTGTCATCGCCTTCAGGACCGCAAGCGGCTCTCAGTGGGAGATTTGGAACGGTATCCAGTTTCAAGGCCGTAGCGGCGCGACGCATGAAATTGACATTGCAGTCGTACCCGCGCAAATCGGCAACGACCTGCGAACCAGCGGTGGTGGCGTGCCATTCGGACGCCCGCGCGTTGCGATCGAGTGCAAGGACGTAGGGACCGCAGGAACCGTCGACGAGATGCGGGCGTTAGTCGCCAGGCTGTATGACCTGACGATTCTTCAGGGACATCAGCCGCACTTCAACTTCAATCCGCCCTACCAAGCGATTTACCCTGGCAATTTGGGCGGGCATTCTTTTCACTCTTCACGTTTCCGGTATTGGGATGAGAACCGGCACACGATGAACGCCCTCGCTCGACGCGCAGGCTTTTCGGCTGGATCGGTTGCGTTGACCAGCTACTACGCGATTGAACCGCACGGCCGCATCAGGGTCGGCTCTTCAGAGACAGATGCGCTTCTAGATGCGGTGCGCGACTGGATTGTTAGTAGGTGTCCCTAAGATGGAGCTGACCATCGCCGGGTGGGATGTTGTGCGCCGCACCTGGACGACCCACTGATCGAACCGGATGAATATGGCGACGATTCTCCGGGCGGATATCGAGCGCGCGCTGGACGACCTGATTGCCCATGAGGAGGGCATGAAGTTCCAGTCGCTCGCCGTTGTTCTGGCGAAGGCCCGGTGGGCCTATTTGGTTGCTTCAGAGCGCAAGAACGATTTAGGTCTCGATGCTTACGTGAGCGCCGCAAGCGCGAGTGATGGCATCGGCAGGGGCCTAGCGTGCTCGATCACCCCGACCCTTGGAAAGATCAAGAGCGATGCAGAGGAAGCCCAGAAGCACTTCTCGGATATCCGCGTTCTGATTTTCTCCACTCCAAGTCCTGTCTCAAATTCGAAGAAAAGGAAATGGACGGCGGCGATTCAATCCCAGTTCGGCTACGAGCTGACCGTCATCTCGCGCGAAGACATCATTAGCGACCTGTTGATCCCGGCAAACGCCGCGCTGTGCCGCACGTTTCTCGGTCTCAATGTCCCTATCTCCGGCTCTGTTGAAGGCACGATTGAACAGATCCGCCAATCATCAGAGGAGGTCGCAAGGACCTGGGCGGTCCGTTTACACCGTGATGCCCTCATCGAGCTTCATGCAGTTCGGCTTGATGACAAGGGTGCAGAGTCGTCGGACGTATTGCGCCTAGCCGATATTCGCCGCGCTCTCCGACAGAGCAGGCGGATCGTTCTCGCCGCGCCCGCCGGCCGGGGGAAGACGACAACGTTGGTTCAACTGGCCCAGCTCGACCAGGCAGAGCCAGGTTCATCATCGTTCCTGATAGACCTTCCGCAGTGGGCAGCCGCGAGGACTGACATCCTCTCGTATATCGCCGGAATGGCGCCCTTCCGCGCGCGCGGAGTCGACAGCGCGGCGCTCGCCCAAGCGCAACAGGTGGAGCACTTCTCATTCCTTCTGAACGGTTGGAACGAGGTCGCGGCCTCTGAATCCCTCCGTGCGGTCGAGGTCTTGCGAGACCTTGAACGCGCCTATCCGGCAGCGGGAATTATTGTGGCGACGAGGACTCACCACGTCGCCCCTCCCTTGCCTGGCGCGCAGACATTACAACTCCTAGAGCTGACCCGCCGTCAGCGTCGAGACTACTTGCGCGCCCGTCTAGAAGATCGCGCCTCGGCGCTATCTGTGCTCTTGGATGGCGACCCCGTCCTTGACGATCTCACTCGAACGCCGTTCGTGCTGTCCGAGGTGACGACGCTCCATGCGGCGGGCGTAGCGATTCCGACGAGCAAGATTGGCGTGCTCCGTGAAGTCATGCGGCTTCACGAGGCGTCTCACGAACACAGCGCCGCGCTCCAAGCCGCGCCGCTTCGTGGCATGCAGGCGAACTACCTCGGCCCACTCGCAAGGGAGATGACCATGCGGGGCGCCGTGAGCACACCTGAGGTGGAAGCGCGCAGCACCGTGAGTGGCGTATCGCGCGGTCTCACGGCGAACGGACAGATCGCTGCCGCGCCGGAACCTGCAGATGTACTTGGAACTCTCTGCGCACACCACATTCTCGAGCGCGCTGAGTATCCAACGCCGGCCTACCGATTCGCCCACCAACAGTTTCAGGAATACTATGCGGCGCTCGGCGTGCGTCAGCAACTGGAGCCACTTGTCGCTCCCGGTAAGGACGCTGAGCGGCTTCAATTCACACGGGACTATTTGAACGAGCCCGCGTGGGAAGAGCCTCTCAGGATGATTGCGGAGGCGCTCGGTGTTGAAAGCCGAGAGGCAACTGCTGCTGCCGATGTTGCCGTGAATCTAGCCGCACTTCTCGTCCGCCTCGCGCTCGAAGCGGACTTGGTCCTGGCTGCCGAAGTCGCGCGGCTGTGCGGCGAGCGGGCCTGGAACCAGATCGGTGGTCTCGTCGAGAAGCGGCTTCGCGACTGGCATTCCGTTCAGGATCCGAACCATCAACAGTGCGCCTTGGTGGGAATGGTCGCGAGCGGTTCGAGCGCCTTTCGCGACATCCTTTTGCCCCTGCTCACGCATCAGGATCCGCAACTTCGGCTTCGTTCCTACCGCAATTGGGGCTATTTCCACCTGTCGAGCCTGGGGTCGGATTGGCAGACCGTTGTGCGCGTGTGGCCCGAAGAGCAGCGCGTGAGCTTCGTCGGCGAGATCCTTCACGAACGCTATGTCCCCGAGCTGGTCTCATTTGCGGTCTCCGACGACAGCATCAAAGTGCGTCAGGCCGCGCTCAGTGCGGTCGAGTGGCGCGGGGTCGAGGACGAGATCGCTCGCGTAATCGACAGCATCAAGCGTGAGGACCTTGACGCGGTACTCCTTGAGAGCGCGAAACACGGAGCACGACTGCCCGAGAGGGTGAAGCCACAAGCGGTCGACGCCGTGAAACGGCGTCTTGCAGGTGTTGCGAACGCCACAGAGCGGATTCGGTTGCTGGAGGAAGCTGCGGACCTGGGAGATCCCTCTGTCCCGGACCAGTTGAAGGACGAACTGGCGAGGATGCCCGAGGGCGACGTCTCGGACGGCGGCCATCCGTTGCGGAGTGCGATCGAAGCGGTGCGTGCGCACGATCGCGAATTCGTGAGTCGCTGGGTAGCGGAGCGAGTCGCTCGTGGACAGCTCTGGTCGAAGGACTGGATGCTTTTCGTCGACAGCGTTCCCGACGATGTCATCGAATCGAGCCTCAAGGCGATCGAAGAAGAGCCTGTCAACCGTCTAGAAGGCCTGATCGCTGTTCTGTCCGCTGCTGCGACTCCTGCGGTTGCCAGACGCGTGTTCGACAGAATCAAGGAGCTACGAACGAGCATGGCGACTGCTCCTGATCGGGCGCACCCCCGTGACCACGAGATCGCCCGTAACCTCGAAGCCGTCTTCCGTTCATTCACAGGTGATATCGCAATCGAGGGACTGGCTACATCGCTCGACGGAGAAGTCGACGCGAAGGAGGCGGCGATCGTCGTTGAACTTTTTAGCAATGTCGCGCGGCAGGATGATGAGCGATTGGCGTTCATCGGGCAGACATCGTCGGCTCGCCTTCGTGGCTATGTGAAGAGAGCAATCCCGGTGATTCTGCGCGAAGACGATTTCAGCGGTGAACTGAAGGCTCACGCTGCTGCGGCTCTCGCGCACGTCGGCCGAAGCGAAGACATCGCCGATCTGAAGCTCTTTGTTCACGCGGATATCGAGCGAGTCAGGACTGGGCGCGAAGCCCGTGCCACGGGAGAGCAGAGCTCCCGTGCGGAAGGTGCGGTCATGAGCTACGGCCACTGGCACATCCAGTCGCTGACTCACCTCGGCACGGCCGAAGCGGACGACTTCTTGCTGGAACTGCTCGGGGAACCGGAATACGAGAGGTCGGTCTGCGAGGAGCTGAAGCGGCGAGGACCACCGCAAAGAGAGGACAACGCGCTCTTCAAGAAGACGGACTACGAACGAATCTGGCAGGCCCGCGCAAACCCGCAGAGCGCCTCCGATGCGACCCGGCGACGATATGCCGAGGCCTTGCACGCACGTGTCGATGCCCTCAAGCGCGAGCGCGCTCAGGTCCTTGAGGCAGCGTCGCAGGCACCCCCCTCACCCGCGCGGCCGCGGAGACGAGGGAACGACAACCCGACCGCCCGGTATGACGGCCGGCTCAAGCAGTTCGGTGATGCGCTTGCGGCCCTGGACGCTGCAGGCTCGGCAGACCTCGTCCTCGAATTGATGGCGCTACCCGGAGATTGGGACGGCTGGATTCGAGTCGATGCGGCTGAGCGCCTGCTCTTCGGTGGCACCGCGCTCCCTTCTGAACCGACACTCTCGCTTCTCGATTCGACATTGAACCGCCAATGGGGCCTTCAGGATCAGGAGCGATGGCTTGTAAAGCGGTTCCTGTGTATCTGCCCCTACGTCGATCGTCCGAGCGAGGGGTTCCGCAAGATGCGCGAGGTGTTGCCAAAGGCCCACATCTCGTGGCACGACATGCGCGATGTGGCGATGGCTGTGGGGCACAGCCGCACGGATGAGGCGTTGCCATACCTGATAGAGCTCGCCGAAAACCGCGCACGCTTAAATGACATGGAAGACGCTTGGGTCGAGGCGGTCGCGGCCGTAAACTCTCAGGCATCGCGTGACCTGCTTCTCAGTTTCGTGGATCCCGACGTGGCCGGGCTGCCGGGCCCGGAGGTGAAGATCCGACGAGACGACGTGCTTGTGAGCCGCATCGTCGAACTGGCGCGGCGTGATTCCGTCATCGAGGATCGCCTGCTACGGCTCTGTGACCGGAAGTTGACGGGCCAGCGACGTGAACTTCTCGCGACGATCATTGGCTGGCTTGGCACCTCTCGCGCACTCTCGGCGGGGCTGTTGCTGGTTGATGATGCTCTGGCGCCAGCCGTCCCGTGGCGCCTGGGCCAGCACCTCGAAGCTGCATTCGTGGAGCGCCGGCGAATCGAGTCGTTGTCGCCGATCTTTTCCCTCGTCGCTCGAGAGTCGAACGCTTTGCGGCTGGAGTTGTGCCGCATGATCGCTGCCGACCCGCGTCGGCAGGCCAGCGCCTTCCGTCTTCTTGGTGCGACTGAGGTGTGGCGGCTTGAATACGGACGTCCGACTGGAGAGCCCCGAAATCCTCTCCTCGGTTCGGGCTCGCCATGGCCGCCAGCGGAACCCCAGCCCGTGGTAGTCGCGTCGTAGATCGATGACGCTCGACACACGACGTGACTGCCATGACGACAAACGAGTCTCCGTTAGTCTGTGTACACGACGATCTGGAATGCGTTAACCCCTACGAGTTCATTCGTAAGTATCGCTGCACACGCTGTCAGGCGGTGATGATGTGTGCGTGCGATCAAGAATTCGGCGAGATGTTCCTGCCGCACCAACTCGAACGAGGACGCGATGGCAAGTCGGGGCTCAATGTGCCCGTGACGTTGGGATTCCAGCCTTCGGTCTGTCGTGAGTGCCGGGCATTGCCCGCGGAAGCCACGCCGGTCGCTCCGCATCGTGGTCGAACGTCCAAGATATTTCGCTACTACTGGCGAGAAATCTACTTCGAGACCACGAAGCGATTTGCGAGATGGGCTGCTGAGCAAGGCGTCACAGATCGCGACCGCGCGCGACACGAGCACAGAGATAGGCACGAAGAGATCGAACGTGGCGTCGTGGACGAAATCAAAGCGCTTCACGCGCGTGCGCCGAAATACATCTACTCCGAAGAATCCGCTGCCGATGTGCTCGCTCGTTGCAACGTGACAATCGTTGATATCGAGGCGACCTACGTTGACGGGCCTGGCGGTGAGCGCCGAATCGTCACTGGCCACGGTTCGTTTTCAGGACCCGAGAGAGCGGCAGCAGCGCACTTCGAAGCACAAGGTTTCACGACTCTGTTTTGTGAAAGCAGGCCGTTTCATGCCCTCTTCGCCATCTACATGTGGCTGCTCATTCAGGACCCCGAAGACCCGCTACGGGACATCCGTGGTTTCGGCGATCGGGATGCCTACGATGCTGGGCTGCCGAACAAGATGATCTGGACAGTGCTGCCGAAGGATTTCGGGTCGCCGGCGTATTCGACACGGCGCGCGGCAGCTATCGTGGAGCACATGCAACACATGGAGGAAGACCTCCTATGGATCTTTGACTATTGGCTGGGGCCAAGTCACGATTTCCGCCAATATCTTTGGGCGCATCCAGAGGACGCAGTATCCCGTGCCAGACAGCTTGTCGAGATTCTTCCTCCTGCCGCCGTCATGCGCATACTGCGTTATCTGGTCGACAGCTATTGGCAGAGATACCTCGGATGGCCCGACCTCCTGATCTACAACGACACCTCGTACTTTTTTGCGGAGGTCAAAGGGTCTGGAGACAAGCTGCGTGAAGATCAGAAGCAATGGGTGATAAACAATACGTCGGTCCTTCACTTGCCCTTCCGGCTCATCAAAGTCCACCGGACAGCGTCGAGCACCGCGGTCCAATAGGGGCGGCTGGCACCGGTTCTTGTGGACGTGGGTGCCCCCCTGCTGTGTTTAGTCACGCGCACACTCCGGACCAATGCCGTGCCGCCGCTCTGTGTGGATAGGCCCAACCGAGCCGGCTCGGACGACGACGGCACGGTCCTCGTCCTTCGTTCCTGACGATCAAGCTCGTTCGAAACACGGCTCGGACCCAAGCGGACTGTTTTCGAGGGGGCACGCGACTTTCGATAGTCTCAAGGTTTCACACGACCGACTGTCAGGCGCAAGATTTGCATATCAGTCTCTTCCGCATCGATAATGATGAGGTTATGGCAGAAGACCGCTACATCCTGTTTGATGAGCGAACACGACGCGTGCTTCGTCGCTTGCTGCAGCGCAAGGCAGTGACGTTTTTCTTGCCTCCCCTACGGCAGCACCATCGCGCTACTCATGATCACTCGATCCGTGTAGGCGAGTTGGCTGTAGATGTGGCGCTGGAGAACGGTATCTCAGTGCGGAACGCGGAACGGATTGGAACCGCGGCACTGCTGCATGACATTGGAAAAACCGTTGTGCGACGTGAGCTCCTCGAGAAAAACGGGCCGCTCGAACCCCATGAAACCGAAGAGTTCAGGCAGCACGCTCGGGCGGCTCACATTGCCCTTGCCAGGCGAGTTCACGAAACTATTCGGAACATCGTTGTCGCGCACCACGAACTGAAACGTCGTTCTCCGTATCCGCGCTCTCAGACTACACCGCGGCGGCAGCGGATTCGCCCTGTCTTGTCCAATCGGCGCCGTCCAAGTGAGCTTGGAAACTGGGTTCAGATTGTTGCAGCCGTCGACATATTTGATGCTCTCGTCTCCAGCCGACCCTACAAACAGCCGATTGCTCTTGACCGGCTCCGCGAGACAATGCTCGAAGAATTCGCAGGGACTCCCACTCTGGTCGAGCAATTGGTCAGGCGTCGTTCGACTCGCTCTGAAACCGCATAGTCGTCAAAGGGTTTGATGCCGATTCGTCAGGAATGATCGGCGTGTCTGTGGGTAGTTGCATCTCTCATAATGACGAAAGCGGAGCTCACACGTTCGAAGTGCAACACATGTGGTAATGAGACGAATCACCATGTGCTGTTCGATAAACGTATCGATAGCCGCGAGGTTCATGATGACGAAGAGCCTCCGTTTGTGATCACGTGGTGGGACAGGTACGAACTACTCGCATGCGCAGGTTGCGAAACTCTGAGTGTTCGCCATACTTCGCACTTTGCCCCCACTCTGGAAACCACGGTCACGATCTACCCGCCTCGTACCGCCCGAATGAAGCCTGTTTGGTGGGACCAGCTACCGAAAGAACTCGCAAGACTCCTGGACGAGATCTATTCTGCTCTCGACTTGGGCAGCCGACGACTCGCACTGATGGGTGCTCGAGCCGCTCTCGATATGCTTCTCGTCGAAAAGGTCGGTGACGTTGGCGGATTTCGCGCGAAGCTTAAAGCGCTTGAGCGCGATGGGTTCATCGGACTCAAGAATCGGGAGATCCTCGAAGCTGCTCTTGACGCGGGCAGCGCTGCGGCCCATCGTGGTTACGCGCCCAGTTCTGATGACCTGAATGCCGTAATGGACATCATCGAGAATCTCCTTCAGGCGGTATACCACTTGGAACCTCTGGCGCGGAGGCTGAAAGGAACAACGCCCAAGAGAAATGTCGATCAATGACGCTGGCGGAACTACCGTACCTGTTTTGTACCTACACCGTGGCGTTCTGTCGTTTTTAGCCGATTGAGCCCATCGAGTTCTCGAAAACATTCGAGAATCCGAAGATCGTGGCAGACCGACTCCCGCCGCCTCCAAACCCTTTGTCCTCAAGAGCTTAATCGGACGCGTTTTCGTAGTCCCGCCGCCTCCACCACTTCCGCTGCGTTCGAATTATTGCGGGGTCGAAGACCCTCACGAATGGCTGTAGGATCTCGCTCCTCAGTCCAACTCCACTATTCTCGGAGTCGAAGAGCGGCGCTCTCGGCCCCGCGTGTGACCGATGAAGGAGCTGACTTGTCTTGCTGATGTTCGTGAGCGACTTACACCTCACCGATCATGACAAGCGACGAAGCTTCGAGATTTCAGCGTTCGTCAACGCAGTCAAGTCACGTATCGACAGGGGGGAAGAGGAGACGCGTCGAAGCTTGTGCTTCTTGGGGACATTTTCGAGCTGCTCAAGAGTGATGTCTGGATCAACAACAAGATTCGACCGTGGAGCGCGTCCCGATCGCAGGTTGGGCAGGCAACAATCGAGGTGCTGGACGGCATCGAAAGGAACAACCAGCGCTTCTTCGATGCAATCCAGGAGTTTAGGGTCAGCCTGGGGCTCGCAGTGGAATACATCGCAGGAAATCACGACGGGATCATCGCGGACACCGGAGTGGACGGCGTGCGCAAGAAGGTTCGAGATCTGATTCCGGGGATTTCGGGCAGCGAGGATGAAGAGTTTGAGAGTACGTTGGTCGACTTCGACCACGGAGTCGTCGCCGAACATGGTCATCAGTTCGATCCGTTCAACCAGCCGGTCGAGGCGACCTGTTTCGTGCCGGGGGATGCGGTCGTGGTTGAAATGGTGGTCCAACTTCCACGTCGCGCGGCCACGGCGTTGGGATCGGCGACCGGTAAGGAGGAAGTCGATCAATTCGAGGACCGATTACTCTTTCTACAGGAACTCGATAACGTCCTGCCGCAAGACCTGTCCGGCATGATGCGGTGGCTCGAGTTTCGTCTGGACGGCTTGACGTCCGCTGCCCGCAGCGAGATCGCGGAGGCGATATCGACTGCTGTTCGGCAATGTGGCAAGGAGCTGCGCGTGGTGATGAGGCAGAACAATGCGAGCACGTTCGAGAGGCGCGTCATAGGTGCGCTGACCTCGCACAAGATGTTCACGAAGTTTGGCTGGCTGCGCACATTCGCCAGGCTTCCCATCGCTGCTCCGGACCCCACCAGTTCTATCGCGCGGCGCCTGGGTACATACGGCGCGATGTCGTCACCGCGGGCTCAGTCCCTGGACCTCTACATCGCGGGTCACACGCACGCGACTTCACAGCAGGAGTTCGTCCTTGCGGGCGGTCGCCGCATGACGTACCTCAACACCGGGACATGGCGGCGCGGCGGAAGGACCTATACGTGTCACCCTGCGAGTGCGGTTCTGCAAGTCGGCGCTTGATCGTAGTCAGACACGCGGCCAGGATTCGCTGGACACCAAAGGCCGCTCGGGCGAAACTGCGCGACAGTCGGTACTGAGCACCGGTGGTTGGTACTGGCGTCCCACCCAACGTAGGTATCCGATTCAGCGGTGACGATGAGCAAACTGGATCACGTTCGCCAAGAAGTCGACCACGCCCGCGCCTTTTTCTCGCGGAAGCGGGCCTACAACAGAGCACGGGTTCTATGGCTCAGCCTAGCCTCGGCTTCGTTGTCGGCCCTCGCGACCGTGGCCATCGGAGCGACCAAAATGCTTTCGCTCGAGTGGCTCCAACTCGTCGCGCTCGTCGCGTCGGCCGTCGCTACCGTTGTCGGCGTCTGGGAATCGGTCTTCGCCTATCGCAAGCTCTGGAGCATCAATAACGTTGCGATGGCAGACCTCGATCGGATCAAGCGGTTGATCGACTACCGAATGACCGTGGCCGAGAGTGTTACCGAGGTCGAAGTCGATGAGTTCTTCAAGCAGTTCGACCAAGTCATGACAAATGTAGATCAAGCTTGGGTCGAGACGTACAGGAGCAAATGAGTCGGGCCGTCAATATGCCTGACATGATGACGACACTTCATGACGCCTCGTCACGCATTCACGATACTGCCCGCACCGTGACGCGACGTGTCGCGCCAGCGTGGTGACGAGCGCGAACGCAAACAGGACGAAAACACTTCTGGACGCGGTAACAGGTGGCAATGAATCAACGAACCGATGGTCCCGGGACCGCAGCCGGTCCGCCGTCATCGCCAGTCTCGGGGACACCATCCCAGCCGGCGTCGGGCGATACATTCCTCACGAAACCTCCGATGGTGTCGCTGCCCAAGGGCGGCGGCGCGATTCGCGGGATCGGTGAGAAATTCGCAGCGAACCCGGTCACCGGCTCGTCCACGTTCTCGATTCCGTTGCCCGCGTCGCCCGGCCGCGGCGGCTTCGGCCCCCAACTCTCGCTCAGCTACGACTCCGGCTCCGGCAACGGCCCGTTCGGATTCGGCTGGAGCCTGGCGCTGCCCGCCATCACCCGCAAGACGGACAAGGGTCTGCCTCGCTACGGCGATGACACCGACACGTTCTTGATCGCAGGCGCCGAAGACCTCGTTCCCGTCCTCAACGCCACCGGCGAAATAGAAGACGACGATCAATCGGTCGCGGCTTTCGTGATTCGCCGCTACCAGCCGCGCATCGAGGGCGTCTTCGCGCGCATCCAGCGGTGGACGCGCAAAAGCGACGGCGACACTCATTGGCGCTCGATCTCGGCCGACAACATTCTCAGCATCTATGGCAAGGACGATGGCTGCCGCATCTTCGATCCCGCGGACCGATCGCACGTCTTCAGTTGGCTGCTCTGCGAAACGCGCGACGACAAGGGCAACGCGGTCGTCTATGACTACCAGGCGGAAGTAGGAACCGACGTCGACCTGAGCCAGGCCCACGAGCAGCAGCGCGGCGCGGCCAACGATTCGTCACGCACCTCGAATCGCTACATCAATCGCATTCGCTATGGGAACGCCGCCACGCTGCTCGACAGCGGCACATCGCGGCGACCGCCGTTCCTGAGCCAGCAGGCCATCGACGAAACCCGGTGGATGTTCGAGCTGGCGTTCGACTACGGCGAACCCGATCCCGAGCACCCCAGCGTGGTGGGGCCGTGGACACGCCGCATCGATCCGTTTTCCACCTATCGCGCCGGCTTCGAGGTTCGAACGTATCGCCTGTGCCGACGTGTTCTGATGTTCCACGACTTTCCGGAGTTCGACGTGTTGCCAGCCGATCCGGCGGTTGGTCCACGCCGCCTCGTTCGTTCCCTCGACCTGTCCTATCGCACCGCTCCTGTACACGCCGCCAGCAGTGACGCCGGATATAACTTCCTTCACGCGGCCACGCTATGGAGCTACCAGCGCGATGCCGGGGCGTGGCATCGCCGTCCACTGCCGCCGCTGGAGTTCCGCTACAGCGAAGCGAAGATTGGCGATCAGGTGCAAGAGGTCAGCACGGAGGCTCTCGAGAATCTCCCTGTCGGCATCGGTTCAGGCTACCGATGGATCGACCTCGATGGCGAGGGCCTCTCGGGCATCCTGACGGAGCAAGCGGGCACCTGGTACTACAAGCCCAATCTCGGTGATGGGCCGTCCGGCCCGGGATTCGGCCCGGCGCAGCCTGTTGCCTCGCGGCCATCGACCGCCGCGCTCAACAGCGGCCGCCAACAGCTGATGGATGTGCAGGGAAACGGCGCGCTGGATCTCGTCGACTTTCACGCGCCGGTAGCCGGCTTTCAAGAGCGCGACGAACACGAAGGCTGGAAGCCGTTCATCCCATTCGCGAGCCTGCCCAATATCGACTGGGACGATCGCAACTTGCGCTTCGTCGATCTGACCGGCGACGGCCATGCCGACGCGCTGATCACGGAGCACGAGGTGTTCACCTGGTATCCCTCCCAGGCGGAGAAGGGTTTTGGCGCGGCCGAACGCACGGCGACCGCACTCGACGAACGCGACGGTCCGCGCATCGTCCTTGCCGATGGTGAGCAGGCCGTCTATCGCGCCGACCTCTCTGGTGATGGCCTGAGCGACCTCGTACGGATCCGCAACGGGCAGGTGTGCTACTGGCCGAACCTGGGCTACGGCCGTTTCGGCAAACAGATCGTGATGGATGGCTCGCCGTGGTTCGATCACCCTGACCAGTTCGACCAGCGGCGCATCCGCCTGGCCGACATCGACGGCAGCGGCACGACCGACCTCATCTACCTCGGCCGCGATGGTGCGCGTTTGTGGTTCAACCGCAGCGGCAACAGCTGGAGCGCGGCGCGCCAATTGCCGTTTCCGGTCGCCACAAGCAACTTCGGACAGATCCAAGTCGCCGATCTGCTGGGCAATGGCACGGCCTGTCTCATCTGGTCATCCGATTTGCCGGGCGATGGGCGCCGTCCGTGTCGATACCTCGATCTGATGAGCGGCAACAAGCCGCACCTGATGATCGAGATGCGCAACAACCTTGGCGTGGTCACCACTGTCGATTACGCCGCGTCGACACGGTTCTATCTGCGCGACAAGGCGGCAGATACGCCCTGGGTCACCAGGCTGCCGTTTCCGGTGCACTGCGTCGAGAAGGTGACGGTCACCGATCTCTGGCGTAACACCACCTTCGCCAGCACCTACAGCTACCACCACGGCTACTTTGACGGTGTCGAGCGCGAGTTCCGCGGCTTCGGTCGTGTGGAGCAAGTGGACACCCAGGCGTTTCGCGAGGTTGCGGCCGCCAATCTGACCAGCGCGTTCCTCACGCCGGACCAGACGCTCTATCAGCCGCCCGTCAAGACCACTACCTGGTTCCACACCGGTATCGCCACCGATCGCTCGCGCATCCTGGGGCTCTACGAGCGAGAGTATTTCCCGTCGCGGTATGCCGAGCGGCTCGAGAGCTCCGGTTTCGCCGAGGACGAATTGCCGCAGCCGGCGATCGAAGACACCGTACCCGAGCTCGCTGCCGACGAATGGCGTGAGGCGATGCGCGCCTGCAAGGGCACGACCCTGCGGCAGGAGGTGGTCGAGCTCGACGTCAAAGCGTTACAGGAGCGTGGAGCGCACAAGCCCGTGCGCCTCTTCTCCGCGGCGCAGCACAACTGCCACATCCGTCGTGTGCAGCACCGCGGGCGAAATCGACACGCCGTCTTCCTCGTCACAGAAAGCGAAGCCATTACCTACCACTACGAGTTGGCAATCGACGGTGCGCATGCCCTCGACCCCGACCCGCGGATTGCGCATGCGCTCAACCTGCGCTTTGATGACTTTGGCCGCGCCGTTCAGTCTGTCGTTGCCGCATACCCGCGGCGTAAGCAGCATTCTGATCCGGCACTCAACGCTCAGCAGGTCGCGTTGATTCGCGCGGTTCAGAACGACGAACGTCACCTCACGTATACCGAGACGCGATTCACCGATAAGCTGCCGGCCGACGTCCACACCCATCGCCTGCCGGCACCCTGCGAGGTGCGTACGTTCGAGCTCACCGGTATCGACTTGCCGGCCGGCAGGCGGTACTTCTTACTTGACGCGCTGCGCAGCTACGGGCTGGATCCTGTACTCGATACACAAGCCGACAAGGCAGTTGGGTCGCTCGGCTATCACCAGCAGCCGCCGGACAAGAGACCCCACAAGCGGCTTGTCGAGCATGCGCTCACCTTGTATTTCAAGGACGACCTGACGGGTCCTCTCGCGCCAGGCACACCGAGCCGCCTTGGTCTCACCTACGAGATGTACAAACTCGCGCTGACGGCTTCCCTGCTGGACGACGTTTTCACGAGCGCAGCCGGCCACGACGCCTTCAACACCGAAGCCCGCGCAGCGCTCGACTCGGTCGGCGCGCGCCCTTCCTTTCTTGCCAGCGGGTACCAGACGGGCTCGGCCATCTTCGGCGCAGCCGCAACACCCGCGTTCTCCTGGTGGTTACGTTCGGGCGTGGCTGGCTTTGCCGCCGCCGCCGCCCGTCACTTCTACCTGCCCGAGCGCTACATCGACCCTTTCGGCCACGAAACGACGCTCGAGTTCGATATCGACGATCTCTTCGTTCGATCCAGCACCGATGCGCTCGGCAACGTTACAGCCGTGGAACTGTTCGATCATCGCGTGTTGGCGACAGCACGGATGAAAGACGCCAACGACAACGTCAGCGAGGCCGCGTACGATATCCGCGGGCTGCCGGTCGCGACCGCGCTGATGGGCAAGATGACCAGCGGCGTGGCCGAAACCGGCGATACGGTTGCTGCGCTGACCTTCGGCGAGATCAACCCGAGTCCGAGCACCGTCGCGCAGTTCTTCGAAACAACTCCCTTGAACGAATCGCAGGCTCGCGCCTGGCTGGGCAAGGCGACCGCGCGTTTTACCTATCACTTTGGCGAGAGTCATGCGACCGGCGTTGTGCGATGGGCGAGGACTGCGACTGGAGCGTGCGGCATCCTGCGCGAGAGGCATGAGCGTGACCTTCCCAACACGCCTGCCAACCGCATCCCGCTGCAGATCGGATTCGAATACTCCGACGGCGCGGGCCAGCCCTTCGTCACGAAGGCCCAGGCCGAACCCGATCCGGCGATCGCTAACGGCCCGGTGCGCTGGATCGCGAACGGCAAGACCATTGTCAACAACAAGGGTAAACCCGTCCTGCAGTACGAGCCGTACTTCTCGTCGAGCGGTCACCGCTTCGAAGAGCCCGTGGCGGAAGGAGTCACGGCCGCCATGTTCTACGACGCGCCGGGTCGCCTCATCCTCACCGAGTTCCCGGACGGCACGCTGAGCCGCGTCGAATTCTCACCCTGGTTCACCCGCAGCTTCGACCAGAACGACACGGTCCTCGAGTCACACTGGTACCGCGTGCAGCTGACCGAGATCGAGCGTGCGCCCGACGCCGTGCCTGCCACTTCGGCTGAGGAAGCGGACGCACAACGGGCATCGCCGAACGACAAGACTGCTGCGCGTCTCGCCGCCTTGCACGCCAACACGCCGGCCGAGGTTCACTTCGATAGCCTCGGCCGCGACGTTGTTGCCATCGCACACAATCGGGCGCCGTCCATCGAGTCCGTTCTCCCCGATGCCCAACTCGTTGACCGGCCGTGGCTCAACACACGTCTCCTCACCTTCACCAAGCTCGACGCCGAAGGCAAGCCACTGTGGATCTGCGACGCGCGCGGCAATCTCGTGATGCAGTACATCTCGCCGCCGCAGCCCAATCACACGCCGCTGTACGACGTGGTCGCTCCCGACCACAAACCGGTCTGCGAGCTGCCGGCGAACGCCGTGCCGTGCTACGACATCGCCGGCAATCTGCTCTTCCAGCACAGCATGGACAGCGGCGATCGCCGCATGCTGATGGACGCCGCCGGCCAGCCGATGCTCGGGTGGGACTACAACGAGCGCATCGATACGGCCACGGCTGCCGTGTATAAGGAGCACCGCCGCTTCGAAACGCGTTACGACGAGCTGCATCGTCCGGCCGAGAGGCGCCTGCGAGTCCGCGACGAGGACAGCGGTGTTGTCGCGGAGTTTCTCATCGAGCGCTTTCGCTATGGCGAGGGCCAGCCAGGCGACAAGGGCCACAATCTCCGCGGTCAGGTCTGGCAGCACTACGACGGCAGTGGAGTCGGCCAGACCGATTCGATCGATCTATCCGGCAAACCGCTGTGCGTACGGAGGCGTCTCGCGGGCGAAACCGTCACGGCGGTGGTCGATTGGACCGGGCGCCAGCTGGATGACGTGCACGTCCCGGCCGCGCCGGGTTTCGACGCCGAGGTCTTCACCCAACGCACCGACTACGACGCGCTCGGCCGCATGACGCGCCACTACAACTGGCACGTCGAGAGTCCGAGCCATTCGGATCGCAGCGAACGTGTCGCCGTCTATCTACCTCGCTACAACCGAAGGGGCGCACTCGAGGAAGAAACGCTCCTCGTCCGCGCGCGCAAGATTGCCGGCGGCCACGAAGTCGTGTCTGGCACCACGCGCACGCAGCGGGGGATCAAGCACATCACGTACAACGCGAAGGGTCAGAAGCTCACGCTCGAACTTGGCAACGACACCGTCACGCGCTATACCTACGACCCAGATACGTTTCGCCTCGTTCACCTCTACACCAGCCGCGACGCGGGCGTGTTCGCCAACGACTGCGGCAGTGGGACGCGGAACGACGCTCGTCCGCTTCGGCCCTGTGGCGTCCAGAACCTGCACTACCACTACGACCCGATCGGCAACATCACGCACATCCAGGACGACGCGCAGCAGACGATCTGGTTTGCTAACCAGCAGGTCGAGCCCAGCAACGACTACGTCTACGACGCGCTGTACCGACTGATCGAAGGCACCGGCCGGGAGAATGCCGCAGCGGCCGGCGCGCCGCCGCATCCGGAAGGACCATGGCCTGGCGGAGCGTTCCCGTCACCTGGTTCCACCGCGACGCGCAGCTATACCCAGCGCTACCGCTACGACGCCGTCGGCAATATCGGCGAAATGCGTCACCTCACCCCGAGTAGCAGTCCGACCGAGCCCCCGGGCTGGACTCGCAAGTATCGGTATGCGCAGGACAGCAACCGCCTGCTGGAAACGTGGTACGGCCGCACCCCCGACCCGCAGCTTGGCAGCGGCCGGGTCGCGTACCGCTACGACACGCACGGCGGCATGCTGAATCTCAACGCCTCGCCGAGCCAATTCGATCTGCGCTGGGACTGGAACGACATGATCCGGTCCATCGATCTCGGCGGCGGTGGGCGAGCCTGGTATCAGTACGGCGCAGACAAGCAGCGCTGCCGTAAGAGGCTGGTGCGAAATCCGGCAGTGAACGGCACGATCCAGGAAGACCGCATCTATCTCGGCGGCTACGAGCGCTACCGCCGCTACACGGGCGACCCCAACGATCCTGTCGAGGAGATCGAATCACATCATCTGGTCGAGGGCGATCAGCGTGTGCTGCTGGTCGACGATGTGCTCAAGGCACGCAATCCGAGACCTGATGGCGTGCCGGTGCGCACGCAGACGCTCTGGCGCTACCAATACGCAAATCACCTTGTATCCGTTGGCCTGGAGCTCGACGACCAGGCGCGGGTGATTTCGTATGAGGAGTTTCATCCGTACGGGACGACTGCATATCGCGCAACGAGCGTGGCGGTGGAGGCACCGGCGAAACGGTATCGCTATACGGGGATGGAGAGGGACGAGGAAAGTGGACTTAACTATCATGGCGTCCGGCATTGTGCGGTCTGGCTCGGCAGGTGGGTGGCCCCTGACCCACGCTTCCTGGTAGACGGTGCAAACATCTATGCGTTCGTATCCGGCAATCCCCTTCGCCTGATTGACCGAACAGGTAGCGCCGGAGTAACGCCGCCTCCGGGCCCGATCATAGGTGACTTCCCAAGGCTCTATCAGGCTTGGCTGAAGGCAACGGACGAGGTCCTCCAGTCCTTGAAGGGTTTTGACTATCTCAAGGAACTAAAGGGTGTTCCTGACGCGCATCGAATGGAAGCAAATATCAAGCGCTTTGAAAAGTATATCGAGAAAGTCGAAGCCACTTTTGGAAAGGGATCCAACCGGAAGGTAGGGACCGCGCGCAATGTCGCCCGTCGAACCTACTCCAGTGTGCGGACGGCATTCGGCGTACTCGTGGAGCAAATGGGTGGGTCACTGAAGGGAATACAGCTTCATCACGGGGGCGGCGGGATATTCGAACAGCCTGGCAAGGCGTTGGACGCAGGTGAACTCATGCTTCAGGAAGGGCAAGCCGCGGTCAAAGGGACAGGACACAACTTGATGCACTACATGGAAAAGTTGGGAGGCAAGAACCCAGGTCCAAAGGCAATTCAGGAGTTGGGTGAAGAGATCAGCAAGAATGTCAACAAAGTTGGCAACGTGGTTGAAAAGACTATGGCTGCGGTGCTCAGAAGAGGTTCTGCCATAGCCCAACCCGTCAGTGAATTCGTTGGAAAGGCCGGGAAAGTAGCGGGTACGGTGGCCGAAGGCATCAAGCCGGCGGCGGGTGTAATTGCGAGCGGAGCCAAGAGCGTTGGAGGAATCCTCGCCAAAGGAGCGAAGGTTCTGCCGGTTGTCGCTGCCCTGTTCGTCGCGAAAGACGCACATGCCGCTGTTACGACACAGGACACTTCTGAGCGCGTTCAAAAGGGCGCGGACTTCGCAGCCGGGGGAGCCGGCTTCCTGGGACCCGTTGGGATGGCAGGGTCCTTGGGATACGCGGCAGGCGGACTGATCAACACGTTCGCCCTGAGCGCGGACACCCAAAACGCAATCGGCGGCGCACTCGACGAAGTGATCAATCAGAGTGGCTGGAAGGAAATCGTGCGGCACCCATTTGGCGTCGGTTTATGACCGCGGTTCGACTCCGTTAGGCAGGGTGCGGCTGGAACACAGGATTGTGGAGCGGCAGGGACGGCTCGCTTTTGATGCGCGCGGGCTAGCCACGGAAGACAAGGCCGCGACACCGACCTGACAAACGGACTCGCGATCTTCCCGCAAGGATTGCGTTTTACGGACGACGAGGGAGATCGACATGCAAGCGATTCAACCACCCATCAAGCCCAGGGAATCCGGTCCGCACGTCGCGAACTCGCAGGACGCGCTTCTGGCCCTGCTCGAACGCGACGTGATCCGGCCGGCGACGGACCCGGATCGCCCCACGGCCGAAGAGCTGAAGCGGCTGACCGAAGGCCTCAAAGAGGAGCGCAGGGAATCGCAGTTCGGCGACGCCACCCTGCAACTCGTCGTCTATTTCCAGGCTCAGCAACGCCTTGGAGACAGTCTGCGCGGCGTGGTCGAGGAGACCACCGCCGCCAGGCTCAATGAGTGGCTCGAGAGACTGCGATTGTTGGACGGCGTCGACACACAAGACTTCACCATTCGGGGCACGGTACTCACCGCTGAGCGGCGACCGGTATCCGGGGCGGCCGTGCGCGCGTTTGTGTCCGGTCTGCGTACGCCGCAACAGTTTGACGAGGCGATCACGGACGCGCAGGGCGCCTACATCATCCGTTACGACGCGAAGAGGTTCGACGTCGACGACCGGCGAGCCGCTATCACGCCCTTCCTGATCGTCCGGGCCTTCGTGGGTGACGACCAGATCGGCGAGGACGTGACGCGCAAGAGGCCGGAGCGCGACGAGGTGATCGACTTCGAAGTCGCGGCGCCGGTGCGGTCCGAATGGGAAGCATTGTCGGGTGCCGTCCTCCCTCTCCTGAAGGACCAGGGCCTGAACGGCGTCGCGCTGCCGCCGTGGGAGCTCAACGACCGCGACCTGGACGTCATCGCCAAACAGGGCGGGCTGGAACGCGAGCACGTGCGGCTCTGGGCTCTCGCCTTCGCTGAAGGTCGAGATGCCGCAGTGGAGATGGTGACCGGCCGTGGCAGCGATCTGTCCAACGCCGCGATCTTCTTCGCTTGGTTCCGTCAGGGCTTACCTCCAGAACGAAGCGCCCTGTGGGCGATCCCAACCGACAGATTGATCGCAGCGCTTCATACAGCGGTGAACGAACGTCTCGTCCCGTCGGCGAGTGCAGCGGTGCTCGATGGCATGAAAGCACGAATCGAGCAGATCAAGCTCGATCTGCGAATCAAGGCGCCTCAGCCGGGCAGCATCGCCACCCTCGGCGACTTGCTCGCGACGCTGCCGACGCCGCTTGATGTCGATCAACAGCGCGCCCTCGCTCGTGTCGTGACCGATTTGCGCCCAGACGATCCGAAGCTCGTCGATCGGATTGCCGACCTTCCGGGCTTCAAGAGCAACGGACACGCCGTGGAAGTGGCGCGCACGCTGCGGCTCGGCGCACTCACTCGGGGGAACGTTCCCCTCGCGCACGCGCTTCAGCGCCGGACGCAGCTCGGGGACGAGGCAGAAGCGACGCTCCGTCCGTTGACGACGATGCGCTCGGACGAGTGGCTCGATCTCGCCTATACCCACGGCACGCCGAACGGATCGACACCCGTCGCCTATGCCAACGTGCTCGTCGCCGACATCGAACGGCAGTATCCGACCGAGGCGCTCGCCGCGCAACTGACAAAGGGACGCCGGCTCGCGAAGCAGCCCATGCTCGCGAACGTGGCCGAATTCCTGCGCGTCCACCCGACGTTCGATATCGCTACGGCCAATCTCAACCTGCTCACGCAACCATCGGAGCCCGGGGGAGCCGTACCGCCCGAGCCGCTCGTCGCCGGGCTGCGTACGCTCCAGCGCATGCATGCGCTCACGGGTAGCTGGGACGAGACGGCGACGCTGCTGGAAAACGATCTGTATTCTCCGCAGCAACTCTTGGCCGCCGGGCCAGGGCAGCTCGCCGTGCTACTCGATGGCCAGCTCGCCCCCGAACGGGTTGCCGCCCTTTACCGCGACGCAGAATACCTTCACAACACGACCGTCGCCGCGGTCACCGCGGCGTTGTCGCCGCTCAGCGCACCGCCCATTTTTCCCGGCCTGTTTGGTAATGGCATCACTGGCCGCGAGATCGACCCGGACGACTTTGGTGGTGGGGGCCGACCTGAGATTGAGCCCCAGCCCTTCCCGGACGACGATGGCACCGGCGGCTCCCTGGGGCTCACCACGCTTGAAGAGCTGCTCGCGTCTCGTGGTGGCGCATTCGACCCGAAGAAAGCCATCACGCTGCGCGAGCCACCGCCCTTAAAAAAGCGGCCTGTCGGCGACGACGAGCCCCAACTCAACCTGGGCGGCGTCGTCGATCACCAGCCGACTCTTCGGGCGCTGTTCGGCGATCAGGATGCGTGTGCCTGCGGCCACTGCAACTCAGTGCTGAGCCCGGCCGCCTACTTTGTCGACGTGCTGCAATTCATCAAGAACGCGGGCGCGCTCGACGCCCTGCTGCAACGCCGCCCGGACCTGCAAGATGTCGAGCTGTCCTGCGACAACACCAACACTCCTGTGCCCGCCATTGATCTCGCTCTCGAGATCCTGGAAAACGCGGTGGCGTTTGAGCTCAAGGCCGACCTCGATGCCGGTACGGATGTCGAAGCCGAACTGGCAAGAAACCCCGTAGGCGCGGCGGTCCAGCGCGGGTTGAAAAAAACGGTGCGGAACCTCGCCGGCGACGTGCGCGCGACTCGCGAGGGCGACGCGTGGACGGTGGTTGATGGGCACCGGCGATGGAAGTTGACCGCCCAGCGAGAAGACGCGCTGAAGGCCGGCGCACAAGTGCTCGCAACCGCCGGACTGAACCTGTCCGCGCTGATTGCGGCTCTCGACGACAAACGCGTCATGGCTGGTTCCGAGGCTGCGTTCGCGCGGCTGTTCGCGGGTAATCAGACCGAGTGGCCCGGCTTCGCGAATTATGAAGTGACCATCACCCCGTTGGAGCCCGGGAAGTCCTGGCGAGTGGCGTATCGGCTCAAGGGCCAGGTCGTCACCATCATCGACGGCGGCATCGTGGAATTGCAGACACCCGCCGGCGAGGTCATGTGGAAGCAGCCATACGGCAAGGCCACGATCGCTGCGATCACAACCGACCTCTCGAGCAGAACCGTCCCCGTGCTGGTGCATGGAGTCCTCGCCTCGCGATTGCCCAGGGCGCCCGAGTTCACCGCCATGCCGGCGGCGGCCAATACCTGGACACTGGCATCAGCGACGCGTGAGCTGACGCTGCGCTTTGCACCCGCGCAGCTCACCGTCACGTCGCTCGCCTACCAGAGCGGCGACCCCAGGGCAGACGCGATCGCGTGGCCGGAGAACCATAATCCCGCGGCGTATGCGCGGCTCAACGCCGCGGTATTTCCGTGGTCGCTCCCGCTGGATCTCCCGCTCGAAGAGGTGCGTCTGTTCCTCGACCGGGCGGGCATCTCGCGCCGGCGCCTCATCGAACTGCTGCAGCCTGTTGACCAGCGCGCAGCCGTCCTAGTTCACGATGTGCCGGAGCCGGCGCTGATGCGAGAGGACACGCTGGTCGTGTTTTCCGCGCGCAATCGTAATGCGATCACAGTTGACGAGCGTGTCGGTGACAGGCTCGTCACCACGGTGAGTGCGACGAAAGGCACGGTCACGGCCGTCGCCTTTGCCGGCGCCGACATTCGCGGCAGCGGAACCGATACCGTGATCATTCGCGGAACGGCAGGCGCCATCAATGGCGCGCTCGACGGACTGCTCTTCACTCCCATTGCCGATTACAACGGTCCCGTCTCGCTCACGACCACGACCACCGGGGTCTTCGGCACTCATGTGGATACCCTAGCGCTGAAAATCGCGCCGGTGGTCGATATCGCCGACGATACGGCCGTCACTGAGGAGAGCACGGCGATCACTATCCCGGTGCTGGCGAACGACAGTTTTGAGAATGTCGGCCGCAGCATCACCGCCATTGACGGTCGCGCGATCGTCGCCGGCGGCCCTGCGGTCGCCGTCGCGCATGGCGCAGTGACGCTCAATGCCGCCGGGCAGCTGACGTTTGCCCCGACACCAAAGTACAGCGGCCAGGCGTCGTTCACCTATACCGTCACGTCAGGTGGGGTGACGGAGACGGCGACGGTCCAGGTCACCGTCAAGAGCGCCGCGCCAACGAGCTTCACGCTCGAGATTCTCGGTTTGAACGCGGCTCAGGCCTCGCTGATCTGCGCACCCGCGACAGCGCCAGCGGTCTATAGCTACTGGGGCATCGACTCCAGCAGAAGCATGGCCGTCAAGGATCCCCAGGCCACCCACGGATATCGACTGGTAGGCGTATCCCAGCTCGATCAACTCAAGAATGTGTCGATCCTGCTCCAGCAGTCGCGGCTCGATTATCAGGAACTCCAGGCTCTGCTCGAGACGCGATTCGTTGCTGGCCAAACTGCACCGCTGCGCATCCAACCCACGACGACCTGCAAGCCGAGTGAGATGACGTTGCCCGGCCTCACCGGCGAGTACCTCGATCGGCTGCACCGCCTGACGAGGTTGTGGCGCGCGCTTGGATGGACCCTTCGGGAACTCGATCTGGCCATCGACGCATGCGGCGGCACGCTGCGCCAGGACACGCTGGTTACCCTCGTCCGGTTCCAACAACTGAAGCAGCAGCTCGAGCTGCCGCTGGATGTGCTCGTCGGGGGGCTACATCGCCTGGAGAGCCGGCCGTGGATCGACCATCTTGCCGAAGGCGCGCCCGTGCGGCCGTCGCTTTACGAGGCGATCTTTCAGCGGGAAGACCCGCACCCAGACGGCGACGTCGCCGCCTTCGCCTTGAGGGCCGACGGCTCTCAACTCGAGACCACGCCGATCGGCGGCATCGGCGAGCGCGCCGGCTACATCGGGGCGTGCCTGGGAGTGAAGCCAGCGATTGTCAAGGGGTGGGTGTCGGAGACGAACGGCCTGGGTATCCGGGACAGGTTGAATCTCGAGAATCTGTCCAAGCTGGCCGTCGCGGCGGGGCTGTGCCGGGCGTTGGGCATCGACTTCGAGAAGCTGACGCATCATCTGCAGCTCTACGGCGCTTCCGCGTCGCCGTTTCAATCGGGCGCCAGCCCGCACGAACGCGCCGGCGCCATGCTCGATTTCATCGAGCGGTTCCGGCCGATGGAGAAGTCGGGCATCGATGTGGAAACGGTGCGCTATCTCTTGCAGCACTACGAAGCTCCGGACTCCACCGCCCTGGACGAGTACCAACTGAAGCAACTCGTTGACGCGGCGCGTGACGCCGTCCGATCGATTCCTGCCGCCGAGGAGACACTTCCGCCGCTCGATCCGCTCGCCGCCGCATCGGCGGCGGATGAGGCTGAGCGGGCAGCCAGTGCGATTCAAGCCTCCAGGGAAGATGCGGTGATCGCCGCACTCGCGGCCGGCTTCGGCGCGGAGCGTGACCTGGTGGACGACGTGTTGCACTTCAGGCTGCGGCAGTCGGCGGCGGCTCGTACTGCTCCGGCGATCGCTGTCTTTCTCGACGTGTCATTCCTTGACAGTGACGCCACGTCAGCACCCGTTTACGACGTGCTCGTTCGCCTCCACAAGACACTGTTCCTATGTGACGCGCTGAAGCTCTCCCGGGCCGACCTGCGCCTGTTGAAGACCTCCGCCGGCGACCGGCACGGTTTCACCGCCCTGGACTTCAACGTGCTGCCCGTCTCGCCCGGCGCCATGCCAGCGGTGTTCGCCGGGTTCGAGCAACTGCTGGCGCTGACACAGTTGCGTCGTCTTTCCCAGGGCGCCGGCAATCTGTTGCACAACTATGCTGGGATTGACTTCGGCGTTGCCGGCACGGTGGATGCGGCGCAGGAAATGCTCGCGGGTGGGTTGGGGCTCGAGAAACCCGAGGTCACAGCCGCCGCGGCTCATCTCGGCATTACCAGCGAGCAGTATCGCGAGCCGGTGGCGCTTACCAGGCTGACCGAGCTGCTGATCGCGCTCAAGTCGCTTGGCGCGACGGTGCAAGAGGCTCTGGACCTGACTGCACCTTCGCCCCAGGACGCCGGCGCGATGTCCGCACGCGAGCTGCTGCGCATCAAGCACGGTGACGCGCAATGGCACGAGCTGATCAAACCAATCGCCGACGAGCTGCGACCACGCCAGCGCGACGCGCTGGTGGACTACCTGGTGGCGCGCGATCAGAAGAGTTACGGCGTGACGGTTGGCCCACCACTCATCGGCGCCGACCCTCAAAGTGGCGCCGACGACCTGTACGAGCGTTACCTGATCGACGTGCGCACGGGCAGTTGCCTGAAGACCACGCGACTGTTGTACGCCACGGCGGCAGCCCAACTCTTTGTCCAGCGCCTGCTTCTCAACGTGGAACCGGGTTATTCGTTGACGCCCGACAAGCGCGCTCTCTGGGACTGGATGCGCAGCTACCGCGTCTGGGAGGCCAATCGCAAGGTCTTCCTCTTCCCCGAGAACTGGCTGCTGCCCGAACTACGGGATGACAAGACCGAGATCTTCCGCCAGATGGAAGGTGCGCTGACCGAACAGGAGCCCTCGCCGGAGACCACGCGCGGGGCGCTGCTGGGTTACCTGGAGGAACTCGGCGACCTGGCGCAGATCAGCGTGATCGCGATGTATCAGGACCAGCGGATGACCAAGGACGACCAGGGCCGCGCCGTCGTCAAACACATGCTTTACGTCATCGGGAGAACGCCCGATACGCCCAAGTACTTCTGGCGCTCGTGCACCGAGTTCGGGACGCCTCAGATGGCCTGGAGCGGTTGGGAGGCGCTGGAGTTGGACAACGCCAACGACTACCTCATGCCGTTTGTGTTCGACGGCAACCTGCACATTGCGTGGCCGATCTTTCGCAAGAGCAAGGAAGAAAACAAAGACCAGCAAGATACCGCCAAGCTCCTGTGGGAGGTGCAACTCGGCTGGACACGGCGCACGAACAAGGGCTGGGTCAAGCGCAAGATTGGCAAAGCGCAGCTGGCGAATGTGGAGCGTCTGCCAAACAAAGAGGAGTCCGACAGTTTCGCTTTTCGATTTCGTAAAGAGTTGATCCCGGTTCCCGGTGGCGATTCGCTTACAGGCGAGTCTGCCAAGCGCGAGAAGATCACAATCGATTGTTATGCGGCACGTGAGTTGGACGGCCGAACGCCAAGTCTGGAACCGGATCCGACACCATTTCTGAACAAGGGTCCGACTGGCGATGCCCTGAGCATCAACAACCGGCCGGATTCTCAATGGAACGTCAGTCTAGTCGTGGAAGGTGTGGTCTTCAAACACTACAAAGTCGGTGCTGAACAACAACAGGTCAACCGGCCTTACGGAGACGTGACCGTCGAGTTATGGGATGCGCAACGACAGGATACCGGAGGCACGAACTGGAACATTAGTCTCATGCCCGTGTACGTGACGACAACCGATCCAGTGAGTGGTGCGTTCCGATTCTCGTTCCCGACAACGCAGACCGGGAGGAATGGCGGGGAGGGTCTGCTGAACGGCGGGCCTCTGAAGTTGATGTTCTTCGCTGATGGAAAGACTCTCCACGACACCGGAATCGTAAAGTTGGTAAAGGAGATCCCTGGTGCGCCATCCGAGTATTCCTACAGTTGGACATGGAGGCTCAGTGTCGGTGTTGAAGACAAGACAATCGAGGATGATTTCAAGAAGAATCGAACAGTAAACCGTGTAAAGGCTGGCGTATTCGTACTCGAGACAGGCAGGGACCTCAGCGCCACACCGTTGGCAGACCTGACGCCCTACGTGGATGACGCCGCGGGATTCGCCGCGACGAATAACTCGTTGCCGGCATCAAAACGACGGAGTGCGCCGCTCTCCGTCGTACGCGCGACACAGTCACTCGGCGGGGAGCCGGACATCTGGTCGATAAAAGAGAGCGACGATAGCTTCTCGTATTTGCAACTCGCCGGTTCGACCTGGCGTCGCTGGCCCGACCGCCAGCCGTTTGTATCCATCTATCGCCTCGATGCCGCAACCTCCAACAGCACGCTGTTTCGTCCGGACAACCAGAAGCGTCTCCATCTCGACCCGGCCGCCAATACATTCGACCGGCAGATGGCTTACGCCAACTACAACTGGGAGTTGTTTCTCCACGCACCGCTGGCGATTGCGGATTACCTCGCGAGCCAGCAGCGATTCGAGGACGCCCGGCGATGGCTGCACGCCGTCTTCGATCCCACGACAGCGGACAAGGACAAAGGCGTGCCGAGATTCTGGAGATTCCTGGAATTTCACAACGACTCCCAGCCTGCGTCGATTGCGCGCATGCTCACCTGGCTGGCCGATCCTGATACGACCGACGTGAAGGTCCCGGATTTCGAGAAGAAGTTTGCGGCTCAGATCGCGGAATGGCAGGAGAACCCGTTCATGCCTCACCTGGTTGCCCGGTTGCGACCGAGTGCGTACCAATGGCACACCTTCTTCGCTTACCTCGATCTGCTGATCGGCTGGGGCGACCAGTTGTTCCGTCGTGACACGCGGGAGTCGGTCAACGAGGCGACGCTGCTGTATGTCCTCGCCGCCAAGTTGCTCGGACCCCGACCGCGCTTGATTCCCGCGCCATCGCCACCACCGGCGCAGACGTATCGCTCGCTTCTCAAGGATGCGAAGGGTGATCTCGATGGCTTTGGGAACGCGTGGATTCTCTATTCCGAGCTCCCCGGCGTGAAGCGATTGGCCAGCCGGGCTGCCTATCGCGCGAGCGAGAGTCAGACGGCATTGGCGGCTCGCAACGGCAACGGAACGTCGATCTCGATTGAGAAACCACCGGGTAAGACACCGGCCCAGGTGCTCACGTCCCTCAGCGCACTGGCATTCTGCATTCCGCAGAATGACAGGATCGCCGAGTTCCACGACCGTGTCGCCGACCGGTTGTTCAACGTTCGCAATTGCCGCAACATCGACGGCGTCTTCCGCGACCTGCCGCTGTACGAGCCCCCGATCGATCCACTGCTGCTGATCCGCGCCAGGGCGGCGGGACTCACCATCGAGAGTGCGCTTGGCGAGCAGTACGCGCCGCTGCCAAACTACCGCTTCACCTTCACGCTACAAAAGGCGCTCGAACTGTGCGCCGAGCTCAAGTCGCTGGGCGGTGCGCTGCTCGGCGCCCTGGAAAAGGCGGATGCAGAGGAGCTGTCGCTGCTGCGATCGCGGCACGAGATCGCCTTGCTCGAGCTGGTGCGCGAGACACGGCAACAGCAGATCGCCGAAGCCGAGGCGAACATCGAGGGCTTGCAGCAAAGCGAGGCCACGATCCTCGAGCGCTTCGGTCATTATCAGACACTCCTCGGCAAGCCCGGTATCACCAAGGGGCAGGACGGACTGCCCGTCGTCGAGCACTCGTCATCTCTCTCCGTAGCCACTGACCCAGTGGGCGGAGCGAGTGGATGGGGACTGACTCGCATGGAAGTGGCCCAACTTGTCTTGACGGCGGTCGCTCATACGCACACGCAGGCGGCAAGCTCAGGGCATGTCGTGGCGGGCATCGTGTCCCTGCTGCCGAACATCTGGGCCGGCGGCATCTTCGCCGGACAGACGTTTGGCGGGCTCAATCTCGGCAGTGCGACCACCGCGGTCGCCAAGAGTATTGAAATGGTTGCGGCCGAAGCCAACTACATCGCGAACCAGATGGGCACCTTCGCGGGCTACGAACGACGCCAGGACGAATGGGTGCATCAGAGCAGACTTGCGCTCGCCGAAATGAAGCAGATCAGGAAGCAGATCCTCGCCGCCGAGATCCGCAAGTCGATCGCCGATCACGAGCTCAGCAATCACGAAACGCAGATCGAGAACGCGAAAAAGGTCGACGAATTCATGCGTGACAAGTTCACGAGCCAGCAGCTCTACCGCTGGATGTCGTCGCAGATCGCCCAGGTCTACTTCCGCACGTATCAGCTGGCGCTCGATCAGGCTCGGCGCGCCGAGCGTGCGTTCCAGCACGAGCTCGACGTCGACAGCAAGGCCAAGCCATTCGTGCAGAGCGGGCAGTGGGACAGCCTGAAGCGCGGCTTACTGGCCGGCGAGCGCCTGCATCACGACCTGAAGCGAATGGAGGGCGCGTACCTGGATCGCAACACTCGCGAGTTCGAGATCACCAAACACGTCTCGATGGTGCAGCTGGACCCGCTGGCGCTGATCGCGCTCCAGCACACTGGCACATGTAACGTGTCCCTGCCCGAATGGCTCTTCGATCTGGACTATCCAGGCCACTACCTGCGGCGGATCAAGAGTGTCGGCATCACCATCCCGTGCGTCGTCGGCCCTTACGCCAGCATCAGCTGCACGTTGACACTGACTAAGAGTGCCATTCGACACCAGAGAATCCCGGGCGCGAGCTACCCAGGGAAGCCCCACGACACCAACGACGCCAGCTTCAAGAGGATCACCGTCCCGACGCAGTCGATCGTCACCAGCAATGCGCAGAACGACAGCGGACTCTTCGAAACCAGCCTGCGCGACGAGCGCTATCTACCCTTTGAAGGCGCCGGCGCCATCAGTGAATGGAAACTCGAGCTGGCCAAGGACTTCCCCGCGTTCGACCTCGCGACGATTGCCGATGTCATTCTTCACATCCGCTACACAGCAAGAGACGGGGGCGGCGCGTTGAAGACGGCTGCAACCGCGGCCCTGAAGAAGGCCCTCAAGCTCGTCACTGCGTCGGGACAGGGACCGTTGGTACGGGTCTTCAGCCTGCGGCACGAGTTCCCGTCGGAGTGGCAACACTTTTTGAATCAGCCGGCCGGTGCCCCCGAGGTGTCGACGGTGACCCTTCCACTCGGAAAGAACCGATTCCCGTACCTGTTCCAGGCCAGCACGCTAGCCTTCACATCATTCGAGATCCTGGTGAACGTGAGGGCGGAGTTCGCCGACACGCACTCGGCAGACACGATCAAAGCGTCGCTGAAGGGCGGAACTGGTTCTGCCAACACTTTCCCGGATCTGACGCCCTGGGGCGCAGCCGGCGACAGATTGCTCAAAGGCGAGATGCAGGTGCAGCCCGCGGGAACTCCTGGTCTGTGGAGCTTGGCCGCGTGGCTACAGACAGGCACGTCGAAGAGTCGACTTGATCCGGAAGCGATCGAGGACGCGCTACTGGTGTGCCGGTACACCTGCACTTAGCGGAACGCAGAAGAAGGATTAGGTGACCCTGATCCGATTCGGTGGACAGGTTAACTACGCTGTTTGAGTCGTTCTTCGTTCCCTATTGTCAGAGAACACCGACGGGTGTGGGCGCGGTGGGAAACGGCGTCCTTTGCCGTTTTCCATGGCGTCCATACCCTCT
>DATDOE010000050.1:0-77422 GCA_035293405.1 Vicinamibacterales bacterium | reverse complement strand
AGGGTTCCATCCAGGGTTCCATCCAATCATGCCTCACTCCCGTCTGCGCTGGCTGCCGCCACGCTTCCTCCATCATTTCGTATGTCACCCGGCCGAAGAGGAGGGCATCGGCCCGGTCGATGATCTCGGCCGCGTGACGATGCAAGTCTTCGTCCGCGAACATTGCACGATGATCGCAGCACCCGTCCAATGTGACGTTGATGGAATACCGAAGGGGTCGCATTACGTAAGCGTACCGCCGATCGAAGGTTCCCACCGTGCTCGATGTGACGTTGGTGTTCGGCATGTCGAGGTTCTCGATGTTGAACAGGTTGGAGAACGCCATCTCGACCCGCCCTGAGCGATAGTCGAAGGGCAAGGCAAGACCCGCCCTACGTTGTGAGCTGCAGACCGCGCAGACGGGCTATTTGAACGCGGCGACGAGGGCGGAGAGCGCGTCCGCACTCGATCGCGTGCCGTCCAGATGCGGTCCCCAGTGCTTGACCATCTTGTCGAGGCAGCCGGCGCCGCACATGTTGTCGTAGAACGCCGCGTTGGCGTAGGGCGTGTAGTCGATGCCGCGCGCTTTGAGCTCGCGCGTCGTGAGCTCGCCGGCGGTGTAGAAAAGCACGGCGTGCCAGAGCTGCGGGGGAAGTTTCACCTTCTGATCAGCGGCGGCCTGCCCGAGCGGCTGGATGAGGACCGGGAAGAGGCCCAACCCGTGCGAGCCTTCGTGAAACAGCATCTCGAGCGAGCGGAAGCCGCGGAGGGCGGTGTCGGTCGAAGAGATCATCACGTGCGGTGGGTTCGCGGTTCCGTAGGCGCCCACTGGACCGGCAATCACCGATACGTCCACGGGTATCGGCTCGCTGGGCCACGCGACGTTATAGGTCCGGGTGATCGCCTGACTGATCGCCGCACCATGGCGATCGAGCAGCGGCTGGACGGCCGTGATCCACTCGCGATTGCCGCGGTCGTGCTCCGGCCACCAGCGCCTCTGATAGATCGGCATCACCCGCTCGAGCATCGACTTCAGGGCGGGATCGATCTTGACGCCGTCGAGGCTGGTCTTGTCCTCGGCGCCGTGAAGCGCATCCTTGATGTCGACCATCCCCTGGTCGAACAGCACATCGCGCGCCGCGTACGGCTTGTAGAACTCGACGCCCGCGGTCCACTGCGCGCGCTCCGCCTCGGAGAGGCCAGTTGGCGCAGGCCCGCCGCGCGCATTGGCCCTGATGTAGTGATGCAGGTTGAGCCAGGCGTTGCTGTGAAAGGAGAAGAGCGGCTTGGGCTGCGCCGCCGGAAGCGCGGAGGCGAGCGCCACGACGAGGAGCGCCACAAAGAGGCGCAGGCGAGAGAGTTTCATGTGCTGCAAGACGCCGGAGAATGTGATTGCGTTCAGTTGATGCCCGAGTCAAAAGGAAAGGCGGGTCTGAAGACCCGCCTCTACATTGGCGATCACCCCTTAGTGATCTCCGTGTTCTCCGTGGCCAAATCTTTGTGGCCTCAGTGGCCGCTAGACGAGCCCCGCCTTATACAGCGCCACGAGCTTGCCCCACGCGCGCTCGGCGGCTTCCTTGTTGTAGATCGGCATGCCGTTGGCCTGCAGCGGCATGTCGGGCACGCACCAGCCATGCTGCGCCGTCGGGTAGACCTCGATCTCGGCCGGCACCTTCGCGTCCGCGAACGCCTGCTTCAGCGTGTCCTTCGCGGTCGGCTGCTGCATGTCGTCGTTGACCGCGATACCGATGTACAGCCGCGCTTTCATCTTCGGGATGAGCAGGTGCGGACTGTTTGGCTGCGGCGTGACGAGGCCACCGCCGTGGAATGAGGCTGCGGCGCCCACACGGGTTGGCACGGCCGCGGCCGTCTTCATGATGAGCGGGCCGCCCATGCAGTAGCCCTGCGTGCCCACCTTCTTGTTGCGGTCGACCTGCCGCTGCGCGTCGAGGAAGGCGATGAAGGCAATCGCGTCGCGCTCGGCGGCGCCGTCGGCGTTGAGCGGCCCCATCAGTGGCCCGAGCTTGGCGCGGTCGGTCGGGTTGTTGAAGTCGAACTTCGACGCGTCCTCGAACACCGGCGCCTTGGCGGTGCGGTAGAACGGATTCGGCAATAACACCGAATAGCCCGCGGCGGCGAGGCGCTTCGCGAATCCGAGCATCGACGGCCGTCGTCCGAACGCGTCGGGCCAGATCAGCACGCCCGGGTGCGTGCCAGTGGCCGGGTGGACGAAGACGGCGTCGCATGTGCCATCCGGCGTCTTGACGTCGACGGCGGTTTCAGTCACCGCCTGCGCGTCGGCTGTCGTCGCGCCGGCGCCGATCGCGATGCCCGCCGCGATCGACATGGCCACGAAGTCGCGCCGCGTGATGTCATCGGGTGTCTGTGGTGGATCTTGTTCGTTTGCCATGGCGTGACTCCTTTTTGATCTAGCGACAACAGTCTGTTTGAGTTGACGCTCTTCGGGACCTGTCGCCGGGTTTCCCCACCGGTCCTCGGCGCACAGACAACATTGGGTGAAGCGCCTGCGGGCCGTTGGGGATGCCCCTCCCGGCGCCACCCGCCCGCAAGAACGGTCGTCAACTCAAGGACACCAAGATAGTAAGCCTTTGTGAGCCGCGCAACGGATGTCGCCACGCGTCAGCCGCTAGTCGACGCGAGGTGCGTCAGCTCACGAGCGAAGGCTGATTTCCCGGCCGCAGCGCCCGCGCCCGCGAGCCCGGCATACCTGTCAGTCCCGCCTGGGTGCGACCCGGGCCGAGCACGGCTGGGGAAACCCGGCGACAGGACCCGGGCAGCGTCAACGCAACTGCAGCAAAGGGCGTAACTACATCAAAGAATCTGAGCGGCGGGTCTGTAGAACAAGACCCGCCCTACGTCTTGATTAACGGCGGCGGTAGAGAGAGACTGCTCGTGCCACTTGGAGACATGACTCGATGAGCAAGATCACACTGAAGGTGAACGGCCAGACGCACAATCTGGACGTCGACGTTTCGACGCCGCTCCTCTATATCCTGCGCAACGACCTCAACCTGCAGGGCCCACGCTTCGGGTGCGGGCTCGGGCAGTGCGGGGCGTGCACGGTGCTCATCAAGGGCGAGGCGGTCCGGTCGTGCATCAGGCCGGTGTCGACTGTTCAAGGCGCCGAGATCACCACGCTCGAAGGGCTGGCCAAGGACGGCAAGCTCCATCCGCTGCAGCAGGCGTGGATCGACGAGCAGGTTCCGGCGTGCGGCTTCTGTCAGAACGGGCAGATCCTGACCGCCAAGGCGCTGCTCGACAAGACTCCGAATCCCACCGACGCCCAGATCCGGCAGGGCATGAACGGGACGTTGTGCCGCTGCATGACGTACTACGGCATCCAGGCCGCTATCAAACGCGCCGTGAAGGTCACTACAACCGCGCAGACGGAGTCGAACTTGCCCCGCCGAAGCGTGAAGGCGAAGGCGGAGACCGAGGTGATCGCATGACGACGAGAAGAGATTTCATCAAGTCGTCGGGGATGCTCGTCGTTGGCTTCAGTGCCATCGGCGCCAACGTCGATGCGTTCGGTCTCGAGCAGGCGGGCGCGCGCGCGTTGGGTGCCGGCCCGTATCCCGATCCCGATTTCCGGCAGCTCGATTCGTGGGTGGTGATCCGCCAGGACAACACGGCGACGTTCTTCGTCGGCAAGACCGACCTGGGGCAGGGCACAGGCACGGCCTTCCGCCAGATCATGGCCGACGAGCTCGACATCGCCTATGACAGGACGAATGTCGTCATGGGCAACACCGACGTGACGGTCGATCAGGGCGGCTCCGGTGGATCGGACGCGCTGCAGACCGACGGCTGGCCGATGCGTCGCGTGGCGGCCGAAGCCAGGCGCGTGCTGCTCGAACTGGCAGCCGCCCGCTTCAGCGTGCCCGCGAGTCAGCTCGTCGTGAGCGAAGGTGTCATCTCGGTTGCGGCCGATCCCTCGAAGAGGGTCAGCTACGGTGATCTGATCGGCGGCCGACGATTCAACGTCACGCTGACCGGCAACAACACCGACGGGACGACCGGCACGGCCAAGGTCAAGGACGTGCAGGCGATGAAGATCGTCGGCACGTCGCCACAACGCTACGACATTCCCGCCAAGGTGGATGGCTCGCTGAAGTGGGCGGTGGACGTCAAGCTTCCCGGCATGGTGCACGCGCGCAACGTGAAGCCGCCGACGGCGGGCGCGAAGCTGGTGAGCATCGACGAATCATCGGTGCGCAACATCCCCGGATTCGTCAAGGTGGTGAGCAAAGGCAACTACGTGGCCGTCGTCTGCGAGAGGGAAGAGCAGGCGATCCAGGCGGCGCGCCAGTTGAAGGTCAACTGGCAGAAGCCGGTGATGGCGCCGTTCCCCTCGTCAGAGAATCTCTTCAGCTACATGCGCAGTGCGACGCCGACCTCGGTCGGCACGCCGAACGTCGTTGGCAATCCTGAGACGGCGTTCGCGGGCGCGGCGAAGATCGTCGAGGCCGAATACGAAGTCCCGTTCCAGGGGCATGTCTCCATCGGTCCGGCGCATGCGATGGCCGATCCGACCAACGATCAGCTGACCATCTACTCCAACGACATGAAGTCGTACGGGATGCGGAACGGCGTCGCCACGTTCCTGCAGATGCCGCGGGATCGCGTGCGCGTGCTGTGGATGGAAGGCCCACAGGGCTACGGGCGCACGGCGGCGGACGATGCCGGGTTCGAGGCGGCGTTCTTGGCGAAGGAGATCGGCCGGCCGGTGAGGGTGCAGTGGAGCCGGCAGGAGGAGACCGCCTGGGACACCAAGGGTCCGGCGTTCACGTTCAAACTCCGCGGCGGGTTCGATGCACAGGGCAACCTCGTGGCCTTCGACTACGACGCCCGCGCCGCCGATCACAATCACCTCGGCTACAACGAGCCCGACTCCGTCTTGATCGCGCAGCTCACGGGCGCGGGCCGCGCCACACCCGCGCGCGGCGGCGGTGCGGTTCCGACGGAGATGTACGCCTTCCCGAATCGGCGCTTCGCCGCGCACGTCGTGGGCCTGCCGCTCGTATCGGAGTCGCCGCTTCGCACCGGCAACCTGCGGGATCCCAATGGGCCGCAACAGGCGTTTGCGTCCGAGTCGTTCATCGATGAACTGGCAGCGGCGGCAAAGGTGGATCCGGTCGAGTTCCGCCTGAAGCTTCTGAGCGCCAGCACCACCGACGATGCCGGCTTCAAGCGTGCGCGATCGATCGCGGTGATCAAGGCCGCGGCGGAAGCCTACAAGTGGCAGCCGCGTCCCTCGCCGGGACCGCGCGGCACTGGAGACATCCTCACGGGCCGTGGCATCGCCTACGCCTTGCGCAGCCAGACCGTCGTCGCCGAGATCGCCGAGGTCGAGGTCAACCGCCGGACCGGCCACGTCTGGGTCAAACGGTTCGTGGTCGCGCACGACTGCGGCCTGGTGATCAACCCGGTGGCGCTGCGCCGCACGCTCGAGGGCGGCCTGCTGCATTCGCTCAGCCGCACGCTGCACGAAGAGGTGAGGTTCGACACCGAGAAGGTCACCAGCGTGGACTGGGCGACCTATCCGACGCTCACGCACGCCGACACGCCGGCCGCGATCGACATCGTGATCGTGAACGGCGATCCGAATCCGAATCGTCCGGACCTGCCGCACTACGGCGCCGGCGAAACGGTGTGCAAGCCAACGCTTGCCGCGGTTGCCAACGCGATCTACGACGCCACGGGGGTTCGTCTCCGTCGGGTGCCGTTCAGGGATGCGCGGGTGCTCGCGGCGCTCGAGGCGGCCAATGTCTGATCGTTGGTGATTAGCGATTAGTGATTGGTGAATCGTTGTCGATTTGTGATCAGCGATTGGTGAGTCCCTAGTGAAGCGCACGCTTGGCGTTGCCGTGCTCACCATGGCGTCAATGGTCGGGGGCGTGTCGGCTCAGGGCGCGACGGCCTGGCTCGATCGGCCGATGACTTCGTGGAATCAGCCGGCCGCGGCTGTTCCGGTCGCGCAGAAGGGCACCGAAGCCCAGGCCGCACTCGATCGGCGATGCGGATCGAGCACGCTCGGGACGTTCCCGACGGCCGATCCGATCCGCAAAGCCGGCTGGGTGCCGTTCCTCCACCAGGACCGATCGATCGCGCGCGATGATGTCGACGTCATCGGCGGGATGAGCGCCGCCAGCCCGGGCTGCGAGCCGACGGTCTTCAATCTCTTCGTCTTCGTCGGTGGCCGCTTCGCGGGAACGCTGTCGCCGATGGTGATGACGCAGAACCGCGACGGCGCCGCGGGTGCCGTCCGCATCACCAGCGCCGACGCGCTGACCGCCGAGTTCGCGCGCTATACGGCGACGGACACGGAGTGCTGTCCATCGTCACGCGTGAGAGTGACCTACAGGATCGACAGGACAGGCGTGCGGCCGACGATCGCGGCGACCGAGGCGCGGCAGGTCAGGTAGGTCAGCCAACTCCCAACCCGCACCTGGCATCACTGGTTCTTGGTTCGTGGTTCTTGGTTCTTAACGGACCACCTGCGACGACATCGTGCCCCCACAGGGCATCAGGCTTTCGGCTTTAGAACTTGGGAGTTGGCCTCAGGTTCGGATTGGGAGTTGGGAGTTGAGCTCAGTCGTGATCAACCAAGAACCACGAACCAAGAACCAGGCGTTGGCGTCAGTCGATCGTCCAGAGCGTCAGCGACGACACATCCTTGACGAAGATCCGGTTCCCCGAAATCGCTGGTTGTGTCCAGGTGTCGCTCGTCGCCACGTCGTAGCGGGCGACCGGGTCGAAACGTGTGCGGCTGTGGCGGATGACGCGGAGCTCGTGATCGTCTTCGAGCGAGAAGATCGTGTTGCCGGCCCGGACGATGGCGGCGTGGGCCGCTTGGCGCGGCTCGCTCTTCCACAGGACCTTGCCGGTATCCAGGTCCAGAGCGAAGTACTCGCCGCTGTTCAAGTGTGAGAGCCCGAATAGCACCCCATCGATGGCGACGGCGTCGCTCATGTGCATCGAGACCTCGTCGGTGTGCCACACGTGTTCCGTCGCCCACTCGTTTCCTCGCCGCACGGCGCGAAACGCGGTCACGCCGTTGCCGCGTCCCATCTCGATCACGGTGTCCTTGTAGCGGATCGGCGTCTGGCTGGTCGTCGTCGAGGGCGTCGTGTATGGACGACGCCAGAGGAGTGCGCCCGTCGCCGCCGAGACGCCCACGAAGTATTTCTGAGTAAACGTCACGACCTGACGCGTGCCCGATAGATCGAAGATCAGCGGAGACCCGTACGCCGGGCCGTCTCCGTTCCAGCTCCATCGGATATCGCCCGTCGCTACGTCGAATGCCGTCAACGCGCCGTTGTCGTGCCCGCCGACGTGGAGGATCACCAGATTGCCATCGACGAGCGGCGACATCGCCGTGTGATACAGCGGCTCCACCGGCGGCGCCGGCTTCTGCCAGATCTGCCGTCCGGTCTTGGCATCGAAGGCGGTCACGATGCCGCTGATCCCGAGCGTGAACAGCCGGTCGCCGGCAAAGGTTGGCGTCGATTTCGGCCCGGGACCGTGGGGCGCGGTAGCCGGGTTCATCTTGAATGGCGCCGCATAGCCCGTTTGCCAGATGACCTTGGCGGATCGAACATCGAGCGCGGTCATGATCTCTCGCTCTCCCTGTCGCGTGAAGATGTACACGCGATCGCCGACGACCACCGGCACGGCGTATCCGGTTCCCACGTTCACGTTCCATCGTTTGGTCAGCGCGGCTGGCCACGACGCCGGCGGCTGGAACGAGGCGATCGCGCCGTCGCGGTTTGGTCCGCGCCATTGCGGCCAGTCCTGGGCCGCCATCCCGTTCGTGAGCGCGACAACGGCCATGATCACCAGGGGCAGTCGGGAACAGGTCATAGGTGTCAGATCATACGAGAGCAACTTCCAACTCCCAACCCTAAAGCCCAAGGCTCGGTTCGTGGTTCTTGGTTCGTGGTTCTTGGCGGATCACTAAGGTAGTGATCTCTGTTCCATGCGTTGACGAAGGTTCTTGCGGGCGGGTGGCGCCGGGGAGGGGCATCCCCAGCCGCGCCGCAGGCCCGGGTGGAGGAGCCACTTCAGTGCGAGTGCTTTTGCGCCGAGCACGCCGGGGTCCCCGCCGGGGTCCCCGCCGCGCGGACTTTGCGTGGTGGGGTGGCCGCGGCTGGGGAAACCCGGCGACAGGACCCGGACATCGTCAACGCGTGAGGTGGATGATGGCGACGACTAGATGATCGCGCCGAGGCCGGCGGCGGCCTCCTGCAGCGATTCGGCGCGCGAGCGTCCCTGGCCGAGCGTTGCCGCGGTCACTTTCACGTTGCCGCCGAACTCCGTCATCGCGCGGAGGACATCGTTGACGGCGAGCGATTGTTCCCTGACGTTGGTCGAGATCTGCTGCGTGTTCGCCGATGCCTTGCTGATCGCATCGCGCACGCCGATGAAGGTCTGCACGGTCTGGTTCGCGGTGGTGACGCTCTCGGCCACCGTCTTGGTGCCTTCCTCGGTCGCCTTCACGGTGTCGTTGATGGTCTGGAGAATCGCATTGACCAGCGTGTTGATCTTCCCCGCCGACGTCTTGGTCTGATCGGCGAGCTTCCGGATCTCTGAGGCCACTACCGAGAAGCCCCGGCCCTGCTCGCCGGCGCGCGCCGCTTCGACGGCGGCGTTGAGGGCCAGCAGGTTCGTCTGGCTGGCCACCTCCGTCACCATGTTGGTGATGCTTCCGATCTGCGATGCCTGTTCGTTCAGATGGAGCGTCATCTGCGCGATCGCGTTGACCTTCTCGGTGAGGCTGTTCATGCTCCGCAGCGTCTGCGAGACGGTGCGCGCACCCTCGTCCGCCAGGCTGAGGACCTGTCGCGTGCCCACGGCAAGGTCGTCGGCCTGTTCCGCCGAATGGGTCGTCGATGCGGCCAGCTTCTCCATGGCCGCGGTCGTCTCATCCGCCGCGGCGGCCTGCTGCGCGGCCAGCCGCTGGCGCTGATTGACCGTCGCCGAAATCTCTTCCGCCGTCTTGGTCACCGCGTCCACCGAGGACACGATCACCCGGCCGGCCCACGAGGCCAGGGCCTTGGCCGCGCCGAGCGACGCGAGGCTGGCGGCGCCAATGCCCCAGAGGACGGCCACCCACGGTGTTTCCTCGCGGTAGACGAGAGCCACGGTCACCAGACCGCCGACGATGACCGGCAGCAATCCCGCGATCACACTGACGTGCTTGAGTTTGAGCCGTTTAGGCATAGTTGTTCCGCCGGGCGCCGGCGACTGGGCCTCCAGCCGAGCCGCGCCGCACGCTGTGTCTTATCGGCTGCACGGGGAATCAGCCCAGAGGGGCCGGTTCTTGGTTCTTGGTTCTTGGGATGTGGGGCTGTGGGCTTTAGGGGTTGGGAGTTGGTATCAGGCTCGGATTGGGAGTTGAGTGCTTCGCTGCGCGAGCTAGGGCCGCCGACGTCGTTGCGTGATCGACCAAGAACCAAGAACCACGAACCAAGAACCAGCCGTCAGTCGTCTCGCAACACCAGGCTCGGGTCCAGCCGCGACGCGCGCCAGGCGGGCAGCCAGCACGCGAAGGCGGCGACCAGCGTGATCGAGGCAATCACGCCGACGAGCGTCGTCGCGTCCATCGGTTGCACGCCGAAGAGGAGTGAGGCAATCAGCCGGTTCAGGCCAAAGGCGCCGGCGAGTCCAGCGAGGACGCCGATCGCCGTGAGCACAAGGCCCTGCTTCATGATCTGTGCAAGCACGCTGGAACGCTCCGCGCCGAGGGCCAGGCGAATGCCGATCTCGCGGCGGCGCTCGGCCACCATGTACGAGAGCACGCCGTAAGTGCCGATGGCCGCGAGCAGCAGCGCCAGGCCCGCGAACGCGCCAACGAGCTGGGCCAGCAGCCGCGGCCGGCGGATCGATTCAGCGAATACGTCCTCCATCTCCTGCAGCCGAACGATGGGGACGGTGCGATCCGCAGAAGAAACCACGCCCTCGATGGTTCGTGACAGCGCCGCTGGCGGCAGCGTCGTGCGCAGCACCACGTTCATCGTCACGGGCGCGTTGTTGAATGGCGGCGTGGCGGCGGCGATCTGGTCGACGAAGAAGTAAAACTCGGTGCCTGTTTCCCGATCCACACCACCCTGCTTGACGTCCTTGGCCACGCCGATCACCGTGTACCACGGAATCTGAGGATTCCAGCCTTGCCTGAGGCGCCGTCCAATCGGGTCCTGCCCCTTCCAGAAAGTGTTCGCCAGCGTTTCGTTGACCACGGCCACCATCCCGGGCGATGCGGCATCGGCCGGCTGAAAGCTGCGGCCCTGGACGATGGGTATGCCCATCGTCTCGAAGTAATCCGACATCACGTTCTGGTAATAGTCGACGACTTCGGCCGGTCCTTCCTTGGGAGCCGTGTAGTTGTCGATGTCGGTGTCGTTGGCGTTGAGCGGGCGATTCGGCGGCAAGCCCGACATGGCCGTTGCCGCCTGCACGCCAGCGACGCCGCGAAGGTTGTCGAGGAGCCTCTGAAAGAGCTGACCGCGAGCCGACGGCCGTGGATAGCTGGCCGGCGGCAGCGTGATCGAGAACGTCACCAGGCGTGACCGATCGAATCCCGCGTCCACGTTGGTGAGGTTGTAGACCGTGCGCACCAGCAAACCCGCGCCGATGACGAGCATGACGGCCAACGCGACTTCCAGCATCACAAGACCATGCCGAACGTGATGACGCGTCCCGCCCGTGGCGCCCCTGGCCCCGCCTTCCTTGAGCGCTGTCACCAGCCCCTTCACCCGCGTGTGCATGATGGGCGCGAGCCCGAAGAGCACGCCGGTCGCCGTGGCGATGCCGAACGTGAAGAGCAAGACGAGCGGGTCGACGATGACCTCGCTGGTGCGCGGCAGGCTCGTGGGATAGGCGCGGACGAGCGCCCGCACGCCGACGCGCGCGAGCACCAGGCCGAGCGCGCCTCCCGCAACCGACAGCAGCACGCCTTCGGTCATGAACTGCCGGAGCAGCCGGCCACGGCTGGCGCCAATAGCCGTGCGCACCGCGAATTCGCGGTGACGTCGTTCGGCGCGGGCGAGCAGCAGGTTCGCGAGATTGGCGCAGGCGATGAGCAGCACGAGGCCGACGGCCGCCTGCAGGACCCAGATCGCGCGGCTCGCGCCGCCAAGGATCTCGTCCTGCACGGTCTTCATCTGGAGGAAGTGGTTGGGTTTCGAAAACGTGTGGAACGTGACGCCGACGCGCTCGCCCCAGTTCTTCATGAGCGCGTCGAGCTCTGTGTTCGCCGCCTGGGCGGTGACGCCGTCTTTCAGGCGCCCGATGAGATAGAGGTAGTGGTTGCCGCGGTTCTGACGATTGGCTGGATTCAGCCCGAGGGGCAGCCAGATCTCGGTGCGATTGTCCATCACGTCGGCGCCCGGCGGCATGATGCCGAGAACCTCGAGACGCCGGCCGTTGACGTCGACACTCTGTCCGACGATCGGTCGTCCTCCAAAGGCCGCCTGCCACAACTCGTGCGAGAGGATCGCGATCGCGGGCGGCGGAGTCGGCGGCCCGGGCTGTCCCGGCGTGGGCGGCGGGCCGCTGACGTTGGCCTCTCCCGCGGCGAACAGGCGTCCCTGCGCCGCCTGCAGGCCAAGGGCGCGAAGCAGATGCTCATCGACCGCTGCCGAGCGCGCGCGCAGCGGCCGATCGCCGGCGGTGAGGTTCACTTCGCCGGTCGTGTACGCGCCGACGGAGGAGAACGACCGGTTGATCTCCCGGAACTCCATGTATTCCGGCGGCGAGACCCAGAACAACGAGAACCCGAGCCCTGGAAACTGCGTGGTCAGATACATCAGCTGCTCGGGCTTGGGGTACCCGAGCGGCCGAAGGATCACGCCGTTGACGATCGAGAAGATGGCGGTGTTGGCGCCGATTCCCAGCCCCAGCGTGAGCAGCGCGATGGCCGTGAAGGCCGGCGCGCGCCGAAGCGTGCGCACGCCATAGCGCACGTCCTGCCACGTGGTGTTGAGGAGTGCTGCGACGCTACTGATCGCTTTTGCGAACATGGTCACCCCTGTGCTCGGACGTGTCCCGCCTTCCGGAAGTTCAGAACGCGCAACCGTCGTTGATCACGTCACTGGTCACACTAATTCGCGAGTCAGCGACGTCGGCGGCCGTAGCTCGCTCCGCGAAGCTCTCGGCACGCCGGAAAGCGTTCGGACGGCTACCCACGATCGCTCGACGCTCGGGTCGCGTCTATGTGGCGGCGGGTCTTAAGACCCGCCGTCACGGTGCACGCTCAACCTCGCTGATCCCCTCGGCCGCCTCACGCTTTCACCTCTGACGCGTGTCGGCGTGCCTCGAATTGCTTCGCTCTGCGAGCCACGGCCGCCGACGTCGTCGCGCGTGATCCACCAAGAACCAAGAACCAAGAACCGGTCCCAGTAGCCCGCAGGCTACTGTCCCTTCCGCACGTAGATGTTCCCGTTGAAAGTGCGCATCTCGAACTCCGGTCCGCCGCCGTTGACGGCGCCCTGGACGGATCGGTTGACCTCGATGCGGAAGCGGCCATCACCACTGCGCGTAGGTTGCGTCGTCGCCGGTGTGGCCGAGCGGAGTTGGACGTCGAAGCCGGTGAAGATCTCGCCGTGGTCGCTGTGCATCTTCAGGTTCGCCTTCGCCGACGCCGGCAGCGTCACGTCGACGTTGCCGTTGAACGACGTGAACCCCATGGCCTTGTCGGCGGTGAGGCGCGTCAGGATGACTTTGACGTCACCGTTGTGCGCGTTGGCCACGACCGAACCTGCCACGTTGGTGAGGGAGATCGATTCGTTCTGGTTGTTGATCTCGATCTCACCCTCGACGCCCTCGACAACGATCGGTCCGTCATTCAGCGTCGACAACTTGAGATTGGTCCTCGTCGGCACGAGGATCGTGAAGTCGAGGCCGCGGTTCATGCCTCCGGACCCCACCAGCACCTCGTTGTTGTTCTCTTCGATCACGTAGCCGCCTGGCTGCGTGAGCCGCCGGAGTCCGGTGGTGTCACTGTCGCTGCCGCGCCCGCCGCGCCCAACGTAGACCTTGACCTGGGGACCGAAACGCTGGCCGCGACGGTCGTCGGTCGACGGACGCGTCTCGATCAGGATGTCCTTGCGATTGCTGCCGCGGATGGTCGCGCCGCCGTTCATCAGGTTGACTCGCACCGTTCCCGGTCGCGACGGATCGCTGAGCGGCACGGTGACCGGCGGCTGGGCAGTATCCTGGGCCTGCGCGACGCTCATCGCGCCGGCGCACAGCACCGTCAGCGTCAGCAGGGAAAGTACGGGTTTCATGATTCGCATTGGTGGCCTCATTCAGCGCGCGGCTCGTAGCACGCGCACGTTACCGTTGAACGTTTCCAAGGTCAGCTCCGGCCCGCCGCGTCCGGCACGCACGAGCGTGAACTGATTCGAGTGGTAGACGAACCGGTCGCCACGCCGCTCGGCCACGGGCACCGGCTGCGGCAGTGTCTGCAGGTCGAAGTCGGTGAACAGGCCGCCGTTGAAGGTCTTCATCCTCAAGTCGGCGGACAGGTCGGATGGCAACGTGATGGCGACGTTGCCGTTGGTCGTCTTGAATTCAGACGCATCGCGCGGCGGTTCGGAGAACGACGCCGCGATCGCGCCATTCACGGTGCGGGCGCTGCCGCTGCCGCGCACGTTGGTCATCGTGATCCGTCCGTTGACGTTATCGAGCTCGAAGTTGCCTGCGGTCCCTTCGACGAGAATCTCGTGGCCGTTGATGGTGCAGAGGCGCAGCCGCGTCCCGCGCGGAACCTGAATCGTGAAATCGAACCGGACCACGTACGCCGGGTCCCACAATCGGCCGGTGCGATGGTCCGAATCGTCGCCGCACGTCGAGCCTTCCGGCTCCAGGACGATCGCTTCGATCCGGGCGCCTCCCTCGACGATGTCAAGGTCGACATCTCGCTCGGCGGCACGCAGATCCGCCTCCGTGACCGCGCGCGCCGTTTTGCGCGCGTCGAGCTGCACGTCGGATCGGTCAGCGCCGACGACGTGAATCGAGCCGTGGATCGCGCGAACGTCCAGCGTGTGCTCGCCCGCGGCGGTAAACCGGAGGGTGCGCGAGATCGTGCTCTCGCTGCGCACGCGGAAATCTGCTGCGGCCGACGGCCCTGCCTGCAGGAGCACCGCGAGCAAGACCACCGCACCGACACTTGCCGCCACTGCGAGCCACGTGATGCGCATCGGCATGGTCATCATCCGATCTGCTCCAGCTTCTGCGCGGCCCTCGCGCGGACGGCCTTGTCGAGCATGGGATCGGCCGACAGCCGGCGCAGCGTGTCGGCGGCGTCGCGGCCGCTGGCTTCGACCACGAAATCAATCAGCGCAATCTGGACGAGCGGCGACGTCTGCCGCGGGAGCGAATCGATTACACCGCGCCGCACCGTGTCGCGCGTCGCAAATCGCTTCAGGGCGTCAATGGTGGACAGCCGCACGTTCACGTTCGGGTCGTGCATCAGCGTATCGAGCAGCGCGGCCGTCACTTCGCTTCCCGGCTGTTCCATCTGGGTCGTGAAGCTGACGCCCTTGAGGCGCTCGCTCGCCGATTGCTGCTGCAGCAGCGACAGCGTGACCATCTGCCGCATGTCACGAAGCTCGTCGCGCAGCAGCGCGAGCTGCGGATCGACGGCCGGCGGAGGCATCGTCTGCCGTCCGATGCCGACGCCGAGCACGAGGACCGCGGCTGCGGCCGCGAACTGGAGGCCGTAGGTCCTGAGGCGGGCGACGCGGCCCGGCCCGGCAGGTTCGACGCCGATGCCCTGGCGATATCCGTCGAGCGCGGCATCGAACCGTGCACGCATGGCCACCGAATCCGGCCGATCGGCAGGCGCGTTGTAGGCAGGCACTGTCCCCAGCATCTGCCAGGTGTCGTCGAGACCCTCGGCTTCGGCCGCGCAGGCCGGGCATGTCCGCAGATGCTCCGCCACCGCCTCCGAGACGTCTGGGGGCAGCGTGCCGGCTAGATGATCTGCAAGCTGCGCGTGGATCTCTTCACATCGCATGATGGGTCTCCGTCTGATAACTGGAGAAAGATGTCGCGAAGGTCCCGGAGCGCCCGGTGAATGCGCACCTTGACCGCGCCGGTCTCGATCCCGAGCAGCTCCGCGATCTGCTCGTGCTTCATGCCGCGGTAGCGGGCGAGGACGATCAGCTCCCGCTTGTCGTCGCGCAGCCGCAGGAGCGCACGCTTCAGCCGCACCTGCTCGCGATCGGCCTCGAGCCGTCTCATCGGGCCGGGACCTGGCTCGGGCCGCTCGAAGGCCTCGGTTGCCAGCGGCTCCAGAGGCTGCCGGGTCCGGAAGTAATCGGCCCGGGCGTTCCGCGCGATCCGGAACAGCCAGGTTTCGAAGCTGCCGCCGTCGCGGTAGGTGGCGCGGTACTTCAGGATGCGAACGAAGATGTCCTGGACGATGTCCTCGGCCGCCGTCCGGTCGCCGGTCATGCGACTCAGAAAGTCGAACAGCGCGACGTGGTAGCGCTCGAAGAGCAGGCCCAGCCGGGCCAGGTCTCCGTCGCGGACGGCGGTCATCAGGGCCTCGTCGGTCATCGTCAGCACCTCTGAAAACCGCGGCAGGGCGAAAAGGTTACAACGGCCAACTCCTGGCCGCCCGGCTCCGTCCAAGGGTCATCGAACATCAAGAGTCCTATGTAATGGATAGCTATATATGACAACCCGGCCCGAATCCGGCGCCATCGATGCTGCTAAAAAGGGAAGCGCGGACCTGCTGATTCTGGCCCTGGTCGACGCCGAGCCGCTCCACGGCTACGACATCGCCGGGCGCATCGAAGGCGGGTCGGGCGGCACGCTGCGGTTCACGCTGGCCTCGCTCTACGCCACGTTGTATCGCCTGGAGGAGCGCGAGCTGATCCGCGGCCGGTGGGTCGAGCGCGCCGGTCAGCGGCGCCGCCGGTACTACCGCATCACCGACAAGGGCCGGAAGACCCTGGCCACGCAGCGCGACGACTGGAGCCGGTTCATCGCCGCCGTAACACACGTGGCCGGGCTTCGACCGGCGGGAGAACAGGCATGACACGCACACGGGATTGGCGCCGCGAGATCCTGGCCCGGGCAGCGGCCGCCGGCATCGATCTGCCGGAGGCGACCGTCGAGGAGATCGCCGAGCATCTGAACGAGATCCGGGCAGCAGCACGTCGAGAAGGACGCACGGAAGAGGAGGCGCAGGCGCGCGCACAAGCGGCGCTCGAGGAGTCCACGATCGACGTGCTCCGCAGCCACGCGTCGCGCAGCCGCGGTGTTCCCCATGCGCCGGACGATGCGGCAGCTATCGGCGCACCCGACGGAAAAGCGCTCAACGTGGGTGGCGCGATCCGTCTTGCCGTCCGTCAACTCAGACTGCGCCCCGGCTTCGCCGCCGTCACGATCCTCGTGCTCGCGCTTGGCATCGGTGCCAGCGTCACGGTCTTCAGCATCGTCGACTCCGTGCTGCTTCGGCCGTTGCCGTATCGAGAGCCGGACCGCCTGGTCACGCTGTGGGATACCAACGCCAGCACGGGGTTGAAGCACGAGACGATGTCACCGGTGACGTTCATGGACTACCACGCCCTTCCCGAATTCGAGGGTGCGGCGGCGTGGTGGAGACCAAGCCTGAACCTGGTCGATCCCGGGCTCGATCCAGTACGCGTGAATGCGATCGAGGTGAGCGGCAACTTCTTCGACGTGCTGGGCGTCAGGCCTCAGATCGGCGGAGGCTTTCCGGTTGGTGGAGCATTCTTCGTCCAGCGCGAACCCATCGTGGTCATCAGCGATCGGCTCTGGCGCTCCAGGTATAGCGCCGACCCATCGATCGTCGGCCGCCAGATTCGATTCAGTGGCGTGCCCCATACGGTGGCGGGTGTCATGCCCCCGGGCTTCAACTACCCGAAGGACATCGAGGTCTGGCAGCGACTCAACTGGGATCTGACCCAGCACACACGCGCGGCCCACTTCATGGAAACCGTGCTCCGGCTCGCGCCGGGTGTCACGCTGCCACAGGCCGTGGCCGCCTCGCAGACACTCGGGCGGCGGCTCGAGGAGGAGTTTGCGTTCAACAAGAACTGGTCGCCAAAGCTCGTCCCCTTGCTGGAGGAGCAACTCGGTTACTACCGGCCCGCGCTCTTCGTGCTGGTCGGTGCCGTCGGCCTCGTGCTGATCATCGGCTGCTTGAACGTCGCGTCACTACTGCTGACGCGCGCGCTCTCGCGCGAGCGGGAGATCGCCGTGCGCGTGGCGATCGGGGCGTCTCCGCGGCAACTCGTCGTGCAGCTCCTCTCAGAGAGCTTCGTGCTGTCGTCCGCGGGCGCAGCGCTCGGCCTCATCGCTGCGGCGGTGGCGCTGCCGGTGCTCGTCAACCTCGCGCCAGAAGGAATACCTCGGCTCGCCGACGCACACATCGACTTGCGTGCGCTCGCACTCGTCGTGGCGCTCGTGGGTCTGACGACGGTGATGTTCGGCCTTACTCCGGCGTTTCTCCTGCTGCGCGGCAAAGGGTCCGTCGATCTGCGGACCGGCGAGCGAGGCAGCTCGCGCGCGACGCGCCGCGCGTACTCCGTGCTGGTGGCGGGTCAAGTGGCTCTGGCGTGTACGCTGCTGGTGAGCTCTGCGCTGCTCATTCGAACGGTGGGCAACATGATGAGCACGCCCACCGGTGTTGACGCAGACGGGGTGGTGACGACGAGCGTGCAGTTGGCGAATACGGCGTTTCCGAAATGGCGAGCGGTCGCCGACACCCACGCCGCACTCCTCGACCTGATTCGCCGGCAGCCCGGAATCCGCGCCGCCGGCGGAGGCAACGTCCTTCCGTTCGAGGTCAGCTGGCGCATGCCGTACCTCGTCGAAGGGCAGCAGACGCCGACGCGTCCCGAAGATCGCCAGATCGCGCAATTCCATACCGTCACCGACGGCTACTTCGAATCGATGCGCGCGGTCCTCGTCGCGGGCCGGTCATTTTCGACGTTCGACACCGCTGACGCCGCGGGAGTCGTGGTCGTCAACGAGATGTTCGCCAGACGACACTTCCCGCAGGGCCAGCCGGCACTCGGTCAGATCGTCTCGACGACAATCGGGAGGGTTGGTCCGCTTGGCGTAAACCTGATGGTCGCTCCCACGCCCCCGGGACAAACGCCGGCCCAACCGGCACGGTTCGAGATCGTCGGCATCGTGAGAGATATCCGCAACGCGCCGCTCGGTCAGGCGGTCGAGCCGGCGGTCTTTTTCAGCGGGCAACAGTTTCCATTCCGAGAGTTGTTCCTGACGATCCGCGCGGCGAACACCGGAGCCGCCGTCGCTGCCGTCCGCGCCGCGCTTGCCGCAGTCACACCCAATGTTCCGCTCGGCGCTGTACGGACGTGGGGCGACCGCATGGCCGCTCGCACCGCCGAGCCGCGGCTGCTGATGCTGCTGCTCGTCTTCTTCGGCGCCGCCGCGGGTCTTCTGGCGTCGCTCGGGGTGTATGGGCTGCTGTCGTGGTCGGTCGCGCAACGCACGCGCGAGCTGGCGATCCGCTTGACGCTCGGCGCCAGGCCGGCCAGTGTCGGAGCGAGCGTCGTACGCCAAAGCCTTGTGCTCATCGGCATCGGACTGCTCGTCGGGCTCGCCATCATTCGCGTCGCGGAAGGTGCGCTGGCCCGCGTGTTGTTCGAAGTATCGCCGCGCGATCCGAGCTCGCTAGCCGGCGCCAGCGTGCTTCTGACCATCGTCGCGCTCGCCGCCTGCCTGCCACCGGTGCTGAGGGCGCTGCGCGTTGACCCAGTTGACGGGCTGCGCGCAGAGTGATCAGCGTAGCGCGCAGGCGTCAGCCTGCGCGTCGTGGACACGCGGGGGCTAAAGCCCCCGCTCTACGCAGATCTACTGTGCCCGCAGCATCACTGCAGCATCCACCCGCATTGCGCGGCGAAGCGGGGCGAGCAGCGCGACGGTCGCGCAGCCGACCAGGATCGCCACCGACAGGCCGAGCGTGAGGGGGTCGAACGGCGGCACTTGGTAGAGCAGGTCGCGCACGAGGCGCACGACCAGGATGATGCCGAACGCGCCGACGCCAAGTCCGGCCGCCATCCATCCGGCGCCCTGCCGCAGCACGAGCATGGCAATGGCGCTCGGCCGCGAGCCAAGCGCCAGCCGAACGCCGAACTCACGCTCCCGGGCGGCTGCCATGCTGGCGAACATGGAGTAGACGCCCACCGAGGCGAGCAGCAGCGCCAACGCGCCGAACGCCATCATCAGCAGCACCGGGAGCCTCCGGCCGGCGAGGCCTTCGCCGAGTACGGCACGCAGCGTCCTTACCTGCTGGAGGGGAAGCCCCGGATCGATCTGCCGGAGCGCGCGCTCCACTGATGTCACCAGGGCCAGCGGATCTCCCTGCGCTCGCAGCAGGAAGGTCACAAGGGGTACGGGCACTTGGCGACTCGATCGATACGCCATCGGCTCGGCATCCGGCCGGGACCGATCGTTGCGCACATCACCCACGATACCGATCACCTCGATCAGCGGCGAGTTGCGATCGGGTCCCATACGGACGCGGGCGCCAATCGCATCGCCGCCGGGCCAGAATCGGCGAGCCATGCTCTCGCTGATGACGAGTGTCGGCGGCGCCGTCGGGAGATCTTGGGCGTCGAAGATACGTCCCCGCCGGAGGGGAATCCGCAGCGTGCTGAAGTAGTCGTCCGACACGAGGGCGGCGAGGACGAACGGCTGCGCGTCGTCTGGCGGCGCTCCTTCGATGGTGACGCCCGAGCGTTGCCGAACGGCCGTGGGAATTGACGTGGCGGTTGCGACCGCGGCGACCCCGGGCAGGGCACGCACGCGTTCGGTGAACTGCTCGCGGAACAGGTCACGCTGCTGAGGTGTCGCGTAGTCGCGTGACGGCAACTGGATGGTCCCTGTCACCACTCCTTCGGGGTCGAAGCCGAGTGATGCTCCCGTCATCGCCCACAAGCTGCGCGTCAACAGACCGGTGCCGACGAGCAGGCTGACGCACAGCGCCATTTGCCCCGCCACGAGCGCGCCGCGCAGGCGTCGGGCGCTGCGGCCTTCGCTCGAGCCACGCGTTTCCTCGCGCAGCGTACCTTGTGTACCTGCGCGATCGACCGACAGGGCTGGTGCCACGCCGAACGCAAGGCCGGTGCACAAGGCGAGCACGCCGGTGATGAGCACCGAACCCCAATCGAGCGACAAGTTGGCGTGAACCGGCAGGGCCGGTGATGCGAGCCCGTGGAGCACGTCAAGAATGAATACGGCCAGGAGCACTCCCGTCACGCCGCCAGCCATCGCGAGCACCGTGCTCTCGGTGAGCAGCTGTCGCACGAGGCGACCGCGGCCTGCCCCGAGGGCTGCGCGCACGGCGAACTCCTTGCGCCGCGAAAGCGCGCGGGACAGCAAGGCGCCGGCGAGGTTCGCGCAGGTGATGACGAGCACGAGTCCGGCGCTCGCCATCAGCACGAGTAACGGCGTACGCGTGCTACCAATCATGGCGTCGCGCAGCGGCATCGCCGAGATGCCGAGCGTGCCGTTGTCCGCCGGGTACTCACGCGCGAGGGCGGCCCAGATACGGGCGATCTCTTCTTGCCCGGCTTCATGGGCGACACCGGGCTTCAAGCGGCCGACGAGGCCGAGCCACTGTGCACGCCGCACGAAGATCGGGTTGGCGAGAACCGGGCCGAGGTCGAACGAAAGGTAGAAGTCAGTCGGACCCATGGGGCCTATGAAGTCGCGCGGCAGCACACCGATGACCGTGCGCGGAATCCCGTTGATGCGTACGTCTCGCCCGATCACGCCGGGATCGCTGCCGAACAGCCGCACCCAGGCAGTGTGAGCCAGGACCACGGCAGACGGCGCATCGGGTCCGATCTGGCCGCCACTGAGAGGCACGAGCCCACTCAACCCGTCCCCGTCGCCGAACGTACGCCCGAGCGTGACCGGTACATCCAGAGTCTGGAAGAACCCGGGTGCGACCCAGGTGATCTTCGCGATCTGAGGGCCTTCATCACTGCCGTACACAGCATCGATAGCGAGGTCCATGAACGCGGCGACACTCGCAAATGACCGTTGCCGCGCGGCGATGTCGCTGACCGTGCCGGCGCTCAGCGGTCCGCGTTCCTGCGACCCGTCGAGCAGGCGCCCGTACATGCGTACGAGACGATTGGAGTCGGGGTACGGGAGGGCGTCGAGGAGCGCGGACTTCACGGCGGCGAGCACGGCCGCGTTGGCGCCAGTACCGAGCGCCAGCGTGATCACCGCGACCAGCGCGAAAACCGGTGAGCCCTTGAACGGGCGAAGCCCGGACTTCACGTCGTGCACGAGTTGCTCGAGGTGGCCACTCCGGACGTCATGACCTTGTTCCTTGAGCCGGAGCACGCTCCCGAAGCGCCGGCGGGCCGCGCGCGCCGCTTCGGCCTCGCTCACGCCGGCGCGCACGAAATCTCGCGTGATCGACTCGACGTGAAACGCCATTTCCTGATCCATCTCGAGGTCGCGGGCGCCCCACGTGAAAAGTGCGATCACGCGGCGAATCCAACGGGGCGGGCGAAATGTCATCTCAGGCTCCCTGCTCCAGCGCGCGCAGCACTCGCGTGACCGCCTTCGACAGCCGCATCCAGCCATCGAGCTCGGCTTGCGCGGCGGTTCGTCCCTTCCGGGTCAGCTTGTAGAACTTGGCCTTCCGGTTGTTCTCGGTCACGCCCCATTCGGACTCGATGAGTCCCTGCTCCTCCATCCGGTACAGCGCCGGATACAGCGACCCCTCCTCGACCCTCAACTCATCGTCGGAGAGCTGATGGATCCGCATGGCGATGCCGTATCCGTGGTTGGGCGCCGTGCTGAGGCTCTTGAGGATCAGCAGGTCGAGCGTGCCCTGGATGAGGTCGATTTGTCTGACGGCCATGGTCGTGTGCCGCGTCGGCGTGCTTACCTAGACGATCTTGGGAAGAAGAAGGTTGCCCCCCTTACCAAGACCGTCCAGGGAAGCGGGGCCTCGCTCGACCCTGGCTAGCCTTTGACCTGAAACCCCTTGCCGGTCAGGGCCGTGCGCACGCGATCGCGCAGGTCGCCCTGTAGCTCGATCCCGCCATCGAGCACGGCGCCGCCGGTGCCGCACACGCGCTTCAACTCCTGACAGAGATCCTTGAGGAACGCGGCGTTGCCGGGCAGGCCGTCCACGACGGTCACCGTCTTGCCGCCGCGCCCTTTCTTCTCCATGCGGAGCTTGGCGACGATGCGGCGGGGGAGTGTGGGATCGTCGGTGCGCTGTCCGCAGCGGCAGGCCTGCTGCGGAGCGCCGCAGTCGGGACACATGCGGCCGACGCCGGTGGAGTAGACGATGCGAGCGTTGGAGTCGGCCATCGCTCGACGGCTGCTAGCGCCCGAGACGCGGGCGTGGCGCTTTCTTTTTTCGGATCAGCGTCGGGGTCATGTCCGGCCGGTTGGGCCGCGGGTGTTCCCTGGCGATGTGGGTGGAGAGCTGGTTCATCGAGACCTGCACGCCGCACGAGCGGCACAGGGCCTTGCCTGGTGATATGTGGATCCGCTGCATCTGCCCTCAAGCATGGGCGGTTAGCGGCTGGACGTCAAGAAGATCGGTCTTTGTGGGCGCAGAGAAGGAGGACAGCGCTGGGAAGAGCGTTAACGCAGAGAACAGCTGAGGGCCGCAGGGAATCGCAGAGAAGACGGCCACGGGTGACGCCGGCCTACGGCTGCCTACGGCCGGCTCATGGATCGAGGAGAGGCCGCGATCGCAAGCGCGATGAGAGAGTCCCCACGCGTTTGCGGTCGCGGTCTCTCCTCGATCCATGCCGCGCGTAGCGCGGTCACCCGTATCTCCCTCTGCGGATCTCTGTGTTCCTTTGCGATCCCTGCGGTTTATCTCTTCTTCGGGTTCTTGCCCCCGGACCTTGACAGCTAGGGATTGACTGATTGGTCTACAGTGTGTGCCAACGCGGGCACATGCAGGATTCCTCGCATACCGTACGATCGGACACCACCGGCACCAGGAACGTCGCGTCCGAAACCCTCGCCAATCTCGCCGGCGGGGTCGAGAAATACGCCATTTCGCGAGCGATCCGCTCGGGCCTCTGGATCTGGCCCTCGTTCACCGCGCTCGACGTCTACATGTGCTTCGTCGCGTTCCCCGGTGCGCCCTTCAGGCTGTTCATCCTCTATCGCATTCTGATCGAGCTGCTGTTCTTCGTGTTCTACCGCGCCACTCTTCCCGAAACCGCCGACGCCAAACGGCTGTTCCCGGGGCTGGTCCTGTGCTTCTTCGCGGCCGCCTTCACGGTCTCGCTGATGGCCATCCACCTCGGGGGGATCGTCAGTCCCTACATGCACGGCATCTCGCTGATCGCGCTGGTGTGGGCAGCGCTCGTCCCGACGCACTGGCGCCGCGGGCTGGCGACCTTCGTGCTGGTCGGCATGGCGTTCCCGCTGGTGATGGGTATGGGCGCCGCCGTGTCGCCCGCTGCCCGGGCTGAGTGGATGGGCCGCCGCGAGCTGATTGATTTCGCGAGCAACTACGTCTTCGTGGTGTCGTCGTGCACGTTGGGCGTCATCCTCTCGCACCTGGTGTGGAACGCCCAGCAGCAGGCGCGGAAGATCGGGAGCTATCAGCTCGAGGAGCTGCTCGGGCGTGGCGGCATGGGTGAGGTGTGGCGTGCGAGGCACTATCTGCTGGCTCGACGGGCCGCGATCAAGCTGATTCGTCCGGAGAAGCTGGGCGGCGACGTCACGGCGCGGCGGGTTGTGCTGACGCGGTTCGAGCGCGAGGCGCAGGCCACGGCGCTCCTCCGCTCGCCGCACACGATCCATCTCTACGACTTCGGCATCTCCGACACCGGGGCGTTCTACTACGTGATGGAGCTGCTCGTGGGCCGCGACATGGAGTCACTGGTCCGCGAATTCGGCGAGCAGCCCGCCGAGCGGGTGCTGTATCTGCTCGAGCAGGTGTGCGAGTCGTTGAGCGAGGCGCACGCGACGGGCCTCGTGCACCGGGACATCAAGCCGTCGAACATCCACGTCTGCCGCGTCGGCCTGCACTATGACTTCGTGAAGGTTCTCGACTTCGGCCTGGCCAAGGACCGTCGTCCGGATTCGAACAACGAGACGCTGGCGGCGATCGATCACGCGACCGGGACCCCGGCCTACATGGCGCCGGAAATCATTCTGGGTGAGGCCGACGTCGATCGCCGCGCCGACATCTACGCCCTCGGCTGCGTCGCCTACTACCTGCTGACCGGTGAGCTCGTGTTCGAGGCCGAGACGTCAATGAAGACGATGGTCCGGCATGTGAAGGACGCGCCGGTTCCACCGTCGCAACGGACGGAGCTCAGTGTGCCGGCGGCGCTCGACGATCTGATCCTCAAGTGCCTCGAGAAGGATCGGGCGAAGCGTCCGCAGGATGCGCAGGAGATCCTTCAGATGGCGAAGAGGATCCGGCGTGACGGTGCGTGGGAACAGGAACAGGCGCGTGCGTGGTGGGAGAGGCACCTGCCCGAACTGTGCCTTCCGTGACGTAGCCCGAGATCAATGGAGCCTGGAGGCTCCTGTTTACTTGTCTCCCCACCGCCCTTCGTCTAAGCTCAGTCGCACTGCAGCTGTCCGCACTCGCTCAAAGGCGATCTTCGAGAAAAGCAGCCCTCATAGTCAGACCGACTCGGTGCGTTTGGTGTTGAATGTCTCGCCGCACTTCTGACCTGCTCGACCTGATTCAGCGCCTCTACGCTGCGCCCGGAGGCGACGCCGGCTGGCAGGCCTTCCTTGATGAGCTGTGCAGGCGCCTGAACGGATCGAGCGCACATTTCATCTCGATAAACTCGCATCGTCATGCCAGCGTCGCGATGACCATCCGGACGGACCCAGCCGCGCTCGACGCGTACCGGCGTCACTGGTATGCATTCGATCCATGGGGACGGAGTCCCAGCCTGCAGAACGTTACCCCTGGAACGATCGCTATAGGCGACGACCTGATTACCCACTCGCAGTTGAAGCGGACGGAGTACTACGCTGGTTTCGCGCGCCCGAACGACATGGTCCGATGCATCGTGGGGATGATCGAAACCGGACCGCAGATGCTCTCGGTGATATCGATCAATGGGACCGAGAGGCGAGGACCTTTTGGGACCGATGATGCTGCGCTTCTCGACGCGTTGATGCCGCACCTCCAGCGCACCTTGCAGTTGCACAGGCGGATTACCACCGCTGAGGCTGCTTCCGAGGACTTTTCCAGTGTGATCGACCGGGCTACTCACGCGGTGTTCCTGATCGATGCAGCGGGCACCGTGATGTACATGAATCGGGAGGCTGAGCGAGTGGTAGCCACTCGCGATGGACTGTGCGTTGAAGACGGTGAGCTGCTTGCGGCCCGAGCAGCTGACACCACTCGCCTTCGATCGCTGCTCGCCGATGCCGCCGCCACATCCAAGGGTGAGGGCATCGGAAGCGGCGGCGCCCTTGCCCTGGGCCGGCCGTCGGGCCGCCGGCCGCTGATGGTGCTCGTGACTGCGCTGTCTTTCAGACGCCAGATGTTCCTCGGCTTCGAGCCTGCCGTGGCAATGGTGACCGTGACGGATCCAGAGCGTGTCGCCGTCCCAGACGAAGAAATACTCGGTGTGTTTCTCGGCCTCACGCCGGCAGAGGCCAAGCTGACCCGTCTCCTCGCTCAGGGTGTGACGCTGGACGAGGCGGCGATCCGCTTGGGCTTGCAAAGAGAAACCGTCCGCACTCGGCTGAAGGCGATCCTCGAGAAGACCAGTACCCATCGTCAGGCGGACCTCATTCGCCTGGCATTGTCGGCTCCGCCAGTTCTGTAGACGTTCCTTCTGTGTGCGCGATGTGCTACCCCCAAATGGGGCTGGTGCGTTCCGTTCCATCTGCGCAGAATCCCCGCACTGTGCTCATGTCCGTTCATGCGGCGTCTGGTCCCCGACGCACGAAGGCGCACCGCCGGAAGAACGAAGGTCAGCGTCGCGCTGACATACAGACTCATCTCGAGCCGAACAACGACGATACGCCGAGGGCGTTTCAGAAAATACCTGCTTCGCGGGTTGCCACAGCGATGCGAGTGGAGCAGTTGTCCGCCGCGGAGCGAGAGCAGCTTCACGACTGGGTACGGAGTCGAACATCTCCGTATCGGGTCGTCGTTCGCAGCCGCATCGTACTGCTGGCGAGTCGTGGACGGTCGAGTGCCGACATTGCCGCACAACTTCAGGTCGCACCGGCAACGGTGCGGCTCTGGCTGCGTCGGTTCGAGCACGGTGGGCTCGCCGCGCTGGCCACTGAAGCGCCCGGCCGCGGCAGGCCGCTTGGAATCTCGGTCTTGACTGCCGTGTCTGTACTCGAAGCGACGCGCCTCCTCCTGAAGGGCACGCGCTCTGTACGTCGGGTCGCAGCCGAGGCGGGCACGAGCGCGAGCAGCGTGTGGCGAATCTGGAAGCGCTACGGTCTTGGAAGAGATTCGACTCGCGACTCGATCGATGCGGCGCTCAGGACGGTAATTTCTGAGACGCCCACCGATGGGTCATGAGGCCGGGTTCTTGCACCGTCGCAGAGGCAATCGCCGCTCGACGTGTGCGAGCCGCGCGATTCAGTTCACTGCTTCAGTTGCGACGGTCAGGTTCATCGGAGGTTGTATGCGTGTCACATCGGCCCGTCAGGGAACGCTCTCACGCTTCACTGTGAGGCTGCTGTTCGGACTGTTGCTGGCGCTCATGGCGACCCCCGGTGTCGCGTACGCGCAAGCCACTCAGTACACGTTCACGAAGATCGCAGACACCATCAGCAACCCAGGGGTGGGCGGTATCTCTTGCGTCGGGTTGAATAGCAGGGGCACAGTCATCGCGGTGTTTCAAGGCCAGTTATGGCGTGGAGACGGTCAGTCGTTCACGCAGGTCACGCCAGTCATAGCGTCAATCTGCCCCTCCATCAATGACTTTGATGAGATCGCGTATGTGAGCCACAACAGTCAGACCAATATCTCAACGCTCGTGAAGAATAGTGGTGGAACGCTGACAACCCTCGCACGCTCGGACACTGCTCCGTTCCTTGATGGTGGCTCGAACACTGCCTACACCCCCCTGAGTAACAGCGGCAGCGCAGCCTTCGTCGCGCTCCCAAGTCCGGGTGCGCTAGGCATCTACGTTGCCCCGAACGGTCCTTCGGTCTACAACCCGTTGACGGATCCCCCGCTGAGCTTTTTTGTCGGCCCTGCCAGCATCAACGACAACCTGACCGTTCCCTTTCTTGCGAGTGCTGCTGGAAACATCAGCATCTACCGTGGATCGGCCGTGCCTTTGATCGAATCCGGAGATGCTGTCTCAGTCGGAATCATTCAGATCGTCCTCCTCGCCAGGCCGGTGATCAACAACTCGGGAACAGTCGCATTTGTCGGGAGCACGACCGGGTCGCCGAATGTCTACACAACATCCGATGGCTTTTCGTTGACGCTGGTGGGCACATCGCCGCTCGACCGCATCGCCATCAATGATTCCGGTGCCGTGGTGTTTCGGCGAAGTCTTGGCGGACAAGACGAAGGCATTTTCGTCGGGCGCCCCGGATCGCCAAATGAAAAGATCATTGCTCAAGGCGACGCCCTTGACGGGTCGACCTACGTGGCTGGGTTTGTGTGGGAGGAAGCGATCAACAACAGCGGTCAGGTGGCGTTCTTCGCGTTCCTTGCAGACGGTCGCTTAGGTGTGTACCGCGCCGATCCCGTTGACGCGACTGCCCCTGTTGTCACAGCGCCAACACCGATCACGATCGAGGCGACTCAGCCATCTGGCGCGACGGGTGCGCTTTCCGGTGCGCTCGCGGCGTTTCTGGCCGGCGGAACCGCGACAGACAATGCCGACCCTAACCCTGTGCGACTGACACCACGGGTCGGCGGTGCGGATGCCACGAACGCGACGCTGTTTCCGCTTGGTACGACGACGGTGGCCTTCCGCTTCGAGGACGCGAGTGGGAACATCGGCACGGCCACCTCGCAGGTGACCGTCGTCTCGGCGCAGCGTCGGATCGCTGGCGGCGGCTATAACTTCCCGGAGATGCCAACCTACCGCGCGAGCTTCTCTGTTGACGCCAGAGGTCCACTGTCACCGACTGGATCAGTGGTGTATGCGTACACGCGAACGCGCATGAACTTCGCCAGCAGCGGCATCAGCACCTTCACTGTGAACGGGACCACAGCGGTGATTGTGGGTACGGGGTCGGTGAATGGGGTTGCTGGGTACGGCTTCACGGCGACCGCGACGGATGGCTCGCCTGATACCTTCGGCATCGTGATCCGCAGACCTGATGGCGCGGTGCACTACTCGACGCCCAGTGTGGCGCTTGCCGGCGGTGCGTTGACCATGACGGCGCCATGACCCGATCGAGAACCAGGTCTGGCTACTGATGAAAATACCTGCGACAGCTGCTCGAGAGGAGCGCAGAGAGATGACGTGGTCAATTCGTAACGTTGCTTGTGCCGCCGTAGCAGGAGCGCTGGCGATCGTCGGCGCCGAAGCCCGGCCCGCTTCGGCCGCACCTCTCGCCAGCCTGGAGTACATCGAAACCGCCCTCGCTGGCGGGCAGTTTCAGTACGACTACTTCTTCTCCAACCTGGCTGATCCCGTGACCGAGGTGGGCTTCGATGCCTACGACTTCGCCCTCTTTTTCTCAGACACGACGTCTGTGGTCACGTCCCTCACGCCTCCGGGCTGGACGAGCATTTCAGGGCCAGGATTCTTCGATGCGTTTTCTTTCCTGCCCGGTCTCGAGCCGACAGGCGCGGACGTCGGGCCTGGTCAATCACTACCGCTCCTCAGAGCGGTCTTTGACGCTCAAGTAGGCAGCGTGCCATTTCAAGCGCTGTTTACAAATCCTGTCGATCCAATCAACCCAGTCGTGTTTAACGGGACGACCGCCGCTGTGCCGACAACAGCTGTCCCGGAGCCCACCTCGATCCTGCTCCTTGGTGCCGGGCTAGGCTCACTTGTGTTGATGCGCCGGCGAAGGCATGCTGCCACCGGTGTTCAGGGCGCTGCGCGTCGACCCATCGACGGACTGCGAGCCGAGTGACGGGCTTCCGCTAGCCCCTGACCTAAAACCCTGTTCCTCTCAGGGCCGCGCGCACGATCGCGCAGGTCTCCTGCAGCTCAACGCCGCCGTCGAGCACGGCGCCGCTGTGCGAGGCGGCTGAGCGAGGCGCATGTAACCTCGTGCACCGCGACATCAAGCCGTCGAACATCCACGTTCGCCGCTTGGGCCAACACTTCGACTTCGAAGGTCCTCGACTTCGGCTTCGCCAAGCACATGACTGACGAATGCGTGGTATTCGAGAGCGAATCCTGTTTACTTGTCTACCCAACGCCCTTCGTTTAAGCTCAGCCGCGCTTCAGTTACGAACAACCGGCCATGAATGCGCGCGACCAACTGCTCGGTCTGATTGACGCTCTCTACGCGGCGCCGGGCAGCGCGGAGCGCTGGCAGTCGTTCCTGGAGGCACTCTGCACAGCCCTTGACGGCACAGCGGCGAGCTTCATCTCCCACAACCTCAGCTCTCAGGAAGCCGACATTTCCTTGATCGCTCGCACGGATCCCGTGGTGATCGGTGCATATGCCGCGCATTGGGGCCGCCTGGATCCGTGGGTTCACAGTCCCAAGGCGCGCTTGTTGACGACCGGACGGGTCGGCGCCGGAGAGGAACTGATCGCCCACAACGATCTCCGTCGCACGGAGTACTACAACGATTTCGCCACGCATTATGACCTCACTCAAGCGCTGGCGGGCATGATCGAAGCGGGACCGAACGGGTTGTCGTTCCTGTCGATCAATGCTTCCGAATCGCGCGCGCGATTTGCTGAAGAAGAGGTCGCCCTTCTTCGAGCGCTGATGCCGCACTTGCAGCGTGCGCTCCAGATCCATCGTCGGGTCACACGCTCAGAAGCCGTCGCGGACCGTTCCATGGCGGCGCTGGATCACCTCGGGCATGCGGTCCTCCTCCTCGACGCGGGGGGGCGCCCTATGCATGTGAATCGCGCTGCAGAGCATCTGCTGCGCGGGCGTGATGGCTTGACGCTCGAGCAGCACGAGTTGCGCGCGGCGAATCCGCGCGACACAACGATGCTCCGGCAGATGATTGCGGGCGCGATTGAAACCAGCCTCGGGAACGGCACGAGCTCAGGGGGCGTCCTGGTCCTCGGACGACCCTCGGGGCGTCGGCCACTCCGAGTCGTTGTGGCGCCCGTTGCGGCCAATCGTGTGTTGTTCGGACCCGAACCTGCCGGCGCGATTGTCTTCGTCACCGACCCCGAGCGATCTGTACTCCTCAGCGAGCACGAGATTCGCACGCTCTTCCGCCTGACGCCGGCCGAAGCCAAGCTGACGCGTCTCCTGGCTGAGGGTGTCACGCTCAGCGACGCGGCCATCCGTCTCGGCCTGCGCGCCCAGACGGTCCGCACTCGTCTAAAGACGATCTTCGAGAAGACCAATACCCACCGGCAGACAGACTTGGTGCGCTTGGTGTTGAATGCCACGCCGCGCCTCTAACCTGCTCTTGAGGTTTGGGCCGCTCAGCGGCGCTTGCGGCGAGCCTTCGCCGAGCCTGACCCCGCGGACGACCCAGCGCCAGCGCCGACGAGTTCCCGCTTCTCACGCCGCGCTTTCGAAGGTGACGCGCTCGCCGGCGGCGGCGGTGGTGGCGTAGGACTCGCGGCCGGATGTTCCTCGGGACGCGCCTCGGCGCGCGCCATGAGCTGCACGATCAGGTCGCGTTCGCCTGCACCCGAGATCTGAAGCGTCGCGACGTAATCCGCGCCGGCCGTAAACAGCGAGGGATCGAGCGTCAAGCGCAGCGTCACATCCCGCTGCGCGCCCGGCGCGAGCGCGAATCGTGCCGGGTCGATGTCGAGTGCGGCTCGGACACGCCGCCCGAACGCGCGCGCGGCGAACTCCGATGTGCGGCACACGACCTCCGCGGTCTCCGCCCGCGCGTTCTCCACGACGATCGCGGAGGATACGACTGACCCGACCGGGCCACGGAGCTCGAGGATGATCGGAGGGTCTGGCGCGGACGCGCCTTGATCGTCCGGCCCGAGGACGCGGTCGTACAGGCCGTCGGCGAGCGTCGCTGACGATCGCTGCAGCTGTCCGACGAAGGTCAAGCCGAGGTCCATGACTTCGCCGAGAAATTCAGGGGCGTGGGTCTCGAGATAGCGCTGTGACTGCTCCTGTACGCGTGCGGCTGGAATCTCGCCCCTCGCCACGCGTTCGACGAGCGTCTGATGACGCGCCATTCCGCGCGCGCTCTGTTCAGCAGCGTAGGTGGAGAGCGCCTGAAACCAGTTGGTGAGATCGATACCGGACGGTGATGGCGGGGGTGGAACCGGGTCTGAGGAGGGCAGCAGGCCGTCCAGCATGGCCTCGCGGTATCTGGCTTCCGCGTACAAGAGCCCGGCGAGCAGACCGACGCTCGACTCCACGGCTTCGCGCGTCGAGGTTCCTGCCTGCTCCTGCAGGTAGTCGCGAAACTGTTTCTGGACCTCGTCGGGCTTGAGCTCGCCTCGTGAGACGCGCTCGAGCAGACTCTGATAGCGGCGGAGCGACGAGGCGGAGGTCTGCGCCGCCTCCGCCGCGAGATGCTGAAACCGCACGCCCCATTCAGCCGGCTGCGACACTGAGGCGCTCAGTGGCAGCAGCCGCAGCTGCAGGGACGACGATAGGCGTCGCAATCATCGGGGAGCACGGCCACCGCGATCACGACTGGGCGGATCAGGCAACCGTCGGCGCGCAGCGTGGCGTACGCCACTTCGCAGCGATCCAGCGTGACCTGGCGATTCGCATCCGGGTTGTTGGCGCCGGTCGTGGAGCCGGGCTTCGGATCGCCGCCGCCAAGCGTCTCGCAGCGCACCTGCACCGTGAGGGTCACCGTGTGCTCGTCGCACGGACGCAGCATGAACTCCGTTTCCGACAACTGGGCGTTCCATCCCAGATCTTTTCCACCCGCGGTGTGGAACTTCTCCAACACCAGCTTCACCGGCTTGTCCCGGCGCGTGTCGTTCTCGAACGTCACCGGAATGCGCCGGACCTCGCCGCAGCGGGTGTGCACGAGGACGTCGGCGTCGCACACGCAGCATTCGCAGTGACAGTCACAGCCGCCGCGGCTGTGACAGCCGCAATCGTGATCGGAATGGGCGCGGACGCCGCCCCGCTGGGCAGGGTTCGAATAGCCGCGTGCGATCTCCTGGTACATCGTTGCGGGATCGGACATCCAGCGCGTCATGCCCTGCTGCATGTTGGACATGTAGTCGGGAAGGTCCATCATGCGATAGCGACGGCTGCGTCCGCAGTAGCCGTAGTAGATGGACGGACCCCGGTCGGACCGTGATCGTGTGAAATCGTCGTACGTGGCCTGCATCGCCCTGCCTCCTCTTCCCAGCGACTCGCCCTAGTCGGGCACGACCTTGAATGCCAAGGTGCTCGTGGAGATCGCCGCTGACCCGGTGTACCGCGCGCGCTTGTCCAGCTTTTCAGGGAGCGTAATCGTCACATCGATCGCCTTCGTCTCACCGGGGGCCACCGTGACCTCGTCATTCTGCACGCGCAGCGCGATGGTGTCGTAGATGGCGCGGTAGCGGCGGCCCAGTGCCACGGCGAAGTCGTCCAGGTTCTTCATGGTGTCGGCCACATCCGCCAGCGCACCGCGGAGCGCCCGGCAGTGTGCGGCCTCGTCCTCGAGCACGATCGCGCCGAGCGCCTTCACGTCCACCGGGACGTTCCCTTCATTGGTGAACACCACCTGCTTGTGGAACTTCTCACCCGGACGGCCTGGCAGCACGATTTCATCAGGCGCGATCGACAGCTCCACATCCTCGGTGATGTGCATCACGACCGGCCGCAGCTCGCCATCCATGTCGAGCTCGCCCTGGTAAGTCCCAGGAGGCGTGCGTGGATCGAGTGTCAGCGCCACGGGTACCGGACGGGCCTGTCCGGGACGCACGAGGATTCGCCGGAGGGCGAGCACCTCGGGGAGGGCCGCGGCCGAGGCTTTCGCCGACGCGGCGGCCGCTTTCCCGCGACCGATCGCCGCCGCGGCCTTCAACCGGGGCTGCCGCACGACGATCTTGCGTTCGGTGGGATTCTGCACGAGGAACTGGCCGCGCACCTGACGTGGCGGACCCACGAGTACGAGCGGCTCCGCGGCATCGGGCATCAGCGCCGTCTTCCGATCACCGGGCTGCGCCATGGCGTCTCCTACTTGATGCGCACGCGCAGACCGCGGTCGCCGGTCGCGGGAGCCGTGTCGTGATGGTGGCCGTGTCCGCCGGAGGGTCCGGCGTTCTGCTGCGCGGGCCAGTCGATCGTCGGCTTCTTCGGCAGATCCTGCATCACGGTGCGCGACTCACCACCGAGATTGAGGCCAAAGAGCTCGACGCCCATCCAGGTCATCCCCAGGTGCAATGAGAACGGGTTGCTGATCTGGCCGTGCGGCAGCTGCGTGCTCGTGTTGAGACACACGTCCATGGCGATCGGCTTGAGATCGACGGCGATCGCGTTCTTGCTGTCGCTGGTGACGTCCGACTTCGTATCCAGCCTGGTTTCGGTTTTGAGCGGCTGCGGAAAGATCAGCTCCTGCTTGGACTCGGTCTTCAGCGGGCTCGGCTGCAGCGTGAGCTTGATGTCGTTGAGACCGACAACCTCAACCGTGCTGTCCGAATCAACGGTGACCGGTCCGTTGTGGACCGTGACAGTACTGGACGCGCCTTTGCCACCCATCTGTGCCTCCCGACCTCACGTCGCTCACGAAAAGAGATTTCAGATTATAGGGTCGACGTGTCGTTGTCGTGGTGACGGAAATGCAAATCAAGCCGTGCAGCTCATGTGTACAAACTATTCAACCTCATCAAAGGACTGTCGTCAGCACGCGATTCGTTTTGTGTATTCTGATCGCTGCTCTCCCGTCCGCATCGCTTCTCGTATCGGTGATTCGTGGTTGCACCTGCTGTCAGCGTCAGAGAGCCGCATGATGTGCGTGATGCGGCGAATGCCTCAACAGAGTGGTCCGCGTGGGACGCACGGTCCCTCACGCGCCTCGCGAGTCAATTCGCGAGAACACTCGATCTGTCCCATCAGGTGCTCGACCGCGTCGCTCGCGGTGAGCTGACGCCCGCCGCGATCGACGATGCGCTGCGCGAGCTCGCGCGGGCCCGCGGCGAGCAGTACACGGGCAGGCTCACCGAACTGGCCGAGCGTTTCACGAGCGGCCTCGTGGAGGTGATGAGCGGCGGGTCATCACCTGATTTCTTTCACCAGATCACCCGCCTCTACGCCGAGCTGCTTGGCGGGTTCAACGATCTGCGAGCCGGCCAGATCGAAGACTGCCTTCGTACATTGCTGACCAGCGCCACTGCGATGGTCAGCGATCCGTCGCGCACGCTTGCGCTCGTGGCGTCTCCGAACGGCACCGCCTCCACCTCACTCATCGTCGAGAACGAAGGGACCGAGCGGATCGCGATCCACTGCCTCGCCAGCGACGTCCGCCGCGCCGACGGCGTTGGCCCTGCGTTCGTGCCGGAGATCGCCCTCACGCCGGACGATCAGACCATCGAGCCAGGCCAGGAGGGACGGGTGCTCGCGTCGCTGAGGCTGGACGCGACCGTCTATGAATCGGAGAGGCTCTATGTCGGCGCGCTGCGTGTGATGGGCGAACGTGGCCCGCGCCTCGAGGTGCCGCTCCACATCATGGCTACGAGGGGGTCGCGATGAGCGGCGGCAACGGCAACGGCAACCGCCATCGCAACGGCAACGGCGCGAGATCGCCCCAACGCGTCGAGCCGATCGCGATCGTGGGTATGCGCGGGCGCTTTCCCGGAGCCAGCGACCTGGAGACCTACTGGCGCAATCTCGCGGACGGGGTCGAGTCGATCGAGACCCTCAGTCAGGATGACATGCGGGCCGCCGGGGTGCCCGATCACATCTCGCGTCTGCCCGGCTATGTGAACGCGTCGCCGGCGCTCGACCGGATCGATGAGTTCGACGCCGAGTTCTTCGGCTTCTCGGCCCGCGATGCGTCGCTGACCGATCCGCAGCACCGTCTGTTTCTCGAGACGTGCTGGGAGGCGCTCGAGGATGCCGGCTACGACCCGGCCAGGTTCCCCGGCGCGATCGGCCTCTTCGGCGGGTGCGAGTTGAGCGGCTACCTGTATCAGCTGTTCCAGAACCGCGACTCGCTTCAGTATCTCGACGGCATGACGTTGATTGTCACCAACGACAAGGACCATCTGTGCACGCAGGCGTCGTATCGTCTCGATCTGCGCGGCCCCAGCGTCGTGGTGCAGACCACCTGCTCGACCTCTCTCGTGGCTGTGTCGCTCGCCTGCGACAGCCTGCACTCGGGGCGATGCGACATGGCGCTCGCCGGCGGCGTGACCGTGCGCGTGCCGCAGCGCGGAGGCTACTTCTATACCGCAGGCTCGATCCTGTCGCCGGACGGCCATTGCCGCCCGTTCGATGCCAACGCGCAGGGCACGATCGTCGGGAGCGGCGTGGGCCTCGTGGTGCTGCGGCGCCTCAGCGACGCGCTGGCGGACGGTGACACCGTCCGCGCCGTCATCCTCGGCGCGGGGCTGAACAACGACGGCAGCGACAAGGTCGGGTACACCGCGCCGAGCTTTCGCGGTCAGGCCGCGGCCATCCGCGCCGCGCACGCCATCGCCGGCGTGTCTCCGGAGTCGATCGGCTACGTCGAGGCGCATGGCACCGGCACGATTCTCGGTGATCCGATCGAATTCGCGGCCTTGAACGACGCGTTCAGGGCGGGCACGAACCGCCGCGGGTACTGCGGCATCGGCTCGGTGAAATCGAACTTCGGGCATCTCTCGTGCGCCGCTGGCGTGGCCGGGCTGATCAAGACCGTCCTCGTGCTCGAGCACGGCGCGATCCCGCCCACGGTGCACTACCAGACGCCGAACCCGGCCATTGACTTCGCGTCGAGCCCGTTCTACGTCACGACCCGTCTGCATCCCTGGGAGCGGAATGGCACGCCGCGCCGTGCCGGGGTGAGCTCGTTCGGCGTCGGCGGCACCAACGCGCACCTGGTAGTCGAAGAGGCGCCCGCTCGCCCCGCACCGACGCAGCGGCGCTCGCATCAGCTCCTCGTGCTGTCCGCGCGCTCGCAGGCGGCGCTCGATCACGCCACCGCGCGGCTGGCCTCGCACCTGCGCGCACATCCGGATCTGGATCTGGCCGATGTGGCCTTCACGCTGCACGTCGGCCGCCGGACCTTTCGGCACCGGCGCGCGCTCGTCGCGGCCAGCGACGACCTGGACGGCTTCGTCACGGCCTGCCTGCAACCGGAGCGCATGGCCGCGAGCGTTGCGGCGGCCGATCGGCCTGTCGTGTTCATGTTTCCGGGCCAGGGCTCTCAGTACCCCGGCATGGCCGCGGGACTCTACAAGACCGAACCGGTCGTGCGGCGCGCGATCGACCGCTGCGCACGCATCCTCGAGCCCGAGCTCGGCGCCGACCTGAGGAAGCTGCTGTTTCCGCCCCAGCGGCGCCGTGCGCAGGTTGCCGAAGAGTTGCGCGATACGCGCTGGGCGCAGCCCGCACTCTTCGTCGTGGGCTATGCGCTGGCGGAGTTGTGGAGCTCCTGGGGCGTGCGGCCCGCGGCCATGATCGGGCACAGCGTCGGGGAATACGTCGCGGCCACGCTCGCCGGCGTGATGACCCTCGAAGACGCGCTGAGGCTGATCGCGCGCAGAGGGCAGCTCATCTCGGCGCTGCCGCGCGGATCGATGCTGGCCGTGATGGCGCCGGCCGAGGCACTCGAGCACTACGTCGGCGCCGACGTGTCGCTGGCCGCCATGAACGCGCCAGGCTACTCAGTGCTCTCGGGGCCGGACCGTCTCATCGACGATGTGGAGGCCGCGCTTGGCCGTGAGTCGGTCGCCGCCCGTCGTCTGTATACCTCTCACGCGTTTCATTCCGCGATGATGGATCCGATCCTCGGCGAGTTCGAGGAGCTGGTCGCGCGCGTGCCGCTGTCGGCGCCGGTGGTGCCGTTTGCCGCGACGTTGACCGGCGACTGGGCCAATGGCGACGTCACGCAGCCGCGCTACTGGAGCGCGCAGCTTCGCTCCACGGTTCGCTTTGCCGACGCCGTCCGCGCCGTGGTGCAGAAGAAGGCTCCCGCCGGCAAGGACTCGATCTTCCTGGAGATCGGTCCCGGCAATACGCTGGTGACCTTTGCCGCGGAGACGGCCCGAGGTGAGGGCTCGGTGTCCCCCTGTCTCGTGTCTCTCCCGCGGCCTCAGGATCTCCGGTCTGATACTGAAGTGATGCTCTCGTCGCTCGGCCAGTTGTGGGCGAGCGGTGCGACCGTCGATTGGGAAGGATTCCATCGCACTGAACGTCGAGCCCGCGTCAGCCTGCCCACCTACCCATTCGAGCGCCAAAGCTATTGGATCGGTTCGAGGCCTGGGGAGGCGGCGCCGACCCTGCAGCACGAAAACCGCGACACGACGGATTGGTTTCACCGCGCGGTGTGGCGTGATGTGGCGCTGGTCGCGGCGAAGACCGACGCGCTCACGGGCCGCCGCATTCTCGTGTTCGATGAGCAGACGGGTCTCGGCACGGCCGTGGTCGACTGTCTTCGCGCGGCCGGCAGCCAGCCAATCCTCGTCCGGCAGGGGCGCGCCTTCACGCGGATCGGCGATAGCGAGTACACACTCGATCCTTCGAACGCCGATGGCTTCACTCGTCTGGCCCACGCCGTCTGCGTGGCCAGCAACCGTCTGGCCGGCGTGATCGACTGCTGGACCGCCGCCCCACCGGGAGCGACCGATCTCGACGCGGCCGCGAGGGTCACGTTGCTTGGCCCGCTGCGGTTTGCGCACGCGCTCAGCAGTCAGCCGACGCTCCGTCCGCTCCCGATGCTGCTCGTCGCGCGCGGCGCCGCGCGCGTCCACCACGATGACGCGCTCGACCCGCCGAGAGCGTTCGGCGCCGGGCTGGCGAAGGTGTTGCCGCAGGAGCATACGGGACTTCGCGTGGCTCACGTTGACGTTGACGCCGATTCACGCGTGGCCGGCATGCTCGTGGCGGAGCTTGCGGCAGGCGCGAGCGAACCAACGGTGGCGCTTCGTGCCGGGCAGCGATTCGTCGAGACCTTCGAGCCGATGCCGATTCGTGCCATCGATGCACCTCTGGATCTCCCAGAGCGTCCCGTTGTCATGGTGACGGGCGGGCTCGGGCACATGGGCATGGGCCTGTCGGAAGGGCTCTTCGATCACGCGCAGGCGCGGCTGGTGCTGCTTGGCCGCACGGCGCTGCCGGAGCCGGATCAGTGGGCCGCCCGGAGCGAAGACGCGGCGCTGTCGTCCGAACGTCGAACGCTCCTGAAACGACTCGCGCGTCTGCACGAGCAGCGCCCCGACGTGTTCGTGGTGAATGCGGATATGAACGACGCCGCCCAGGTCGAGGCCGCGGTCGATGCCGCGATTGAACGGTTCGGCCACATCGACCTGGTCATCCACGGCGCGGCCCGGATCGACCCCGCGGCGTTCGGCTCGGTGGCCGACACTGGTCCGGAAGTCGTCGAAGCGCAGTTCTCGCCGAAGTTGCGTGGCCTGCTCTCGCTGATCAAAGCCTTCCGCGGTCGTGAGCCGAGCCGCTGGGTCCTGCACTCATCGATTTCGACGGTGCTCGGCGGACTCGGACTCGCGGCGTATTCGGCAGCCAATGCGATGCTCGATGCCATCGCGCTGGCCGGTGGCGATCGATGGCTCAGCATCGATTGGGATCTGTGGGACAACGCGGGTGAGGCCCAGGCCGTCAGCATGCCTCTGGCGATTTATCCACCGGAAGGGCAGGACGCATTCCATCGTCTGCTCGGCGCTCCTGTCGGCTCACGTGTGCTCGTGGTGGCCAGCGATCTGGTGGGACGTCTCAAGGCCTGGGTCCGGCACGAGGAGACATCGACGAAGGGTGTGGCGATCGATCGGCATCCGCGTCCGAACCTCGCGACCGCCTACGTGGAGCCCCGTACGACGACCGAGCGCGAGCTCGCCGACATCTGGGGCGATCAGCTCGGGATCGCGTCGATCGGGATCCACGATCGCTTCTTCGATCTTGGCGGCCACTCGCTGTTGGCCGTACAGGTCGCCTCTGAGATCCGCGATCGCTTCCAGGTCGAGTTGCCGGTGCTGAAGCTGTTCCAGGCGCCGACGGTTGCGGAGCTGGCCGTGCTCGTAGACCAGGCGCAATCCGGCGCCGTGAACGAACCGCCGTCGGCCGCTGTCGAGACGAAGAGTGTTCCTGCGCCGACACCGCTCCAGGGCGACGCGCCGACGGCCGCGGCGAAGGCGAGGCACCGCGAGTTCTACGACGATGTGACGCGGCGGCTCGAACAGGCGGGCGTGGGCGAGGCGTCGTTCTTCTTGAACTACGGCTACGTTCCGCAGGGTGACGAGGACGAGGCACAGTTCGACGTGCCGGACGGCGTGTTCAATCCGAGCTCGATCAGGCTGGCCTTCGAGCTGATCGGCAGGACCGATCTGAGCGGCCGCCGCGTCCTGGATGTCGGGTGCGGGCGCGGCGGTACGGTCGCGCTCATCGCCGATCGCTTCGACGCCGACGTCACCGGTGTCGATCTCTCACCCGAGGCGATTGCATTCTGCCGGCGCGTGCACCGGCATCCGCGCGTGCGCTTCGAGGTCGGCGACGCCGAGCACGTGCCCGTTGACGATCGCGCGTTCGACGTGGTCACCAACGTGGAGTCGTCTCACACGTATCCCAACCTGCGTGCGTTCTTCGCGGAAGTGTCGCGTGTGCTGGTGCCGGGAGGGATCTTCCTCTACACCGACCTTCTGCCGGTGCAGCGATGGATGGAAGTGCGGGTGCTGCTGGGCCCGCGCGGCTTCACGATCACCGACGACCGGCACATCACGTTGAACGTGCTGGCGTCGTGCGATCAGGTGGCGGCGACGCGGGCGCAGGCATTCGGTGGCAGCAGCGCGATGATCGACAACTTCCTCGCCGTGCCGGGCTCGGCCGTGTACGAGCAGATGCGGTCCGGCGCATGGGAATATCGGATTCTCCGCGCCGAGCGCGCATGACTCACGCCGACGCGTACTTCTCCGCTACTTCCGCGCTGGACGAGTCCCAGAGCGAGGCCCTGGTGCACCTGCTGTCGCCTGCCGAACGCGAGCGACACGATCGTCTGCGGCAAGCGCACGACAAGCGGGACTACGCGGCGGCACACGTGCTGCTGCGGATGGTTTTGGCTGCGCATACGCAGACGAGGCCTGAAGAACTGACGTTTACGGCGGACCGGCGTGGCAAGCCGCTCCTCGTCCAAGGTGACGGAGGCATCCCGCCTTCCTTCAGTCTGGCCCACTCCCGCGGGCTCGTTGCCTGCGCCATCGCGACCGAAGGTTCGGTGGGCATTGACGTCGAGCCGGTGAACGATGTGGTTGACGCCGTTGGCATTGCCAGACGCTTCTTCGCCGCCGAGGAAGCGGCTACGCTCGATCGCTGTGCGGCCGAGGCGCGCCCGTCTCGCTTCTGCGAACTATGGACGCTGAAGGAGGCGCTTCTCAAGGCCACCGGCACCGGCCTTGCGGCACCGCTTGACAGCGTGTCGTTTCAGGTCGATGGACCGAACGTCAGCGTCACGTTCACACCGACGCCCGCATTACCGCCACTCGCGCCGGCGTCGTGGACGTTCACGTTGATGAACGTCGGTGGAGGCACGCACAAGCTGGCCGTGGCGCTCGACGCGCCTGGCCATCGACGCCCGCGCGTGTGCGTCACCGAGGTCGATCTTCCGTCGATGCTTATCGCGCCGACAGGGAGCGGTCCAGTTCGTCGAGCCGCGCGTTGAAGTCCGACCAGCGGCCCTGCTCGGTGGCCACCGCGTTCGTGAGGTCGGCCTCTTGAGCGCGCAGACGCTGTTCGGCGGCCTCCTGCGTGGCCAGCTCCTGCTTGACGGCGCGCATCTGGTTCTCGCACTCGCGACGCTCGATCGACGGGTTACAGCCGGCCCCGAAGACTTCGGTCTGGGCGCGCATCCGCATCACGTTCGACATCTGTTCCGACAGCTTCGCGGTGATTTCGGAACGCTGGCGATCGAGATAGGCGATCCGCTGTTCCTGCATCTGGATGCGCCCCATCAGGAGCTGGAGGCGGAGACCCCGCTGCGAGCTCTCGGTCAGCTGAGCGCGGAGCGCGCGAATCTCCGAGACGAGCGCGCTGACGGCGGCTTCCGAGATGTCGGCCGAGCGCGGCGCCTGGGCCGTGATCACACCCGCCCCGCCCTGGACGATCGCGATGCACGTGCCGGCGAGCAGAGTCATGCCGATGTATCGAAGTGCGTGTGTGCCAGTCATCGTTCCTCCAACGGAAAAATGGTACCTCGGCCGGTTCGGAGATGCGATCCCCTCTTGTCGGTGTATAACGAGGGGCATGATTCGAGTCGGCACTGTCCTCATCACACTATCCCTCTCGTTTGCACCATCCGCGCTCGCGCACCATGGCGGGGGCACCTTCGACAATACGAAGACCCTGGAGCTCACGGGGAAGTTCACGCGTCTGGATCTCATCAATCCTCATTCGTGGCTCTACTTCGACGTCACCGACAAGGACGGGAAGGTCAGCCACTATCGCTGTGAGATGCGATCGGCCACGGTGCTCCGCCGTTCGGGCTGGACAGAGGAGATGTTCAAGCGGGGCGATCGAATCACCATCGAGGGCCAGCCGGATCGCAAGGACCCGAGCTCGTGCTACCTCAACACCATCGTCCTCCAGGACGGGAGCCGTACGGATCGCTACGGGCAGTTCAGCAAGGCACCGGTTGTCGCCAAGCGGGAATTGAAACGTCCGACCGGCGAGCCGAACATCTCCGGCGACTGGGCGCCCGAGCAGCTCGTGATGACCGATCCGCGCGGGCGCGGCGGCGCGCTCGTCCCGTTGAGCACGGTCAAGCAGTTCAAGCCCGGCGAGGGGAGGATCGGTGGGATTCCCGGTGCCGGCAGAGGCCGGGGAGGTCCGCAGATCATTCGCGGCGCGGAGCTCACGGAGGCTGGCGCGAAGGCCGCGGCGAGCTTCGGCACCTTCGATCCGAAGGACAACCCGCGCATGCGCTGCGAGACGACGAGCATCATCTTCGACTGGACGTTCGACGGCCCGGTCAATCGCATCACGCAGAACAAGGACACGATCGTCGTGAAGTACGGCCAGATGGGATTCACGCGCACGATTCACATGAACCTGGCGAAGCATCCGGCCGACCTCAAGCCCGGCCGCGCCGGTCATTCAATCGGCCGCTGGGAGCACGATGTGCTCATCGTGGACACGGTCGGCTTCGCGCCGGGCGTGTTGTCACCGCCAGTCATGAACAGCGATCAGCTGCACGTCATCGAGCGCTTCTCGCTCGATCCCGCGAAGATGGAGCTGACGCGGAGCTACATCGCCGAGGATCCGGTGTACTTCAAGGGGCAGTACTCGGGCTCCGACGCGATTCAGGTTGCGGACCTCCCGTACAATCCGGACAAGTGCAAGGAGCTCGGCTTCGTGGACTACTCCAAGGCCGCCAGCAAGTAGTTCACAGGAGGTCGGCCAATCCGCTGATCAGCTTGAAACATCCGGCGACCGGCAGGAGACTGTGTCGGTGATCAGCCTCCAGGACTACGAGCTGGACCGTACGGGTGAATCGCCCGTCGTCGTCTCACCTCCACCGAAGCACTCCCGCCGTACGATCTCGATCTCGATCGTGGTCGCGCTCGTGCTTGGGATTGGCGTGGGTGCAGGCGTCTGGTTTTACGTGTACCGGACGAGTCCCTCGCAGCCGACCGCCACACCAACAGTGGCCAGGCCAGCGATCGCGCAGCCACCGGTGACGCGTCCGCTGGCCCCGGCCGCCGTCGTACTCCCCCCGCTTCCGGAAACCGACGCGCTGGTGCGGGAGTTCGTGGGCGCTCTCTCGTCGCATCCGACGGTCGCGGCATGGTTGGCGACCAAAGGCCTCATCTCGAATTTCACGGTGGTGACGTTCAACATCTCGGAAGGAAAGGCGCCGACCACGCATCTGAGGGCGCTGGCGCCGCGGGCACGCTTCCTGACGGCAGGATCCGCGAGATTGCTCTATCTGGACCCTCGCAGCTACGAGCGGTACGACGGCTACGCCGAGGCGGTGGCTGCGCTCGACGCCACGGGTGCGGCTCGTCTGTACCTCACTGTCAAGCCGCGCATTCTGGATGCCTACCGCGAGCTCGGGTCCCCGGACGGCGATTTCGATCCGGTCCTCGAACGCGCGATCGGCGAACTATTGAGGGTCCCAGTGGTTGAGGGCAACATCCCGCTGCAGCGCAAGGTCGTGTCGTTCGCGTTCGCCGATCCCACGCTGGAATCGCTGTCGCCGGTGCAGAGGCAGTTCCTCCGCATGGGCCCCAGGAACGTGGAAGCCGTTCAGGCGAAGCTCCGAGAGATTGCGACCCTTCTTAGTCTGCACCCAGAAGGCGCGCAGACGAAATGACTCCCCGTGCGTCTATTCGCTGATTCGCTGTGACATCCGTCACACCGCTCAAAGCCTTAGTGGTACCCCGTTGCAACGAGAACGTGTGGACGGAAGACGCACGGATGAATCGCTTCGCCGGCTTTCCAGCTTCGCATTGAGCTCGGCCTGGCGCACGTGGCCGCCAACCGGCAGACCAATCACTGCAGGCAGTCTCCACGTCTGCATTTGGAAGTTGGGAGTTGGGAGTTGAGAAGCAAGCCGGGTCCATAGAACAGGACCCGGCCTACGTGCTCTTGGGAGTTGGGAGTTGTTTAGTTGGTACCCTTCATCAACGTCTGCACATCGGCCCTGGTCAACGGTCGATCCGGATTCGGGGCGTGCACGGGGATGAACCCGTTGTAGTCCAGCTTCAGCCGGTCAACGTTCTGCTGCAGCGTGATGAACGACGGATTCACCGGTCCCGGCGGTGCATTCGGCGCGGGCATGTTGAAGTCGGCGGTGAACAGGATCTTCTGGTTCGGCAGATAGGCGACGAGCATGCCGTCGCTGTGCTCCAGCCCCTTCACGTGGTGCAGCTCGATCAGGTTGCTGCCGCCCTTCAACACTTTTCGATCGCCGACACCCTCGACCTTCGCCTTCCGTGGCGACTTCGACAGCGTGTCACCGACCAGCGTTCGCGGGTTGTTCAGGGCCTTCTCGAGGAATGCTTCGTTGTTGTCGTGGGTGAGGATCGTCGCGCCTTCGGCGACAAACGGCGCCAGGCCGCTCCCATGATCGAAGTGCGGGTGCGTGTTCACCACGAAGCGGATCGGCTTGCCGGAAATCGCGGCCTTGGCCGCGGCGATGACCGCCAGGCCCCGCGCCTCATTCTGCCCGCCCTCGAGGACGACGATGTGGTCGCCCATGTCGGCGGCGATGGCCACATAACCGCCGGTGATGCGGAAGAGACCGTCGGCAAGCTTCTGCGTCTCGACCACCGGCGCTGGCGGCGGGCCACCCGCGCGGCCACCAGCCGGCGCGGCGCCACCCGGGCCTCCCGCGCGCGCCGCCGCTGGCGGAGGCGTCAGGAGCTCGGTGATGTTGGCGGGATTCGCGGACGCCGCCGTGATCGTCGCGTCGAAGACGGGGAATCCGGCGCGGCGCTGCGTGATTCGCGTCGGCACTTTCAGCGCGCCGAACGCCAGGTACGCCGAGTAGAGGTTCTCGACCGGCAGATCGCCGAGGATCGGATGATCGAGACGCGTTTCCACGCGCTCGATCTCGTTCTGCTCATTGATGTACGCCGTCACGGGATAGGATGACCCGGCCGGCGACTTCTGCGAGGTCGCGTACGACACGACGTTGTAGGTCTTGCCGTTCATCTTCTGCGTGCGGACCGTGGCGTTGTTCGCGGCCGCACCCTTCAGGAAGCCCCAGGGCGTCAGCGCGATCTCGAGCTGCTGCGTCCATGCGGTCTGCGCCGCGGTGATGTTCTGGTTGAACGCGCCGGGGTTGCCGCCCGGCTGCGCGGGCGCGGTCTGCCCGGTGGCGCGCGACGCCGAGGCGTTGAGATCGATGGCCCGCGTGTAGTTGGTGATCGGGTTGAGTGTGTAGGGCCCGTTGATGCTCTTGCTTTGCCCGAAGTTGATGTTCGAGGCGGACCCCGAGAACGTGATCGAGCTCAGCCCGTCCGCGCCGAGGGTTTTCGATGCGTTGCCGAGGACCGACTTGGCGTCCTGCGCGCGCGCGCTGGTGAGCACGAGCGCCATGAAGAGCGCCGTGACCAAAATCTTTCTGACCATGTGTTGCCTCCCGGTATGAGGACGAGTTGGAGCACCGACATCAAGTGTCCCGGCGATTATATGCGTGTCGTCCCTGCCACGAACCACGGACACGGAGGCACGGAGCCAAATTGGCGTGCCAAGTTCAAGACTTACAAGAGATCAGGAGGTTAGGAGATTCTCTTCAAAAAATAGATCTCTTGATCTTCTAGCCTTCTGTTACAGGACCCGGGCTACGGGTCGTCCGAGTCCCGCCAGAGATACACGCGCTCGAGGAACGCCTCGTCGCCGATCTCGCGGCACAGCGCGGTGAGCTCCTGCCGCCGTGCACCGCGCCAGCGCAGATTATCGAGGGATTCCGCGAGCGGCGCATCGGCACGCAGCGTTGCGAGGACGCGATAGAGATAGGCGGCCTCTCGATGCTCACGGAGGCTCGCCGCGAGCGCCGCCGCGCCCCGGACCATCACCGTCCACTGACGCTCGTCATCCGGGATCGCCTCGAGATATTTGTAGTGCGCCAGCACCGCGGCGGCAGACTTGGCGCCCCAGCGCGGCACACCCGGATACCCGTCGGCGCTGTCACCGACCAGGGCGAGCCAGTCGGGAATCGACGCCGGCGACACCCCGAATTTCTCGACCACGCCGGCTTCGTCCATCACCTTGCGGCGCATGCGATCGACGCACACGATGCGGGAGCCGTGGACGCATTGAGCCATGTCCTTGTCCGGCGTGCAGATGAGGATCTGCTCGACCTCGGGTGAGTCCGCCCACCTCGCCGCCGCCGTCGCCAGGGCATCGTCTGCCTCGAACTCGATCATCGGCCACACGACGATGCCGAGCGCGTGCGTGGCGCGCTCGGCCAGTGTGAACTGCGACATCAAGTCGGCGGGGACGCCTTCGCTCGTCTTGTATCCCGGATACATGTCGTTGCGGAATGATTCGATGACGTGATCGAAGGCGGCCGCCACGTGAGTCACGGTCGGGTCGCGCACCAGCGAGTACAGCGAGGCGAGGATTCCGCGCGTCGCCCCGACTTCGGAGCCGTCAACGCCCAGCGCGTGCGGCGCGCCGAAATAGGCGCGGAAGAGCTCGTAGGTCCCGTCAACCAGGTGAACGCGCACTTACTTTGCACTTCTCACTGTGCACTTCTCACTTCCATTATAGTTTTGCCTTTCCAGGAGGGACGCGATGGGAACCCAGGTCTGTTCCGGCGCCGCGATGACATGTTCGTTCGGCGCGGCCCCGTCAACTCTCACGGTCTTGCCGGACAAGATGGTGCAGACGTCCAACTTACCCGCGGCAACGATCATGGACCACAAGCCGATGGTGAACATCATGCCGTTCGGCATGTGTATGAGCGCCGCGAATCCAACAGTGGCCTCCGCGACGGCCGCCGCTCTGGGTGTGCTCACACCGATGCCGTGCATCCCCGTGACCACGGCCCCGTGGGCGCCCGGCAGCGCGACCGTGATGATCAAGAACGTACCGACGCTGAACGAGTCGTCCAAGTTGATGTGCAACTGGGGCGGTGTGATCGCCATCACCACGCCGGGGCAGTTCACGCATCACGTACCATGATTGGTGAGCAGCGATTTGTGACTGGTGATTCGTTTGTGAATGCTGATTGTCGATTGTTGATTGTTGGCGTGGAGCGTCGGGAGCCAATCGGCAATCAGCAATCAACAATCGCAAACCAATCACTAATCAAAGATCGCTCAATCCAAAATGTATTACGTGCGGTAGGACTCGCGGCCCACGCCTTGCACTGGAATGCCCTGAGCTCGCAGCACCTCGTGCTGCAGCGCGTACATGCACGCCGCGGCCTCGTCGATGCGGCGGACGAAGGCGATCGAGCCCTGCAGGATCGGCTTCAGCCGGTCCCGATCCTGGATCCGCGCCTTCGGATACTCGTGCTCGACCACCAAGTGCGTGTTCGCCACGTCGAGTGGCAGCAGTTCCCGCGCGGCCAGCTGATGATCCAGCCAGTCCACGGTTCGGTTCTGCAGATACGCCAGCGGATCGTGACGCGCGGTGCCGGGCAGCTCGTGCTCGCAGAGCACGACCTGTTTCTTCCACGCGTTCACCTGGTCTGCCGGGTTCTCCGACGGCTTTCCTCCACTCCAGTCACCGCGCTCCATCGTCTGACCGCCGTAGCCCCACGCGGAGACGCCCTTCGCATCGATCACCTGGCCCTTCACGTGGAAGCCGCCGATGAGGAAGCCGTACCCGGTGTCCTTCAGATACTGAAAGATCGAGCGCGTGTCCTGTCCCATGAGGATCGCGTGCGACGGATCGTAGTGGATGCGGAACTGATCGCCGACGCCGTGCTTCTCGCAGACGCGGTGGAGCGCGATCCACGCACCCGGTGTGTAGGCGATGTTGTTGTGCCAGTTGTCGCCGGTCGTCCACCCGGGCATGGGGCACTGCTCGACGCGATAGCTGAGGCCGCGATCCTTCGCGGCTTTCAGGATCGGGATGAAGTGTTCCTCGAAGTCGATGAGATTCTCATCCATGCTGTGGTGCTGATTGCGGCCGACGAAGCCGCACACGGCGCCGACGCCCAGCAGCACGGCGGCATCGAGGACCTTCACGAGGAAATCGCGCTTCTTCTCGCGCGTGGCACGGTCGTGATGGAGCAGGTTGTCGAAGTAAGCGAGATCCGAGATGCCGATCGCGGCCGATTTCACGGCTGACTCGATGCGCTGCGCCCGGGCCCGGTCGAGCGGCGTGCGCAGATCCAGCGTGTTGGCCACGGGATCGAGCATCGCTTCCGGCGGCACGTCGGCCTCGGACGGATGCAGCGCGGCCGACAGCTGGATGTAGCCGGCGCCCAGGTCGCGGCCGAAGGCGAGCCAGTCCTCGACGGCGCGGTCGGGATCCCGGTCGCGCGCCTCGCGCGGGGTCAGCTCCTGAAGCGCCGCCGTGAGGACGCCCACTTTCATGAACTTCGGTTCGAACGCGGTGATGGTCATGGCTGTGGGACGCCGCCTCCGTTGACGGCGACGAGACGACTGATGATACTCGTGACGTATGGACTGGCGATGAAGCGAGCACTGCTGCTGTCGTTCGTGGGTCTCTGGAGCATCGCGATTGGGACTGCCGTGCCCGATGCCACCGCACGAGATGTCGATGTTCCGCAGGTTGGCGCGCCTGCGCTCGCCTTACCGGGTCCCGAACGAGCGGCGGTCCTCAAGCAGTACTGCCTGACCTGTCACAACGCGCGCACGAAGGCGGGTGGCGTGGCGCTCGAGACCGTCGATGCCGCCGGCGTGGCCACCGCGCCGGATGTCTGGGAGAAGGTGGTGCGCAAGCTGCGCACGGGCACGATGCCTCCGGCCGGCATGCCGCGACCGGACCATGCGACCTACGACGCGCTGGCCTCATCGCTCGAACGTGAGCTCGATCGCATCGCGTCCATCGATCCCGGTAGACCTCTGCTGCATCGTCTCAATCGCACGGAATACGCGAACGTGATTCGCGACCTGCTCGCGGTCGATGTTGACGTCAGATCGCTGCTGCCCCCGGACGATTCCGCCTTCGGGTTCGACAACATCGCCGACCTGCAGGTGGTGTCGCCGGCTCTCCTCGAACGGTATCTCGTGGCCGCCGATCGCGTCAGTGCGCTCGCCGTTGGCGATCCCGAGACCGCGCCTGGATCCGAGACGTACCACGTGCGCGGCGATCAGTCACAGAACCAGCACCTCGAAGGACTCCCGCTCGGGACGGTTGGCGGCCTGGCCGTGCGTCACGCGTTTCCGCTCGACGGCGAGTATCAGTTTCAGATCACGCTGTTCCGCACCAACCTGGAGGCGATTCGCGGTCTCGAGCAGCCGCATCAACTCGAGATCGCCGTGGACGGCGCCCGTGTGTTCCTCGGAACCGTCGGCGGCGATGCGGAGGCAGGACAGACGGGCACCATCACCGAGCGGTCTGATGCCACTGACCGACGGCTCCAGGTTCGCGTCCCGATCAAAGCCGGACCGCGAGTCGTGGCCGCCACATTCGTCCGGAAGATGGCGGCCAATACGAATCGGCTGCGACCGTTTCTTCGCAGCAACTCCGGTACCTACGATTCGACGGGACGGCCGCACATCGAGACGCTGACCGTCACAGGGCCGTTCACGCCGACGGGTCCGGGCGACACGCCAAGCCGCCGGCGGATCTTCACGTGTCGCCCATCGCGCCTGAGCGATGAGCCCGCGTGCGCGAAGCGAATCCTGTCTACGCTCGCGCGGCGGGCGTATCGACGGCCGGTCGTCGATGCCGACATCGAGCGTTTGATGCCCTTCTATCGAGAGGGCCGCAAGAAGGGCGGCTTTGACGCCGGCATACAGCTTGCGCTCCGCCGCCTGCTCGCGAGTCCGACGTTTGTGTTTCGCATCGAAGAGGACGCGGCAGACCTCGCGGCGGGCACGGCGCATCCTGTCAGCGATCTCGAGCTGGCCTCACGCTTGTCCTTCTTCCTCTGGAGCAGCATGCCCGACGATGAGCTGCTCGATCTGGCGGCGGGCAACCGGCTGCGCATGGCCGGCGTGCTCGAGCAGCAGGTGCGTCGCATGCTGGCGGACCCCAGGGCGGACGCGCTGGTGGAGAACTTCGCGGGCCAATGGCTGCACGTGCGGAACATCGAGACAATTGCGCCCAACTCCGACGAGTTTCCGGACTTCGACAACGACCTGCGGCAGGCGTTCCGGCGCGAGGTCGAGCTGTTCTTCGGGAGCGTCATGCGCGAGGACCGCAACGCGCTCGACCTGATGACGGCTGATTTCACGTTCGTCAACGAGCGCCTGGCGAAGCATTACGGCGTGCCGAACGTTTACGGGAGTCACTTCCGGCGGGTGACGCTGGCCGATGACGCGCGCCGTGGCCTGCTTGGCAAAGGCAGCATCCTGCTGGCCACCTCGCACGCCGATCGCACGGCGCCCGTGCTTCGCGGGAAGTGGATTCTCGAGAATCTGCTGGGCACGCCACCCCCTCCGCCTCCGCCGAACGTCCCGGCGCTCGAGACGCCGCCCGGCGCGAAGCCTCGTACGATGCGGGAGCGCATGGAGATCCATCGCGGGAACCCGTCCTGCGCAAGCTGTCACAGGCCCATGGACTCCCTGGGCTTTGCGATGGAGAATTTTGATGCGGTCGGGGCATGGCGGTCGCGAGACGCCGCGGCGCCGGTCGACGCGTCGGGGATGGTGCCCGATGGGACGGCAGTGAACGGGGTTGTCGGCCTCCGACAGGCGCTGCTCGCGCGCCCGGAGTTGTTCGTGGGGACGTTGACGGAGAAGCTCATGACCTACGCGCTCGGGCGCGGGCTGCAGCACTACGATATGCCGGTGGCGCGCGGGATCGTCCGCGATGCCGCTCGTCGCGACTACCGCTTCTCGTCGATCGTCCTCGGCATCGTCAAGAGCGCGCCGTTCCAGATGCGCCGGAAACCTGACGCCTCGTAGGAGCCCACATGTTCGTCACGAAACGATCCCTGCCGCGGCGTCTGTTTCTCCAGAGCGCGGGCGCGACCATGGCGCTGCCGTTTCTCGAGTCGATGGTGCCGGCCATGACGGCACTGGCTCAGAGCGCGGCGCAGCCGCCGCTCCGATTCGGCGCCGTCTATTTCCCGAACGGCGCGCCGATGAACTTCTGGATGCCACCGGCGGCGGGGGCGCTGGAGATCACGCCTATCCTCGAGCCGCTCGAGGCGCACCGCGATCGCCTGACCGTGATCAACAACCTGTCGAGGGCCGGGGGCAAGACCGTCACCGATCACGCGGTCAGCTCCGCCGGCTGGCTGAGCGGCGTGGTGGCGAAGCAGACGGAGGCGGAAGACATCAGCCTCGGCGTCACCATCGATCAGGTACTGGCGAAGCAGGTGGGTCAGGACACGCCGTTCCCCTCACTCGAGTTCGCGACGGAAGATTTTTCCGGATATGTCGGCGGCTGCGTGCCCGGCTACAGCTGCACCTACATGAACACCATCTCGTGGGCCTCCGAGACCGCGCCGTTGCCCATGGAGACCAATCCCCGTGTGGCCTTCGAGCGGATGTTCGGCCGCGCCGGCAGCGCGAAGCAGCGGCTGGCGCGCATGCGCGAGGATCGGAGCATCCTGGATTCGATCACCGGCGAAGCCCGCGCGCTGCAGCAGCGGCTTGGCGGGCAGGACCGCGCGCGGCTCGACGAGTACCTGGGCACCGTCCGCGAAATCGAGCGGCGCATCCAGACCACGGAAGCAAAGAGCGCCACGGACGTGACCGCGGTCGCGGCCCCGGTTGGTGTGCCGGAGTCGTTCGAAGACCACGCGGCGCTGATGTTCGATCTGCTCGCGGTCGCCTATCAGGCCGATCTCACGCGCGTGTTCACGTTCATGATGTCGCGCGAGGCGAGCCAGCGCACCTATCCCGCGCTCGGGATCCCCCAGACACACCACGATGTGTCGCATCACGGCAACCAGCCGGACAAGATGGCGCTGCACGCCACGATCAACACCCACTATGCCAACCTGTTCGCGGCATTCGTGGAGAAGCTGCGGCTCTCGCCCGACGGCGATGGCTCGGTCCTGGATCACTCGCTGATCTTCTTCGGCGCGGGCATGAGCGACGGTCAGGCGCATTCGGCCTATCCGCTGCCGCTGGCGATGATCGGCAACGCCGGGGGCCGGATCAAAGGCAACCGGTCCCTCGTCGCTCCGGAATGGAGTCCGGTTGCGAATCTCTGGCTGAGCGTCGCCGACATGTTTGGCAGCCGGCTCGATCGTTTCGGTGAGAGCACCGGGCAAGTGGACATCTGATGATTGGCGCCCGCTCTTCAGGAAGGAGGTGCGCGTGCGCGCTCCTCGTGTGCGTCGTAGCGTGCGTCGTACTCTGTCTCGATGCGATGGCCGCCGACACGGCCCTTGTCACGGCCGTGAAAGGCGGCGACAGCGGCGCCGTGCGCGCGGTCTTGCTCGAGCGTCCTCTCGTCAACGCGCCGGACGACACCGGCACGACGGCGCTGCACTGGGCTGTGCAGGGGAACGACTTCGAGAGCGTGCGGCTGCTGCTGCGCGCAGGTGCCAACGCACGAGTGGCGAACCGCTACGGCGTGACGCCACTGCAACTGGCCGCCGTGAACGGCAACCCGACGATCGTTCACGCGCTGCTCGAAGCCGGCGCCGATCCGAACGCCGTCCTGCCCGAGGGCGAGACGGTCCTCATGACCGCGGCACGCACCGGCCGGCCGGATGCGTTGAACGTGCTGCTCGACCACGGCGCGAACGCGAGTGCGCAGGAACGCTGGTTTGGAGAGACGGCCCTGATGTGGGCCGCCGCTGAGAACCACGCGGAGGCTGTGAAGATCCTCGTGGAGCGAGGCGCAGCGGTCAACGCGCGTTCGACGCTCCTGGATCTCGCGAAGGCCAAGCGTCGCTCCGGGCAGTCCGTTCTGTCGCTGGGAAGCTGGACGCCGCTGATGTATGCCGCGCGCGAGAACGCCCTTGCCGCCGGCCGCACGCTCGTCGGGTCCGGCGCCGACCTGAATCTTGTCGATCCGGATGGCGCGACGGCGCTGGTCGTCGCCATCATCAACGCGAACTACGAGTTCGCCGCGATGCTCATCGGCGCGGGCGCGGATCCGAACGTCATCGACCTGGAAGCCGGGATGGGGCCGCTCTACGCCGCCGTGGACATGCATCGTCTGGCCGTCGGGCACGGACGGCCGAATCCGAAGGTGTCGAGCGTGCTCGATAGCCCTGACATCGTGCGGATGCTGCTGGCCCGCAAGGCCGATCCGAACGCGCGTCTCAAGGCCCCGATCCTGCAGCGGCACCACACCGCCGGTGATGGCGCGCTCGGTGCGGGCGCGACGCCGTTCATGCGCGCCGCCAAATCTGGCGACGTCGAGTTGATGATGCTGCTGCTGGCCGCCGGAGCCGATCCGTCACTCACGCTGCCGAACCATTCGACCGCCCTCATGTTCACGGCCGGCCTCGGCTGGCGCGATGGCAGCCCGGCGGCGCCGTCCTTCGATCGCGGCACCGAGGAGGAAGCGATTGAGGCGATTCGGCTTCAGCTGTCGCTCGGCGCCGACATCAATGCCGCCAACGACGCCGGCGATACGGCGTTGCACGTGTCGGTGACGGGGCGCGGCTCGCCGGTGATCGTGCGGTTTCTCCTCGCGCAGGGCGCGAACCTCCGCGCCGTGAACAAGCGCGGTCTCACCCCGCTCGCGGCCGCCACCGCGAGCCGCAAAGAGCTCGGTCCTCTCGTGGCGCTGCTGCGCGAAGCGATGGGCGAGCGTCCGTAATGGCCGCGGAGGCACGGAGGCGCGGAGGGCGGCTCGTAAGAGGAGATGACATGAGAACCTGGGCTACTGTGGCCGCGGCGGCCCTCGTCGCGAGTGTGTTGACGCTCGTGGTCGTTGGTGGCCAGCAGCGGTCGGGCGGGTCCCTCACCGCGCTCGACTACGCGGAGATTCAGCAACTGGTCGCCCGATACGCCTTCGCGATCGATACCTGTGGCGACAACGGATACGACTACGCGCGGCTGTACACGCGTGACGGCGTCTACATCGACAAGTACAGCGACGCCGGATTCGGCAAGGGCGGCGTGAGGGCCGAAGGCTACGAGGCGCTCGCCATCGTTGCGGGCGGAGGCAAGCAGCCGAATGCCTGCGCCAACTCGCAGCGCTGGGATCTCAACCACGTCCTGGTCAATCACGTCATCACGCCCACGCCTGACGGCGCGACGGGTCGCGTCTATCTCGTGGAGCTCTGGGGCGGCACCGACCCGAGCCACGTCCTGCGAGCGGGCGGATACGATGACGTGTACGTGAAGACGAGCGAGGGCTGGCGGTTCAAGACGCGCACGCACGTGCGCGACAAGGCCTGGCATCCAGCGGGCTTGCAGACGCCGGACATGATGAGCCCGAAGCGGCCGACCCCTGGTCCTCTTGGCCGTCCCCGCCCGAACCCCGCCGAGTAGGTGGAGTAGTACGTAGTGTCCGGCTTCAGCCGGACCGTAAAATAGAATCACATCATGCCGTCATACATCAGGCGCGTCATTGGAGCAGGTGTCGCCGTGATCCTGGCGACCGCCTGCAGTCAGAAGCCCGTCGAGCCCGTGAGGTCAGCATCCGTGCCACAGGACCCGTCGTCTTACGCCAACACCAGCGCCTTCGTCGCGAAGCAGCTGGTGATGGACCTCACCGCCGATTTCAATGCGAAGACGCTGTCCGGCACCGCGGAGCTGACCTTCGATCGACGGGACGCGAACGCCACAGAGGTCGTGCTCGACACGCGCGAGCTCGACATCGGCAAGGTCGAGGCCGCGACGGGTGCGGGCGCATGGACCGGCACGACCCACACGCTCGACGCGGCGACGCCCGCCTTTGGCAGCGCGCTGCGGATCGCGATGCCGGCCGGCGCCGATCGCGTGCGCATCACGTACTCTTCGTCACCGACCGCCAAGGGCCTTCAATGGCTCACGCCCGAACAGACTGCCGGCGGGAAGTCACCGTTCCTCTTCAGTCAGGCACAGGCCATCCAGGCGCGATCCTTCATCCCCCTTCAAGACACGCCCGGCGTGCGGGTGACGTACGAGGCCACGATCCGCACGCCAAAGAATCTCACCGCGGTCATGGCTGCGGAGAGGGAAGCCGGCCCGGAAGGCGCCGGCGCCTTCAAGTTCCGCATGCCGCAGGCCATTCCGTCGTACCTCATCGCGCTGGCGATCGGCGATCTGACGTTCAAGTCGATGGGCGCGCGCACCGGCGTGTGGGCCGAGCCGTCGATGGTGGATGCGGCGGCGAAGGAGTTCGAGGACACGGAGAAGATGATCACGACCACCGAAGGGCTGTACGGGCCGTACCGGTGGGGCCGCTACGATCTGCTGGTGCTGCCGCCGTCCTTCCCGTTTGGCGGCATGGAGAATCCGCGCCTGACCTTCGCGACGCCGACGGTCATCGCCGGCGACAAATCGCTGGTCGCGCTCGTGGCGCACGAACTGGCGCATTCGTGGTCCGGCAATCTCGTCACCAACGCGACGTGGCGGGACTTCTGGCTCAACGAGGGCTTCACCACCTATCTCGAGCGCCGCATCGTCGAAGCGGTCTACGGCAAGCGCGTCGCCGACATGCAGGCGAGCATCGGGGTCTCTGACCTGAAGGAGGCGCGCGTCAACCTCACCGTGCCGGGCGACCGGACGCTCCTGCCGGACCTCACCGGTCGCGATCCAGACGAGGCGTTTTCGCAGGTGCCGTACGAGCAGGGCCGACTGTTCATGGCATTTCTCGAGGCGAAGTTCGGGCGCGACGCGTTCGATGCGTTCTTGCGGAAATGGTTCGACGAGCACGCGTTCCAGAGCGCGACGACCGAGGAGTTCCTCGCGTTCTTGAAGGCCAACCTGCTGTCGGCCAACCCGGCCGCCGTCACCGACGGTCAGGTTCAAGAGTGGCTCCACACCGAAGGCGTGCCCGCCTTTGCCGTGCTGCCCTCGTCTGATGCGTTCGCGAAGGTCGAGCAGGCACGCGACGGCTGGCTTGGCGGCGCGTCGATCGATGCGCTCGCGAAGACGGCCTCCGCGTGGTCCACGCAGGAGTGGATGCATTTCGTCGACACGCTGCCGAGGAAGATGGACTCTGGCCGCCTGGCCGCGCTCGACCGCCGCTTCACGTTGACGGACTCGCGCAACGCGGAGATCGCGCACGTCTGGTTCCGTCTCGCCATTGCCGACGAGTACGCCGCCGCCTATCCGGCGATGGAGCGCTACATGGTCAGGATCGGACGGCGGAAGCTGATCGTGCCGCTCTACCGGGATCTGGCGGCCACGCCGGAAGGGATGGCGATGGCGGCCAGGATCTACGCGAAGGCGCGCCCTGGATACCACCCGCTGGCGCAGAACACCATCGACGGGATGCTCAAGGCCAAGACGTAGGCTCGGTCCGGCTAAAGCCGGACACTACGATCTCCGATCCGAAACGTACGTAGTGTCCGGCTTCAGCCGGACCGACGAGCGGACGACGCGGCGGTTGAAACCGCCGCCCTACGTAGTACGTCCGACGGAGAGAGCCTTCAGGCGCTCGCGCTGTTTCACGATCAGATCGCGCTCGGCGACGGAGAGATTCCACGACGATGGCGCGCCTGGCACTGTGCTCAGCACGAGGTCGTAGATCGCGCCGAGGTTGGTCAGGATGTTCACGTTGTCCGGATCGCTTCCGAGGAGTCCGCGCCAGTCGTCTATGAAGAGGCGCGGCGGCTGATCGGCGGACGGTTGCCGATAGGTTTGCGCCACGCGCGTCATCGTCACGAGATTGCGCGCGTGGCTGCTGTGCGGCGTCAACGCGGCGGCGCGCTCGAACTGAGTGCGCGCCTCGGTGAGGGCGGCATCGGATCCGCGACCGCGCAGCAAGGCGACGAAGCCGAGCAGTTGACGAGGCACTCCCACCGCGAGGGGCGTGCCGTTAGCGGCTGGATCGCTCCCGAGTACCGCATTCGCGCCCCATGCGTCGAGATAGCGGGTGAGTGCGGTGTCGGCGTACTGAAGCGCCGTGTCCACCACCGTGGCCGAGTTGGACCTGGTCCGCGCAGTGAGGTATCCGGCCACTGCCTCGATGAAATAGAGCTCCGGCATCTGCCGGCGCAGCGACCACTGCGCGTCGGCCGCGCGCACCTGCAGCCAACCTGGCGTGAGCTTCCTGTCCGATGGAGTACTTCGATCCATCGGCTGCAACTGAACCCAGTCGCCCCGGAGGCTGGTAATCCAATACGAGAAGGGCCCCCGCCCCTCGGGCATCTTGACGACGGGTGAGGACGCATCGGGCTTGGCGTGCAGCAGCCTCGCGGCGGCGAACTGCCGCTGGATGTCGCTGATATCTCTGATGGCGATCTTGCGCGGCGCGCAGGCGAACGCCTGCGTCGAGAGCGTCCCCTTCAACCGCCTGTCGCGCACGGTCAGGTCAATGGATTCCTCGACGCCCAGGCGAAGGAATCGGACGTAGCTCTGAAGGTAGAGGTCGGGGCCCGATTCGAAGATGCGGCCCCAGATCAGGATGAGCGCCGCGCCGGGCTGCATCTTCTCGCGGGCGCCGCCTGTCTTGCCGGTCAGCTTGTCGAGGACGATCTCAGGCGTGCATTCCTGCCTCGTGTTCCCGATCAACTGCACCACGCCGATGCTCCCGTACTTCGCAATCGACAGCACGGTCTCGAGCTGCACCATCGCGCCGAGCTGTTCGCCGACCGCTGACGTGGTCGCGTTGAAGGATGCGGGCAGGCTGTAGGGCAGCACGACGACGTTGACCGCGGCGCCGGAGAAGACCGAGGGTGATTCGCACGGGACGTTGGCGTCCATCGCCCATGCGCGGGCGGGAAGGACGAGCAGCGCGGACGCGAGCAGTGCGCGGATTACGAGCATGACAGCGCCACTCCTTCCTCCTTCAGGAACCCGGTGTATCTCGCGTCGGCGCGCGCGCCGGTCACGGCGTCGCCGGCCAGCTTCTTCGCGTACTCCGCGAGCGCGGCGTCGCCGGTGGCCAGGGGCGCTTTCAGCTTCGTGAACTGGGTGCCCGCCGCGCACAACTGCTTGCGCGCATCGCCCCACTTGGCCGAGCGCAGCGACTTGGAGCCCACCGCCAGCGCCGCGTAGGCGCTCAGCCGGCCGGCCTGATCGACGAGCTTCAGCATGTCGTCCACCGGGACGGACGTCGGCGCCCGATGCGGGATGATGAACGCACCCGGCGCCTGCTGCGACTGCAACTCGTCGAGCCGTATCGGTATCAGGACGTAGCCGATCGACGCTTCGTTGAACGCTCGTCCCTGTTGATCCTTGACCTCCGCGGTCGCGCCCCAGACCTCCATGAGCACGTTGCGGACGTTGAACTCCTGCACCAGCGACCGGGTGAAGTCCGAGGGGCCGGTCGGCCGCCGGTTCGCGCACGGCAGAATCTTGAGATCGACGCCAAGCTCCGCCTGAATCTGGGTGAGGTTGGCGTCCAGACGGCTGGTGAGGGATTGCAGGAAGTTCTGGGCGGTGGCGGATGTCACGATGTCGTCGAGCAGGATCTTCGAGCCCTGATCGCCGACCGCGCTGCACGGCACGATCTGCGCGCCTGCAGATGCCGTCGTCCCGAGGAGCGCAACGATGAACACTACAGCCGTGCGCATGGTGGACCTTCCTTCGAATCCGAGTCCCAATCCCGAACGCCGAGTCCCGAGTCCCGAGTCCCGAGTCCCGAGTCCCGAGTCCCGAGTCCCGAATCCCGAATCCCGAATCCCGAATCCCGAATCCCGGCTATCTCTCGCTCGCCAGCGCTCGATCGACGTCCGCTTTCAGGAGCTCGGTGATCTCCGGTGAGAGAGGCGCCCATTCTTCGGTCGCCGGGTCGAACGTCTTCAAAGTGCCGTCGGCGAGCGCCTTGGCGTACGCCTGTATTAACGTCCGGGCCTCCGGGCAGCGAACATCCCCGATCACCCGGATGGCCGACCGGTACATCAGCCATGAGTATCGGCCCGTTTGGTGCTCGAGCATACTCATCAATGGGCCGCACACCGCGTCGGCGTTATTCAACCCGATGGCTCGCAGGGCTGCTTCGATGGCCGGCGTTCGCACATCGTCGGCGTCCGACAGCGCGGTGACGAGAGGGGCCACCGCGGGGGGGCCAAACGACGCCAGCGTCGAAGCGGCCGCGCGGGCGTTGGTTTGCGTGACGTCCGCACTGAGGAGTTGAACCAGCAGGGGCTGCATGCCCGCGGCATTGGCCAGTTGCAGCTGCTGGCGCTCGAAGCCCGTTCGCACCGTGTCGGTAAAGTACAAGCCGACCAGCGCGAGAAGAATCGGTGTCGTGGCCTGCACCCACGCCAGCCAGTCCGTCCCTTTTTCGGGGCCGGGCGGTTGCTTCAGCTCGACAGTGGCGTCGAGCCGGTAGGGCTGAGGCGCAGGGGCTGGAGGCGGCGCGTCGGTCACGTGGGGTCCGTCGACACCGGCATTCTACTTCTGTATCCTGTGCGCCTCTCGAGGAGGCCTATGGCGATCACGCGGCAGACGATGACCGACGAACAGCGCAAGTCGATTGCGCTGGAGTACCTGAAAGCGTTCGACAACAAGGGTGTGACGTCGACCGGAGGCAGCATCATGGACCTCTTTGCCGATGATGCCCAGGTGTTCTTTCCCAAATGGGGTCTTGCCACGGGCAAGAAGCAGATCGGTCAGCTCTTCACGGATTTTGGTGGAGGGATCACACAGATCCTCCACGACTACGCCAGCTTCAACTGGATCATGACCGGCTCGGATGTGTTCGCGGTCGAAGGCACGAGCGCCGGCGAGCACAAGGAAGGCACGTGGCGGGCCGGCGTCTCGCATGCGGGCCGGTGGTGCGACGTGTTCGAGGTCCGCGACTTCCTGATTCAGCGGTGCTTCATCTATCTCGATCCGGACTACGCCGGCCTCGACACGACGAGGTACCACTGGCTGTCGGCCAATGGGCGCGATCCGTCGAAGCCGATGGGATAGCTGGGTGGTTCTTGGTTCGTGGTTCGTGGTTCTTGGTGGAACTGGGACTTACACCAGCCGAGAACGACCACCACCACTCACCAGCCAAGAACCACGAACCAAGAACCAGACGGTCCGCCTTCAGGTGCATCTAAAAACGGAACAGCACGCCGACAGTTCCGCGCGAGTAGTTGAACGTGCCGGCATCGAAGTCGATACCCACAACGTTGTTCGACTCGTCAGATTCGATGTTCCGGAAGTAGCGATAGTCCGCCTGCACGCCGACGTGGGTTGTGAAGTACCCCTTCACGCCCGCACCCAGGCTGTAGGCGAAGTCGTTGCCATCGAAGACCTGTACGTTGCCGATGTCGAGGTCTCGCTTGATCATGCCAAGACCCGCGGTCGCGTACGGTCGAAGGCCAGGACCTCTCTGGCCGCCGATCGGAATGCCCAGTACCAGCGAGGGCATGATGGTCAGGAGGGAGTTGTTGCCGATCGGAGACTGGTTACCGAAGAAGTTGTGCGTGTACGCGATATCAAGCTCAGCACCGAAGATGCCGGCGCTCATGCCGCCGACAGCACCACCAAAGGTCAGTCGGTTCCCGGCGTCCAGTGCCTGGTCCAGCGAGCGGCCAGCCGCTCCTCCGAAGTTCACGCCGGTGAAGAAGCTGGCGTAGCCGTCGGCTCGAGCCGAGGACGCGCTCAGTAGTAGGACCACCGCCATCACCGACATCACACGAATTGCTCTCATGGTTGCTCCTCCCAGCCGGCCGTTCCGGATATCCCGGACACTCGGCGTCAGTCTGAGTCATGGCGTGAATGAGCAACCGACGTGCCACAGCACGGCAGAGTCGAATCTCTCGAATGTCGTTCTCGACTGTCATTCTCGGCGCGCGGCACGCGCCCTGTGTGGCAATCAGGTTGATGAGGTTCTGCAGAATGTACCCGGCTGGGATGTAGCTTTTGCCGATTGCTCGCGCTCGTGACGTGTGGATGACGCTGGTCACACGTGGTCCAGACCAGTCGCCCGCGGCCCTCTGGCATGTGATCTGCTCAAGCGAACAGGACCCTGCCGGGCGTCTGCCGCGGAACTAGGGAGGCGACGCATCTGGCACGTCACGTGCTGAATCCCCAGCCGAGGGGTTGCAAGGTCGGCAGCCCGATCGCATTCGCACTGAGGTGCGGCTGTGTCGTCACTCGGCCGGTGTGAGATCGCCATGCTGTGGACACTCTTCGTCGTGTTGTTGCTGCTGTGGGTGCTCGGGATCGTCAGCTCCTACACGCTCGGTGGGTTCATTCACGTGCTGCTGATCGTGGCGGTTGTTGCGCTGCTGATTCAGCTGATCTCGGGACGACGAACGGTCGTATGACCGCTCGTCGCGCGGGCCGCACAGAGGGCCGCCCAGAAAGGTGACCGATGAGCACGCCGGGCAGGCGCTTCCTGCTTCCGTCAATCATGGTCGTGTCACTCGCCCTGAGCGCGAGTTGCGGCAAGACCGTTGCGGCGAGAGTCGATGACGCGTCGGTGACGACGCGTGTGAGAACGGCGTTGCTGAACGATCCGGACATCAAGGCGCAGAGCATCAACGTTGACACCGTGCAGGGCGTGGTGACGTTATCGGGAAGCGTGAGGACTGCGCAGGAACGCGACAAGGCTGTTGCGGTGGCTCGTCGCGCGAGTGGCGTGGCAGACGTCAAGTCCGCGCTGCAGATCGCGAATTAGAAATCGGAAATCACACGAGCCGCATCGAAGCGCATGGAGGTATGACCATGAGATTCATTGTGCAGAGGAAGCGTCGCGGTCCGAGCGTGACGTTCATCGCGTTGTCGGCATTCGTCGCCGGGGCCGCGGCCGGTTCGGTGGCCGCGCTCCTCATGGCTCCCGCCAATGGCGAGGAGACCCGCCGCTACCTCAAGCGACGTGGTCGCGAACTGGCCAAGGAAGCCGCGGCCCGTGGGGCCGAGTGGCAGAAAAGAGTGGACAGAGTGACGTCAGCGACCGCCACGAATCTGAGGCACGCTGGCGACGGTATGGCGTCGCGCGTGATGGACGCTCTCGACGGCGCCTCGGTGTCCATCTCTCGCTGACGCGTCTACGTCGGGCTACACCCGCGGAAACCGCCTGCCATCGATGACGGCGGTGAAGCGGGCGTCGGCCCGGCGCGAGGTCATCACGTACTATCGATGGCGTGATGATTCTCAAGCAGTACTACCTGAACTGCCTCGCCCACGCGTCGTACCTGATTGGGGATCCCTCGAGCGGGACTGCAGTGGTCGTGGATCCGCAGCGCGACATCGATGCCTACATCGCCGACGCGACGCTCCACGCCCTGCAGATCCGCCATGTGTTCCTCACGCACTTCCATGCCGACTTCGTGGCCGGGCATCTCGAGCTGCGGGATCGGATCGGCGCACGGATTCATCTGGGTGCCAAGGCGAAGGCGGAATTCGCGTTCGCGCCGATGGCCGACGGCGACAGCCTGGATCTCGGTCGCGTACGGCTCACCGTTCTGGAGACGCCAGGTCACACCATCGAGTCCATCTCGATCCTGGTGTTCGACCTGGATATCAGCGACCGGCAGCCCCAGGCGATCTTGACCGGCGACACGCTGTTCGTGGGCGACGTCGGTCGCCCTGACCTGCGCGCCTCCCTCGGATGGTCGGCCACCGACCTGGGGCGCCTGCTCTACCAGTCGCTCCACACGAAGCTGCTGCCGCTGCCGGATGAGACGTTGGTGTATCCCGCGCACGGGGCTGGCTCGCTGTGTGGCAAGCAGTTGAGCCGCGAGACCGTCTCGACACTCGGTGAGCAGCGCCGCACGAACTACGCGCTGCAGCCGATGACCGAGCCCGAGTTCATCGAGCTGGTCACCGCCGACCAGCCCGATGCGCCCTCGTACTTCACCTACGACGCTGTGCTGAACACGAAGGAGCGGCCCACGCTCGGGGATGTGCTGGACCGGCAGCTCAAGCCGCTGGACGTCGATGTGGTGCTCTCGCTGCAGGCCGTGGGGGCGCAGGTGCTCGATGTCCGCGATCCGCTCGAGTACGCACGCGCGCATCTGACCGGCAGCCTCAACATCGGGCTCGGCGGCAGCTACGCGACGTGGGCCGGCACCATCCTCGATCGCGACAAGCCGATTGTGATCGTCGCCGAGCCTGGCCGCGAGGAAGAAGCCGCGATGCGGCTTGGCCGGATCGGCTTCGACAGCGTCACGGGGTTTCTTCGCGATGGCATCACGGCGCTCGAGTCGCGTCCCGATCTGATGACCGGCACCGCACGCGTGACGCCCGCGGAGGCCGCGCAGGCACTCGTATCACAGGCGCCGCCGGTTGTTCTCGATGTCCGCGCTCCCAAGGAATGGGCACAGGTGCGGATCGAGGGCAGCGTCAACATCCCGTTGAACCATCTGATCGAGCGCGTCGGGGAGGTGCCGGCCGATCGCCCCGTCCTCGTTCATTGCGCGGGCGGGTATCGATCGTCGATCGCGGCCGGTGTGCTCCAGCAGCATCATCGTGCGGACGTGAGCGAGCTGGCTGGCGGGATCACGGCGTGGGAGGCGGCAGGATTGCCAGTGTTGAAGTAATCTGTGGTTCTTGGTTCATGGTTCATGGTTCTTGGGGGGATTGGAATCTGCAACCGCCCAACAACCGCGACCAACCACAGAACGCTGACGACGAGCCGCTCACAACCAAGAACCAAGAACCACGAACCACGAACCAGCCACATGGTCGTTCAAAAATTCGGCGGCACGTCGGTCGCCGATCCCGAATCCATCCGACGCCTGATTGAGATTGTCCGGGCCGCGCGGTCGCGCGATGGCCGCGGTCCGGCGGTCGTCGTCTCCGCGATGAGCGGCGTGACCGACGGGCTGTTAGGGATTGCCGCGGCAGCAGGCGCCGGTCGTCTTGCCGAGGCACTGCCGCGTGCCGACGCGCTTCGGGACCGACACGTGACGGCGGCTCGCGCGCTCGTGACCGGTCCCGCGCAGGAGCCGCTGGCCGCGCACATCACGGAGCAGTTCGGCCAGCTCGCGGATGTCGTTCGTGCGCTCGCGGTGCTCCGCGAGCTGTCGCCGCGGACGCTCGACGTGGTGGCGGCCATGGGAGAGCTTCTCAGCTCGCGAGTGGTGGCGGCCGCGCTGACGGAGGCCGGCGTGCCGGCGGAATGGGTGGATGCCCGGCGGGCGATCGTCACCGACGCCGAGCACACGCGGGCGACGCCGCTGACGGCCGAGACCGGCGAGGCGCTTCGCGGGACCGTCCTTCGGGTCATCGACGGCGGGCGAGTGGCGGTCCTTGGTGGATTTGTCGGCGCGACCGTGGACGGGCACACCTCGACGCTTGGTCGCGGGGGCTCGGACTATTCGGCCGCGATCGTCGGCGCCGGCATCGCGGCCCAGGAGATTCAGATCTGGACCGACGTGGACGGCATGTTGAGCGCCGACCCGCGGGTGATCGCCGCGCCGCGTCTGATTGCGCAGCTTTCCTTTGCCGAAGCGGCGGAGCTGGCATACTTTGGTGCGAAGGTGCTGCACCCGAGTACGATTCTCCCGGCCGTTGAACGCAATATTCCGGTGCGGATTCTCAATTCGTGGAAGCCTGACGGCGACGGCACGCTCATCACGGCCGAAAGCTCTGTGCGCGGCCGCCGTCTGACCGGACTCGCGTCCAAGCGCGAAGTCACCGTCATCGACATCACGTCGAGCCGCATGCTGATGGCGTACGGATTCCTGCGCCGGGTCTTCGAAGTGTTCGAGCGCTTCCGCACGGCGGTGGACATGGTGACGACCTCGGAGGTCAGCGTGTCGGTGACGGTGGACGACTGCCGGCATCTGGACGCGATTGTCGAAGCGCTGTCCGAGTTTGCGCAGGTGTCGGTGGAGCGCGGGATGTCGCTGCTGTGCGCGGTTGGCGACAACCTTCGCGACGAGCCCGAGATCGCGGCGCGGGTGGTGGGCGTGCTCGAGGAGGTGCCGTTGAAGATGATCTCCCAGGCTGCCTCGCGGCGGAACATCACGGTGGTGCTGCGCCAGGCCGATCTGCCGCATGCGATGCAGCGTCTGCACGAGGAGTTCTTCGCATGACCCCTCCAAGCGCTCAGGGTCATCCCGAACATGGTCCAGGGATGAAGCTGCTCATCGTGGGCTACGGCAAGATGGGTCGCATGGTGGAGCAGATGGCGGCCGATCAGGGCCTGGAGGTCGTCGGGCGCGTGGACGAAGGGCGCGAGGAGTGGGCGCCGGCCGACGTGGCGATCGACTTCTCCACGGCGGGCGCGCTGCTGGCGAACTTCCCGAAGTATGTCGAGCGCCGGCTCCACCTTGTGATCGGCACGACCGGGTGGGGCGAGCACGCCGCCCGGCTGCGCGCGGAGGCGACCCAGGCCGGCCTCGGCGTCGTGGCGGCGCCGAACTTCTCGATCGGCGTCAACATTTTCGAGCGCCTCGCGGCCGAAGCCGCGCGGATGATGCGGGCGCACCCGCAGTACGGCGCGTGGATCCACGAGCTGCACCACATCGCCAAGCGCGACGCGCCGTCGGGCACGGCGCTGCAGCTGCGCGACACGATGAAAGCGACCGGCTTCGACCGGGCGATCGACATGTCGTCGAGCCGGGCCGGGACCATTCCCGGCACACACACGATCGGATTCGACAGTCCATCGGATACGATCGAGCTGATACACACAGCGCGCGACCGCCGCGGGTTTGCCGGCGGCGCACTGGTCGCCGCGCGGTGGATTCAAGGCCGGACCGGCTGGTACTCGATGCAGGACGTGCTCGGGATCTGACCGGGGTCAGAGTCGGGGTCAGGTTCGGGGTCAGAGTCGGACTCTGACCCCAAAGACAGGGGGCAGAAAATGCGTACGCGATTCACAGGCGTTGGCACCGCATTAGTGACGCCGTTCACCAAGGACGGCTCCCTGGATGAACCTGCGGTCAAGCGCCTGGCGAAGCGGCAGATCGATGCTGGCGTGCACTTCCTGTCCCCTTGCGGCACGACCGGTGAGGCGCCCACACTCAGCCATCGCGACAAGCTGCGCGTCGTCGAGCTCGTGGTCGAAGAAGCCAACGGCCGCGTGCCCGTGCTCGCCGGCGCCGGCGGCTACGACACGCGCGAAGTCATCGAGCTCGCGCGCGACATGGAACGCATCGGCGCGGACGGCCTGCTCTCGGTGACGCCGTATTACAACAAGCCGACGCAGGAAGGGCTGTATCAGCACTTCAAGGCGATCGCCGAGAGCGTGCAGCTGCCGATCGTGCTCTACAACGTGCCCACGCGCACCAGCGTGAACATGGCCGTGGAGACGACGATGCGTCTGTCGGAGATTCCGAACATCGTGGCGACCAAGGAAGCGGCGATCAACGCCGAGCACTGGTCCACGATCGTCGCCGGCGCGCGCGAGGGGTTTCATCTGCTCAGCGGCGACGATCCGCTCACGATTGCGGCGATGGCGATTGGCGGCCGGGGGGTCGTCTCGGTGGCGGCGAACGAAGCACCGGCGGAGATGGCGCAGATCGTCGAGCTGTGCGAGAAGGGCGACTACGCCGCCGCGCGCAAGCTGCACCACTGGCTGTACCCGCTGATTCAGGTCAACTTCATCGAGAGCAATCCCATCCCGTGCAAGGCGGCGATGGCGGCGATGGGACTCCTCGAGGAAGCCTACCGTCTGCCCCTGGTGCCCCCCAGTCCCGCGGCGCGCGAGAAGATCATGCGCGTGCTGCAACAGCTCAAGATGCTCGGCGCCGCCGCCCGCGTTTGATGAGCCTCGAAGCCACCATCACAGAGCTATTCGAGCAGGGCAGCGCCGCGTCGAAGGACGCGGCGCGCGCCGCCTTCGCCACCTTTCGCGGCGAGCTGGCCGCCGGTCGCGTTCGCGCGGCAGAACCCGATCCATCGTCGCCGACCGGCTGGCGCGTCAACGTCTGGGTCAAGCAGGGGATTCTGCTCGGCTTCCGGTTCGGCGACACGATCGACATGGGGATCGGCAAAGGGCGCTGGCCGTTCTTCGACAAGGACACGCTGCCGCTCAAGCCGCTGGACCTCTCGAGCGGCGTGCGCATCGTTCCTGGTGGCTCGTCGGTACGCGATGGCGCGTATCTCGGCAAAGGCGTCATCTGCATCCCGCCGATGTACATCAACATCGGCGCCTACGTCGGTGACAGCACGCTCGTCGATTCTCACGCGCTCGTCGGCTCCTGCGCGCAGATCGGGCAGCGCGTGCACTTGAGCGCCGCGGCGCAGATTGGCGGCGTCATCGAACCTGTCGGCGCGATGCCGGTGATCGTGGAAGACGATGTGCTGGTGGGCGGGAACTGCGGTGTGTACGAGGGCGCGGTGATCAAGCGGCGAGCGGTGCTCGCCTCGGGCACGATCATCACCGGCTCGACGCCGGTTTACGATCTGCCGAACGGCCGCATCATCAAGCCGGAGCCAGGGCTGCCGCTGGTCGTCCCCGAAGGCGCCGTCGTGGTGCCCGGCTCGCGGCAGGTGACCGTGGGCGCGGGGAAAGAGTGGGGGCTGTCGCTCGCCACGCCCGTCATCGTGAAGTATCGCGATGAGAAGACCGACGCGCGCACCGAGCTCGAGCGATGGATTCGGTAGCCATCGATCCCGTTGCGCTGACCCGCAGCCTCGTCGACATCGATTCCACTACCGGCCGCGAAGCCGACGCCGGAGTCTGGCTGGCGCAATTCCTGCGCGAGCGCGGCTACGCGGTGACCGAGCAGCCCGTCGCGAACGGCCGCTTCAACGTCTTCGCCCGCATGGACGCGGCCCCCAGGGTCGTGTTCTCCACGCACTTCGACTGCGTGCCGCCGTTCTTTCCGAGCCGTGAAGAGCGCGGCCTGATCTTCGGCCGCGGCGCGTGCGACGCGAAAGGCATCCTTGCGGCGCAGGTCGCGGCCGCCGAAAGGCTCAGGCGATCGGGCGAGACGCGATTCGGATTGCTCTTCGTGGTGGGCGAGGAGCGCGGCAGCGACGGCGCCCGCGTGGCCAACGAGCAGGCGCCCGACGGTGTCCAGTTCCTCATCAACGGCGAGCCGACCGACAACCGCCTCGGCGCGGCGACGCGCGGGATCCTCCGCGTGCGGCTGCTGGCGAGCGGACGCGCCGCACACTCGTCCTTTCCCGAGTTGGGCGACTCGGCGATCGACAAGCTGCTCGATGCGCTGATGGTGATTCGCGGCCTCGCGCTTCCCGACGATCCCCTGCTCGGGCGCACGCACTACACCGTGGGCTTGATCGAAGGCGGCGTGGCCCCGAACGTCGTGTCGCCGCATGCGGCGGCGGAGCTGCTGTTCCGTACCGTGGGCGAAGGCGCCAAAGTGCGGGAGCTGCTCGGCGTCGTCGAGGGCCTCGTGCGGATCGAGCACGTACTCGACATCGGCGCCGTCCGGATGCACACCCTCCCAGGATTCGAGACCGCGGTGTTTCCCTACACGACGGATGTGCCGCTGCTCACGCGATGGGGCACTCCCATTCTGGTCGGCCCCGGGTCGATCCACGACGCGCACACCGAGGACGAGCACGTCACGATCGACGAGCTGCGCGCGGCGGTGGATCTCTACGAGTCCATCGCTCGACGTTTGCTCTTGCAAACGTAGGGGCCGCCTTCTGCTCTTGCAAATGTAGGGGCCGCCTTCAGGCGGCCCGCCGGGGTATCCTTGCTGCGCCCGATGCGGCGGTCTTCACGCGTCCTCCTCACGCTCGCCGTTGTCTGGTTGTGTCTCTCACACACCGAGGCCACCGCGCCGCGCCTTCCGGGCATCGGATCGGTGCTACCTGATCTCGTGCTGTGGGCGTGGGAGCGACCGACCGATCTGCGCGGCCTCGACGCGCACACGGGCGTGGCGTTCCTCGCGCAGACGATCCTCGTCGGCGATCGACGCATAACCGTTGCCCCGAGGCGCCATCCACTCCGAGTCTCCCCGGCGACGCCGCTCGTGGCAGTGACACGCCTCGAAAGCCCTCGCGACGTCACCGCGTTCCTCGAGGACGAGGACCTCGATGCGCTCGCCGCGCGCATCGCCGGCACGGCACGGCTGCCGCGGGTGGTCGCGGTCCAGATCGATTTCGACGCCACCAGCTCGGAGCGAGTCTTCTACCGGCGGCTGCTCAGTCGTGTTCGCGCCGCGCTGCCACTCGGCACGCCGCTGTCAATGACGGCCCTCGCGTCCTGGTGCGTTGGCGACAACTGGCTCGACGGCTTGCCCGTGGACGAAGCCGTTCCGATGCTGTTCCGGATGGGCCCGATCAACGAGCCCTACGCCGCGATTGGGGAATCGCCGGCACATGCGGCGCAGGTCTGTCGAACGGCGGTCGGTACCTCCTTGGATGAGCCCATGCGAATCGGCGGTCGCGCGCGGCGCGTGTACGTGTTCAACAACGACGCGTGGAGTGCTTCAGCCGTGGCCAGGGCCAAAGAGGTCATTGAATGAGCCTCTCGACCTCTCCCAGGAAGCGGTGGCTGACGACGATCTGCGTGGTGGCTGCATGTGCGTCTGGCTTCACCGCGTGGGTGATCGCATGCGGTCCCTTTGCGGCGACATTGATGACGCGCCAGCGCTCGTCTCCCGCCTATCCCGACGCGTACGACCGCGGCCAGCTCGGCGTCGTGAGACCCAGCTTCGAACGTCGGTACCTGGTTCAGGCGTACCGTGTCCTCGCCGGACGCCCGGTTGCGGAAACGGGAGGGCCTGCTCCGAGGCCGACCCGCGCCGATGTGCAGCGGACCTACGTGCCGTCATCGTGGGAGGAGTGGAGAAGTCTGCAGACGACGATTCTCGGCGGCCTGACCGTCCCGCTGCCGGCGCCGCCCATTGTCGATCCCGAGCGGCGGACGAAAGACTATGCCTCGTTCGGCAACTGTCTGGACGATGCGTTCACGTCTGCCGTGCGGACGCTGAATGCGCGCGTCGCGCGCGACGGCGCGACGAGCCGCGAGGTCGCGGACTGGCTGGCCGCGCAGATTGCGGTGTTTCGCAATTGCAGCGAGGCCGATCTCGTGGTGCCGGCAGCGGCGCCGGCGTGGGCTGATGCAACCCTGATCGCGGATCGCGAGTACCAAACCGCCGCCGCCTACTTCTACGCGACGCAGTACGAGGAGGCGGCTCGTCGATTCCGCGCCATCGCCGAGAATCGCGAATCTCCCTGGCGGCCTTTGGGCAGATACCTGGCCGCGCGCGCGATGATCCGCGCCGCAACGGTTCCGGACGAACCGGCTGATCGAACGTCGATTGAGCAAGAGATGTACGCCACGGCGCGGCGCGACCTCGAGGCTGTGCTGGCCGATCCTGGCGCGTCGGCGATGCACGCGTCAGCGCGGGGCCTGCGGGATTTCATCGCCGCCCGCGCCGATCCGCTCGCGCGTCTTCGCGACCTCTCGCGACGGCTGGCATCGCCTGCGACCCCCGTCGAGCAGGACATCGTCGACTACACGTGGCTGATGGATTGGCTCCTCGAGGACGTGACGGGCTCGACGGCAGACCGCGCGCGGGACGAGGAGCTGACCGACTGGATCATCGCGATGCAGCGCGATAGCGACAGGGCCCTGGCGCGGTGGCAGGACACCCGCTCGCTGCCATGGCTGGTTGCGGCACTGTGGTCCGTTCCCGCCCAGCACGAATCGGCAGCCGCCATCCTGGCCGCTGCCGCCGACGTGCCGCGATCCTCACAGGCGTTTTCGACCGTGGCGATCCTCCGCGTACGGTTGTTGATGCAACGCGGGGCGCGCGCCGAGGCCCGCACCCTGTTGGCCACGCTTCCCACCACGACCGACGCGACGATCAATCCCGAAGCGTTGAATCTGCTCCGCGCCGAGCGTCTGGCGTTGGCGGAATCGCTCAACGAGCTTCTGGACAATGCGCCGCGCGCGGCGGTGTGGATGGATTCCGACGAGGCGTTCCAGTCGCTCGATCCGAAGGAGTTTGGTGCCCCGGTCTTTGATGAGGACGCCGCGCTGGTCTTCAATGTGCGCCTTCCGCTCGACCGGCTCGTGGAATCGGTCGAGTCCCCGCGTCTTTCCGCGAGGCTTCGTCGTCGTGTCGCCGAGACCGCCTTGGTGCGCGCGGTCGTGTTGCGGCGTTCCCAGGCCGGACTTCGCGTCGCGCCGGTGCTCAAACAGCTCGCGCCCGCGCTGCGCGCGGATCTCGATCGCTACGTCACGGCAGCCAGCGAGGACGCACGCCATCGTGCAGGGATTCTGTTGCTGCTTCGGACGCCCGGGATGGATATAAACGTGCTCGGGATTGAAACCGACGTGACCTACGCCGAGCGCGCGCCAGCGCGGCAATTCGACCATCTGTTCAAGAGCAACTGGTGGTGCGGGCTTGCCCCGCCTCGTGAAACGATCTCCGAGCTGTACGGATCGCAGCCCATCCCGTTCCCGACGTTTGTGAGCGCAACTGGGCGCACGGCGGTCGAGCGGGAGCGGCTGGATCTCAGCGCGGCCGGTGCGGGCCGTGCGTATCTGGCGGCGCAGGCGATCTCGTGGGCGAATAGCGCGCCCACGGACGCCGATGCGGCGGAGGCGTTGGCGCAATCAGTGGAAGGATGGCGCTGGTCGTTCTGTCAGGAAGACAAGCCGTCCGACCTGCCGAGACGCGCCTTCCAAACGCTGCACCGGCTGTTTCCGGCGAGCGAGTGGGCGCGGCGTACGAAGTACTGGTATCAGTAGTACACTGACCTTTTGCCAGCCACGTTGAGTGCCTGGCCGGTGGATGAGCCGCACCGCGGCCCGGACCCTGTGCAACTTCAGCCTGCGAACCGCGTCAGGGCCGGAAGGCAGCAGCGCTAAGTAGACCCTGAGGTGTACGCAGGTGCACCGGGTCGCGGTTCGGCTCAAACCACTTTGCACTTAACACTTACTTTTCACTTTTCACTTTCCACTTTAAACTTCAAACTTCGAAGTTGGCTTATCAGGTTCTCGCCCGCAAATGGCGGCCGCAGCGGTTCGACGATGTCGTCGGACAGCAGGCGGTGACGCGCACGCTCCGCAACGCGATCACGAGCGGTCGTATCGCGCACGCGTTCGTGTTTGCCGGCTCGCGCGGCTGCGGCAAGACGACGACCGCGCGCATTCTGGCGCGTGCCCTGAGCTGCGTGAAGGGGCCCACGCCTGACCCGTGCGGCGAGTGCGATGCCTGCATCGAGATCGCGCAGGGCCGCGACATCGATGTGCTCGAGATCGACGCCGCCAGCCACACCGGCATCGATAACATCCGCGAAGTGGTCATCGCCGGCCTGTCGATCGCGCCGGTCCGCAACAAGTACAAGGTGTTCATCATCGACGAGGTGCACCAGCTCTCGCCGGCCTCGTTCAATGCGCTGCTCAAGTCCATCGAGGAGCCGCCCCCGCACGTCGTCTTCATGATGGCGACGACCGAGCTGCACAAGATCCCGGACACCATCCTCTCGCGCTCGCAGGTCTTCGAGTTCCGCACGATTCCGGCGAAGGCCATCGCGGAGCAGCTTCGAAAGATTGCCAAGGCGGAAGAGATCGAGATCTCCGGCCCGGCGCTGGCGCTGATTGCGCGCGCTGCCGAAGGCAGCATGCGCGACGCGCAGAGCGCGCTCGACCAGGTGATCGCGTTTGCCGGCAAGACGATCTCGGTCGATGACGTGTCAACCGTGCTGGGCCTGGTCGGACGGGACCTGCTGCTCGATCTCGTCGAGGCCGTCATCGATGAAGACGGCCCGCGCGCGTTCGCGCTGGCCGACCGTGCGGTGGAGTCGGGCCACGACCTCCGGCTGGTGCTGCGCGAGCTGTCGCGCGTGGTGCGCGATCTGATGATGCTGTCGGTGGATCCGTCACGGGCCGGCGACGGCGAGCTGGCCGAAGGCGAGGTCGAGCGGCTCACCGTGCTGGCGAAGCGCTTCTCGCGCGAAGACCTGATGCGCGCCTTCGACCTGCTGGCCACGGCGGAGCAGGAGATTCGCACCGCGTCGCATCCGCGGTATCACCTGGAGATGGTGTTGCTCCGTTGGATGCACCTGCGGAAGCTGGTGCCGCTGATGGAACTGCTCGAGGGTGGCGGCTCCGCGCCGGCGAACAAGCTCATCGCACCGCCGAATCGCGTTGCTGCACCGGCACGTGCCACCGTCGCACCGACGCGAGGCCCGGTCGCACCGACGAGTAAGGTGATCGCACCACAGAGCAGCGCTGGGATCGCACCGTCGAGAAATCCAGTCGCACCATCGAGTGCCCCGATCGCACCGACCAAGACCAGCATCGCACCGACGAGTGGCGTGCCCGCACCGACGAGCGGCCCAGTCGCACCAGCCAAGAACACTGTCGCACCGACCAACGATTCGATCGCACCGACCAAGAACCCCGTCGCATCGACGAGCACCGCGTCCGCACCGGCCAGCAACACCTTGAAAGACGCGCTCTTGACCGAGGTCCGCTCCGTCAAGAACACGCTGTACAGTCTGGCCATCGCGCAGGCCCAGCGGATCGATGTGACCGACGAGCGGATTACGTTCACGTTTGCGTCCAATCAGAACGTGGCGCGCATGCAGCTCGAGCAGAATCGCGAGTGGCTCGAGACCGTGGCGCATCGGCTGGCCGGCCGCAGGATTCCGGTGACCGTCGCGCAGTCCGAGACTGAGGCCGCGGGCGCGAAGCCGGCGGCAGCCGCCGCCCAGGGGACGCGCGACCTCAAGGCCGAGGCGCTGTCCTCGTCCGGTGTGCAGGCGATGCTCGAGGTGTTCCCGGCGGAGATTCGAGACGTGGAGGAGATGTAATGGACATCCAATCCATGATGCAGCGGGCCAAGGAGATGCAGGAGCAGATCCAGAAGCAGATGGCCGATCTGCGCATCGAGGCGACCTCCGGCGGCGGGATGGTCACGGTCGTCGTCAATGGCGCCAAGCACGTTCAATCGATCACGATCGATCCGGACGTCGTCTCCAAAGAGGACGTGGAGATGCTGCAGGATCTCATCGTCGCGGCCCTCAACGACGCGAACCGCAAGGTGGACGAGCGGCTGGGCCAGTCGATGTCAGGACTCATGGGCGGACTCAAGATCCCGGGGCTCTTCTAACGCCCTCGGCCCATGGTGAACCCCCAACTCCCAATCCGCACCAGAGCCCAACTCCCAACCCTTGGCGCTTCCTGATCCGCTGACGCGACTCGTGGAGCAGCTGCAGAAGCTGCCCGGCATCGGCGCCAAGAGCGCGCAGCGCCTGGCGTTCCACGTCCTCAAGACGCCGCGCGAGGATGCCGAGCGGCTGTGCGAGGCGATCCGCGACGTCAAGGATCGCGTCACCTACTGCACGAACTGCAATAACATCACCGACACCGATCCGTGCGCGTTCTGCACGAGTGGCTCCCGCGATCAGCGTCTGATCTGCGTCGTCGAGGAGCCGCAGAACGTGAGCGTGGTGGAAAGGACGCGAGAGTTCCGCGGCGTGTATCACGTGCTGATGGGGACGCTGTCGCCGCTGCAGGGCGTCGGGCCGGACGACCTGAAGATCAAAGGGTTGCTCGCGCGCGTCGCTGACGGGGCCGTGGACGAAGTGATTCTGGCGACGAACCCGACCGTCGAAGGCGAGGCGACGGCGTTGTATCTGGCACGCCTGCTCAAGCCGCTGGGCGTGCGCGTGACGCGCATCGCGATGGGCATCCCCGTGGGCTCGGACCTCGAATACGCCGACGAAGTGACGATGACGCGCGCCATGGAAGGGCGCAGAGATCTCTAATCCGCCCATGTTGCCTGCTGCCTACCAGCTGCCAGCGGCCATCGTGCTGCTCCTTGGCGGAATCGTGGCCTGTTTCTTCGGCTATCGGTTGTTTCGCATCGTGCTCGCGATCTTCGGGTTCGTTCTTGGCGCGCTCGCTGCGAGCTCGGTGTTCGGCGCGAGCGATACCGTCCCGATGCTCGTAGCCGCGATTGGCGGTGGCCTCATCGGCGCCGGGCTCCTGTTTGCCGCGTACTTCGTCGGCGTCGCGCTCTTTGGCGCGGGGCTGGGTGCCCTGGCTGCGAACCTGCTGTTCGCGGCCAGCGGACGGGACCCGCAGTTCCTCGTCCTCGTGCTGTGCTCGGTCGCGGGGGCTGTCGGGTCGATGTATCTGCAGCGCTACGTCATCATCGTCGGCACCGGGTTTGGCGGGGCCTGGACGATGATTGTGGGGGCGATGGCGCTCATCGGCGATCGGGCCGCGATGGCGGCGGCCGTGAGCGGGGACGTCTGGGTGGCCTATCCGCTCAATCCCGCCCCCGGCCAGCGCTGGGTGCCATTTGCCTGGGTCATCCTCGGGTTGATTGGCACGGCGGTCCAACTCGGGTGGACTGGCGGCGAAAAAGGCCGCGTCGTTCGACGGAAGAAGAAGGCCTGATAAGATCGGTTCGTGGTCACCAACCACCAACCAATTCGAGGTGACATGAAGAGAACGGTTGCGATTCTGACGGTCAGTGGGTTTCTGCTCTCGGTGGCGTACGCCACCGTCGGCGCGCAGGCGACCAAGTCGGTGAACGACGGCGTCTACACGGCCGACCAGGCCAAACTCGGCGAGGCGCTGTACAAGGAGCAATGCTCGGCCTGCCACGGTGACAACCTGGAAGGCTCGGGTCCGATGCCGCCACTGGCGGGCAAGGACTTCCTGGCCAACTGGCAGGGAAAGACGGTCGGCGATCTGTTCGAGAAAACGCAGACGACGATGCCGGCCACGGCGCCTGGAACGCTCACGCCCGAGATGACCGCCAACATCGTGTCCTACATGCTGAGCAAGGACAACTATCCGGCGGGCGCGGCGGCACTCGAGAGCAAGATGGAGCCGCTGCTCCAGATCAAGCTCGACGCACCCAAGTAGGGTGAGGGTCGTAGAGCGAGGGCTTTAGCCCCCGCGTCTCCGCAGTCTCGTGGGGACCGCCTTCCCTGGCTCGCCGTAGCCACGGAGTGGCGAAGGCGGCAGGCGGCCCGTCTCTCGCACTAACGTGGACACGATTCGGCCAACGGACGCCATCCCTCGATATCGAGGATGGCGTTCGCTGATGCCGGCGCGCGTGCGGGACCGCCACCTATATCCACCGGCGGCCCACCGCCGATCCGTACGCGGCCGCCTCCCAGCGAGATGCCTCCCGGCCCGGCGAGATCCGACTTCCGGATGATGCCGGTGACCTCCACCATCGTGCCTTCCCGTTTCTTGATCTCGTCCAGGATCGTCTTCTTGCCGGTCAGGCGGAAGCGGCGTCCGGTGGCGATCTCCGTGCTCGTGCGGTCGGGTTCCGGGCTGGCGGTGACGACGAAGGCGCTGCCTTTGGCGCAGCCGGGGATGGAGACGCGCAGCGAGTCCTTGGGAACTTCGCGCTCCTGCGCGGAGAGCGCGGCGGGTGCGAGGAGGATGATGAGGAGGAGAGTAGTGCTGTTTAGTACAGTGCCTCTTAGTGCGGTGGCCTTCATGAGGCCAGTCTACGCTTGTTGCGTCGCCTGGCGGCTTTCGCCTACGATCGGAAGGTTCGACTGCTGACGGCGCCAACTGCCGTGAGCCGATGCCGCACAGTGCTTGTCACCGTGGGGCTCCGCCGCACGATCCTCGGTAGCTCAATGGCAGAGCATCCGGCTGTTAACCGGAGGGTTGCTGGTTCGAGCCCAGCCCGAGGAGCCAATCTTTTCAATGCTTTGCAGTGAACGCTTCCAGGTGGCAGCGTTCACTGTGCCCATTTTTGTGCCCACCCCTCGTGGAGGGCTTTCCGTCTGCGCGTGAACGCTTCTCTTTCTTCTTCTGCTTCGGCGGCTTCACATCCAACACCGCGACCGCCTGCCTCAGCGCAACTTGTCCGATGTGTCCGTATCGCTTGGCCATCCTCGCTGTCGTCGCCGGACTCCAGCCGAGGATCGACGCCACAACCGAGAGCGGCACGCCGCCTTCGAGCATTCTCGTGACGCAGGTGTGCCGGAGGTCGTGGAAACGAATCGTCACGCCGGTGTTTTCCTTGACCGTCTCCCATGCCTCCTTCCATGAATTGATGGCCCGCATCGGATCAACGCCGTGAACAACCGGCTCGAATTTGTTTCCGCCCGCTCCGTAGCGTTCGGATGGAAACAGAGAATGCTCAGGTTCCCGATTCGGAAACTGCTCGGACCAGAATTCAAGAACCTTCGTCGCTCGGTCATTCAAGGGAATCACACGTCCGGTGCCGGCCTCAGTCTTCGACTTCCCGACCCGAACCGTGCGTCTGGTCAGATCAACTTGCTGCCAGCGCAACAGTCGAATTTCGGAATACCGCATTCCGGTATTGAGAGCGAGCAGGACGGCCGGCAACAGTGACCGCGACCGGCTCTCGGCACAGGCATCCAGCAGTATCTTTTCGTCTTCGAGTGCGAGCGCCTTCCCGATGTCGTCCGGGGTCGCGAGCATTCGCACGTCGGGCTGAACATTCGCCCAGAGTCGATACCGGCGCAGGATGCCCCGGATGGTTCCGACTTCCAGATTGATTGTCTTGGGTGCCGCCTTGTCATTGAGCCGCTTGTGCTGATAGCGGCTGATGTCGGCGGCATCAATGTCGGTCAAGAGCTTCTGGCCAAGGACGGGCAAAATGTGTCCGAGATTCGTCTTCTCGATCTGATGTGTCTTGGGTGCCACCGTCGGCTTCTTCAGTTCCAGCCAAGCGGCCGACGCACTCTTGAAAGTTTGCGGCACCTGCCGCTTCTTGAGACCGAGGAATCCTTCTTCCAGCTCTCTGCGACGTTTGATCTCTCCTCGACGAGCGAGCTCCTTCGAGTCC
>DATDOE010000049.1:0-40273 GCA_035293405.1 Vicinamibacterales bacterium | reverse complement strand
CGTGCAGCAGATCGAGGCGATTGCGACCAAGATCTACGGCGCCGCCGGGATCGACCTCGAGTCGCAGGCGCGGAAGGACCTGGAGAAGATCGAGAAGCTCGGGCTGGGCCACGCGCCGGTGTGCATGGCGAAGACGCACCTCTCGCTCTCGCACGATCCGTTGCTGCGCAATCGGCCCACCGGCTTCATTCTGCCCGTGCGTGGACTCGTGCCGAGTGCCGGCGCGGAGTTCGTCGTCGCGCTGTGCGGCGAGATGCAGCGCATGCCGGGCCTGGGGAAGACGCCCGCCTTCATGAACATCGACATCGATGCGGAAGGCCGGACGGTGGGACTCTTCTAAGGCTTCCGTAGTAGGGGCGACGCATGCGTCGCCCCTACGTGTTTCGTTTAGAAGTTCACCGTGAAGTTCAGACGCACGAACCGCGGGAAGGCGAGGCTGCTTGGCGTGCCCCAGCCTGACGGGCGCGGCCCTAAGTTGTCGCTGCTAGCCGGGTTGGTTCCCTGAACATAGGTCTGGTTGAAGCCAGTCGCATAGCTCGTGTTGAACACGTTGTTGACGTCCACGCCGATATCGCTACGCGTCCGGCCGAACCGGATGATCTTCGCGAAGCGCATGTCGACCTGCGTCCGGCGCTCGTCCGCGTAGGTGCGGTGCTCGTTGTCGGTGAGCAGGATCGTCGTCGTGCCGGCCGCCGGCGCGCCCACCGGCAGGTGGCCCAGCGCGCCTAAGATCACGTTGTTCGGGACCTGCCAGTTGGCCGTGATGGCCGACGGCGGCTGCGAGCGCAGCACCGTGCTGATCAGGACGTCGATCTTCGGAACGGTGTAGCTCACCAGGCCGCGGAGCGTCGTCTGCCACGGCTCGACGTTGTCGCAGCCGCGCGGGTTGGGACCCGTGAGCACGCCAAGCACGACGTTGTTATAGAGCGTCTTGACCTCGCAGTCGTTGACCTTGCCGCGGCCGGTGCTGGTGCCGACCTGCGCGACCAGGCCGTTCCGCAGCCGCGAGTTCAGCGAGAGCTCGAAGCCATCCCACACGCTCGTCCGCTCCTCGCCGATGTCGCTCTCACGAACCAGGATGGCGCTCGGAGCGGCATTGGTCCGCGGCACGAAGACAGTGACCGGGTAGCCGCCGCCGCCGGCCAGCCTCGAATCGCTCGGCGCGGTCAGCGTGTACGACTCGTAGTGCGACGCCACACCGCCGGCGCGGCGATTGAGGTCGTCGGTGACGAAGAACCCGTGCCAGCTGCGATGCGTGAAGCTGACGTCCGCAGACAGCCGGGGCATCAGCTCCTGCTGCAAGGTGACCGTGTACTGCGTGTCACCCGGACGCACGCCCCAGCCGCTCAGCACGGCAGGATCGACGGCCGTCGCGGCGCCGAGCTTGCCGAAGTTGGGTGCGGTGCCGGTGGCCGCCGCGCACTCACCGTTCAACGCCGGGTTCAGCAGATCGCAGTCAACGATTCTGTCGTTGTCGCTGTCGGTCCACCCGCGGTTCAGGACATTGCGCACGACCGTCGCACCGGGGTTCGTGGACGTGTACGGGTTGTCGTTGGCCGCGTACGAGAGGTACGAGCCCCAGTTGAACTTGACCGCCGTCTTGCCGGTGCCGAAGACGTCGTAGGCGACACCGATGCGCGGCGTGATGTCGTTGTAGGCGTCAACGCCAGGCGTACGGGGAATCGTGATCGGCTGCGGATTCAAGAACGAGGTGTTGGTGGTGCCGTTCAGTTCCGGCGGCGCGTAGCTCGAGGCGCGATCGTAACGCAGCGCCCCCTGCAGCGTGAGGCGGCCGCGCGTCAGGCTGTCCTGAAAGAAGACGCTGTGCGTCTGGGTGATCGTGCGGCGACCGAAATCCGGCAGATAGTAGCTCACGGCGTTCGGCACGCCCTGGTTGAAGCGATAGCCAAGCTGCGACGAGTTGGCAACGTCCTTGTCGAGCAGGTCGAGCTTGCGGTACTGATAACCCATCTTCAGGCTGTTCGCACCGGTGACATACGACGCTGCCGTCATGATGTCATCCGTCTTGCCGGTGGCAGGTCCCCACGTCTCAACGCCGCGATACCGGTAGTTCGCGACCGGCGCATACCGCAGCCCGGTGGCTGGGTTGATCGCGTTGGACTGCTCCGTGACCGAGGTCAGGGTGGTATCGCCGTCTGGCGCCGGGTGGCCGAAGATCGGCTGGTAGCGGAACAGCGTGACGCCCGCCTCGAGGAGCAACTGGTTGCTCGCCGGCATCGTCCACGTGCCCTGGTTCACCCAGAACGGCACGTCGAAGTAACCGCGCCCCGCGGTCTGCGTGGCTTCCGGCGACATCTGGGTCGGCGCCGCGTTGTTGCCCAGACCGATCCACTCCTCACCTCGATTGTGGCAGCCCGGGGTCTCGACTTTGAGCGGCGTGCCCTCGCAGCGTGCCTGGTACTCCGCGTTGATTCGCACGCGGTGCTTGCCGAACTGTCCCGTCACGCGCCCGATCACCATCGTGCGGTCCTGCACGAGCCGGGCGTTGATCGGCGAGCCGACCCAGTCCCAGCGCGCCGGGTTTCCCGCGTTGGCGTTGGCCTGGATGCCCTCCATGGCGGTCTGGCCGCTGAGATTCCGGTAGTTGCCGAAGAACCAGAGCCGATCCTTCTTGATCGGGCCGCCGTACGAGACGCTCCAATCGTAAGTCTTGAGGACGCCGGGATTCTCGCGCAGGTTCGGGTTCAGGGCCTGGATCTCGCTCGTCAGGTTGTTGCCGCTCGACCACTCGCCGGCATTGTTGTAGAACGCGGTGCCGGAGAAGATGTTGCCGCCCGAGCGAGGGATGATGTTCATCATCGGCCCGCCGATGTCGCTCTCGCCGAGGCCGCCGCCGACGGTGATGGCGATTTCATCGGCGTTGACCGTGTCGTAGACGTACGACGAGAAACCGCCGCTGCGCGCCGCCGTCAAGGGAAAGCCGTTGATCGCGTAACGCCCTTCACCGCCCACAGAGGTCGCGTTGACGTTGCTCGAGCGCGCATTGAACGCGGTCATGGCCGGCGAGACCGACAGGCTCGCATCGCCAACGACTACGCCCGGCGTCGCGTTCAGCAACGCGCCGGCGGCGCGCGTCGCCGGCATCGTCTGAATGGTGTCGCTACTGAGGACGATTTCGCGACGTGTGCTCTGCACGTCCACGACCGGCGACTCGCCGGTCACCGTGATCGTCTCCTCGATGCCGCCGACTCTCATCTCGGCAGGGATGGTCAGCGTCGCCGAGCCGGTCAGCTCGATGTTCTCGCGCTTCACGACGTTGAAGCCGGGCAACGTGAACGTCAGCGAGTAGGTGCCGGGCCGGAGATCGACGATGCGGTACTGGCCCGAGCCATCAGTGACGGCCGAGCGCACTTTCTCGATGAGGGCGGGGCTGGCAGCCTCGACGGTCACTCCGGGCAGCACGGCGCCGGAGCCGTCACGAACGGTTCCCGTGAGGGAAGCCTGGGCAAACACAGTTGCCGGGAGGAGCAGAACAACGAGTATCGTCAGACACTTCAGCGCGGTTCGCATACAGAGCGTCTTCCCTTCAATGTAGTCAGCAAGAACCGGGGGGCGCGGGTCCCGCTTCCGCGCATGGACGTCAGCACACCAAAACTCCTTGATTGCATACAAGAGTTGAGCAGAATAGGCAGCGCACAACGAAAAAGTCAAGGAATCCGTGTATTGGTGTGATAGGTATGGCGCCCAGTGGAGGCGTATTGCATGCAGTCGCGCGTCAGCGCTTCGGTGGATCCAAACATTTGGTCTGGCTTTACCGTCAAATGTCCAGGAATCCAGCAGCAGGTCGGCCAACGGTCCGGGAGAGTCCAAAATGTCGAACGTGTCCAAGCCACTGGCGCTCGCGGCGTCTGATCGCCCTCGCCCCTCAGATGTCGCCTCCCAAACCGCACGGGCGCTCTTCAGCCTGCGCGAATCGCTGATGCGCGGCGAGTTCGCACCAGGTGAGCGGATGGCCGAACTGCCGCTCGTGGCGCGGTTCGGCGTGTCGCGCACACCCATTCGGCTTGCGCTCGAGCGCCTCGCCCACATGGGTCTCCTCGATGTCAACGCCAGCGGCGGATTCACCGTGCGTGGCTACACGCCCGCTGAAGCGCTCGACGCGATCGAGATCCGCGGCGTGCTCGAAGGCACGGCCGCGCGGCTCGCCGCGGAACGGCTGGTCGACAGCGCGGAAGTCGTCACGCTCCACGGCCTCGGCAAGGAGATGGATCGCCTCGAGCGCCTGACGATTGACTCGTTCGGCCACTACATGGATCTCAATGAGGCGTTTCATTCCGCGATCATCGATCTGGCGAAAAGCGTGATGCTGCAGCGGGCGTTTCAGTACGCCGTGTCGCTGCCGTTTGCCTCGCCGAGCGCGATGGTGTTCCCCACGTCCGGTCTGGCCTACGCCGACGAAGCGCTGGCCATCGCCAAGGAGCATCATCGCGGCATCGTCGAAGCGATCGAGAAGCGACAGGGGACGCGCGCCGAAAACCTCGCCCGCGAGCACGCCTTCATCGGCCGGCGCGTCCTGGCCATGGCGCTCTCCGATACCGAAGCCCGCAGCAAGATCCCGGGAGCCTCGCTCATCAATCCGTCCGCGCACTCGAGAACTCGAACGTCCTGAGGACGCGTGCGGACTGCGACTACCCTCGCACTCGAAACGCGATCGTCAGTGACACCATGGCGCCAAGCGCCGCGACAGTACGTACGTGATTCCAAGCCGTCCACGCGGAGAGGTACGCGGCCCACAGGCGCGCGGCCTCGGCGGATGTCGGTGAGACCTGTGCCAGCGCATCATTTCTCGGTACGTTGAACACCATCGTCACCAGAAACGTGCCGGCGACGTAGAGCACGGCGCCGGCCAGCAGATAGCCAGCTCCCGGGTCGTGCCATCGCGCGAGGGCCGCGGCCCCCACGCCCGCACACAACACCGCTGTGCCGAGGAACGCCGTCATGAACCAGGGGTTGATGACGACGACGTTGATCGACTGCATGGCGGCGATGCCGTGCGGCGGCGGAAGCGCTTCGAGCGCCCTCATCACAAACGTCGAGAACGCGAAGAAGCTTCCGGCGATCAGTGCAGCCCCGATCGCCGCCAGGAGGGTCACGAAATCTAGTATGTTCATGGCTCTCACGTGTCCGGTGCGAACCCGTGATCCGTGCGCGGGTTGCCGCGGTTGACGTTACCTTATCCAGTGGAGTCCTTCTATGGCGAAGCTCGACGACAGGACCAAACGAACGACGAGAGGATCGACGAAGACCGCGGCGGCGGCGAGGGGAGACAGGAAGCGCAGCGGCGGCGCGGTCGATGCGCCCGGCAAGAAACATCGCCAAGCGATGCCACCGGATCCGGACGCCAAGGCTGCGAACACCCAGGCGGCCAAAATGCGAACGGCGATGCCGATGGAGAAGACGAACCGGCTCCGAGGGCGCGGCTAGTCATGAGCGACTCGCCGATCATCGTATTCACCGATGGCGCGGCCAAGGGCAATCCGGGGCCCGGCGGCTGGGGCGTGATCGTCGTCACGCCGGATCGGCACGTCACGGAACTGGGAGGCGGCTCGCCTCACACCACGAACAACAGGATGGAGCTGAGCGGCGCGATCGCGGCGCTGCAGCACGGGGTGAATCAGACCGGACCCGTGGCCATCTACACGGACTCCACGTATGTGATCCAGGGCATCACGCAGTGGGTCTGGGGATGGCGGAGGCGCGATTGGAAGACCGCGCAAGGCGGCGACGTGCTGAACCGGGACCTCTGGGAACAGCTGTCGAGCCTGACCGGCGCGCGCGCCCGCGGCGAGCTTGACTGGCGCTGGGTTCGGGGCCATGTAGGCACGCCGGGCAACGAGCGCGCTGACGAGATTTCAGTGGCCTTCGCACTGCAGGAATCTCCGGACCTGTACGACGGGCCGTTGGACGGCTACGCGCTGCCGATTCTTCAGTTGCCGGAGGACACGGCCTTGCCGAAGCGCACAGCAGGCTCGCTCTCCGGGCAGAAGAGCAAGGTCGCCGCACACTCGTACCTCAGCGTTGTGGACGGGGTCCCGATGCGACATGGCACGTGGACGGAGTGCGAGGGGCGCGTGAAGGGGCAGTCAGGCGCGCGTTTCAAGAAGGCCGCCAGCGCGGCCGACGAGTCGGTGATCCTGCGCGGCTGGGGAATCGACCCGAGCCAACTCTAGCGCAACCTGCTGCCCTCTCCCGGCCGGGGTGTGACGAATATCTCTTCGGACGTGGGAGCAATAGCTGTAGACTACTTGCGAACCCGCACCATCAGTTCCAACCATCCAACGACACCATCAACCACTCACAGAGTTCACGCTGGGGAACCGGGCCACGGCCCTGCTGCCTTTATGCGCGACTGGTGCGACGAGACCAGGAACCAATCGGCGTCACACGGCCAATTTCGGCCAGCTCCCCAGAGGATCGACACATGTCAACGACCACCGGCACGATCAAGCGCATCACGGACAAGGGCTTTGGCTTCATCGCCGCGCCCGATGGCACCGAATACTTCTTTCACCAGTCCGCGTGCACGAGCACGCCATTCGACTCCATGCGCCAGGGCGAGAGCGTGACGTTCACCGTCGGCCAGGGCCCGAAAGGCCCGCGCGCCGAGAACGTCGTTCCGGCCTGAGCCTCCTCACACCCGAGCCCCGGTGCCCACGCAGGGCATCGGGGTTCGCGTCTCCCTGTTCACTTCCGGTTGACGTACCCCGCCAGCGCACGAAACGCGCGCAGCATCTGCGCGAATGAGTAGTTCGCGTTCCTGCCACTTGGATTCGGCAATACGAACATCGCGCTGTCGCCGATGCGCTCCTCCTGCAGCCCCAGTGACACCGCGTCTTTGCGGTGTGGGAACAGCGCACGGAACACGGTGACGCCCACCAGCGCCACGACCGCCGGCCGATAGCGCAGGAGTTTCCGTCGCAGCCTGGCCCGGCCCGCCTCGTACTCGTGTCGTTCCAGCGTGTCGATGCCTGGCGTCGGTCTCGGCACGATGTTGGTGATGCCGTACCCCCATTCCGGCAGCCGCCCATCGTCCACGTACGAAATCGGCTCAGGAACCAGACGCGATTCGTAGAGCAGCTTCCAGAACCGATTTGAAAACCCCGCGAAATGATGGCCGGTGAGCGACGAGCTGATCCCCGGATTGATGCCCACGAACAACACGCGGACTCCCGGCCGGATGCGGTCGCGGAGCGGTGGCAGTACCAACGTAGGCGGGCGCACGGCAGCCAATTGGGCCCCGATGCTACCCCAGCGAACGCGGGTCGAATAGAGCACGACGAACGGAGCGAGGCAAGTCCTCGTCGGGCTATAGTCGTCTCGTGAGATGACTGAGGCGACGCACTCCGCACGCACGCTTCCGCCGGGGCCACGAGGGATGCCGATCCTGAGCGGACCTATAACGCGTTGATCGCAAAGCCAAAAAGGAACCCGCCCGCCAACTGACGTTATCCGACGACGCCCCGCGCTTCGGAATCTCGATGAGTCAATCAACCGTCACCGGGCCGACCCGGTCAGGGTACGATCTACCTGCGGGTACCGGCCGCGGCGCTGGTCGGTCCCGGTGATGGGAGAGCACACTGTCCACGAGCAACACCCAATCAGCGTCTGGACTTTCCTGGACCACAGGGGACTACCTCACTCACCGTTTCAATCCCGAGCTGGGGATCGGACGCGTCACGGCCCTCGACGGGCGCGCAATCGTCGTCGAGTTCCCGCGCTCGGCGACGACGCTGCGGCTGGCGGCCAGCACCGACGCGCTGATCCCGGTCGATCTCAGCCCCGGCCGGCCGGTCCGCATCACCGAGACCCGCGAGGAAACAACCGTCACGGCACGACTCCCGGACGGGACCGTGACGCTCGCGAACGGGCTGACGACGACGTCTCATGCCTTGTGGCCGCTCGAGTTCGAAGGCGCACTGCTCGAGCGACTCGCCGTGGGCGATCTCGATGAGGTCGAGGACTTTGTCACCCGCCTGGACATCCTGCACCTCCTCGCCCTTCGCGAGGCCGACGGCCTGGGCTCCTTCCTCGGCGGGCGCGTCCGGCTCTTCCCGCACCAGCTCCACGTCGCGGAGCGCGCGAGCGCCAGCGATCCCGTGCGGTGGCTGCTCGCCGACGAGGTCGGCCTCGGCAAGACGATCGAGGCCGCGCTCATCCTGAATCGGCTCGTGCACGCCGGAAAGATCGATCGCTGCCTTGTGGTCGTACCGGATGTCCTGACCGTTCAGTGGCTCGGTGAGCTCTGGCGGAAATATCACCAGGTGTTCACGCTGCTCGATGCGCAACGCCTCGCCGACGTGGCGCGCGATTTCGGTGCGGATTTCAACCCCTTCGACGCGCATCGGCGCGCCGTGATTGCGCTGGAGATGCTGATCGAGCGCCCACAGCTGACCGATCAGGCCGTACGAGCGGGAATCGATCTCCTCGTCGTGGACGAAGCACAGCGACTCCGGCGCCCACCAGGCCACCCGGGCGATCTCGCCTGGCGCGCGATCGCGCCGATCGCCGGTCTCGGCCGTCACGTGCTGCTCCTGAGCGCGACGCCACTCGAGGACGATGCCCACGGATTCTTCCGTCTGCTTCAACTCCTCCGCCCGCAGGAATTTCCCGAGAACGTGAGTTTCGAAGCGCGCCTCGCCCTCGCGACGCCGCTGCCTCCGTGCACCAGCTCTACTCGCCGTGCCGACATCGGAGGCTTACCGCCGCGAGTGGGTATTCCGATCGCGCTCGACAATCCGTCGAAGTGGCAGTTGAGGGACGCGGTCGAGGCAGCCGTGCGAGGCGTGGCGGCTCCCCATGCGGTCGCGCGGCGGCAGAAGATCGATCGCGTGCGTCGCGCGCTGGCGTCAGGGGCCGCACTCGCCGCGGTACTTGGATCGGACGAACGCCCACTCCGTCAGCAGGCGGAAGCGATGGACGCCGGCGACCCGCGCCTCGAGTGGTTGCTGGCGCAGGCGCCGCGGTGGCGAGAGGCGAGAGAGAAGACGCTCGTCTTCGTGGCCCACCGCGAGACGCTGGAGATGCTGCGCACGGCGCTCAGCCACCGCGCGCAGGTCGCGACCGGCGTGTTCCATGAGGACCTGTCGCCCGCGCAGCGCGACACCGAAGTCGCCCGCTTCCGGGATCACGATGGTCCCAGCCTGCTCGTATCCACGGAATCCGGAGGCGAGGGCCGCAACTTCGAGTTCTGCCGCCGCCTCGTGCTGTTCGACCTTCCCTGGAAGCCATCGATCGTTGAACAACGGATCGGCCGGCTCGATCGAATCGGCCGGCGCATCCCGGTGGAGATCGTGTACTTCCGTCCGCCCGCCGGTCTCGGCTCGGATGTCGTACGGCTCTTCGAGACACTGGGCCTCTTCCGCGAGCCGCTGGCAGGACTGGAGCCCCAGCTGGCCCACGTAGAGGGCGCCCTGGAAGAGGTCGCGCTCGATCCATCGGCATCGCTCTCGGCCGAACGATTCGGAGAACTGGTCAGCGAAGCCACCGCCGCGCGCACGCGTATCCGCGAGGCGGCGTACCAGCAGCTCCATCGCGACCCGTACCGATCGGACATGGCTGCAGGCATCCTCGCCCGCGTACCAGGGGAGCTCGATGCACTCACCGAGGAAGTCGTGGTCACGGCCTGCATCGGTCTGGGGTTCAGCATCGAGCGCCCGCGAGGCCATCGCATCTTCGCCATCGAGCTCGGTAACGGGGCGCTCGTCGACGGCCTGCCGGGCGTCCCTGGTGGATCGAGCTACGTCGGCTCATTCGATCGCGAGGAGGCAGTGGAGGCCGAGACCATCGACTTCTTCGCCTCCGGCCATCCGCTCGTGGAAGGGATCTTCGCCCACTACGAAGACAGTGCCCTGGGCCGAGTCGCGCGCTTCGAGGTCGAGATCGGCCAGGAACCCGGCGAAGGGCTCGTCGCCGTCTACAAGGACGGACCGGTGTTCGAGATTGTGGCCATCGACTCCGACGGCGTGAATCGATCGGACTGGGCGGCGGCACTCCACCAGCGACCGCTTCGCGCGCGCCCTGTCACTGGCGACGCGGACGAGGGCGTTCACTGGGCAGACATGGTGCGCCGCCTCGGTACACAACTCGACGCGACCCGTCGTCCGCATGCGGTCGCGGCCGTCGTGGTGCGACCGGAAAAAGGGTCCTGACGATCGTCTACACTTTCAGGAATGAAACGCCTTCTTCCTTTCCTGGTACTGCTGGTGGTGGCTGCCTGCGGCGGTGGCGACTCGATGACCGGGCCGTCACCCACCACGAGCGCCCCGTACTCACAGACTGATCTCGTCGTCGGCACGGGAACGATTGCCGCGGCCGGGAACCAGGTGACGGTCGCCTACACGGGATGGCTCCACGATTCGAGCAAGCCGGATGCGAAGGGCTCGCAGTTCCAGACAAACCCCAGTTTTCCGTTCCGGCTCGGCACCGGGGCCGTGATTCGAGGTTGGGATCAGGGCGTGGTCGGCATGCGGGTTGGCGGGCAGCGCCGTCTCGTCCTTCCGCCCGACCTGGCCTACGGGAACAACCCCCCGAATGGCTCACCCATTCCGCCCAACGCCACGCTGGTGTTCGACGTCACACTCATTTCAGTTCAGTAGCGGGAGTAGGGTCATGCGCATACGAATTCCGCTTGTCATCGTCGTGCTCCTTGGTCTCGTGACCGTTGCCGCGATTCACGCGCAGGTCGCCAATCCGATTCCGGCGCCGGTCGAGAAACGCGGCTTGATGGTCGAGATCCGCGATCTCGTCCGTCTGCCAGATACGCGAGGGCTGCGTCCGATCGATCAGGACGTGACGCCGTCGGGGTGGGCGCGCGTCAGCTTCGTCCGCGATCTTCCGGACGGCCGCCGCTTCGCCAACGACTCACGCGGCTTTCTGTATCTGCTCGACCGCAACAACCAGCCGTCCGTGTATGCGAACGTCGGCGCCGCCTTCCCGTTCGCGATCTACAACCGGCTCGAAAGCGGGTTCATCGGCTTCGACTTCCACCCGGAGTTCGCCAGCAACGGCCTGTTCTACACCGTGCATGGCGAACGCGGCATGGGCAACCCGGGGACACTCAACTTCATCCCGCCCGGGTTCACGCAGAAGGACGTCACCTACCACAACGTCATCACCGAGTGGCAGGCGAAGAACCCGGCGGCGAACACCTTCGACGGCACGCGGCGCGAGCTGCTGCGCGTGGCCCACGTCGTCATGAACCTGACCCACCCATTCGGCAACGTCGAGTTCAACCCGACCGCCAAGCCCGGCTCGCCCGACTACGGCCTGCTCTACACCAGCGGCAGCGATACCGGATTCAGCAACGGCGGCGGACCGAACGCGAACAATCCCGGCCAGACACAACGGCTCGACTCGCTGATCACGGCGATCCTGCGGATCGATCCGCGCAGCCCGTCGGTCTCGAAGGGCACGAAGGGACTCGGGGACTACACGATTCCCCAGGCCAACAAGTTCGCCGCGGACGGCGATCCCAAGACGCTCGGCGAGATCTACGCCTACGGCTTCCGGAACGCGCACCGGCTGTCGTGGGACACCGACGGGACGATGTTCGCGTCGGACATCGGCATGAACCACATCGAGGAGATCAACATCGTCCGCAACGGCGAGAACTACGGCTGGATGAAGCGTGAGGGGTACTGGGAGAACGGCATGACCCGGCCCGGCGGCAACCTGGGTCAATTGTTCACGCTGCCAACGGATGTGCTCGAAGGGCGGACGAAGGACGAGTTCACATATCCCGTCGCGATCTACGACCACAACGAGGGACAGGCCGTGAGCGGCGGCTTCGCGTACCACGGGCGCATCCCCGCGCTCCGCGGCAAGTTCGTGTTTGGCGACGTCCAGCGCGGGCGTCTGTTCGCCTCGGACCTGGCGGCCATGAAGAAGGCCGACGACGGCATTCCGCAGACGGTGGCGCCGGTCGAAGAGATTCAGCTCTACGTGCGCGGCGCGGGTGGGAACCGGGTGTACGTGACGCTGCGAGACCTCGTCGAGCGCACGATGGGTGCGAGCATGACGCGCGCCGATCTGCACATCAGCCGCAGCCGCGACGGCGAGCTCTTCATCACGTCGAGACAGGATGGCGTGATCCGGATGCTCGTGCCGGATTCGACGAGTGGTGAGACGAAGTAGCTACTTCCGCTGCGCGTCGAGGAAGTCAAAGATCCCTGAGGCGTAAGTCAGATACGCCCCGAGGTGCGTACCGCCGGGCACGGTCGCGTAGACGGCATTGACGCCCGCCGCCTTGGCCGCCTCCGCCATCCGCTTGGAGGCGTCCATGGGATTGGTCGTGTCCTGATCGCCGTGAATCACCAGGAGGCCTTTGCCCTTGATGCGATCGAAGGGATACGTGTCGTAGACGATAGGACCGGAGCTGATCACCAGCGCCGCAAACCGGTCCGGGTACTTGGCGCCCAGGTGCATCGCGCCCGAGCCGGAGGGGTTCTGGCCGTGAAGATAGATGCGTGACGTGTCCACGCCGTACTCCTTGGTCACGAGATCGATCACGTTGAGCACGTCCTGCTCGGCGCGCTGGTCTTCGACCTCCGTCCAGCCTTCGGCGGGCGCCGGCGCCTTGGGCCTCGCGATCTGATACTTGCTCCCGTAATAGGGCTGCCTCAGCGGCCGATATCCCATCGGCGTCACCACCAGATATCCCCGCTGTTCGGCCTGCTTCACGAGATCGTTCGGCTCGCGATACGGGTTGTCCACGCTCTGGCCGGCTCGAAGGGTGACGAGCAAGGGCAGGCTCACGCCGGGCTTCCACCGCGAGGGCACGAACAATCGGTAAGGAATGGATTCGGTCGTCCCCGGGAATTCGTAGACGCGATACTGCTCGCCCGTGCGCTGGTACAGCGGCCCGCGAGGATTGGGCTGCAGTGGAGCTGGCGTCGTCGCTGGCGCCTGGCCGTACGCCTGCGAGTGGACCAGCAGGACAACGATGAGAGCAACAGTGAGTCTGAACATGATTCGCTTACTCCAGCCCCATGCGGCGACGGTCCTGCTCGTTCTCGTTGCAAAAGTACTCGAGGATGTCGGTATCCGGCTGCAGGAGGTGCGTGACCTTGACCGTGAACGGCTTTGTATACCACTTGGGATCGTCGATCGTGATCTCCACGTCCATGTGCCCGAAGTCGCGGCGCCTGTAGCGCTCCACGACGCGTGCGGATTCGCTCTGTGGATGACCGATGATATCCAGCCAGGACTTGCCGTTGAATCCCAGCGTGTCCACGACCAGCGAGTCGCCTTCCCATTTCCCCACCGAGTAGCCAAGCCACGACGGTGAGGGATCGGCCATATGCTTCCGGCCATCCGTGTAGATCTGTCGAGTGCCACCAAGTTCGAGCATGATCAGGGTCAACCCTGGCGTCTGCACGATCTTCGAAACCTCGGACAGCATCGTCGAAAGCGGCACTCCACCCGGCAAGCAGTAGGTCAGCGGCAGCGCCTCTGGACGGCCGTCCCCTCGCCGTTTGAGAACCTCGGCGACCTCTGGCCGCACCGGCGCGTCCTCCGGTTTGAAGTCCTGAAAGATGTTGATGGCGTACTTGGAGACCGTATCAGTCTCCATCCCCGGCACCTGAATGGTGTCCACGTCGTTGCCGAACAGACGCTTCATTTCCTCGAGCGATGTCGGCTGCACGTGCCAGACGCCAGACAGATCCGGCTTCCCGTTGGAGGCGCGCGGAGTGCGGGCGGTCAGATCGGGCCTGCCGTCAGGCATGCGGGGACTGCCGGGCGTTGGATACCTCACCCATTGCGCGCTCGCGGTCTGGCCGACGAGAATGAAAAGAACCAACAGGACAGCTCTACGCATGGTCATGAGAATTCTATGTGACGCGCTCACAACCGCTGCAGCAGGGGCCGCAGCGTGCGGATGTCCTTGACGGCCTCGATCGCGAGCAGCGTGTCGATCAATTTCTGTGCGGTCGCGCTGCCGAGCACCGGCGCGATCAGGTCTCTCGCCTTGTCCACGACCTCGGCCCGCGGCATCGGGTTGCGCACGGTCCCCCGCACGGCCTCCACGCGATCCGAAAGCCTGGTTCCGTCATTGAGCGTGATCTCGACGATCGCCACACGCGCCGGCAAGAGCGGCGTGAGCGTGGCGTCCGGGACATACATGACTTTGCTTCGCTGACGACGCACGGACCCGTCCTGCATGCGCGCCTTGTCGTGCGCGGCGTGGAACGAGGCCGTCTTGTCGATCAGCATCACGGCGACCATGTGCTGCAGGCAGATGTCCGGGATGTCGCGATTGTCCACGACACGGCCGACGCTCGGCGCCAGGCGAACCACGACGCTCTTGACATCGTTGGCGTCGAACGGCCGCTTGCGCCGCAGGTTCTCGATCGCGTCGAGCGGCGCCTGGATCGGAGTACCGACGGTCCACTTCTTGATATCGGTGTTGACGATCTCGTACCGCTCGCCGAGCTGCTCGATCAATACGGCGGGATTGGCTTTGGGGGCGTTGACGCGGAAGAAATTGTCGTCGCCCGACAACACATCGTCGACGCCGTTCCATCCCGAGTGAACGAGCAGCGCCGCGGTGACGCCGTTCCGCGCCGGCATGCCTCCGAACACGAATCCCTTTTCGATGTGATCCGTGTCGCGACCCCACACTGCGTATCCGCCGGTCTGCTGTGATGCGTAGTCGAGCAGCCAGCGCATCTGCTGGGCCGTCAACCCCGCGATACATCCGGCCGCCGCCGCCGATCCGAAGTTCCCCGCGAACGCATGTGTGCTGCGACGGGTCTCGTTTCTGAACGTCACGCCGCCGAGCGCCATCGTGAGCCGCGGACCCACGTCGTAGCCGAGCGTGATGGCGCGCAGAAAGCGCTCCCCGCTTGCGCCCATCTCCTCACCCATCGCCAGGGCCGCGGGCACGATCGAGGCGCCGGGATGCGATTGCGACGGCCCATGCGAGTCGTCGGTTTCGTCTGAATGGGCCAGGACGCCGTTGACGAGCGCGGCATCCATCGGCCCGGTCACGATGCTCGAGCCCACGACGGTGGCGACCGGCCGGCCCGCCTGCGCCTTGGCCAGCCTCAAGGCGGCCAGGCCCGGCGGCAACTCGGAGCCGGATACCATCGCCGCGAAGGTGTCCAGGATATGGTGCTTCGCCTTCTCCAGCACGTCAGGCGGCAACGCGCGGTCCTTTGCGGCAGCCATGTAGCCGCTGAGCGTCGCCATCACCGGGCCGACGGCCGCCTTCGCCAAGTCCACGGCCTGCGCGCGAAGCCCGATCGGCGGCAGCGCGGCCGAGCCGAGGGCGAGCGCTCCTCGATAGAGCAGGTTCCGGCGGGATATGCGGAGCCTGGGCGGTGGCGTCATCAGCGTGCGAAGTATATGCTCGCACGCACGTAATCCCTGTCACGGCTTTCAAAGGAGCATTGGACGTGAGATCCAATCGCGTTGCTCACGCTGCCGGGATGATGATCGTGGCCGTTATCGTCCTGCTGGCGCTTGCGTCGCCGAAGCTCGGGGAACTTCGGGCGAGCGAAGGCGAGCCGGCGCAAGTGAATCCAACCCCGGCCCTTCCGACAAAGCCCTACCCGCCGGCGCCGCAACTGGCCGATGGCACGCCGAATCTGGGACCGACTGAGCCGAACAAGGGCTACTGGCATCTCGCGCAGTTCCAGGACTATCGGCAGGTCCTCCTCCATCGCAAGGACATTCCCTATCAGCCGTGGGCCAAGGCCCTGGCCATGCAGCGCAGAGCCGAACTGTCGAAGTACGACCCTCAGGGCTATTGCATGCCGCCCTCAGGACCGCGCCTGATGACCACGCCCTTTCCGATGGAGATCATTCAGCTTCCGCAGCAGAAGCGCATCGTGATGATCTACGAGGGAGGCACACACATCTGGCGCGTCATCTACATGGACGGCCGGCCCCATCCCGAGGGTGACGCGCTGAATCCGACGTGGCTGGGCCATTCAGTGGGACGCTGGGACGGGGACACGCTGGTCGTGGACGTCGTCGGCTTCAACGAGGGCAGCTGGATCGACATGGCCGGCGATCCGCACACCGACAAACTGCATCTCGTCGAGCGGTACACGCGCAAAGACCTCTACACGCTGCGCTACGAAGCCACCATCGACGATCCGGGCGCCTACACGGAACCGTGGACCGTTGGCTTCGATATCGTCTGGGACGAAAAGGGCGAGATTCAAGAGTACATCTGTCAGGAAAACAGTCCGTGGATGCGCCGGTTGTTCGCGGACATTCTCGAGAGGTCCGAGCGCCGGTAGCGGCCTCACTCGCGCGGCGCACCCAACAGCAGGCGGTTCTTCGGCGTGATATCCGCGGCAATCGACTGCGTCCAGATACGGTAGCCCTGCTGTCTCAGTCGCAGCGCCCGCACGACATCCACGGCCAGCGGACCATCGACCCACCCCGCCAGATCGCCAGTGTCGCTGATGTCGAGATCGTGGCAGCACGGCAGGACGGCAACACGGGCGCGCGCGGCCGCGGCGCGCTCGAGCACCAGATCGGTGAGGCGCCCGCACGCGTGTACGGACACGACGACGTCGGTCGGCTGGAGGGCCACATCCTCCAGGCCGGCGGACATGAACGTGATGCGTCCCGACAGTTGCGGCCAGGCCGTCACGAGCGTCTCATGGAGCCGCGCGCTGGACGCGGGCAGCGCCTTGTCCACCACAAGCGCATTCGGCGAGGAACTGTCGAGGAGCAGCATGGCGTGCGCGACCAGACCGTGACCACCGCCAAGATCGACCACTCGCCCGCCGCGAAACAGCCGTCGCACCCGCCGCGCGGTTTCCCATGCCTCGAACAGCTCCTTGCGCGGCAGGCAGCCGGCGTGACAGACCTCGCGGGCAAGCCGATCGAAGAGCGTGTCGCCGGGGAAGCGATCGAGGTCGTGGTCGGTCAGACGTCCTCGTGAGGAAAGAGAGAACGCCATCACAGTGGCCACGCGCTACTTCGGCAGTGCGATCACCGGGTCCGCACCCGGACTGAACCGAATCAGTGGTTCGGCACCAGACGAGTGCCGCTTCACGATCGCGGCGAAGATCGCGTGCTCGGCCGGCGTCTTCGGCACCCAGCGCATGTGGGCGCCGTGCGCGACGCCCATGTTCGCAGCCCTCATCTCGGCGATGATCGCGTTGTACTCATCGTTGGAGAGGGCGGACCCATCGGCCTTGCGAATGTCGAAGATGTCGTGATCGCCGGTGAAGGGGGGCTCCGGCAGTGATCCTCCTTCGTCGGAGACGGCCTTGACCACTCCGTCTTCGCCGATGACCACCTGCTGCTCCTTGTGGGTCCCGCGGTCGTCCATCGGTCCGCTCTTCTCAGTCTGCATCTCGGCGCGACGCTGAAGCTCGGTCATGCGCTTCGCATTGTCCCAATACTCCGCATCCCGCTGCGCGAAGCGCTCGACCAGTTTCGGCAGCATCTTCTGCCATGTCGCCTCGTCCACGCCGTGAGGGCGCCGTGGCGGCTCGGGCTTGAAGAACCCGACCTTGCCGATATCCTCTTTCCACGCTCCGATGTGCTCGTCTTCGGCGGAGATCGTCTTTGATTTCAGATCTTCCATCTTTGGAACCGCCTTGTCGTCGAGCAATGCCGGTGCGTCCTTCGTCGTGGGACGCATGTCGAACTCGACGCCGTACTTCTGCGCGATCTCCTGAAGCTTCCTTTGATTCTCCACCGGCATTCCGTAGGTGTCGCGCAACTGATCCGAAGTGATCGGTTCCCCCGGGATCACCTTCGCCTCCGGGCCAGACGAGGCCTCGCCCGTCTTCTGTGGCATGTGCACGTCGACGACGTGGTAGTCGTCCCGGTTGGGACCCGTTCCGAGCTCGTCGAGTCCCTTGATGGCCGTATCGATCGACTCGTGCAGCTCCTGCTGGACTTCCGGATTGTCGGGATCGGACCGCCCTCCCGATCCGCCATCGTCGCCAGGCCCACCACGTCCAGATGGCTCTGGACGCATGACCGGATCATTTACCGGAGCGATTCGCTCGATGACGATACGGGTATTGGGCCAGCCCACCGGTCCGCCGCTCGTGCGCTGAAAGGGTCCTCCCATGATGTCCCCTGGTTTCTGCACCGCGGCCGGGTCTCCTCCTCGAACCTCGGGGAGCACGACGACCTCCACCACCCGGAAGCCCGGTGGCACGTCGCCCCCGAGGGCCTGCTGCAGGATCGGGTTCATATCAGGGTTGATGCCCCGCATCCCGGGCGTGACCTCTGCCCGGCCCTGGATCACGATGCGCCCGCCCGGCCTGACCGCCTGTCCCACATTCGCAATGTCAATCTGGTACCCACGCGGGTTGTTGATGATCACCGCGTCCTGGCCCCAGTGCTCCGGCGGAATCGGTAGGCTCGCGTTGAGTTCAGCCGCGCCGGGCCGAGGCTGCAGGTCGGTTCGCGTGACGTCAACCAGAGACGCATCGTGTACGGCCTGATTGCCTTGACCGGGCTCGACGGCCAGACCCAGATTGGTGTCGGTGGGTCCGGCGCCGATTTCGAGGATGTTCGCTGGCCGGCCCAACGGGTCCACCGGAGTCTGGACCTGCGGACCCTCCGCCGTGAAGCCGAAGTCGTCCGAGCCGAAGTCCTGTGGAAGACCGGGTTCTCCCGGCGCACGACCCGATTCGTTGTGAACGATGCCGCCTGGTTCGCGCCGCTGTGAGGTCACACCCCCAGTGGCGGGCACGCCGCCTCCGCCCACGCCTCCGCCAGGCGGGGCCGGCGTGAGCAGCGCAGGTCCAACGGGCATCGAGAGATCGGGCAAAGGAGTTGGCTGCCTTGGTGCCGTGGGCTGTTCGCCACCGGTTACCGCGGGCGCAGGCTCACCGCTCGCGCGAGCTTGGGGCTCGCCGCCACCGGCGCCCGGCTGCGCCGGCTCCCCACGAAGCCCACCGAGGCGGTTCATGAAGAAGCCCATCGCGAGCCCTTCTGCCGTGAACCCATTCTCACCGGTGGCCAGCGTGCCTCCGGCCGTGCCTCCGCCGAGGTTGCCGACTTCCTTGGCGGCTTTCACCACGAAGCTGGCTTCGCTCGCCAACCCCGCGGCGGCGCCGGCCTCTTTGGCGAGCCCAACGGAGAGCCCCGCACGCTCCGCGGCGCCGATCGTGCCCTTCGCTGCTGTGCCAGTGACCCTCGATGCGACGGCGCCGAGGACCTCCTCGCCGAACTTGCCGCCAAGACCACCGAGCACGCCGCCCAGTACGTCGTTCCGGAAACTCGTCAGGGAATACTGATCGCCATAGATCAGCATGTTCGACGCGACGTTTGCGCCGATGTTGGTCGCCATCGTGAGGAGAAAGCTGGATGGGAAACCCGGCAACGCGACCGCGAGCGCAATCTGCACGGCAAAGCTGATCGCCGCGCGCAGCTCCGCCACCATGCGCGCGTTGTCTTCCTCGTAGGCGGTGGCATCGCCGGTCAGCGTGGCTCGCATGCGGCGCATCTCGGCCAGGATCTCAGCTCGCGGACGCCCCCACGGATCGTTGGCTTTGAACTCGGCCTGCAGCACCTTGAGCCGTGCGGCCGACTCGTTCATCAACACCTGGGTTTCCGGATCGTCTCCAATCTCCCGCAGCGATCCCATCCCGCCGCTGTTGGCCTCGGTGACCGTTTTCTCGCGCTCGCCATGCTTGGCAATCCAATCGACCTCAGCCTCGCCGCCGAATGTGGCCGGCTTGTCCAGGGACTCCTGCGCAGCTGCGGCCGACCGCCCGCTGAGGATCGCCCCGGTAAACATCGAATCCATTTCCGCCGCCGCGGATTCGCCCATCTTGCCGAAGAGGACGCTGCGCAGGTTGACGCCACGCTTGACCTCGTAACGTGCGGCAAGATCGTCAGCGGCGGCCTTGTTCGGCTGCCGGCGCAGGACCGCCTTGATCAACTCGACATCCTTCTTCCGGATGGCGACGTCCAGCTCCACGAGATCGTCTTTGATCTCTCCGCCACCCTCCTGCAGGGCATTGAGCAGATCCCGGTTGTAGTCGTAGGCGCTGGCGACAATCGCGGTCCACGACCGGTGCTCACCGCGCATGCCCTCGTACGCCGCGAGGAAGGCGTCCTTGTAACTGGTCGCCAGCGTGTCCACGGCCTGCTCGAAGAGCTTCGGGTCGGACGCCATCATCTCTTTGTCCGACTGCGACAGCTGCGTGCCATACAGCGCGGCCATGATGTCGTGCGTGGCCTGCGTACGGAATCCTTTCAGAAGCGGAGCGATCAGCGCGGTGTCGGTCGTCTCGCTCTCTTCCATCTCGAGGAGCCGTCGAGCAGCGGCGTCGGCAAGCGAGCCGTCCGCCATGGCGATGATCGCGGCGCCCTTCGACTTCAGGGTTTTCTCGAGTCCCTCTCGAACCGATTGGCCGCCTTCTCCCGCGGCCGTGTCGAGAATGGCGCCGATCCGCTCCTGCACGGCCTGCGCCTGGGTCTTGCCGGCGCTCTTCGGATCCGCCACCGCCTCCTGGCGATTCTGCTCGACGATCGACTCGATGCCGGCCACCAGGTTCTTGCGCTTGTCGATGTTCTCCTGCATCTCGAACGGGTCGAGCGGCTGGGCGTCCAGCTTGGCGATCGCCCGGCGCTTGTCTTCGATCGCGCAGGCGTCCGCCTTCACCCAATCGCCGAGGCGCAACTCGTTCATGCGGACAAGCTGCAGGTCCTTCAGCTTGTCGTGGAGCGCTGCGTACAGCGTGCCACCGTAGTACCCCTGGTAATAGGAGTCGAGGCGCTCGATCTCACCCACCGGACGGCGATGCAGCGCCATGACCCGTTCGCGCTTGGCGTCGTTGAGGCTGCCACTCAGGAGCTCGTGCAGCTCGATGACGTCTGCCCCGATCCGCGCGGTGGTCGTCCCGGCGTCCGGCTTCTCGGCACGCGTGCCTCTGAGGAGTTCACGGATCCGCGCCTCTTGATCCCTGGTGAGCGAGCCGGGAGTGTCCGACGTGCCCTTTCCGAACAGGTCTTCCTGTAGCGCATCGGTGCGCTTCTCTTTCGCGTCGTAGAGCGTCCTGACCGCGAGGGCCTGCGTCGGTGTGAGGTTGTCGAGGACGCGGATGACCAGCGCCGCATCGATTTTACGGATGACCCTGGCGTTGTCCCACTCCATCGTCGCGGCGGACTGGTCGATGGCGCGCCGCAGGTCGTTCACGATCGACTCGGGCACGAAGCCGTCAGGGATGCCGGGCTGTGTCTGGCTGGGCGCCTCAACCGGACCGGTTGGCGCCGCGCTCGTCGTCGGCGCAGCCGCCTGGGGCACGATCGCGTACTGCGTCAGCGCGTGGCCGCCCGCGCCGGCGGGTGCGGCTTGCCCTTCGGGGGCCGCCGGCTCGTCCTGCACACTCACCGATGAGGTCGGTTCGCGCGACGGCTCGGCCTGTTTCCGCTGAATTCGCTCTCGTGATCTGATCCCGCTCATCCGGCGATCTCCAGGCCCCGTACTCTCGTGCCGCCGATCATAGCCGCGCGCCGCCGCCAACGCACAACAGTTGGCGTCTGCACTCCTCTGGTCAGCAGGAAAAGAGGGACGATTGCCACGTGGATCGCAGCGGGCGCCGTGTGGCCGTACGGAAGTTGCCAGTCAGCTTCGCGCGATCACCACCGCGGCGCCAGCCATGACGGTGGCGCTCCCCCGATTCATCACGCGTAATGCCCGAGGATTGCGCAACAGGCGTCGCGCGCGCACGGCGGCGAGGACGTAGGCGCCGAGGACGACGGGCAGCACGATCGCCATCACGGCGGCAATCGCCAGGAAGCTCGCCATCGTCAGCGTCTGGAGCGTGACGACGGTCGGCAGCAGCGCCAGGAAGAACACCATCGGTTTTGGATTCCCCAGCGTCAGCGCAAGGCTGCCAAGAAACAGGCGCGATGGCGACTGAGAGGGTTCGGCCTCGGCGACGTTCACGGCCGGGCCGGGCGCGGTCCACATGCGATAGGCGAGATACAGCAGATACGCAGCGCCCGCGTATTTGATCGCGACAAACAACGCGTAGGCCGTCTCGGCGATGGCCGCAAGGCCGGTCGCCGCCAGCGTGAACCAGACGAGATCGCCGACGAGAAACCCGGCGATGAACGCCGGCGCGCCGCGTGACCCGCGATCGAGCGACCGCGCCACCACCGCAGCCACCCCGGGCCCCGGTGAGGCGACCGAGAGGGCGTACACCGCGCAGAACACCACGAGCCCGTTGAGTGACATCGACCTTCCGTCCTGGTCCACTATTTTGACCCGAGGAAGGCACCGCAGACCGCCATGACAAACGTCACGCCTCCGATCGCCGCGACGAGGACGTTCTCGTCGCGGCTGGAAGCGCCTGGCAGGAGATGCGGAGATTTCTGATCGTTCAGCGGCCCGTCGACGACTTCCGCCCTGAGGCCTTCGCCGCCGGCGCGTCCTCGTCGGTGTCGTCCTCTTCGTCTTCGTCCTCGTCCGCGAGCTCTTCGCCACCGGCCTCGGCCGCCGCGTTGATGCGCGATTCCGCCAGCTCGGTCAGCGTCTTGTCGGCGGCCTTCTCTTCGTCCAACGTGTCTCGGAGCAGCTGCGCCACGTCCGGGAGATCAAGGGCCTCGGCCCAGGCCGCCACGGTGCCGTAGGCCGCCATCTCGTAGTGCTCGGCCCGCTGCGCCGCCGCGATGATGCACGCGTCGAGTACCGCGTCTTCGGCGTCCTGCTTCAGCACGTCTGCGCCCTCTTCGATGATCCCGGCGATGCCGGCACAGTGCCTGGCGCGCGGTTTCTCGTCGAGCAGATCGAAAATCTGCTCGAGCCGCCCGATCTGGTTCTCGGTCTCTTCGAGGTGGTGTTCGATCGCCTCGCGCAGGTCGTCGCTCGACGCCGCCTTGGCCATCTTCGGCAACGCCTTCACGAGCTGCTTCTCCGCGCTGTAGAGGTCGCAGATCTCATGCACGAGTGCGTCATGCAGGTTCGTCAGTTCAGCCATGTCGGTTCTCCTTCGTCGACAGCTCGGTGTTTCGATCGCGCCGTCCGCGGCGCTCGATGCATCTCTGGTTCCAGGCACTGCGCCGGGGTCAGGCCTCAGGAGCGCCGCGTGTGACTTCGACCTGCGGATGAGATCACGGTCTGCAGTACGCCGGTGTCAACGGGCTTGACGATGTGAAGGTTGAACCCGGCCTCGTGTGCGCGACGCCGGTCCTCGTCCTGTCCCCACCCAGTACACGCCACGACCACCACACCGCGGGCCCACGGCCGCTGCCGGATGCGGCGGCATGCTTCATAGCCGTTCAATTTCGGCATCTCGACGTCGAGCAGAATGATCTGTGGACGGAATTCCTCCGCCGCGGCGACGGCCTCTTCGCCGTCGTACGCGGTACGCACCTGGTGGCCGAGGAACCCGAGCAGCATCGCCAGGCTGTCGGCGCCGTCGTGGTTGTCGTCGACAACGAGGATGCGGCGGTTCGCGCGGGCCACTCCTCGATCCGCGTCCCGATCGGCGGGACGGGCTGGGGACGCGATCGCCCGAGCGCGATCGAGCGAATCGATCCTGCTTGTCAACTCAGTGTGCGTGAGCCAGGGGGCGTCGAGCAACTCCTCCAGCAGACGCACGAGCTGTTCGACCTGACGCTCGATGATCTCGCGGCACCACTGCACGTCAGGATCGAGCGAGCCTTTTTCTCGCAGGATGCTGACGGCGTTGCGAATCGGCGCCAGCGGGTTCCGCAGCTCGTGAGCCAGGGTCGACAGCAGCCGCGCTTCATCTTCGTGGAGCGTGAACTCCGCCTGTTTCCACTGCGTGATATCGATGGCCGATCCGAGGAATCCGAGGAACTCGCCGGCGACGTCCCAGGGGGCCGCGCCATCGAGGACCCAGCGCCAGGAGCCGTCGCGCCTTCTCAGGCGATATTGCAGCTGAAAGGATTTCCTCCCGTGCGTCGTCCGCGTGACGATCTCTTCAGCCGCCGCGCGATCGTCCGGATGCACGGCATCCATCCATCCGCGCCCCAGACCGCTACCTGCGGGTTGGCCGGTCAACTCGTACCAGTCCTTCGAGAGGAACGTGCGCGAACCGTCCGGCCCGCTCACCCACATCATGGCGGGCGCGCTGTCGTGTTGTGGCTCGCTTCCGGCACCGCGATTGACGCCGAAGGAGAACCCGGCATCCGGCCGGTCCATAGTGCACATCCTTGTAGCAACCGGGGCGCCCCGAGGGCAATCCTCATGTCAGCAACCGGAAATTCTTACGGTCTTTGTAGTTCGTTCAGGTCAGCCGACCCTCACAGGTGAATCCATCCGGACTAAGAGCAACGACTATGCCGGTGTAGAGAACCTCGAGCGTGCAGCACGGCCTCTCTTGGGGTCAGACCCCAGGTCTGACCCCGCGGTACAGGCGAGCTTGCCTGCCGGCGCCGAGTGCTCAGGGGATGGATGAACGGGAAGGAGAACGGCGACGGCGGCGGGCCTACACGCCCGCGTGCCGGTACTCGTGCAGGCGGTTGTAGAGCGTCTTGAGACTGATGCCGAGCATCTTGGCCGCCTTCATCTTGCTCCCGTCGAAGTGCGAGAGCGTGGCCACGATCAGCCGGCGCTCGGCCTCGGCCATCGTCATGCCCACGTGCACGCGGAGGGCGTGATCCACAGTCACATCGGCGACGCGCGGCGTCTTCACTTCCGCGGGAAGGCTGTCGGGCGTGATGTCGTCTCCCGCCAGAATGTAGGCGCTGTATATCGTGTTCTTCAGCTCGCGGACGTTGCCCGGCCAGCGGTACTCAGACAGCACCTGGAGCGCCTCGACGGTCAGGCGCTTCGGCGCGCCCTCACTCGCGGCGATCTGCTCGAGGAAGTGCTCGGACAACGGTCCGACGTCTTCTGTACGCTCGCGCAGCGGTGGCATCGCCAGCTGGAACACCTTCAGCCGGTAGTACAGATCCTCGCGAAGCAGGCCCTGCTTCACGGCTTCTTCGGGCTTGCGATTGGTCGACGCGAGAAACCGGACATCGACGGAAATCGGCGTCTCGCCGCCCGTCCGTGTGAACGATCCGGTCTCGAGCACCCGGAGCAGCTTCACCTGGAGATCGATCGGCATCTCGGTGACTTCGTCGAGGAAGAGCGTGCCGCGCTGGGCGCGTTCGAAGACGCCGTGGTGACGCCGATCGGCGCCGGTGAAGCTTCCGCGCTCATGGCCGAAAATCTCGCTCTCGATCAGCGTGGGCGAAATCGCCCCGCAGTTCAGCGCCACAAACGGGCCCCGGCGCCGGCGGCTCAGGCTGTGAATCGTGCGCGCCGCAACGTCCTTGCCTGTACCGCTCTCACCAATGATCAGCACCGTGGCGTTGGTCGGCGACACTCTGGAGATGTGGTCGTAGACCTCGCGCATCCGGGCGTCAGTCCCCACGAGCTCGCCGAATGAGCCTCGCCGCGTGAGGTCCGATTTCAGCTCGCCGATCTCTTTCTTCAGGGTCCGGCTCTGTGCGACGTCGCTGAGGATGCTCTGCAGGCGCTCGAAGTCGAGCGGCTTGGTCAGGTAGTCGGAGACACCGCGGCGCAGCGCGTCGACGGCGCTGTCCAGACTCGCCTGCCCCGTGATGAGCACGATCGCCGGCGACGACGCCGGATCGAGATCGTCCAGCAGCGTCATGCCCTCGCCGTCAGGCAGGTGCAGATCGAGCAGGACGACGTCGGGGAGCTGCTCCTGAAGCTGTTTGCGCGCGTCGGCGAGCGATCGAGCGCTGGACGTGGAGAATCCATGGCGCTCCACGAGCTCGGCGAGCGAGGACAGTGTGCCGGAGTGATCGTCGACGATCAGTGCGTGTGGCATGGACGGTTCATCCTGCGAGAGGGAGTCGAATCGCGAAGCACGCACCTGGCTCGGACGGCTCGAACGCGACGGTGCCGCCGTGTGCCTGAACGATGTGCGCCACGACCGGAAGGCCGATGCCGAGCCCCTTTCGCGTGGAGTAGTTCACATCCCACATCCGGGCACGGACCTCATCAGCGATGCCGGGACCGGTGTCGATCACTGAGATGACAGCACGAGCGTCCTCGCGTCGCAACTGGAGTCGGAGCGTACCGCCGCGCGGCATCGCCTGAAGCGCGTTCCCGCCGAGGTTCAGCAGCGCGTGGCGGATCCAGGACGCGCGGCCTGTGACGGTCATCTCCTCGGAGGGCCGCTCGACGGCAATCGTCACCTGCTGGGCCACACCCGTCGGTCCCAACAGCAACGCCGCCGTGTCGAGCACGCTCGCGAGGTTGAACGTCCGGACCACCAGATCATCGCCTCGGTTTTCTTCGAGCAAGGCGCCCGTGAATCGCTCGAGGCTCGACAACTCCTCGCGCAACGATTTCACGCAGCGGCGCTGCACATCCGCGTCGGGTCCCTCGGCCGCGCTCACCGTATGCTCGAGCAGCCGCACACTCAGGCTCAACGTGTTGAGTGAGCCTTTGAAGTCGTGAATCGCAGCCGACTGGAGCAACGACAGACTCTGAGAGCGACTCGCCAGACGAAGCACATCCAACCCCGTCTCTTGCTGGACGAGCTCAGGCTCTGCTGCTCGTGCGTGACGCATGTCGCTCGCGGGTGATCCCAAGAGAAGTCATCTTATCGAGTGGTTGAGTACGCCGCAAGCGATCACCGACGAAGTCAATAGACAGGCTCCGTCGAGGTGGGCAGCGACGCTCCGGTAAACAGTACAACCGGCATCTGCACGAATTGCCGCTCGTGCCGCGACGCTGACCCGAGGAGCGTCTACAGGAAACACCTGAGACGTCATTCGCCGAGCAGCTCGCCAAGCGGCTTGAGATCGTCCACCCCGATCACCATCGCCGTCAGCGACACCAGGGCTGCCTGCCACGCCGAATCGAACTGCAGAAAGGCGACGACGAACATCGCGACCACGATCCCAGGGGCATCTGGTCGGGGTAGGCACGAAGCATGCGTCTCGTCTGGTGGACCGCTCGTGCTGTCATCGCAGCGCGTGTCGATCGCAGGAGGGCAAGATGCGAGGATTGATGATTCTTGGGATCGTATTGCTGCTAGGCGGGCTGCTCGCGCTGGCCTACCCGGCCATCACCTACACGAAGACCGAGAAGGTGCTGGACATCGGCCCACTCGAGGTCACGACGGAGAATCACGAGCGCATTCCGCTGCCGCCGATTCTTGGTGGCGTGGCCGTCGCCGCCGGCGTCGCGCTGATCGTGATGGGTCGAGCGAAGACGGCCGCGTGACCCCGATCGCAGGCTGAATGTCCGCAGCAAGAGTGACCAGCATCTTGTAGATCGTGCCGGCATTCGGCGTCCTTCGGCGTGGCTGACCTTGTGTGACGCGGTGATCTCGGCCGCGTTGGTTCGGGACAAGTGGAGTGACTATGCCCAGCCTCGACACCACGAACACGTTTCTCGGAGTCCTTGCCGCCACCGCCGTCATCGAGCTGCTCCTCGTCGGCGGCGCCATCGTCTGGCTCGTTCGGCTGGGGTCACGCCTCGAGCACAAGCTCGTGTCATGGGAAGCCAACCATCTCGGTCCCCTGCGCGCGCGCGCGGAGACGGTGCTCGATGACCTGCACAACGCCGCCAGCCAGGTGCAGCGCGTCGGCCACGAGATCGAGCGCACTGCAAGCCGCGCGCGATCGATTGTGGATGTGGTCGGCCGCGAGGTCGAGCGCACGACGGACCATGCGCGGTCGGCGATCGATCTCGTCGAGACCGCCTTTCACCAGGTGAAGAGCGTCGGCGTGGGCATCGGCAACGGACTGCGGATGCTGCTGCCGTTTTCGCGCCCCAAGGGCCCCTTCGAGTCACGACGCGGCAACGGGCCGCGGGCCGTGGATATGGATGCGCTGTGAGCGGCCGGACCCGCCGAGGTTGAACGGTGTGGTCCGGAGCTTGCTGTTCTTCCGATGACTGTTCGGCTTAGTCAAAGGGCGTAGTAATGAGTAGAGCAGTAGCTCTACTGAGTGCGGGACAGCGCCGGGCCCCGCTGGCGCGCCCACAGGGCGCGTCGGCGGTCACACGCGGCTGGTCGCGATTCCGCTATCGGCCGCGGCCAGGTGAGCCGTGCAGCCTTTACACGGGTTGTGTTTCCTACATCGCTCACACGGCGGTGAGCCCTGGCCAGATCGCGCGGGTCAGACCACTCGCCTGCCCGATATCAGCTGTAACAGAACAGCGACAACCGCGAGCACCAGCAGGATGTGGATGAACCCGCCGAGCGTATAGGAGCTGACCAGGCCGACGGCCCAGAGCAGCAACAAGACCACGAACAGTGTCCACAGCATCGCAATACCTCCCCGTGAGACGCGAACCGCCCCTGCGGCTCGCCGCGGGCCGAGCTGGGGCCCTCGCAATCATCAGATGAGCATGCGGTGTGCCATTCCAGCTCCGCCTGAGAAGGCCTGGAGCACGAACCCTACATCGGCCACACATGGCACACAACGTGAACCGGCCCGGCCGGAACTCCACCGATGATGAAACCGCACGCGACGCACCGGTACATGACCGCGGTGTGGTGCGTGCTGCTCCTGTTCGTCGTCGCCGCTCCGGCAATCGCCCAATCACGTGCGGCGCGAAACCGTCTCATCAAGGTCACCAGCCTCGATATCATCGGCACGAAGGCGGTTCCTGCCTCGCGTCTCAAGGCGGTTCTGCAAACGAAGGAGAGCAGCTGGATCCCCTGGGAACGCAAGCGCTACTTCGATCGCAGCACGTTCGAAGCCGATCTGCAGCGGATCGAGACGTACTACTTCGATCACGGCTATCCGGACGCCCGCGTCGCCTCGTTCAACGCGGCACTCAGTGAGGATCAACGATCCATCTCGCTGACGATCGTCGTCACCGAGGGCACACCCATCCTCATCGAGGATGTGCGGATCGAGGGGTTGGTGGGTTTCCGCGACACCCAGATCGAGAGACTGCGTGCCCGCCTGCCGATCCAACCTGGCCAGGTGAGAGAACGGGCGCTCGTCGACAACGCCCGGGGAATGGTCGCGCGAGGACTGCAGGATCGCGGCTATCCCTTCTCCCGTGTCGCCGTCGAGGAACGGCCAGGATCGAAAGACCACTCCCTCGTCATCGCGCTGGTCGGACTCGTGGGTGAGCCGGCGGTGTTCGGACCGGTCGCGATCGAGGGCAGTCTCGGCGTCGGCGAGAACGTGATCCGCCGGACGCTGGCATTCAAGCCTGGCGAGCGGTTCAACCTGGCGAGCATTCAGCAAAGTCAGCGGCGGCTGTACGATCTCGAGCTCTTCAGCCTGGTCAATATCACCAACGCGACCGAGCAGGTGCGGAACGGAGAGGTGCCGATCAACGTCACCGTGGCCGAAGCCGATCGCCGCCAGGTCAAGTTCAGCGGCGGCTACGGCAGTGAGGAGCGGTTGCGCGGCCAGGCCACGCTGCGGCACCTGAACTTCTTTGGCGGCGCCCGCACGGCGAGCATCGAGGGCAAGTGGTCGTCGCTCGATCGCGGCGTGCGAACCGAGCTCAGACAGCCGTACCTGTTTCGTCCGGACCTGTCGGTGACGCTCTCCGCGCAGCGCTGGTTCGCCGATGAACCCGCGTATCAGCTGCACACCCGCGGCGGTCGCATCACCATGGCCCATGAGCTCAGCCGGCCGAATCCGGTCACCGGGCGCGGCGCGATCTCGAGTGTGTCGGCGTCGTGGATCTACGAGCGTGAGGACTACGCGATTACGCCCGAGGCGCTCGCCGATCTCACTTTCCGAAATCAGCTCATCGCGCTCGGCCTGGATCCACGCACCGGCGAAGGCACCGGCCTGCTCAATGCCCTGGCGCTGGATTTCCGCCGCAGTACAGCCGGCAACACGCTGGACGCCACCAGAGGCTACGTGCTGCACGCGCACGGCGAGCGCGGCGGCGGCTTTCTGCCCGGAGACTTCGACTACGCCGAGCTGACCCTCGAAGGCCGCTATTACAAGCGTCTCGGCCCGATCGTCCTCGCGCAGCGCGCGCGATTCGCGGCCATCGACCCCCGCGGAGACGCAGAGTCATCGGTGCCATTCTTCAAGCGTTACTTCCTGGGGGGCTCGAACAGCCTCCGCGGATGGGGCCGCTTCGAGGTTTCGCCGCTCAGCGGATCGGGGCTGCCGATCGGCGGCTTCAGCCTCGTTGAATTGTCGTCGGAGCTCCGACTCCCGCTCGTCGGCCGCCTCGGCGCGGTGGCATTCGTGGACGCCGGTGTCGCGCGTCCAGACACCTGGAATCTCCGCCTGTCGAACATGCGCTATGACGTCGGCCCCGGCTTGCGCTATCAGAGTCCGATTGGTCCGCTGCGAGCCGATGTCGCCGTCCAGCTCAATCCCATCGACGGTCTGCTCATCGACGGCGTGCCTGAAACACGGCACTGGCGCGTACACATCAGCATCGGGCAGACGTTCTGATCATGTCGATCAGGAAGCTCCTCGTCCGCGGCGCCTACGTTCTGCTCGCCCTCGTGCTGCTGCTGTGGATTGCCGTGTTCGCCACGCAGACCAGCGCGTTCAGGGAATGGGCACGAGGCGTGGCGGAGCGGCAGGTGACCAAGCTGGTGAACGGCGCGGTCACCATCGGCAGGCTCGAGGGGAACTTCTTCACCGGGGCGCAGTTGAGCGACGTCCGCGTGAAACAGGACGGACGCGAGATCGTCATCATCGAGCGGACGACGGCGCGCTACAACCTGCGGCGCCTCTTTGAGACAGACCTCGCTCTCACCGACGTCACGCTGTTCCGGCCGCGCATCCTGCTCCTGCACAACCGCGAGGGATGGCGAATCGCGCAGCTCCTCAAGCGCCGGTCGCCGGACCCGAAGTCGATGCGCACGTTCGCCATCGAGGCGCTGACGATCACGGACGGCTCGGTGGTGATCGAGGACGGCGTGCCCCCGGGCGACGGCACGCGCCTGCCTGAACGATTCCTCGGTCTCGACACCACCATGCGCCTCTTCGCCGGCGGCGGGGGCGTGGATCTGGACATCGCGCGCTCCACATTCCGTACGGAGGCTCCCGCGCTCGAGGTGCGATCGGCGGTGGGACGCCTGGTCAGCGGCGACGCGCTCCAACTGCAGCAGTTCCGGATCCGCACGGCGCAGAGCGCCATTGATGTCGACGGCGTCTATCAGGGCGGTGCCCGTCCCGCGCTGGCAATGATGAAGATTGCGGCGTCTCCGCTGCACATCGACGAGTTCGCCACCTACATTCCGGCGCTCGCAGGACGCGGGCTGATGCCCACGTTGAACGCGACGTTGAACGGTGCGTTCGATGCGCTCGACGTCAACGCCACTGTGACCGACGCGCGCATGGGAGCGATTCGCGCCCAGGTGATCGCCGATCTGACGGCACACACGCGAGGAGTCCGCGGCGCCATCGCGACCGAGCGGCTCGATCTGGCGGTGCTGTTGAACGACCGCGCGCTCGCCAGCCGGCTGACCGCGAACATGGACGCGAACCTCACCTTCCTTCCATCGATGTCCGCAGACGCCATCGCCGGCCAGGTCGTCGTGCACTCCAGGGCGTCGGCGCTCGCCGGCTACCGGTACGACGCGGTTGACGGCACGGTCGAGATCGCCGGCCGCCGGTTCACCATCGCCGCCGACACCAGAGCCTACGGCGCCAGCGCCCGCGTGACCGGAACGCTGACCACGGGGACTGGTGGCGTCGGCTACGACCTTCAAGGACACGTGCGCAATGTCGACCTCAGAAAGCTGCCATCGCAGCTTCATATCCCGAGCCTCGACAGCACGATCGCGGGGACCTACACAGCGCGCGGCGTCGGCGGCCGTCTTGACGGCACCATCGCCTTCGACGCCTCGGACGTGGAAGGCATCGCCATTGAAGCCGGGAGCCGCGGGCGCATCGGCTTGACGGGAGCCGTCCCGAACTACGGATTCGAGGGACACGTCGCTGACCTCGACATCGAGCGGCTCGGACGTGCGCTGAAGATCGAGACGCTGAGCACGGACCGGCTCGCAAGCGATCTCACCGGCCGGCTCACCATCGACGGCGCCGGCGACAGTGTTGCCAACCTGCGGATTGATGCCACGGCGAATCTCGAACCGTCGACCATCTTCGACACCGCTGTCAACACCGCCGCCATCGACGCGCACATCGCGGATCGAACACTCTCCGCCTCGGTGAAGGGTGACGTGACATCGGTGGACCTCGCCCGCGTGACGCAGCGCGAGCTGCTCGAAGGCAAGGTCGCCGGCGAATTCGACGTGCGCGCGACAATCAGCGATCTCGGTGAGCCGGTGACGCTCGACACGGTGGCGGCCGAAGGGACGGCCCGCCTTGGGCCGTCGACGATCGGCCCTCTGCGTATCGATGAAGCCACGTTCGAGGGCACGTACGCCGACCGTGGCGCCAATATCACCACGCTGACCGTCAAGGGCCCAGACGTGGACGTCACGGCAAGCGGCCCGCTGATGCTCGGCGACTCCGGTGAGTCGCAGCTCACGTACCACATCGCCCATGGCCGTCTCGAGGATCTCGCGCCGCTCGCCGGGCGCGACATCGCCGGCCGGGTCACGCTCGACGGCGCCGTCGCCGGCAACGCCACGCATCTGACGTCCACAGGGGCCGCCGCCTTCTCGCCTCTGCGCGTCGACACCGCGTTCGATGCGCTGCAGGTCAATTCGACGTTCGACGCCTCGCTCGACGATCTTCGTACTGACACCCTGCGCCTCGCCGCCGATCTCGAATCGACGCTGCCCTCGCTGGGAGGACAGAGTTTCCGGAGTCTCAGCGCCAAGGTCGTGTACGAAGACTCCGCCCTGCAGTTCGACACCACCCTCAAAGAAGAGGGCCGAACCGTGACCGGCAAGGGTCAGCTTCGCGTGCTCGAAGACGGACGTGAAATCCGCGTCGAGCAGTTGGCGGTCGAAGCCGGGAAGACGACGTGGAGCAGCCCGGCGGGCAGACCGTTCACGGCCACCTTCGGCTCCAACGGACTTCTGCGCCTCGACGGCGTGGAGCTGACGAGCGGCGAGCAGCGGCTCACGGCCACCGGCACCGTCAGCATGAAGCCGGGCATCGACGGCGCGCTGGACGTTCGAGTCGAGCAGGGCAACCTCACCGAGCTCGGCACGATACTGCTCGTGCAGCGCAGGCTGGGCGGCGCGCTCACCGCCACGGGCAAGGTGACGGGTGACTCCGCGCACCGTCTCTTCTCGGGGCAGGTGGCAGTCGCCAACGGCCTCGTCGACGGCTTCAAGTTCCAGTCGCTCGATGCGGCACTCCGCTATGACCGGGGGCGGGTCGGCGTGGACGCGACGCTGTTACAGGCGCCGGGCGCGCAGCTCACCGTCAAAGGCGAGGTCGGGACGTCCACCGAAGGCTCGGCGGCCAACGACCCGATCGATCTCAACGTCAAGACCGAGGGCATCGACCTGGCCGTGCTCCAGACCGTGACCACGTCCCTGGAAACCGTCAGCGGACTGCTGCGCGCTGACGTGCACCTGGGCGGGACCAGCGCCGCTCCCCGGATCGACGGTGCGATCAACGTCGAGAAAGGTGCGTTCACGCTCGCGGACACCGGCACCAGTTACACCGGCGCGACGCTCGATGTGGCCCTGAAAGGGGACCAGCTGCGCATCGAGCGGCTGCACCTGCTGGACGAGAGCGGGCAGACGCTCGACGGGTCCGGCAACCTCAGCATCGAGGGCCGGTCGGTGCAGAACATCGACGTCACCATGACCACCAACGAGTTCAAGGTGCTCAACAATGAGCTCGGCGATCTGTCGATCAACGCGACGCTCAACGTGATCGGTACAGTGCTGTCGCCGACGATCACCGGTCTCGTCCGCGTCCACGCCGGCCGCCTCGAAGTGGACGCCTTCGTCGATCGCTTCACGACCAACGCCTACGCGACCAAGCCGAGCGAGCCGGCGGCGCCACAGCCCGAGGATCGGTCCAAGACGCCCGTCGGCCCGGCGTTCGACGTCACCGTCGAAGTGCCCGGCAACCTTGTACTACGGGGCACGGACATTCGTCCGGCGGATGCGACCGTCGGACTCGGCGACATGAACGTCACCGTCGGCGGCAACTTCACCATCCGTAAAGATCCCGGGGCCGACCCTGTGCTGCGCGGAAGCGTGACCACGATCCGGGGGAGCTACGACTTCCAGGGGCGCAAGTTCGAGCTGCTGCGTGATGGGACGATCGCGTTTCGCGGTGAGCGGCCCATCGATCCGGCTCTCAATCTCCAAGCCGAGCGGGTCATCTCCGGCATCGTCGCGCACGTGAACATCGGCGGCACGATCCGCAGCCCGAGCCTCATGCTCTCGAGCCGTCCGCCGCTCGACGAGGCCGACATCCTCTCGCTCATCGTCTTCAACCAGCCGGTCAACAAGCTCGGCGAGGGTCAGCGTGCCGATCTCGGCACGCGGGCTGTCGGTCTTGCCAGCGGTCTGGTCGTCTCCCCGATTTCCGACACGCTCGAGCACGCGTTGGACGTCGACCTCTTCGAGATCGAGACCGGGACCGACGAAGGGGACGGTCCCGCGATTACGGTGGGCGAGCAGGTCGGCGAGCGCCTCTTCGTGAAGCTCCGGCAGATCTTCGGCACGCAGCCTGCGAGCGAGGTCCGGCTCGAATACCAGCTGACCGACTTCCTGCGCCTGGAGGGATCCTTCGCCGAGGGAGGCGGGCGCGCCAATCGGTCGCTCACTCGCCGCGTCGAACGTCGAGGCATCGACCTCGTGGTGTTCTTCAGTTACTGAACGCGGTGGCGGGTCTGACCCACCTATGCCGAGCGCATTCGCCTACTCCCGCTACACAGGCATCGACCGCGAGACGAAGGGCCTCGACATCTTCGTTGACCCGTCACAGATCGCGCGTGCCCTCGCCGTGCTGGCGGAGGCCGGTTACCACACGACGCTTCCGTTTCCCCATTGGCTGGGCAAAGCCTGCCTGGGCGCCCACTGCATCGACCTCGTCTTCAGCTCGGGAAACAGCAACTCGCGCGTTGACGATGAGTGGTTCGCGCATGCCAAGGAAAGCGACGTGCTGGGTATGCAGCTATCGCCGTGCCCGCCTGAAGAGATGATCACCGAAGTTCACCACGGAGTACCCGCAGAACAGCGTGAATGGCTCGCGCTCCCGTAGCTCGTTCCACAGACCTTCTTCACAGTTGTAGAGCCCGCACATTGACCAGCTTTGCCTCAGCCACTTCAGCCGTGCTATGTATCTATTCACTACAGAGAAACCGGTGCGAAACCGTCGTTGGCCGGGGTGTTTTCAAGGCTCATCGGTGGCTTGAGATGTGCACACAGCGGCACCGTGACGAGCACGGCCTCGACTGAGGCATTGTCCCGTATGCAGACTGTGGCCAATCCCCGGATCGCTGTCTGTCTCGCGCTCACGCGAGCCATCAGTCGTGCCACGACGGTCGAGGAGATCTACGCCGCCGCGCTCGACGCAGGTCTCGACGTTTCGCGATCGTCGATCCTGCTGTTCGATCCCGACGGCGTGATGCGCTTCAAAGCCTCGCGCGGCCTGTCGGACGGCTATCGCGCGGTGGTGGAAGGCCACACGCCGTGGCGGCCCGACTCTCCCCACCCCGAGCCGACCGTGGTCAGCGATGTCAGCCAGGAGGTCTCGCTGCGGGCGTTCCTTCCCACGATTCGCGCGGAAGGCATCGCGGCCATGGCGTTCATTCCGCTCGTGAGCCAGGGGCGCGTGATCGGGAAGTTCATGCTCTATTACCCCGCGCCGCACACGCTCGACCCTGAGGACCTGCAGCTGGCCGACCTCATCGCCGCGCAGGTGGCGTTCGCGGTCGAGCGCGGCGGGGCGGAAGAGAAGGTGCGTCTCAGCGAGGAGCGCCTGCGCTTCGCGCTCGACGCCCGCCTCACGGCGGCGCAGGAAGCCAGCCGTCTCAAGGACGAATTTCTGGCGATGCTCTCGCACGAGCTCCGCACTCCGCTCAACGCGATTCTCGGCTGGGTGCAGATTCTGGCCGGGGGCGGGTTATCGCCGGATCGTCTCCACCAGGCGATCGACGTCATCGGCCGCAACGCGAAGCTTCAGGGCCAGCTGATTGAAGACATCCTGGACGTGTCGCGCATCATCACCGGCAAGATGGACCTGGATCGCGCGCCTCTGGTCGTGCAGCAGGTCCTGGACACCGCGATCAACGGCGCGCTGCCGACCGCAAGCGCCAAGCGGATTGCGGTCGTTCGCGAGATCCCGGACGATCTTCCGCGAATCGAGGCCGACCCGAAGCGGCTGCAGCAGGTGCTCGGCAACGTGCTCTCGAATGCGATCAAGTTCACGCCGGAAGACGGCTGCGTCGACGTCAGGTGCATGGCAGACGCCGATGGGGTCCGGATCGAGGTGACGGACTCGGGCATCGGTATCGCGCCGGACTTCATCCCCTTCGTCTTCGATCGCTTTCGTCAGGCCGACAGCCGGACCACGCGGCACCATGGCGGCCTGGGACTCGGCCTGGCGATCGCACGTCATCTGATCGAGTTGCACGGTGGGACCATCAACGCGCGCAGCGCGGGCGTCGGTTTCGGCACGACCCTCGAGATTCGGCTCCCTCTCAGGACATCGAGAAGAACTATCGCGTCCTGACCGACCGGCCCAATCGCGCGATGGCCGGACCGGCATCGCGCGTTCACCGCCGGCTACTCGGCGTATTGTTCGAAGCCGCTCGAGACCGCGGAGTTTCTGCGGGTCATCGGACGCGTCCTCGCCGTCTCACCACCGCCGACCGTGCACTAAGGGCGTCGTGTCCGGCTTCAGACCGGACTCTCCTTTGCACTGTCTGGCATGCCAGCCTGCGGCCACGGGCGCTGCGGCCGGGAAAGCGTCCTCGCTCTTGCCCTGTCGCTCCCCGCGCGTCTAGGAGACGATTCGCGGCGACATCTGTTGCGCGGCTCGAAACGTCAGTAGTAGCTCGTCGCAACCAGAACGCGGTGGCGGGAGACGCGCAGAGGAATCGCTCCGGCCGCTTTCCGGCTACGCCTCGAATTCGGCCTGGCGCACGCGGCCGCGCCTCGGCATGCGTTTCCGCCGGCGGTCGTGTGGTGACGAAGTTTTTGGTTAGGCACGCCTCTGCATTGGATGGTGGCTGGCCTGTGGCCACGTGCGCAAAGGCGAACTCGGGCGTAGACAATGGCGTAGTGTCCGGCTTTAGCCGGACCGTCTCAGTTCAAGCCAAGAATGCCCCGCGCGACGGCTGGCGTGGCGACGATGCGGTTGTAGTCGGCGCAGAGATCCGCGACGCGTGTCACGAGCTCGGCATTGGATGCCGCCAGCCGGCCCTTGTCCCAGCGAACGTTGTCCTCGAGCCCGGTGCGGCAGTGCCCGCCCATCTCGAGAGACCAGCGATTCACCTCCAATTGATGACGGCCGATACCGGCGGCCACCCACGTCGCCTCCGGCATCAGCATCTTGAGCTTGGCGACCTCGAACTGCAGGATGTCGCGCTCGGCCGGCAGCGCGTGTTTCACGCCGAGCACGAACTGGACGTGCAGCGGCGCCTTCAGCAAACCGTCGCGCGCGTAGTTGACGGCGTTGTAGAGCATCGCCAGATCGAACACTTCGATCTCCGGCTTCACGCCGTACTGGTTCATCTTCTCGGCCAGCTCCTGAATCAGCTCCGGCGGGTTCTCGTAGACGCGCGTGGGAAAGTTGCAGGACCCCGTCGAGAGCGAGGCCATGTCCGGTCGATGGTGCAGCATGCCTCCGCGCTCGGAGCCGACACCGGAGCGACCGCCGGTCGAGAACTGGACGATGATGCCGGGACAGTGCGTGCGGATTCGCTCCTGAAAGGCGGCGAACCTGTCGGGGTTCGATGAGGTCGACTGATCGTCATTCCTGACGTGGACGTGCACCAGCGCGGCGCCGGCTTCGTACGCCGCGTGGGTCGATTCAATCTGTTCGCTGACTGTGATGGGGACCGCTGGGTTGTTCTCCTTGCGTGGAACCGACCCGGTAATCGCGACCGTGATGATGCAGGGCTGAGCGCCACCGCTGTGCATCGGATATGTATACCCGATTACGCGCGCATCAGACGCAGAGACACTCGTCTACGCGCGGTTCCTGGCGCAGGGACTAGCGAAGCGGGGATTTCTTCGTCGACGCCTTGTACCACTCCCGCCAGGCGTGCCCGTCGCGTGGCAAGGTCTGCCCGGTAATGTCGCGCAGCGCCTGGAAGACCCACGAACGGGTCTGATCGTCCAGCGCGCTGTCGTCGGCGAAGTCGAGCAATCGGGGGATCGCCCGTCGCCGCTGCACGGCGCTGAACATGCCGGACTGGGCCAGGCTGCACGCCGCCCGCTCACGAATCACTGGCGAGGGATCGTCGTGGAACATGTCCAGCAGCGGCTCGATCGCCGCGTCGGCAGCGAGATACGCGAGGCCTTCGACCGCCCAGTAGCGGATGTTCTCGTTCTCCTCGTGCAGCGAGGCCATGAGAATCTCGAACACGCGCTCCGGCTCGACGCCGCGGTTGCCGATGAGGGCGAGGTCCCACATGGCGTTCACGCGCGAACCCTGTTCGCCCGTGCGCGCGACCGGCTCCAGGCGATCCGCCGTGGAGGGATCCTTCGTCAGGTTTCTCGCCGCGATGTCGACCTCGATGCCGGCCACGCGCACCGCGAGATCGTCCGAGTTGATGGCCGTGGTGAACAGCCGTTCCAGCCGCCCGTTCAGGGTGATCTGTCCCCGCCAGCCGTTGACCCGCGAGGCAATCTCCGTGTTCGCGCCGCGGTAGTGGTTGATCGATCGCTCGAGGAGCAGCTCGGCCTGGCTTTGAGGGGTCATCCCGTCCAGCGCCTCGATCTCGTGCTCGGACAGGACGCTGGCTGACGTCGGCGTGTGCTGTTCGGCGAGTCCCATCGCCTCGGCAAGTGGCTGCCAGGCGGCGCGCAGCGAGCCCGAGCCGGCGGCGATCGTGCCGAGCAGAAAGGCCGCCGCGACGAGGGTCGTGGTCCGCCAGCTGGTCTTGGGCATCGGACGAGATCTCGCAAGCCCGGTGCCGGGGCGGAATGGTGCAGTTCAGTGCAGCTCGGCCCGATCCCACACACACTTTTCGAGGAAGTCCGGCGCCTTCTGCACGTGCCTAGAATGTCGCGCAGATCTGAGGGACCCTTCTCTGCCCTGGTTGGTATGCCGGCCTGCGGCCGCGGCTCGGCATGCGTTTCCGGCGGCGCTCTCAGGACGAGGACAGTCCGGCTGCCGCCTTCGCCGCTATGCGGCTACGGCGCGCCAAGGAAGCCGGACACTACTTTTTCTTCAACTCGTCGTAGGCGATCTGCAGGTTGCCCTTCGCGTTCACAAAGTCCGGGGCGATGCTGATGGCGTAGCCCTTGTACTTCGGCGCGACCGTGTACTCGGCGGCGGCCTGATCGACCGTCTTGCCCGCCTTCATGGATCTTTCGGCGAAGGCCACGAAGTCCTTCGTGAAGGCCGCGTACTCCTTCAGGTCGTTCCAGGTCCCCACGGGAATGTGCCCGTTGATGATGGTGTCCACGTTCTTGACCGTGGACACAGCCCTGGCGAGCGTCTTCGGCTGGTCGATCACACTGCCGCCAGCGCTCGTGTCCACATAGGGCAGCGCCTTCCACGCGAAGATGTCGCCCACGTGCATCGTCTTGAGCGCCCGGAACACGACGAAGCTGTCGCCGTCGGTGTGGCCGCGGCCGAAGTAGTAGAGGTCGATCTGATCCTTGCCGGAGCCGATGGTCAGCGTGTCCTTGTAGGTCTTCTTCGGCAGGTACGCCGCGTTGATGCCGCTGAACTCCGGCATCTTCTGCATGTGCGTCTTGGTGTTTTCCTGGACGACATTCTCCACCGTCGGCCCGAAGAAGGCGTTGTTGCCCGTGTGGTCGCCATGTGTGTGCGTGTTGATGATGCGGATGACCGGCTTGTTGGTGACCGTCTTGATCCGGTCCATCAGCGTCTGGCCGAAGCCGGGAAGCTTGGTATCGACCAGCGTGACGCCGGCGTCGGTGATGAACACCGCGGTGTTACCGCCACTGAACGCCGTCTGATCCGAGGCGCTGGAGCCAGTGATCATGTAGAGGTTCTCTTTGACCTTCTCGATCCTGGTCGCCTCGATCGCCTTTGACGGGCCGGCCGGCGGCGCCTGACCCGACACGGCCAGCGACAGCGCACCGATCCCGATCACCGTCCCGAGCACGATCTCTCGCCTCATAACTTCGCTCCCCCTGTGCGGGCTAGCCTATCCTAAGGGCTTGTCAGGGAATTATCGATCTACTGGCCGGTGATAGGCGCAGGATGAATGGTGTAATTCCAGTCGCCGTGAAAGCGATGGCGCTCCAAGCGGATGGTGGCCATCTGCGCGTCGGTGACGGTGACGCCGGCC
>DATDOE010000048.1:0-48959 GCA_035293405.1 Vicinamibacterales bacterium | reverse complement strand
CGGTTGACGGGAGCCCCAGCGGAGGGGAGTACAGCATCCTCCAAGGGTTCTCGGAGGGCCATCCCTGGCGCACGCTCTTATACACGAGCGGCGTGACGGCGCGCTACGCGTTTGCCGGCCAGCCCGAGCGTCTGATCGGCGCCGCTGACTTGCCGCCTGATCGAAGGCAGGCATTGCTCGAGCGCCTACAGAAGGAAGCCGACCGAGGGAATAGAGTGGTGGCGTTCGCGACCAAGTCGAATGAGAAGGGCAACGATGACTCGATCGGCTTCTGAGTATGCGAGGACCAGGTACGAGTGCACCGATGAATTCAACGCGAACACGATGCCGAACAACACGAGGCCGCCGAGCATCGTCGCCGCCGGAGGTGCGTTGAGACGGAGTCCGATGGGATGAGCGCCGTCACCGCCGCCAGTCCGAGGGCGAGGGTGCTGGCCAGCACTGGTCCGGGTGCCTTCCCGCGCGTGACCCTGGCGAGCAATACGGGTGACGCACTTTGGACGCCGCCGTAGGCGATCACCCACAGCGCCATAAAGCCACCGACCTGCGTGAACGACCAGCCGAGAACACTCGCGAGAAAGATTGGCACACTGACGACGAACCAGACGTCACGAGCCGCGAACAGCGCCAGCCGTGCGAGCGACAGGCGGTTAATGCCTGATGAATTCGACAGGATGCCGGAGAATGCCGCCTTCTTCTTCGCCTGGCCAATCGCCGCCGGCAAGAAGATCAAGACGAACAGGAGGACGATGAAGACGCCACCGGCCATCGCGGCCAACGCGCCGCGGAAACCCCACTGCGAGAGCAGGAAGCCGCCAACGAAAAGTCGCGTCTGCTGAGCGTCGGCTTCTACTACATGGCGAACGCATGCGGGCGGCTGCTCGGCACCCTGCTGTCCGGCGTGCTGTACCAGTTCGCTGGCGTCAGTGCCTCATTGTGGGGCGCGGTCGTGCTCGCCACCGCCGCGGGAGTCGGCGCGATGTTGTTGCCGCCAGTCACGACTGAGGTCGGATGGGAAGGCGCAAAGGGCGATGACTGAGTCGAGGGGATGAACAGCCACCAGAAGCGCCTGGGTCATTGGCGGCGTTCGAGTCGGCGACGCGAGTTGGCGTTGCGAATTGTGCGCGGCTGACGGGCGACGGCCCGGTCGACCACAGGTCGGTCAGCCAGCACATCGAGCAGGCGTGCCTGAGCTCCATCAGAGATCTTCGCAAGCCGGCGGTCCCAGTCGCGCAGGAGCAACCGCAGCTCGTCGCGCAGCTCCGAGAGGTCGCCGAGGCGGGTTTCCAGTTCGGCAAGCCGCTCGGCAACCAATGCACGGACGCTCCGACACGGTGCACCGCCACGAGCACGCTCCGACAGGACACCCGCCAGATCGTGCAGCGTAAAGCCAATTGCCAAGGCCCGCCGCACCAGTCGTACGCGCCCGACCGCTTCGGGTGGATAGAGACGATAGCCGCCTTGGCTGCGAGCCGGAATCCCGAGCACTTCTTTGCGCTCGTAGTGCCGCAACGTATCCGTACTCACGCCGGTCAGCCGCGCGAGTTCCGACGGGCTGAGCATCGCGCGCCCCTCCACAGCGACAGCCGCGGTGGGCTTCGTTCGTGATGGTTTCTCGGGCATGCGGTGGTTGCCGCCGTTACCTGGGGTTCGGTGTCGTCTTGCCCTGCGACGCGGTCTCCTTCGTGCCACCGTGTATGCCGGGCTGCATCATTCCGCCGTTCTTCATCATCGCCTTGTGCATCGCGGCCATGCCGTCCTTGATGAACTCCGTGACTTCCGCGGCGTGCTGCTGCAGCGCGGCGACAACCTGCGCATCGGTCGATGTTTGAACCACCACGACGCCCTTCTCAGTCGCCTCAACCGTTGTGACGATCTTGTCGTAGTGTGCGTAGATGGCGCGCAGCGCCGGACTCTCGATCGGCAGGCCGGGATCGATTCCGGTGTCGACCTGCTTCCGGCTGCTGGCGACGTGGTCTGTGATGAGTTTGGCAACCTGCGGATCGTTCGACTCCGTCACCGTGCGGATGCCATCAGCGAGATTCGTCACCGTTCTCGTCATGCGATCGTGGTTGGCGAACAATTCGTGGATGTCACGCATCTGCGCCATGGCGCCGGCATCGTGGCCACCCTGCATCATCATTCCACGACCCATGCCGTTCATCGTGCGCCCGGGCGCTGATGGCTGCTGCACCACGCCTGAATCGCCGGTCCGGTGATCCTCGATCTGGAAATGCAGGAATGCGTGGACGGCCGCACGCGCCTCGGTATCGCGGGTCACAATCCGCACTCGTCCGCCGCCGGGCGTCTCCTCGTACTGATAGGTGATGCGGTCCTTGAGCCGCGTCATGTCAGCGGTCCCCGGCACCTGCTGCGCGTGCGTGAGGGCCGGCTTGCCGAAGTCTCCAGCCTTGAACAATCCGGCAATTTGCTGGAGGTGCTGGCGAACCGTCTGAAGGTTGGCGTGGTCGCTGGCCTCCTTCACGGCGACGTCGATGGCTCCGCCGTCCTCGTAGAGCAGGAAGTGATGGACCGTGCGCTCCTGGTCGAAGCCCATGGCCTGGGCACCGCGCGTGAGCATCTCGCGATGATGCGTGTCGTGATCGTGCGCTTGGCCCGCCGGCGGCTGCTGTGCCCCCGTCGAAGACGAGAACCACACGGCGACTGCGGCGATGGCGGTCACGTTTCGAAATCGACGTGTCATATCTCGTGCCTCCAGGTGACGCGGTTGAACAACACTCCATTCATTCTCAACCCTAGAACGATTCCAACGTCAAGGCAGTAGCGTCGGACTCCCGTTTCGGCCGCAGACACGGGGCTGATGCTGAAGCGCGTCGACCTGCAGGAAGCCGCCGATCGTGCGGAATATTCCGCAGTCTCCGGGCTTTTCCCTGCCCTGAACACTCAGCCTTCCCTTGGTTTCGCTCGATCCGAGGTACGGCCCCGCTCTTGCCAATCAACTGCCGTGGACGGTTCCGCGCCGGACGCCCGTTCGCTGGGAGCCCCACGGAGCACACGCATGAGTCTGATCGTCGCCGACGGCCTCACGAAGACGTACACGAAAGGCGCGGTGTCGGTGGAGGCATTGAAGGACCTCACCTTCACCATCGACCGCGCGTCGTTCGTCTCGTTCATCGGCCCGTCGGGCAGCGGTAAGACGACGCTCCTGAACCTGATCGGCGCACTCGACCGGCCGACCACGGGTCGGCTGTTGGTCTCGGACACAGACGTCGCCACGTTGGACCGGCGTGCAGCGGCAGCGTTCCGCGGTCACACCATCGGCTTCATCTTCCAAGAGTTCAACCTGATGCCGGTCCTGACTGCGTACGAGAACGTCGAGTATCCGCTGCTGCTCGTCCAGCGGGTCCCCGCACCGGAGCGGCGCCAGCGGGTGCTCGCCCTGCTGGACGCCGTTGGCGTGGCCGACCAGCGGGACAAGTATCCCGACCAGCTCTCGGGCGGACAGAAGCAGCGGATCGCGGTCGCCCGGGCGCTCGTGACGAATCCGCAGCTCGTGCTCGCCGACGAACCGACCGCCAATCTGGATCATGCGAACGCCGCGCTCGTCATGAGCACCATGCGGCGTATGCGCGACACGCTGAAGACCACGTTCGTGTTCTCCACGCACGATCCGCGGGTGATGGCCGAGGCGGAGATCGTGTTTCGCCTGGAGGACGGCCGTCTGGTCAGCCGTGACATCGCAGGAGCCGCCGCATGAGCACGCTCATCAAGATCGCGATCCGGAACCTGACGCGGTACCGCCGCCGGTCCCTCCTGACGGCGTCGCTCATCGCGATCGGTGTCATTGCTGTCGTCGTCTTCGAGGCCGCCTCCGGCGCCTTCACGGGCCTGATGATCGGCCAGATGACGGACGCCATGCTCGGGCATCTGCAAGTCCATCGGCGTGGGTACGTGGCGTCGATCGACAACCTGCCCCTGACGCTGATGCTGACGCCGGCTGACGTCGCGGTCGTCGAACAGACGCTGCGCGCGCAGCCTGGGGTGGAGTCGTACTCGCGCCGGCTCAAGTTCGGTGCGATGTTCAGCAACTATACCGAGACGACCGCCCTTCGCCTCAACGGCGTCTATCCCGAGGACGAGCTGCGGACGCTCCCGCTGCTGGCCTCGCGGATCAAGCAGGGCACGGCGACGCTGCAGAAGGGACACATCATCATCCCAGACCTGCTGGCCAACGGCATGGGCGTGAAGCTCGGGGACACCGTCGTCGTCATCGCTACCAATCGCGATGGTTCAGTGAACGCCGCGCAGCTCGTCGTGAGCGGCGTACTGGCCAACGTCACGGGCCCCAGCGGCCGCGACGGGTACGTGCACATCGAGGATGCGACGACGCTGCTGCGGATGGATGCGCCGGAGATCAGCGAGATCGCCGTCCGCCTGAAGGACTTCGGCCAGCTCGATCAGGTCGCGGGCGCCGTGCGCACGGCCCTGCAGCAGGCGAAGACTGCCGACCAGATTGGCGAGACCGAGGTGCACACGTGGGAGGGCCTCTCGCCCTTCTATAACATCGCCGTTCTGATCAACATCCTCGCGCTCTCCGCGACACTCGGGCTCGTCGCCATCGTGCTCGTCAGCGTCATGAACGTGATGCTGATGTCGGTGTACGAGCGCGTGAAGGAGATCGGCACGATCGCCGCCATGGGGACGATGCCGCGCGCGATTCTCAGCATGTTCGTCATCGAGGGGCTATCGCTGGGCGTGCTGGGTATTCTCATCGGCGATGCGGTGGCTGCCGCCGCCATTCTCCTGATCAGCGCCATTGGACCGACCTTCAATTTCGGCCGAGAGACCGGCCTTGTGCTCTCGCCGCAGGTGGACGTTGGGCGGATGCTGATCGTCTCGGCGGTTGTCTTGCTGGTGGCCGTGATCGGAACGGTGCAGCCGGCGTTCAAGGCGTCACGCATGGAGCCGGTCGAGGCCCTGCGACGTGGATAGGAAACCGGTGATGAGACCTCGTGTCCGATGGTTGCTGGCGATGCTCGTCGGCGCGGTCGCCGCGCTGGGGCAGAGTCCGCTCGGAGCCGCGATCGACGGGACGGCGCTCTTGAAGCAGGTGGACCGCCGGCTGAATCCGCCGTCCTATGACGCCTACAAGCGCCTGATCAACGTGGAACCCAACGGGCGCACGCGTGAGTACCTCCTGTACCAGGTCGCCGAGGGTCGCGAGAAGGTGGCGGCGCTGTTCTTGTCGCCGGCGAGCGACAAGGGGCGGAGCACGCTGCGTGTCGGCGACAACATGTGGATGTACGTGCAGAACGCGGGCAGGCCAATCCGGATCACCAGTCTGCAATCGGTGATCGGCGGCGTGTTCAACAACGCCGACATTCTGAGCCTCGATTACTCAGCCGAATACGATGTCGCGAAGCTGGATGAGTCTGGCGAGGACTACCTCCTCGAGCTGAAGGCGAAGACCACCTCGGTGGCGTACGACCGGCTGAAAATGTGGGTGAGCCGGAAGGAGACATTGCCTGTGCGGATCGAGTGTCTGACGCCGACGTCGATGGTCATCAAGACGATCCACTTCAAGGACATCAAAGACTTCGGCGGCGGCGTCATCCGTCCCGCGACGGTGGAGACCGACAGCCCGCTGTACAAGGGCTACAAGTCCTCGATGGTGTTCGTGCAGATGAAGTCCCGCACGTTTCCAGCCGAGGTCTTCACACTGACCTTCATGCCGAATCTGGAGTCGATCAGGCGTTAAGCCGCTCGGAACTCCACGTGACGTCCGCCGCCAGAATAACCAACCAGCTCCGCCGCTCGACGGCCCGCGTGAACGGCGTGCTGTGGGCGATCGGCTTCCTCCTGCTGGCGACCGTCGCCCACGGCCAGGAGCCGCCTGTCGAGATTCCCCCGGTTGATCGAAAGCCGTATTCGGCGAACGGATTCCTGGAGTTTCGACCGGTGATGATCTGGCAGGACACGGACGCGGCGTTGTTCCGGCTTCGATCGTTCACTGACGAGACGCCCGACGCACGGACGATGCAACTCAACTCGCGCGTGCAGCTCGACGCGAGCTATCGACGCGGGTGGTTCAGTGCGCAAACGCGGAGCGTCGTGGACACCGGCTACACCAGCGGCGACTGGACGGCTGACGCGACAGCCTACGAGGCGTATCTGTCGCTGAAGCCGGCGCCGTCCTTTACTGTGGACGCGGGCAAGAAGACGTTGAAGTGGGGCAAGGGGTATATCTGGAATCCCGCCGCCTTCCTCGACCGCGTGAAAAGCCCCGAAGATCCGGCGCTGGCACTGGAGGGCTTCACCGTCGTGTCGGCCGACTACATCCGCACCTTCAGCGGGCCGCTGCAGGTGATGTCCGTGACGCCCGTCCTCCTGCCGGTGTTTGGCGATCTCAACCAGAGCTTCGGCGAGCGTGGGCACCTGAACGTCGCGGGCAGGTTGTACCTGCTTCTCCTCGACACCGACATCGACGTGATGTTTCTCACAGGGGGCAGCCGGGGGGCTGCGCGGTTCGGGTTCGATTTCTCCCGCAACCTGCGGTCGAACCTCGAGATCCACGGCGAGGTGAGCCGCGTGCCGAACGGGCTCACGGCGATCCTGGAGTCGGCCGGGACGCTCGCACAACGGGAACAGCCGGCGACGAGCATCGTCATGGGAGTCCGGTACCTCACTGAAGCCAACACCACCATCATCGCCGACTACTATCGCAACGGCGCCGGCTACGCGCCTGCCGAGATGGAGACGTACTTCGAGCATATCGAACATGGCTTCGAGTCTTGGACCGTCAGTGGCGACCAGCGCGCATTGTCGCTCGCAAGCCGAGCGACGGAAGCGGGCTACGGCCGCATGAATCCAATGCGGAACTACCTCTACGGCCGCGTCAACCAACCGGACGCGTTCGACATCCTCTATCTCACGCTCGGCGCCAGCGCGATCGTGAACGCCGACGATGGCAGCTATTCGCTCCTGCCCGAAGTGCAGTACAAGCCGATCGAGAACCTCGAGCTGCGGTGGGTGGCGAACATCCAGCGCGGCGGGTCGCGAACGGAATTCGGCGAGAAGCAGGCGGACGTGCGGTTCGAACTCCGAGCTCGATACTATTTCTGAAGACGTGGGGCTGCGCCCTGGACGCCCCATGGTTGCACCGAGGGCAGCGAGTTCTCGCGGCCGTCTCGCTCGCTGTTTACCTCACACTGCTTGACTCCGGAACCGTTCCAGGGTCCAGGATATGACCATGAGTCCACTTTTGCGTTCGACGGCATTCTTCGCGTTCTTCGGTCTGTTCCTCGCGCCGACGGCCCATGCCCAGCACACAGCCATGCCCGCGGGCATGAGCCACGAGCAGCACATGGCCCAGATGAAGAAGGACGCCGAGATGAAGCAACACGGCAACCTGGCCATGGGCTTCGATCAGGACAGGACCACACATCACTTCAATCTCACCGCCGACGGCGGATCGATTGCGGTCGAGGCCAACGACCCAGCCGATGCGGCAATCCGCGACCAGATTCGAGCCCATCTTAGGGAGATCGCCGTGGCATTTCGTCAGGGCGATTTCCAGAAGCCGTTTATGACTCACAGCGAAGTGCCGCCCGGAGTCCCGGCGATGCAACGACTCAAGGCCGAGATTGCTTACACGTTCGCGGAGACCGCTCGAGGCGGCATCGTTCGGATCGCCACGGCCAACGTCGAAGCGCGCGCGGCGGTCCACGAGTTCCTGACGTACCAGATCAAGGAACACGCAACGGACGATCCGGTCTCGCTGCAGAACGCTCCGGGGCACACGCCCGACCACGCCGCGCAGAAGGGTGCACACGACGCACCCGGAGCTCAAGCCGATCACTTCGGGCGCCACTTCGACAACGCCGACGAGTGGGCGAAGAGCTTCGACGACCCCGCGCGCGACGAATGGCAGATGCCCGCGCGGGTCATCGATGCGCTGGAGCTGAAGTCTGGGCAGATCGTCGCTGATATCGGTGCTGGGACTGGCTACTTCACCGTCCGCTTGGCGAAGTCGCCAGCCGCGCCGAGAGTCTATGCCGTCGACATCGAACCATCGATGGTCGAGTACGTAAGGCAAAGAGCCGTGCGCGAGGGGCTGAAGAACGTGGTTGCCGTGCAAGCGGGAGCCGACGGCACCAACCTGCCGGAACCAGTGGATATCGTGCTCGTCGTTGATACGTACCACCACATCCCGAATCGAGTGGCCTACTTCACGGCGCTGAAAACCCGCATGAAGCCGGGGTCGCGTCTCGCGATCGTCGACTTCCGGAAGGGCGCACCGTCTGGACCGCCCGAGGAGTTCCGGTTCACGCCCAACCAGATCAGCGCCGAACTGGCCCAGGCGGGCTTCGCTCTCCAGACGAGCCACGACTTCCTGCCGCACCAGATGTTCCTGGTCTATGGAGGGAAGTAGACAGCCCGAAGGGTTTATCCTGAGCTGGCTGCTGACCGGCTCAGCGATAATCCTGTCCGATATCTGTGTACATTCTTCGGACAGGCCCTAAACAAGCGGCTGCAGCAAGCGCGCACGGCCATCATGTCGTTCACGCGTGCTTATTGTGGCCTGGCGCTTCCTAGCTCAGATCCGCGCTTACTTCGCAGGGAATTGAGCCTTCGCCAGAGAACTTCAATACTGAGGCTCCGCCGAATGTCGGCAAAAACATGGAGCCTCAGATGACTATCTTTGGAAGTAGCCTGCCCGTGCCAGCCCACCGCCGCGCGGCGGTGCTCGGTGCGGTCCTGCTGAGCGTATCGCTCGCCCCCGCGCACGACGTCGTGCATGGCCAGATCTCGAACTCGCGCCCGACACTCTACCAGCGTCTGGGCGGGTACGACGGCGTCACGTCTTATGTTGCACTCGTGTTCCCTCGCGTGGCGCAACATCCCGAGCTCGCACACATGTTTCGCGGACACGGGAAGGACAGCCAACAGCGACAATTCCAATTCGTCGTCGAACTGATTTGTCAGAGGACCGGCGGTCCCTGCGCGTATGTCGGCCGCGCGATGCCGCCGGTGCACGACGGGCTTGGCATCACGGAAGGGAACTGGTCGACGTTCTTGAAGATCATCTCGGACGGCATGAACGAGAAACAGTATCCCGCCGACGTTCGGGACGAGTTTCTGGCGCTGTGGCGCTCGTTTCACGATGCCGTGGTGCAGAAATGACGCATACCACTTACGCCGTTCACACCCCGGAGTCCGCTCCGGAGATGGCGGGAGACGCTCTTCGGACCCTCCAGGCGGTTGTCGGAGTTATCCCCACCCTCGCGGCGACGATGGCGGAGTGGACTCGCTGAGCTCCGCTCCGGCGCCGCGCTTACCTGTGAGGGAATTGTGGGTGCGCATTGCGACCTCATAATGGTCGGCATGGCGCACGCACAACCTCACGGTGAGAGCCATCCTTCCATAGGACCATTGCTGCAGCACTGGCGGCGGGCCAGGAATTTGAGCCAGCTGGCTCTCGCGCACGAAGCGAACGTGTCGCCGCGCCGTGCGCACGCCCTCGGGGCCGCGCACTCGCACGAGACGGTCACCGCGAATGCCGTCCGGTCCGATCACTGCCGCCGATAACGGCAAGGGGAGTCAGGTCCACCATTCCCAGAAGGGATCGCACTATTCATCGCGTCGTGCGCTCCATTCGGGCCGAATCGGATCTAAGTTCGATTGATGGATACGCCACCATCCACGAGCAGCGCGGTTCCCGTCGTAAAGCTCGACGCATCGGAGGCGAGGTAGAGGGCCGATTGGGCAATTCCTCTGGAGCGGCAATTCGCTTCATGGCGTGCAGGCCACGGACGAACGCCATCGCTTCAGGAGTGCTCGCGGCGGTATGCCGGAGCTGGCTCCGGTGACGATCGCCACGCGATTCACAAGTGCATTCACGAATGGTTCCCTCCCAGGCCGCCGAAGAGCAGCCCCAGCCGACACTAGATGGACATGCTGGTACGGCGCCATCCGGTTCTTGCGCTCGAACTGGGACTCTTTAGCTTAGGAGCGTGTGATGAACGAGAAACAGAGAGGATCGTCCACCGGCGCCAATGACACCGGCGGTGAAAAGCCACCTGGCATCTTCAGCGTACACGGCGTGCGCTATCAGGTGACGGATGTCGCGCGGGCGGCGGCCTTCTACACGGACCATCTCGGCTTCAGGCTGGAACATCAGCAACTTCCCGCGTTTGCGAGTGTGTCGCTCGGAAATTTCATGCTGCTGCTCAGTGGGCCAGGAGCATCGGGATCTCGTCCGATGCCCGGCGGCGAATCCCAGCAGCCGGGCGGGTGGAATCGAGTGGTCTTGCGCGTGGTGGATCTGCCGGCGCAGATCGACGCGCTGAAGAACGCGGAGGTGAAGTTTCGCAATCAGATGGAGGCTGGTCCCGGCGGCCGACAGATCCAGGTAGAAGATCCCGACGGGAATCCAATCGAGCTCTTCGAGCCAGCTCGATAGACGGCCAATCGTTGATGACGCAGGGGACTCACCACGTTGGCGGCGGGATCCTTGGTCGTGGGGGACACATCAGCTCGCGCGCATCGCGGCAGTGCCTCATAGCTTGAGTCGCGATTAACGCCGCACTGTTCAGGATCTACCTCCTGGCCGGTTGACGCCTCCGCACGCTCCACTAGATAATCTTCTGAACAAAGTACATAGATCCCTCGTATCGCCTCATTTGAAGGGATTCACATGCATAGATCATCATTTGGAAAGAGGGGTTGCCGTGCCGCGAGGTGAATCGCCGCTGCAGAGTGAGACGCCCCAGGGCACGCTCGACATGCTGGTACTCCGGGTCCTGGTGACCGGTGCCGCGCACGGCCACACCATCGCCCACGCCATCGAGCGTGGCTCGGAGGACGTACTCCAGATCGAGCACGGCTCCTTGTACCCCGCCCTTCACCGATTGGAAAATCGCGGCTGGATCGCGTCGTTCTGGGGCACCTCCGACAACAACCGCAAGGCGAAGTACTACCGGCTGACGCCAACCGGCCGCAAACAGCTGGCGGCGCAGACGACGCGCTGGGCAGAAATCGTCCGCGCCATCGGCGGGATTCTCAACCCCTCGGCGGAGTAGCCATGAGCTGGCGAAGGTTCTTTCGCAGAACGTACTGGGACGGCGATCGCGCCGAGGAGCTGCGCTCGTACCTCGAGATCGAGACGGAGGAGAACATCGCGCGTGGCATGTCGCCCGAGGCGGCGCGCCGCGCGGCCCACCTCAAGCTCGGAAACACCGTCCGGATCCGCGAGGAGATCTATCGCATGAACACCATCGGCCTGCTCGACACGGTCGGGCGCGATCTGCGGCTGGCGCTGCGCGGCATGCGGCGGCGCCTCGGGTTCACCCTGGCGGTCGTTCTGACGCTGGCGCTCGGGATCGGCGCCAACACCGCGATCTTCGGCGTCGTCGATGGCGTGCTTATCAAGCCGCTGCCATACCCGGACGCCGACGAGCTCGTCAGCATCAAACACGTGGCTCCAGGCCTCAACGTCGACCAGCTCCGCATGTCCCCGGCGCAGTACTTCACGTATCGCGAGGAGGGCCGCGTCTTTCAGCACATCGGGCTGTACGGCGACGGCGGTCGGACGATTACCGGCCTCGGAGAGCCAGAGCAGGCGCGCGCACTGTTTGTGACCTACGACGTCCTGCAGGCGCTGCGCATCCAGCCGCAGCTGGGACGGCTTTTTACAGAGGCCGACACCACGGCGGGTGCCTCGGCGCCGATGCCGATGATCCTGACTCACGCCTACTGGCAGCGGCGGTTCGGTGGCGAGCGCTCAGTGATTGGCCGTCGGCTGACCGCCGACTCGAACCCGGCCGAAGTGGTCGGCATCATGCCTGAGGGGTTTCGATTCCTCGACATGGAGCCCGCCGCCGAGGTGATCATTCCGATCATCTTCGATCGCAGCCGGCTGACCGTCGATGGCTTCAACTTCTCCGCGCTCGCGCGACTCAAGCCTGGCATGACCGCCGTCGACGCCGATGCTGACATCGCCCGGATGCTGCCGATCTGGCTCAAGGCGTGGCCGATACCGCCCAACACCGGGCGGCAGGTGTTCGAGAACTGGCGGATCACGCCGGCGGTGCAACCGTTGAAGGATGCCGTCGTCGGTGGCGTCGGCGACCTGCTCTGGATCCTGATGGCTACCATCGGGATGGTCCTGCTGATTGCCTGTGCGAACGTTGCGAATCTGATGCTGGTGAGGTCCGAGAGCCGGCGTCAGGAATTTGCGGTAAGGGCGGCGCTCGGCGCGGGGCGAGGACACATCGCGAGGGAAGTGCTGGCCGAGAGCCTGGTGCTCTCGCTCATCGGCGGTGCTCTGGGCGTCGCGCTCGCCTATGCCGGCCTCTCGGTCGTCGTCGCGACAGCGCCAACCACGCTGCCGCGTGTCGAGGACATCTCGCTCGATCCACGGGTGATGGTGTTTGCCGTCGTCGTCTCACTATTCTCGAGCCTGCTGTTCGGCGCGCTACCCGCGCTGAAACACGCCGCGCAGCATGGCGCGCCGCTCGGTGGCTCGGCGCGCGGCGCGAGCGCGAGCCGCGAGCGGCAGCGGACGCGCAATTCGCTCGTCGTCGTGCAGGTGGCGCTGGCGCTGGTACTGCTGGTCGGCTCGGGCCTGATGATCCGCACGTTTCAAGCATTGCTCAACGTCAAGCCAGGGTTTGCGACCACCGCTGATCTCCAAACAGCCAGAGTATGGGTGCCTCCGCAGCAGGTGCCAGACCCGGAACGCGCCACCCGGATACAGCACGAGATCCTCGACAAGATCACGGCCCTTCCCGGCGTGACGGCCGCCGCCTTCGCCAGCGCCGTGCCGATGGAAGGGCCGATACGCGTGTGGACGCAGACGATCTACGTCGATGGACAGAGTTACGCCCCGGGGACGATGCCGCCCATGCGTCGAATGAAGATGGTATCGCCCGGCTACTTCAACGCGATCGGCACGCGGATGATCGCCGGGCGCGACATCACCTGGAATGACACCTATGGACGCGCGAGGGTGGCCATCGTCTCCGAGAGCTTCGCCCGTGAAGTCTGGGGTTCACCGGCGGCGGCGCTGGGGCAGCGCATTCGTGAGTCTCCGCAGGCGCCCGTCTGGCGCGACATCATCGGCGTCGTCGAAGACGTCCACGAGGATGCGGTGCATCAGCCCGCACCGGCGATGGCGTACTGGCCGGTCATGATGGAGAACTTCAGCGGCGCGCCGCTGTACATCACCCGGCCAGTCAACCTGGTCATCCGAAGCGAGCAGGCGGGTCGCGAGAGCCTGCTTGGCGGTGTCCGAAACGCCGTGCAGTCGGTCAACCCGACCATGCCCGTGTTCCTCGTCCGGACAATGAGAGATCTCTACGACGCGTCGCTGGCGCGAACGTCGTTCGCCCTGGTCATGCTCGGCATTGCCGCGGCGATGGCGCTCATGCTCGGCGTGATTGGCATCTACGGCGTGATTGCCTACGTCGTCTCGCAGCGATCACGGGAGATCGGCATCCGCCTGGCGCTCGGCGCCGCGCCGGCCGAGCTGATGAGAATGTTCGTGCGTCAGGGACTGGTACTGGCGGCGGCCGGCGCCGCCGTGGGCCTGGTGGCAGCGATCGCGCTGACGCAGTGGATGTCGTCGCTGCTGTTCGGGGTTGAGCGGCTCGATCCGCCGACGTATGCGGCCGTCCTCGGCGTGCTCGGCATGGCCGCCGCGCTGGCCAGTTACATACCAGCGCGCAGGGCGGCGGCGGTCGATCCAGTTGAGACATTGGCCGCCGAGTGACTCAGCGATTGCAGATCGTAGAGGCGGGTCTTTAGACCCGCCTGCCTGGGCGCGAAGGAGTTGACACATGACTGGACACATCGTTCGCAGCAGTTTCGTGTTGGCGCTCACGCTCTCGGTGCTCCTCGGCGGCAGTCGGCCACGTGCCCAGATGCCCGCCGGCTTCGAGCTCGCGCTGGTCGACGTCGATGGCACGAAGAAGGTTCTCGGTCAGCTCCCGCCGACGGTCTACGCGCCGCGCGTCTCACCCGACGGCAGGCGCGTGGCGTTCGAAACGCGCGACCTGTCGGGACCGGATGGGCCGCGGCTCTGGACGGCGGACCTCTCGAATATCGCCGGGCGAAAGCCGCTGCCCCTCGTGGTCGGTGCCATCAACTGGGCGCCGATGTGGACGCTCGACGGCCAGCGGCTGGTGTTCATCGTCTCCGGTGAGCGTGGTGACGCGGTGCATTGGCGCCGCGCGGACGGAAGCGGCGAGGCCGAACATCTGATCGACACACGCGCCGCCGAGGGCTGGAATGCCGGTGGATCGCAGATGCGCTTTCTGACGCTGAAGGAGAGCGCGGGGAATCGCGACTACGGCATTGCCGTGTTCGACATGTCATCCCGCAAAGTGACGCCGACCATCGACCTGCCGAACTCGGCGCAGCATAGTAGCGCCGTGTCGCCGGACGGCAAATGGATGGCGTACGCATCCAACGAGACCGGCCGATACGAAGTCTGGCTCGAGCCGGTCCCGGGCACCCGCCATCAGCTGACGCGCGACGGCGGTTCGCACCCGCTCTGGGCCGCCGACGGCCGCTCCCTTTACTTCGATCGCGACCACCAGATGTTCCGGCTGGACGTGAACACCAAGGACCCCTCGTCGAAGGCCGAGCCTGTTCCGCTGCCGATCAAGGGCTTCGCGCAGGCCGAGTACCGGCGTCAGTTCGACCTGATGCCGAACGGACGGCAGTTCCTCATGCTCTTCCCCGTCAGCGCGCAGTGATCGCAGACGAACGGCGGTGTCCCGGACACGGTAACGTTTGCGCTCAGGTCGCTTTGAGCGCGCGCGGCAGGACGAACCAGGAGACCGGCACCCCGAGCGCGACCACGGCGGCGCCGAGCAGCGTCTGCCTGGGCTGACCGACGAGGAACAGCCCCAGCACCGACACAATCAACACCAGGAAGAGCAGGATGGGCAGCGGGTGCAGTGGCGCTCTGAATACGGTAGTGCCTTCGACCGGTCTCGGCAGGACGAGCACCGCGCTGGCCGATAGCCCGAGGAAGAACACGGCGCAGGGGACGAAGTACCCGAGGATCTCGTTGAACGTCCCGAGCAGAACGAGACCGGATGCGAGCACGATCTGCACGATGGTCGATGCGGGTGCTGATCCACGGCGCTCGTCGAAGCGGGCGAGCCGCTGCGGGAAGAGACCATCCCGCGCCATCGCCACATACACGCGCGGCGCGCCCAGCAGTGTGGCCGCGAGGCTTCCGGCGACCGCCACGACGACCATGACCGCGAGCAGCCGCCCGCCCGCGTTTCCAAAGAGCGCGGCGCCGACCATGGAGACAAACGCCTCGTCACTTCCGGAGATCGGTCCGGACGTACCCAGCGTGTAGGCGATGCTGGCCATTGCGTAGATCAGCGTCACGAGCGCGATGCCTCCGATCAGCGCGCGCGGCATCGTCCTCCGAGGCGACTCGACCTCTTCCGACATCCGGCCCAACTCCCACCAGCCGCCGAATGCGAAGAAGGCCGCGATCACTGAAGCGGCAAGGGCTTCGGGAGTGAGAACGGCGGTCGCGCCCGACCACGCCGCGAGCCCCCGGTCACCGCCGGCCTGGGTGACTGCCGCACCGACGAGCACGGCCACGATCGCCAGCTTCGCGGCAGCGGTCCAGCGCAGCACACGTGCGCTGGCGTTGATACCCAGCAACGTCACGAGGCCGAAGCAGACGATGGTCGCAATCGCGACCGGCGGAACCAGTCGGGCAGGGCCGCCGATGGCCGCGAGAAGATACTGTGCGAGGCCGATGCCGAGCGCGGCGGTGATGCCGGGGTCCATCACGAGCAGCGCCATCCAGCCGTAGACAAACGCGCTGCGCGCACCAAACGCCTCGCGGAGAAAGACGTAGCCGCCGCCGGCCTTGGGGAATCTGGTGGTGAGCTCGCCGTAGCACAGCGCCCCGGCCATGCTCAGGAGGCCTATGCCCGCCCACACGGCCAGCGCGGCCCACAGGCTGCCGACCGTGCGCATCATCGTCGCCGGCGTCAGGAAGATGCCGACGCCAACCACCTGGCTGACCACCATGGCAGTGGCCGCCCACGGACCAAGCCGTCGGGCGGTCGTCAGAAGGTCACGCGCGCTGCGAGCTGCATGGCGCGTGGTCCGCCGGATCCGAACACGCCTCCGGCCGTGGTCGCGGGTTGCCCGAATCCACTCGAGCGCAGGAAGCCAGGTGTTCCCGGCTCCTCCGAGTCGCGCACGAGCACGTTCGAGAAGCCGGAGTAGTTCACGTTGGAGATGCCGAGGATGTTGGTGACACTGAAGAGATTGAACACTTCGAGCATCGGTTCGAAGCGAACCCGTGAGCCCGCCGCGAACACCCTCGACACGCGGAGGTCGAGCGAACTGAAGCGATCAGTGAAGCGCGCGGTGTCGGAGACGAGCGGGAGGGGCACGCCCTCGATCCCACCGCCCGCGTTCAACTGCGTGATGAAGGCATTGAAGTCGCGTGCGGTGTGGAATTGCCGCCCGCCGGCGTTTCGCTGCAGCACCGGCACGCGGCTCTGTCCATCCGGCATGATGATGTCCATCGGCACGCCCGACGACATCGTCCACAGCCCCGCGAGGTTGACTCGCCCTGGCAGCATCGTCTGTCCCGAGAGCACGGCGCGGTGCCGCCGATCGTTGGGCGTCGGTCCGTACTCGCGCCCGAGGTCGTTCGGATCGATCGGCCCGTTGAGGAATGGAATCTGATCGTCGTTGGCGTAGTTGAACGCTTTCGCCAATGTGTATGCGACATGGAGGCTGTGGCCACCGGGGAGCTGACGGTCCGCGGACAGGAGCAGCGCGTCGTATTTGGTGCGCGCGCTCGACTCGACGTTCACGACACGGTCGGGTCCGCCCACCACGGGATTGAAGACCTCGCCAACCGTCCGGCCGATGAGGAAGTGGGTGCCGCGATTGTGGACCCCGTCAACGCGAAGGCGGGCGCCCATCACCTGCGTCTCGATACCGAGATGGAATTCCTGCACCGACGGGTTCTGCAAGTGCGGATCGATGATGTTGATGCCCGACGCGCCCGCGCCCGGCAGAATGAAGCCGGTGAACGGGTTCGACACGGTGGGCGCGAACGGCGGCAGACGTCCCGTAGTCGGATCGAGGAAGAAGACGTTGCCCGCGCGCACCTCGATGGGCAGCGCGCGGCCGTCGAGACCGCGCTCCAGCGATTGAATCTGCAGCACGATCCGGTCGTAGTAGATGCCGTAGCCGCCCCGCACGAGCAGCCCCTCGTCATTCACATTCCACGCAAAGCCGAAGCGGGGCGAAACGTTGTTGAGGTCACGCCGCCGCTCGCCGGTCACGAAGGGCAGGACGATCGGGTTCAACTCATCGACACGGCTCTGGTTGTTGACCTCGGTATCGATCTCGTAGCGGAGGCCCAGGTTCAACTGGAGGCGGTTCGACACGCTCCAATCGTCCTGCACGAAGCCGGCGACGTGCGTATTGTCTGCGTCAGGCTGGATGAGAGACTGATCCGGCTTCCCGCTGCGCAGCGTCACGGCGAAGAGCAGGTCGTTGTCATTGACCACGCCGTCTCCAGTGAAGTCCGCGACGGGGAAGTCCTGTATCAGCTCGATGCGACCCTGCTGGAAGACGCCAAGCCGGAACTCCCCGTCAATGCGCTGCAACTCACCGCCGAGCCTGACGCTGTGCGCACCGCGCACCAGCGTGGCGTTGTCGGCGATCTGGATTCTCCTCTGCAGGGTTTCCTGCGGCATCCGGAACGACGCGCCATCCTGAAGGCTTGGAAATGTGAGCTGCGGGGCGACGGCGATGGGAAGCGTCTTGTTGAGGAAGGTGCTGACGCTCCCGTGCAGGGCGTTGACGAACGTGCTGCCTGGCGCCGACATCCACGAGCCGAGCAGGCTGTTGTACCGGTTCATGGCGTCCTGGCGTTGGGTCGCCGAGCCGAGGGCCCGTTCGACGGAGCTGGCCGCGGTATCGGTGGCCCATTCACCGGCGTAGCGCACCGAGAACCGGCTCGCGGCGCCGCCGGAGTCCAGGCGCAGTGACCACAGACCATCGTGCAGGGGAGCCGGTGCGAAGCTGCGGGTGATCGTTCGGGTGGCCGTGTTGCGGGTGCCGACGAGCACGGCCCCCTCCTGGTTGCGGAATTCGCCGGCGCCGAACCAGAACAGGCGATCCGGGCGAATCGGCCCGCCAAAGGCGCCGGACATCTGCTGCCGCCCGAAGGGCGGCGTGCCGTCGGATTCGTCGAGCGTGGATGGCAGCGCCTGCCATGAGTCGTCTCTGGCGAAGATCGCCGCCGTGCCCCGGTTCGTGTTCGTGCCAGAGCGGGTGACGACGTTGATCGCCGACGAGGCCGAGCGGCCAAGGTCGGCTCCGAAGCGGTTGGTGGCGATCTGGAATTCCTGCACGGCATCGATCGGCAGGTTCATCAGCGGACCCCCGACGACATCGTCGTTGTTGTCCTGTCCGTCGATGGTGATGTTGCCGCCACGCCCCATCTGACCCGCGGAGGCGATGAGCACGCTGTTGGTCTTGGTCGGATCGAATAGCGGAGTCGGGTTGTTGCCGGGCACGAGCAGCGCCAGCTCGAGAAAGTTGCGGCCATTGAGAGGCAGCGATTCGATCCGTGCCGCGGACAGGACACCGTCGACCGCCGTGGTCAGTGGACGCGTGTCTCCTCGCACCACGACCGCTTCCTGCACACCGCCGACCCTGAGCTGGACGCTCAGCACCTGGTCCTGACCGACCAGCAACGTCACCGCGTCGGCCCGCCACGGGGCGAACCCGCTCAACTGCACCTCGACGCCATACTGTCCCGGCGAGAGCATGGGAAACGCGAAGCGCCCCTCGCCGTCACTCGTGGCATTCCACGTCGTGGCGGTGGCCAACGATCGTACGGTGACTATGGCGCCCGGCGTGGGCGTGCTCTGCGCGTCAATGACGCGGCCGGCCAGCGTGGCGACGGCGGGCTGAGCGCTCGAGTCTCTCACCACGAGGGTCACGACGATTGCGAAGGTCACGAACGTGACGAACAGTTTCATGGACGCTGAATCCTTGGATAGGTGTGCCGGTGATCCGCATCGGGAAGGTCCGATGGCGGAGGCGCCTGGAGCATGATGACGGTTGGGAATGACTTCGTCTCCCTGCCGTCGAAATCCCGCGCCCATTCTTTGTGGTTGTAGACGCAGACCGGCAGACAGATGGAGCAGTAGGAGTACTTGGCGAAATACGGAAAGCAGCGTCCGGTATCGACGACGTACCGGTCGTAGCCGAGATGATCCTTGCCGGCCTCCGGGCTGCGCTCGTCGGGAATGGCGTGCGGCGGGCAGTACTTCCGGCACGCGCGGCACGAGTCGCAGAACTTCGCGATGCCGGCGTCGATCGGATGGTCGATCTCGAGATCGAGCGACGTGATGACGCTGCCCATCCTGAACAGCGGTCCAAGCGTCGGGTGGATGATCGAGCCGTGCCGCCCGAGCTCTCCGAATCCTGCCTTCAGGCCGATGGGGACGTGAAGCAGGTCGCTGTCGCCAATCGGATGCTCGACCTTGCAGGCGTAGCCGATTGACCGCAGGTACGCGGCCAGCTGAATGACCGTTTCGCCGAGCGTGAAGTAGACGCGCAGGCACTCGATCGCGGATTCGCGTGACGGCACGACCTGGAACTCGCGCCAGCGCATCCGCTGGCCAACGGCGATCGCGAACCGCTCGGTGACGATGCGGCCGCGGTACACGTCGCTCGGCTCGATCTCGCACATGCCGACGATATCGGCGCCGAACTCGAGGGCTTTCTCCTTGAGATGGCGCGTCGCCTCGCCGGGAGAATCGAAGGTCCGTCGATCGTGCGCGACTTCACCCTCGAACCGCGTGTACTGGTCGTGATAGATCTTCTGCAGCAGGTCGCTGACTTCCGCGATCTGAATCGATCGGCCGCCGACGGTGGCGTACCAGTCGTCCCATGCAAAGGACGGCGGAGGTGCGCCCATTACCTTGATGGCAGCGAGGCGGCGTAGCCGTGCTCGGCGACCAGGCGTGCGCGCTCGCGGTAGCTGGCGGGATCGGTGGGTGTCCACGCCGCGAGTCCGTCCACGTAGCGGTTGAACATGCAGAAGGCCGCGGCGATCAGGACCGTGTCGTGAATCTCGACATCGGTCGCCCCTTCGCGGCGCGCCCGTGCGATATCGCTGTCCTGGACAGACCGGCCGCCATGCTGCACGCGGGCGGCGATCGCGAGCAGCGCTTTCAGCTTGCTCGAGACTGGCGCGCTTTCTGGATCGCGGTTGACGGCGGCGACGAGAGGCTCGTTGCCGTCAAAGTGGCAGGCCGCGATTGCCGAATGGCTTGCCGCGCAGAAGGTGCAGTCGTTGAGCGTCGAGACGTACGACGCGATGAGCTCGCGTTCGCCACGGGTAAGTGTGCTCGCCGCGTGCAGCAGGACGTCGGCAAGCGTGCCGATCGGCCCGGCCACTTCCGGCCGAAAGGCCAGCAGCGAGCGCATCCCATGCACGCCTTCGGGTACGGCGATGTGAGGCACGCGCTCGACTGTACCGGTCGCCAAACCCAGCAGCAATACTCTGGAGATACTAGAGTTGACCCGCGGCCATCTGCCCACGACAATGAACGGCTTGTGCGATGATGGCGCCTCAGGAGCTTTCGTGATGTTGCGACTGCCGCCACCGCCCGTCGTGTGGTTGCTGGCCGTTCTTGTGACGAGCCTTGCGACGTCGGTCGGCGCTCAGGAACCGACGCCGACGTTCGAGGTGGCCGCAGTCAGGCGCAATCAGTCGACGCGGTCAGACTGGCAACAGGACGTCCGGCCTGGTGGGCGCTTCGTTGCCACCAATATGCCGCTCATCCGCCTGATTCAGTATGCCTATGGTGTGCCGGACCATCGGTTAGAGAAGGTGCCGAGCTGGGCGAGGACTGAGAGGTTCGACATCGAGGCAAAGGCTGAAGGGGACGTGCCCAGTGCACAGGTTCAGCTGATGCTCCGGTCGTTGCTCGAGGACCGGTTTCGTCTCGTGATTCGACGCGAGACGCGCGAGATGCCGATCAGGACTCTGGTGCTGGCCAGGAGCGATGGCCGCCTCGGTCCCAATTTGCTGCGAGTGCCAGGACCCGACGATTGCAAGGATGCCGCGTCGACTCGCCGGGATACACCGCCCGGAGCGATGACGATAGGAGGCTGCGGCGCTATTTCTGGTATTGCTGGTCTGGCCGGCGTCCACACTGAAAGCGTGGTGCTGGACGGAACGGGCCTGACGGGGACCTTCAAGTTCATGATGGATTACGCGCCAGGCTTGTCAGTGACGGGCGATCCGGACCTGCCATCGTTTGTGACCGCCTTGAACGAACAGCTTGGACTCAAGCTGCAACCCGGCCGCGGCCCGGTTGATGTCCTGGTACTCGAATCGATCGAGCGGCTGGTGGAGAACTAGGCGGCGCAGCGTTAGCCGGACCGACAGGGGAGTAAGAATGAAAGTCTCCAGAGCGGACCTGGAATGGGCGGAGCGCCAGGGAATCCTTGCCCCGGAACTGACCAACTACCTGAGCACCGTCTTCCCTTCAGCCATGAGCGTGACACTGGCGGCTCTCTCAGTGCTCCTTGCCGTCCCGCTTGCGGCCCAACGCGTCGATCGACTGGAAGGGAGGAACGTCTCGATCGCGGAGACCAACTACAAAGGTCGGAGTGCGATTCGAGTCCTGGCCGCGCCAGACGCTCCGAACGCCGCTTCGTATGCGGTCGTCAAGGAGGTGTCGTTTCGGGACGGCACCATCGAAGTGGATGTAGCTGGCCAACCGGCTGCCGGTGCGGGCGGTGGCGCGCGCGGGTTCATTGGCATCGCCTTTCGGCTCCAAGGTGATGGGGCTTACGAGTACATCTATCTCAGACCCACCAACGGCCGGGCCGACGATCAGGTCAGGCGAAATCACTCCACCCAATACAGCTCACACCCGGATTTCGACTTCGCCCGATCGCGTAAGGAGGCTCCTGAAAAGTACGAGTCGTATGTGGATGTGGAGCCCGGTGTCTGGACCAAGTACAAGATCGAGGTAGAGGGCCGCAGGGCGCGGCTTTACGTGCACGGAGCGGAGCAACCCTGCCTCATCGTCAACGATCTGAAGCTCGAGCCGCGAGACGGAGGCGTCGCCTTGTGGGTCGGCCCCGGCACCGAGGGCTACTTTTCCAATCTGAAGATCACGGCCAGGTAAGGTCGATGCAGGGATGGGTCGCACTGCGCGACCCATCCTGAAAGCGCGCAGATGATGTTACGCGTTCATGCGGGCAGTCGCAGCCGGGCTCTGAGGCCACCCTCAGGCGAGGCGTCCAGCGCGATCGAGCCTCGATAGACCTCCGCCAGGTCACGAACGATCGCGAGGCCGAGTCCGGAGCCGGGCGCGGCTTCATCCGCCCTCACCCCGCGTTGCAGGACGGCTTCCCGCATCATCTCCGGTAGCCCGGTTCCGTCATCGTCCACGACGATGTCGACGCCGCTGTCAGTTGCAGAGGCGCCGATGGTGACGCGGGACCGTCCCCACTTGCAGGCGTTGTCGAGGAGGTTGCCGAGCATCTCGTCGAGGTCTTCGCGCTGCACGCGGACCGAGAGATCCGGCGGCACGTGCACGTCGATCACGATCCCGCGCTCCGCATGGAGGCGGAGCAGCGCGCGCGTCAACCCGTCAACCGATTCCCGGATCGAGCATCGCGCCCCCGGCGCCGCGCCGGATGCCGCGGCGCGGGCGTGGGCGAGGTGATAGTCGACCTGCCTGCACATCCGATCGACCTGCTGGCGAATCGCCTCGGCGACCTCTGTCTGGCCCGCCGCCCTCGCGCGCTCCGCTTCCTGGGCGAGGATGGCGAGCGGCGTCTTCAGGCCGTGAGCGAGATCGCCGGCTTTGGCCACCGCGCGCTGGACGGCGCGCTCCCGATGCTCGAGCAAGGCGTTGAGGTCGTTGATCAGCGGCTGGATCTCGCCCGGGTATTCGCCGTCGACGCGCTGGTGCTGTCCCTGATGCACACCCGACAGCCGCGAGCGCAGGCTTCTGACCGGCGCGAGTCCGCGGCGTACCTGCAGCACGCCGGCCACCAGGCAGAATGCACCGGTCAGCAACGTCAGCGGCGCCTGCAGCCATGCATGGACGGTGAAGGGAGGCCTGAACCCATGATTCACATCCATCGCCTTGCTGAACACGGCGCTCGCCAAGAGGATCATCCCTATCGTCCAGAAGATGGATCCCACCAGAATGCGGCGCCGCAGCGAAGGCGTCACGGCGCGATCCGGTAGCCGAGGCCGCGGACGGTTTCGATGATCGAGGGGCCGAGCTTTCTCCGCAGCCGCGCGATGAAGACTTCGACCGTGTTCGACTCGCGGTCGAAGTCCTGAGCATAGATATGCTCGGTCAACTCACTCTGCGAGACGACCCGGTTCTGCTGGTGCATCAGGTACGAGAGCACGCGGAACTCGTGGCTTGTGAGCTTGATCGGGACGCCATCGCGCGTCACGCGCGAGAGCCGCGGGTCGAGTGTCACTGTGCCGCAGTGCAGCGCCGGCTGGAGCTGCCCGCTCGACCGGCGGATCAGCGCCCGCAGCCTCGCGAGCACCTCCTCCATGCGGAACGGTTTCGTGACGTAGTCGTCCGCTCCCTCGTCGATGCCGTGCACCTTCTCGTGCCAGCTGCCGCGCGCGGTCAGGACGAGCACCGGAAGGCTGAGACCGGCGCTGCGCCAGCCGCGGAGGAGGGTCAAACCGTCGATACGGGGCAGCCCGAGGTCGAGGACCACGGCGTCATAGCTTTCGGTGCGAGCGAGTAAGTCGGCCCGTTCGCCGTCGGCCGCGCAATCGACCGCATAGCCGGCCTCGGCCAGCGCTCCTGCAAGCTGTTGTGACAATACGCGTTCGTCCTCGACGACCAGTACTTTCATGCGCAGTTGAATCGCGATGCCGTTGCGTTCTTAGAGTGTTAGGTTAAGCCTGAACGGCAGCTGAACGGGCTGTTCATGTCGGGTTCAACGGCGGATCGATACCGTTGCCGCATGACGACTCCTTTTACGTATGACTTCGGCTACAGCTGGCCCATCCTCTGGGGATACCTGATTCCGATTGCGCTGTTTGGTGGATTGGCCGGCCTGGGACTCTGGCTCCGATGGCGGCGATGGCTCCTCGTTACGTCCAGCATTCCGGCCGTCTGGGCTCTCTTCAGCATGGTGGCGATCCACGCCTTCGGCATCAACACTCCGCAGCGGCTGCCGACCGCGCAGTTCCTCGCCTCGGGATCAGGCCGCGTCGTGGATGTCGGCGCTGGCTCTGGCCGGGCGTCGGTGGGCCTGCTGCTGGCGAGGCCGCGCGTCACGGTCACCGGGGTGGACATCTACAGCGGCTACTACGGAATCGACGACAACACGCCGGAGCGGTTCATGCTCAACGCGCGCATTGCCGGCGTGGCCAATCGCGCCGAGGCGCTGATCGGCGACGCGCGCGAGCTGCCGCTCGCCACCGGCGAGTATGACGGCGTCATCAGCTCGTACGCGATCGATCACATCAGCCGCGACGGCATCCCCAAGGCGCTGTCCGAAGCGGGGCGCGTTCTCAAGCCCGGGGGAGAGTTTCTCCTCATGATCGTCAACGTCGACTGGTGGGTGCTGCTCACCTCGCCCGCCATGGCTCACCACCCGCGCGCGGATCCGAACCACTGGCGGACGATGATCGAGACCGCGGGCTTCGAGATTGTCGAGCAAGGCACGAAGCCGATGACGTTGTACTTTCTCAGCCGGAAGTCGCGTTCGTCAGAGGCTCCACCTTCGGCTGCGCGCGAGGACTGAAGCTTGGGAGTTGGGACCAGGTTCGGGTTGGGAGTTGGGAGTTGAGAGTTGGGAGTTTATCTCGGTGTCTCTGCGATCCCCTTGCCCTCAGTGCAGTCGTAGGACTTCCCGGTGGCGACGTTGCTGAAGTCCTCGGTCTTTCCGTTGGGCCACGTAACGACCATGCGATCGACGCGGTCGCGGGTGCCGACGCCGAATGTGATCGGGAGCTCGGACTGCGAGAGGTAGCTCGAGCCGCTCTTGACCATGCGCGATTGTGAAGTGCCGCCGTGAAAGATGCGGACGGTGGCGCCGATGGCGTCGCGGTTTGACGTGGTGCCCACGAGACGCACGCGCAGGCTGCGGTGGCCGCTCTTCTGATCGTTGCGGAAGAGGACCGCCGGGCCATTGTTGGTGGTCATGAGCAGATCGACGTCGCCATCCCGATCGAAGTCGCCGACGGCGAGGCCACGCCCGACCCGTGGCTGGGTGAAGCCGCTGCCGGCCTGCGCCGCCACCTCGCGAAACGTGGCATTGCCCTGGTTGCGAAAGAGCAGCGGCGTCTGCGCGTAGCCGACGTTGCCGCGGATGTTCCGGACGGTGTCGTCGATGTGGCCGTTGGCCACCACCAGATCGAGCGCGCCGTCGAGATCGAAGTCGGCAAAGACGCACCCGAAGCCGAGGCGGTTGAGCGACGGCCCACCGATGCCGGCCCGCGTGGCCACGTCCTGGTACAGACCGCCGCCCTGTGGGCGATACAGCCCGATCATCTCGTTGTCGAAGTTGGTGACCGCCAGGCCGGGCCTGCCGGAGTTGTCGAAGTCGGCGGCGTCGACGCCCATCCCGGCGCGCGCCTTGCCGTCCACGCTGAGCGCGACCCCGGCTTCGAGCCCCACGTCCTTGAAGCGTCCGTTGCGCAGGTTGCGATAGAGCTTGTTCGGCTGCGTGTCGTTGGCGACGAACAGATCCGGCCAGCCGTCCTGGTCGTAGTCCAGCATGGCAACACCGAGCGCTTTTGAGCTGGAGTCGAAGATGCCGCAGGTCGCGGTCACATCCTCGAACGTGCCGTTGCCGCGGTTGCGGAACAGCCAGCACGTCTCGCCCCGGTACGCTTCCGGCGTGCAATACGACTTCTGCCTGCCGTCGAGACTGCAGAACACGTCGTGTTCGGCGGTCCACTTCACGTAGTTGCAGACGAAGAGATCGAGGAGGCCGTCCCGATCGAAGTCGAACCACAGCGCCGAGGTGCTGAATGCGGCGCGTCCCTCGAGCCCGCTCGCCCGTGTGGCGTCCACGAAGGTGCCCTTGCCCGTGTTGCGGAACAGCCGGTTCTGTCCGACGCAGGTCACGAACACGTCGGGAAAGCCGTCGTTGTTGAAGTCGCCGACGGCGACGCCCATGCCGTAGAGCTCGACGTCGAGCCCCGCGGCGCGCGTCACGTCGGAGAAGGTGCCGTTCCGGTTGTTGCGATACAGGCGCAACGTGGATCGCGATCGTTGAGTCCCGGGTCCCGACCGCCGAATCCCGACTCCCGAATCCCGAGTCCCGGGGGTCTTCCAGTCCATGCCGTTCACGAACAGGATGTCCTGCCAGCCATCGGCGTCGTAGTCGAGGAAGGCGCAGCCGGAGCCGAGTGTTTCAGGGAGGAGCTTGCCGCCGTAGGCGCCGCTGTTGTGTCTGAACTGCAGGCCGGCGTTCGCAGTGACGTCCACGAGACTGAAGCCGAGGGGTGGCGGTGTCTGCGCCGTCAGGCCGATGGGCAGTGCCGACAGCGCCGCGCCCGTGCCGCAGCGCCGCAGGAACTCGCGACGGTTCACAACGGGTTCACCAAGCCGTTCTGCATCGCGTAGACCACGAGCTCCGCGGTCTTGTGCACGCCGAGGGTATTCATGATGTTGGCGCGATGCACGGCGACGGTATTGGCGCTGAGGTCGAGCGTGACGGCGATTTCTTTGTTCGACAGGCCGTTGCAGATTAACTGCAGCACCTCGAGCTCTCGTGGCGTGAGCCGCCGGTTGCGTTCTCCGGGCAGCGGATCCGGACGAACGACCGCGGGATCGAGGACCTGTTCGCCGGCAGCGACGCGCTTCACGGCCGCGGCCAGATCGAGGTCGAGCGCATTCTTGAGGATGTAGCCGCGCGCGCCCGCCGCCAGCGCCTGGCGCACGAGCGTTTCTTCCGAGTGCATGCTGAGCATGAGGATGGCGGCATCGGGAACACGGGCCAGGATCTTTCGCGTCGCCTCGAGACCACCGGTTCCGGGCATCGCGGCGTCCATGACGATCACGCGCGGCTTCAATTCCGCCACCAGGCGAATCGCCTCCTCGCCGTTGCTCCCTTCGCCGACGACGACGATCGACGGATCGTCTTCGAGCAGGCGCCTGAAGCCACGGCGCACCAGCGCGTGGTCGTCGACGAGCAGGACCGTGATTTTTTCCGTCATACCGTGAGCTCTCCGGCGACGGCCGCATCTCCGGCGACCGTCAGGGGCACCCGCAATCGCACGATCGTGCCGCCGCCGGGCGGAGTCAGAAATGCAATCGTACCGTGCACGAGCTCAGCGCGCTCGCGCATCGCGACCAGGCCCAGGCCGAGCCCGTGTCGAGCGGTGTCCTGCACGAGTCCCTTCCCCGGATCCTCGACGTCGAGCTCCAGTGTACCGGGCTGGACGCGAAGGCGCACGGTGGCCCGATCGCTGCCCGAATGCTTCGCCACGTTGCTCAGCGCCTCCTGCAGCACGCGATACACGTGGATGCCGACGGTGGCGTCGATCGGAGCGGCCGTGCCGGCGTGTTCGTACGACACGCGGATGCCGAGCTGTTTCTCGACCGTCGACAGATACCAGTCCACGGTGCTCTCGAGGCCCAGTTCCTCGAGGATCGACGGGTGCAGCGTTTGCGACAGGCCGCGAACGTTGTCGAGCGCCGTCTGCGCGACCTCGTTGATTTCACGAAGATCGGAGCGGAGCTCGGAGCCCTCGGGTAGGTGTTTGCCGGCGCGGCCCAGCATCGATCCGATAGCGGTGAGGATCTGACCGAACTCGTCGTGCAGCTCGCGCGAGATCTCGCGCAGTGTGGACTCGCGCGTGGCGATGAGCATCTGCGCCAGCTCACGCCGCTCGTCGGAGAGCGACGCCAGCTGCGCAAACAGCCGGCGGTTCGAGTGGATCAGATACAGGCTGGTGGCGACGATGGCGGCCAATGTCGCGGCCAGGAACCAGTACACCTGACGCTGCACGCGTCCGTAGATGTCCTGCACCTGCTGCGCGGTCTGCTCTTCGCTCTCATTGTTCTGTACGAGAAGCCGCGCCACCGCCGTGCTCAGCGCGTTCTGCCGCGCCTGAAGCGACAACCGGATCTGGTCGCGCGCCTCATCTTCCCGTCCCGTCCGCGCCAGCTCGAAGATGCGATCGGCGGCATCCCAGAACTGGGCCAGCGAGTTCGCCAGGTACTCGCGCTGCTCCGGTGTCTGCCGCACGAGCGCCACTTCGCCCTGGCGCTTCAACGCGTCTTCGAGGTCCGCGTGGATGCGGTCGAACTGCGTGGACCAGGCGGTGAGCGGGTACGGCTCGCCGCTGTCGAGCATGTCGCGCATGGCGAGACCGAGCTGGTTCAGGTCGTTCTGAATGCGCAGCAGCTGCAGCGAGTCCCGACGATTGCGATCGGTCAACTCGGTCTGCAGCCGCCGCAGTCCGGAGATCTGCCCCGAGATGTACCACGAGTAGGCGACGACGGTTGCCAGCGTGATGATCAGCCCGAACAGCAGCGCGGTGGTTGGCGAGCGGCCAGGGACGCGGGGAGAAGTCACGGCACGTGGACTGTATCAAACGGAGCGGCGCGCGAGTCCACGGCGGCGGAGGAGCAGCCGAGTCCACAGGATCCCCGCGAGCACGAAGGGCGCCAGATACCACGCCAGCATGTAGGGGGCTGGGCGCAGGTCGTAGGTCGCATCGACCATGGCGTCCACGCTGACCGCACCGAGCGGACCGCTCACGTCCACGCGCACGGCGTACGGACCCTCGTGGCTCAGCACCAGCGCCGCAAACTGGTTCGTCACATCGCCGCGCACCGGCGTCGCGTTGGCCGACGATGGGTATGGAGTGTCGGGCTTCAGCGATGGGTCCGTCGTGTCCGGCTTCGGCGGGACATCCGATGGGTAGGTAGTGTCCGGCTTTAGCCGGACCTCTCTGGAGGGCGGCCCAATCGGTTGGATGCCCACGGTGGCCCGCGTCCCGGCCGGAATCGATCCGCCTTTCGACGACGCCTCGATGACCACCCAGAACTGTCCACCCGGCATCCCGTTGTCAGTGGCGTCAGGGTCGGTCCAGATCGAGATCGTATACGGTCCACGCGTCACGCCGGTCACGATCGGAAACGGCGGACCCGCATGCGCCAGCAAGGATGGGAAGGCGGCGAGGAGGCTCACGCATGTCAGCGCCGCTCGAGCGAGGGTCATCCGATGATGCTCACGGCCCTCATCTCCATCGGTTGAGAGAGGATCCACATCGCTGTCGTGGCCAGCAGCGCGACAAGGACGAGCCACGGGACCGACGCCACCGCCGCCCTCGACGGATGATCGCGCAGGGAGATCGCGTGCACCAGGCCAAGGGATCCTGCCGCCCCGAGGAGAATGAATCCGAGCTGGATGGGGAACACCGCGCCTGGCTGCAGACCGACCATGCCCCACGCCGGCTCGCCGAGCGCCGCGCGGCCGAAGGCATCGATGGCCGCGCTCTGCGCAACCGGCACGATCGTGAGCACACCCGTGAGCAGGTGGAATCCGTAGTGCGCGAGCCACACACCGAATCCCACCGGGACGAGCGCGTAGGCGTAGCGAATCACGGTGGCACGAAGCGTCGGCGTGACCGGCACGACCGCGCGCGTGACGGCTCCGGCCGTAGCCACCAGCAGCGCGGGCAGTACCACCAATCCGATCACGAACACCATCGCCAAGGCAGGCGCTTCGGACTGCACACCAAGCAGCGCGGCGAGGCGCTGCTCGACGCCATACGCTGGCGCGGTCATCGCGAAGGCGTTCAGCAATGCCGCAAACGTGAACACCAACGCGACGACGGCGAGGTCAGCGCGGTGAGCCAGCCGGCCAATGCCCGATCGGCGTCCGGCCTCGATGAGCTCGGCTCCGGGAATGCGTGTCTCGAGTGCGATGTTGTCGTGCGGGCAGGCATGCACGCAGTCGAGGCACAGCGTGCAATCCAGATTGCCGACTTTCATCGGGAGGAAGAGGCCCAGCTCGCAGCCGCGCCGCTCGAGACGCGCGGGCTCGGTCGCGCTATGGCGGCCTTTGATGCAGTCCGACGTGCGACAGGTGCGGCAGGTGCCGATATCGGTCACGCGCAGCTCGGTTGGCGACATCATCGAGGCCGTGAAGTTGAACTGGCCGATCGGGCAGAGGTGCTTACAGAAGGTGGCCCCCGCAAACACGACGTCAACGAGGACCGCGAGGCCGAAGTAGCCGATGACGACCCACGCCGTGGCGCGCGGAAGCGACCACAGGTCGAACAGCTCGTACGAAAAGAGCACCAGGACGAGCAGGGCGAGGCCGAGCCACTTGCCGCGCAGCCGGCGCGGCCAGCGCAGCGCAGGGTGATACACCCGGCGTCCCGCATCGCGCGCAAGGACCATCGGGCAGCCGGTGCAGAACAGGTTTCCAGCGGCCGCGAGCGCGATGATGAGCAGGCCGCGCCAGTGAATCGACGTCAGCACGGTGGCCAGGTTCCGCGGCGCGAGCTGCGGACCGAGCAGGCCATGGAGGACGACGGCCGCGGCCACGAGGAGCAGTACGAGTTGGAACACCAGCCGCACATGCCGCCAGCGGAGCAGCGAGCCGATGAGCGGCAGGCGCAACAGGTTCAGAGGGTTGCTCCCAAAATCCTCAGTGCCTTCACTTCGAAGCAGGGCGGACGCCGGCGATTTCGATCTGTTTGGTCAGGCGTCCACCGCCAGGAAGTTCGCCGGTCACGACGAGCGTCCAATCACCGGCCATCGAAAGCTCGATCGGCGCCTCGTAGGTGCCTCCGCCGCGCTCGGTCAGGGTGGCGACAACCGGCGCCATGCCTGGATGTGACATGTGTCCTTCGAGGCGCAGGCGCGCGCCGAGGACTGGCTGCTGGTTCTTGTCGTGCAGCGTGAGTCGTGCGGCGACGGGAGTACCCGCTGCCGGTGGCGAGGGTTCGAGATCCCATTTCACGCTAATCGCCGCGTTGGGATCCGCGTCGCTGCCCCATCCGACAGCACACGCGGTCGGGACGAGGCACGTGAGAATGAGCGCGACCGTCAGGACGCGGGCGTGAGCCCGCGGTGCCACGCGCACGTGCACTGCTGCTGCCTTGCCACGGCCGGTGGAGGGAACATGTGGAAGTACATCGCGACCATCATCGGGATGAAGACGATCGTGTTGTAGAAGAGATGCAGCTCGACACGCGGCACCCACAGCTGGACAATGCTCGTCGGCACCGGCCGTCCGAACAAGTTCTCGCCGAGCAGGTACTGCCCCTGGAGCAGAAAGTGCTCGACATGGTGAAAGAACTGGATCGAGAGCGCGAGGGTCCACCACTTCCGATCCTGCTCGCCGGTGAATCCCGATCGAAGGAGCCACAGTCCAGTCAGCATGACCAGCGCGTAGCCGTAGTGGAGCATCTCCGACGTGACCAGATACGGAAAGAAATAGCCCAGCACGCCGCGTGCCTGCGGCACCGGCCAGCCGAGCGCGTAGATTTGAAATGCCTGGAGCAGATGCTCGGCCCAGTGCGCCAGCACGATGGCTGTGAAGAACTGCAGGGCGCGCTCGTGCCCCTGCGCGTTCAGGCGCTGCACGAACGTCTGGTCCCCGGTTGAGGGCAATGTGCCGGCGTGGGCGGCGTACATGCGGGCTAGTCCTTTAGTATTAGGCCCAATTCAGCGGGTTCTCACTGAAGGTAACCGCCAGACGCCTGCGAGTCAAGGCGAGGGGCCCCGGCCGCTGTCGGCTCGATCGAAGAAACGATCAGCGCGCAGATCGATTTCTGGTTCGTGGTTCTTGGTTCGTGGTTCTTGGTTGGTCAGCGGTTAGCGGAGAGCGCCGGTTCTTGGCCGGTTGGTGGTTGGTCTCTGTTTAGCGGGTCGGTGCGATTCTGCGATCGGTCGTCGGTGCGATCGTGACAGCAGGTCGGTGCGATCCGGGCGGACGCGAGGTTGGTGCGAGGGGTGTCAGTGCAGCGGCGCTGGTTGAAAGGCGTCGAGGACCACGGGCCTCGGCGCCTCAGGGGTGACAGCGACGCGGGCCGGCGGTCGACGCTGGGCCTTCCGGCCGTGGGCGGCGCCCGGCTTGCGTCCCGGCCGCGCCGGATCATCGCTGATCTGCCGGGGGGGCGGGCGGCGGCGAATCCTTCGGGCGCCGAGGCATCGCACCCTTCTGCCAGATTCACAAATGCAGTACAAGAGAGAACTGCTCGGTGCCTCAGTGCCTCGGTGCCTCGGTGTGTCGTCAAGAGCGATCAGCGGCGGAGTGCTGACCCGCTAAACGAATACGCTGGTTGATGGTTCACCCAAGAACCACCAACCACTAACTACGAACCTTACTTCTTTTCAGCCGGCGCCGGCGTCGACGTCGCCGGTCCCATGCCCCAGACCTGGATGACGGCGGGTTCGTCCTTGGCGCCGTCGTAGTGGATCTCGTTGCCGCGGTGAAAGACGTACGTGCCGGCTGCCACCGGAACAGTGCTGTTCGGATCGTATTTCTCGCCCGTGCCCAGCCACCATGTTCCTGAGATCACGACGAAGAAGCGGTCGTTCGGATGAGAGTGCGGCCGGCTCATGTTGCCCGGCAGCCATCGAAGACGTACCACATAGGGCCCTGGCTTCGCGGGATCTCCGAAGAGCACCGCGGTCTCCTGGGTGCCCGCGGCGTTCTGCACGAACTTGATGTCGCCAGGCTTGGTAAACTCCACCGCCTTCGAATTGAGCTGGGCCTGAGAGCTGAGCGTGCCGGGCAACAGCACCACCGCGACAATCCCCAAAGCCAGTGCGCGCGTCAGTCGAGTCATGTCATCTCCTTACCGCGAAACTGCAAAATTCCGGCGATAGCATACTCCCGTACGCGTCAGGCGACGGGCATCATCGCAGGCGCTCGAGCAGGGCCTTCGCCTGCTGCTTGAACTCCCGGTCCTCAGGGGCCCACTCCGCGTGAATCGGGCTGTCGAGCACCTTCTGCGCCTCACGCCGGGCCTCGTCCCGGCGATCCATCTCGAGATAGGTCTCCGCCAGGAAGTAGTGCGACGCCAGACTGTCGGGGTCATACGAGAGGGACTTCCGCAAGTGTTCGACCGACTTGTCCTTGCTGCCGCCGAACAGACGCGGCACTTTCAGATACCAGCGGCCCAGTGCGCGGTCGGCCGATCCCTGCTGGAACCCGCGGTCGATCATCAGCACCGTCTCGAGCTCCTTCTTCACCGGGCCGCGGTATTTGATCCCGGCGCGCAGTCCGAACGATTCCGCCATGGCGCCCATGTTGGCCGCCAGCCAGAAATGCCCTTCGGGACGATCGCCGCGGATCGCGGTCGCGCGCGTTGCGGCCTGGATGCCCCGTTCGTACTGCTTTCGGCGCTCATCGGCAGGGGCGTGGCCGCCCAGCCAGTAACCGGCTTTGGCCAGCTTCCAGGCGCTCTCGAAGTCATTGGGATCCCGCCTGAGACGCGTCTCCCATAGTGACGCGGCTTCGAACGCGCTCTGCAGGTGTTCGCGGTCGGCGTACAGCCGATCGGGATCTTTCGCAGTCTCCTGGACGCGGGGTGCAGCGGTAGTCGGAGCCGTTGCCAGCAGCGCCGCTGAGACCAGCAGTCGAATGGCGAACCGCGACACGGAACCTCTACTACGGCTTCGGCTTGAGCCCGCCAAAGAAGATGTGCTCGACGTCCTTCTCGTTCTCGCAGACATTCTCGATGATGTCGGTATCGGGCAGCAGATTGAACGGCACCGTGACGGTCCATGGCTTCGTGTACGCCTTCGGGTCGTCGAACGTGAACTCGACATCCAGGTGTCCGAAGTCGCGACGGCGGAACCGCTCGGTGACGTGCATCGCTTCGCTTCGTGGATGCCCGCCGTCGTCGAGCCAGGCTTTGTCGTTGAAGCCGACCGTGTCCACGACGAAGGTGTCCCCGTCCCATTTGCCGAGCGAGTAGCCGAACCATGTGGGCGCGCGTTCGGTGGGGTAGTCGCGGCCGTCAGTGAAGATCTGCCGCCACTGCGTGAAGTTCTCGAACAGGATGACGGTGAGCGCGGGCGTCTGCACGACCTTCCACGGATAGTTCGGCACCATCATCGCGGTGGGAATCGTGTGTGGCAGGCATCGTCCGGCGGGCCGGTCGCGGCCTTCGTTGTCCTGGCGCTCTTTGAAGAGAGCCGCCGCCCATGGCTGGAACGGCGCATCGAAGCCGGCGCGTCGCGCGATGTTGGTCAGGAATCTGCCGTCGGCCGCGTTCCAGATGCCACTCAGATCGGGTTTGCCGTCAGGGAGGCGTGGCGCCGGTGCGGTGAGATTCGGCTTGCCATCCGCGGTGCGTGGGATCTTCGGGTCCGGGTGCTTCAGATACTGAGTCGACGCGGCGCTCGAACACACCAGCAGTGCGATACCAGCAGCGGTGAGTATGGCCAGGAACCTTGCGAAACGTCTCTGCATGTCGGTGCCTCCGTGTCGAACCGGTCCCATTATAGGGCGCGCGGCGTTGCGCGAGCGTCAGCGAGTCGCGCCGAAGCCGGAGGCGAAGGCGGAAAGGCGGACCTACCGGAGCTGCTGCACCTGCTGATTGACGAACGCGGCACGCGTCCGCGCGAACGATTCCAGCTCGATGAACGCGGCCTGGAATTCCTCGTTGGTGTACGGCTTGAACGGATCGCCCAGCACGGCGTCGCGAATCTGGAGGTACTCGTTGGTCACCTCGCGCAGGAGCCAGTCGCCGCTCGATGCGGAGCTGACGGCGTCGAGCACGAGCTGGAAGTAGCGCGCGCGCAGCGCCGGATCCTCGAGCGCGCGTTTCATCAGGACGTTCTCCTGGGCGCCAGCCAGCAGGGGATAGTCGGCGCCATGGAACGTGTGGTCGGCGTCCCACGGCAGCAACTGGCCCTGCTGCGTGGCGGCCATTCGATACAGGTAGAAGTTGTTCATGCCCGCGTATCCGAGCACGCCGTCCCATTCGGCGAGGAAGCTCTCGGCGGCGAGGAGGCGCAAGGTCGACTCGAGGTCGAGACGCGGATTGACCGCATCAATGAACGTCGCGGCCGGCGCGGTGTTGATGGCGCGAAGCAGCTCCCGGATCGGGTCATAGAGATCGAACGTGGAGCGGTCCCGCTGCGTCCTCGCCTCGAACAGCGGGGGATACAGATCGAGACTCTCGCCGAGGAAGGTCGCGAAGTACGGCGCCAGCCAGTGATACTCGAACAGCGCGCCGCCGCTCTCGCCCAGCGTGCGCTGGACCAACGGCGCGTCGATCGGCTCGACGATGGCATAGAGCCCGGCGTACTGGCCGTTGACGTAGAGCTGCGCGTGCACTTCGCGCGGAGCGGGCACGCCGAACCGGCGAAAGAAGGCCATCGCGACCCGCTCACGGATCATCGACGGGTCCGTCGTCAGGTTGTCGAGGACGAGGGCCCGGAGTCCGAGGAACTGACCCTGCGAGCTGTAGTGCGCGAAGTTGATTTCCAGGCCAGGCTTGACGCTGCTGCGGCTGCCGAGGCCTCGCGAGCGGATCCCGACATTGCGTGCGCGGAGGCCGTTCCACGTCACTTCAGCGGGGTAGAAGTCGTTGCTCGTGAAGTTCGCGCGAAGGCTCTCCCAGTCGCGCGCGTGGACGGTGAGCTGCAGCGTCTGGAGCACGCTGTCGTTGAACAGATCGTCGGACGTCTGCGCCGAGACCCGGGACGCGAGGCCAAGGACGAGCGCCGCCGCACAGACGGTGAGGACGAGTCGTCGAGCTCGATGCAGCATGGATGATGACGTCACAACGCAAACTGAAGGCGGACGAGGCTCACCCACGTTCCGGCGGGAGAGACGTCGCGGACGCCGAGGGGATCGACCAGGCGCTCGCGGATCGCGTTGCCTTGTACCCTGACCCAGCGATTCACGAGCCAGGATGCGCCAAAGGTCCACGTGTCCTTGTGGAGCGGTGCCACGTTGTCGGCCCGAGGGTTGGTGAAGGCGTCGTCGGTGTCGTTGCGGCTGCCGAGTGACAGGCGATCGATCCGTGCCGCCACATCGACGGCGGGTCCTCTCCTGCCACGCTCCCCGGCGACGCGGACGACGGCGGTGATATAGCCGCCGCGCAGGACGAGGTCCGAGAGATCGTCTCCGGTGATCGCCTGCTGCGCGCGCTGGTCGGTCAACTGGAGCAGCTCACCCTTCAGCGTCAGGCGTCGCGCGGTCCACAGGGCCTCGGCGCCGAGCCGTGTGCGGTTGCCATGGACGTGCATCCGGTCGAAGAACCGATCGCCGGCGAACGTGCGACCGACGACGCCGTGCAGCCCTTCAGGTATGGTGTTCTTGACCACGGCGACGCCGAACTGGAGGTCCCGCGTGACACTGTCGTCGCGGTCCTCGATCGGTGTCAGGATGACTCGTCCCGCGAGTGTTTCTCCAAGGGGCCCCCACGAATTCGCGTTGTCCAGGCTCTCGAACCCATCGGCGTGCTGGAACACCCCCACCTCGTATTCGAGCAAGCGGCCAGCGACGCGCCCATGAACCATGACGCCGGTGTCCCTTGCGGGGGCGAGGGCTCGTACGACGGTCGCTCGTTGAATGAAGTCGAGCTCTTCCCGGCTGGTGTTTCGCTCCATGCTGAAGGGCAGCTTGAATCGCCCGCCGCGAATCTGCAGCGCGCGGGTGATGCGCACGTCGGCATACACGTCGCGCCACGCCGTGTCGTCGTCGTCATCGTCTTGAAACGCGCGCTCGATTTGGAATTGGACGCGGTTGAACAGCTCGCCATTCAGGCCGATCCGCCGGCTGCCCCACGCAAAGCGGTCCTCGATGGCGTCGGATTGATCGTGCACGAGGATGTCGGCCTGCACGCGGACCCTGGGGTCCAGGCGAACGGAGTCGCCGAGATGCAGCGACGTGCCTTCCCACCTGACCCCGTCACGCTGAGGAGGCGTCGCCGGTGGCTGCGCCGCCGCAGGGGTGGTGACGACCAGCGAGGCGGTCAGGGCGATCAGCGCGAACAGTGAGCGACGAGTGCGGTGCGGCGTAGGCGACCAGGGACCGATACCTGAACGAGCAGTCCGAATCATGAATGAGAAGCCTCTGAGGGTATCGGCTCGCCGGGGCGGTCTCATGAACGCCGGCGGCTTACGGTATTGCACGCTCTGTCTCCTGACTGTCGTGACACTGTCGTGCGGCCACGGGGAACAGTGGGTGACTGGCCCCACACCGGCGACCACCGTACTCCTGGCGGCGGGCGACGTCGGCCTGTGTGGTTCACGTGCGGCGCTGGCAACGGGCCAGATGCTCGACAGCATGGACGGGACGATTCTCGCGGTCGGCGATCTTGCGTATCTGCATGGCACTGCCCAGGAATTTGCGGCCTGCTACGACCCGGTATGGGGCAGGCACAAAGCGCGCACACGGCCTTCGCCCGGCAACCATGAGTACGAGTCGCCTGGCGCGCAACCCTACTTCGACTACTTTGGCACACAGGCAGGTCCTCCGGGGCTCGGTTATTTCAGCTTTCGCGCTGGAGAGTGGCTCGTGCTCTCGCTCAACAGCAACATCCCGGTCGGCGCCGCCACGGCTCAGGCGCAATGGATCCGTTCGGAGCTGACGGCCAACGCCACCCCCTGCTCCCTGGCCTATTTCCACCATCCGCTCTACAGCTCCGGCGCCAATGGGGACAATGCGCGGGTCGCTGGTCTCTGGCAGCTGCTCTACGAGCAGGGCGTCGACGTCATCGTGAGCGCGCACGAGCACATGTACGAACGGTACGCCCCGATGTCTCCAGACGGCCAGCGGAATGACACGCGCGGCGTCCGCCAGTTCATCGTCGGCACCGGCGGGTCAGGGCTGTACGCCGTGCGGCAGGTACACCCGCAGAGCGCGGTGCAGATCATGGCGCACGGGCTTCTGAAGCTCACCTTGAGCGGGCAGGCCTACAACTGGGAGTTCCTGTCGATTGGAGGCGGGCGATCCGACGTTGGCTCGGACGTGTGTCACTGAGTAGGCGGTAGGCGGTAGGCGGTAGGCGGTAGGCGGTAGGCGGTAGGCAGTAGGCAGTGGGCGATAGCTTGTAGCTGGTGGCGATTCCGAGTTCTTGCTACTGCCTACTGCCTACTGCCTACTGCCTACTGCCTACTGCCTACTGCCTACTGCCTACTGCCTACTGCCTACTGCCTACTGCCTACTGCCTACCGCCTACTGCCTGCCGCCTACGTCCAGGAAAACAACATGTAGGATGCGAGCACGATGCCGAGCATGAACGCCATCGCGCGGAGGCCGATGTAGAGGCGGCGCACGGCGCGGTGCTTGGCGTTGTTCTTCAACGCCAGGCCATGGAGTTGGACGGCGAGCTCGGCGTTCAGCTGTGACAGGCGCACGTTCTGCCACGTTGACCAATGCTGGGCGGCCGATCCCTTGATGACGTCCTCGTAGTAGCGCACCCCAACGGGCAGGTCCGAATTTCCAGGCGGCCAGTCCTTCAGCGATGGACGGAACCGGCCGGGATGAAGGGCTTCGATGGCCTGCAAGATGAAGAAGAGCAGCAGCGCCGCGTAGCCGATCAGGAACGCCACCATCCAGTAGCGCTCGCCCCTGGTCATCGTGGCAATGATATCGTTCTTCGTGAGCAGGACGAGCGGCAGGGCGTTGAGCGCGCCCATGACGATCAGCGCGAACCGAGCTTCGCGGTTGCTGATGTCAATCAGGTCGTAGGCCTCGTCCGAGGCGTCGGTCAGAGCCCGGTACCGTTCCCATCCATCAAGCGGCCGCGTCGGATCGTACAGCCGCTTCAGGTCCTTCTTCTTCAGCTTGAATTCGCCGGGGAAGGACTCGAGGCCCTCGTCGCTCGACGGGGCGTCTTGGACAGACTCCAACGGTGTCACCTCGGGGCTCACCTTGGAGTTATCGGCGGTTTAGCGGCCGGGCTGCATTGCCGGGGCGTAGGCCGGGTCCTGGTTGTGGACCCGGCGGGTCTGGCGGGTCTACAAAGCAAGACCCGCCCTGCGTCCGTGTAGGCGGGGTCCTGGTTTTTGGACCCGGCTGGTCAGCGGAGGCCAAACAGCCGCAGGGCGTTCTCTTTCAGAATCAGCGGCCGCACTTCGTCCTTGATGCCGATCTTCTCGAAGTCGGCGAGCCATCGATCCGGGGTCAGCAGCGGGTAGTCGGATCCGAAGAGCACTTTGTGCCTCAGCAGCGTGTTCGCGTACTGCACCAGGGTCGGCGAAAAGTACTTCGGCGACCAGCCGGACAAATCGATGTAGACCTGCGGCTTGTGGAGGCAGATCGAGATCGCTTCATCCTGCCAGGGGAACGACGGATGGGCCATGACGATCGGCATATCCGGAAAGTCAACCGCCACGTCGTCAATGGGCATGGGGTTGCCGTACTTCAGGCGGATGCCGCCGCCGGCGCGCATGCCCGTACCGATTCCGCTGTGCCCGGTGTGAAACAGCACCGGCAGCCGGGCCTCGGCGAAGACTTCGTACAGCGGGTAGGCGACGGGATCGTTCGGGAAGAATTCCTGAATCGGCGGATGGAGCTTGAGGCCGCGCACCGCGCCGGTCTTCACCAGTCTCTTCGCCTCGCGTACAGCTTCGGGTCCGCGGGTCGGGTTGATGCTCACGAACGGAAGGGCGATGTCGGCGTTGCTCGCGGCAAACTCGAGCACGGCGTCGTTGGACAGGCGAGGCGTGCCGGTCAGCGTTTCGTCCACGGTGAAGATGACGCAGGCCATCTTTCGCGACCGGTAGTACTCGGCCAGCGACGCGGCATCGCGGGCGGCGCCGCCCTTGAAATAGGCGGCCGCGTGCTTGTCCGCTTCCGTCTCGTCGCCGGTATGTTCCAGATGGACGTGGACGTCGAAGGCGACGAGGTGATCGAGGTCGATGGCGTGTGTGGGCATTGTCAGGTCCGCGAAGCAGAGTCCGCTGTCTGGGTGGCGACCAGCACGCGCGCGGGCGGGGAAGCGGCGTAGAGCTCGTCGACGAGTCTGGCGCGATGCTGCAGCACCGCCTTCTGATTGAGCGAACCCTTGTCGGTGATCTCGCGGGCATCCAGCGACGGCGGATCCTCGAGCAGGATGGCGCGCGCGACGAACGTGGAGCTGCCCGTGCTCTGTGCCGCGAGCGCGTTGACGATGTCCAGGAACTTCGCGACGACGCGGGTGTCGGACAGGATCTGCCTCGCCGGCGTCTCCGGTGCGGCCGCGCCCGCCAGCTCCCGGCACAGCGTCATGTTCGGGAAGATGAGCGCGGCGGTGAAGTCGCGGTCCGGCGCGGCAATCACCACGTCCTGGGCGTATCCGGCGGCCTGGGCGAGAATCCTGGCTCGCAGCGGGCCCACGCTGACCCAGGTTCCCGTTGACAGCTTGAAATCCTCGGCGAGCCGCCCGTTGAACACGAGTCCTTTGCCCGGATTGGCGGCATCGACGAATGCCATCGCATCGCCGAGCCGATAGAAGCCCTCCTCGTCGAAGGCGGCGCTCGTCAAGGCTTCGTCGCGCCAGTAGCCGGGGGTGATGTTGGGGCCTTTCGCGCGCGCCTCCATCTTCGAGTCCACCGGCGCCAGCTTGAGCTCCATGCCCGGCGCGGGAAGGCCGAGCATCCCGGCGAACGCGCCGCCGCTGCCGGTGCTCAGCGCGAACGGCGCGGTCTCGGTACATCCGAAGCCGGTCATGATCAGGATCTCTTCACCGCACGCTTCGATGGCGACATCGCGAAGCTCGTCCCAGAAGCGCTGCCCTAAACCAGCCGCCGCATAGAACAGGAGCTTCAGGTCACGGAAGAACGTCTCGCGCAGGACGGGATCCGTGCGGAGGTGCGGCATCAGCATTTCGTACAGCCGCGGTACGGCGAAGTGCGCCGTGCACGGCACCTCGCGCAGATTGCGGAGCGTGGTGCCGAACAGCGCCGGCGTGGGCTTGCCCTCGTCGATGTACAGCGTGCCCCCGTTTCTGAGCACGAGGCCGAAGTTGTGATTGCCGCCGGCCGTGTGATTCCAGGGCGACCAATCGCAGATCACCGGGGGCGCGTCGGTGAGGAAGGCCAGCACGGAACGGATCATTTCCTGATTCGAACAGAGCATCCGCTGGGTGTTGATGACCCCCTTGGGACGTCCCGTCGAGCCGGATGTGAACAGGATCTTGGCGATCGTGTGGCCATCGACTCGCTGCCTGGCTTCGTCGACGGCGGCCGATGCGGGCAGACCCTCGAGATCCGCGAACGGCGTCGCCGGCAACCCGCCGGAGGGCGACGAGACGACGAGCTCGATGCCGTCGGTCAGCACGTCGCGCAGCGCCGGCTCGTAGGCGGCGCCGTCTGCGGTGAACACCAGGGCTGGCTGCAGGCGCTCGAAGATCCGGCGGAGCGAGCCGTAGTCCTTGGCCTGGAGCGAATACGCCGGCGCGATCGGGGCGTACGGCACGCCTGCATACATCGCGGCCAGCGCCAGCAGCCCGTGCTCGATGCTGTTGCCTGAGAGGATGACAATCGGACGATCGGCTGACAGCTTGCGATCGATCAGCGCCTGAGCGATCCGACGGACACGTCTCAGGGCCTCGCCGTAGGTGACCGTACGCCAGCCTTCGCGCACGGATCCTTCGCGCTTCGGCTCGGCAGGCCCGCTTTCGCGCGCCGACTGTTCGCGCTTCGGCGTGGCAAGCCCGCTCTGGTCGTGTCGCTGCGCCAGGAACGTGCGGTCGTGCGCGTGCGCGGCCCAATGTTCGAGCGAGTCCGTGAGGCGCGTCTGGTACGGGCCCAGCGCGTGCGTGGACTGCATGTACACCACGCCCCCAGCGCCGCGGCGAACAACCGCGTCGGTCGGTGCAATCCGCACCGGCCTGATTTTGCGAGGACTCGTCGATGCGCTCATTTCACGCCCTGGCGGCGGCGGGCTCCTGGATCGCGCGGCTCTTATCGAGCTCGCGGAAAGTCATACCCTCTTTGGCCAGCCGCTCGAGGAGGGGCGCCGGTGCCCAGCGCTCACCATGCTCGCGGTGAAAGGCCGAGACGCGCTCGTAGAGCCTGGCCAGCCCAACTCGATCGGCATAGAACATCGGGCCGCCGCGCCAGGCGGGGAAGCCATAGCCGTTGACGTAGATGACGTCGATGTCGGCGGCACGGCTGACGAACCCCTCGTCCAGCACGCGCGCGCCTTCGTTGATGAGCGCGTAGATCGTGCGCTCGATGATCTCGGCGCTGGTGAAGGTTCGTCTCTTTATGCCGGCTCGCGTGGCGGCCTGCTCGATCAGCGCGAGCACCTCAGGGTCGGGTACCGGCTTGCGGTCGTCCCCGTAGGTGTACCAACCCTTGCCGGTCTTCTGTCCGAACCGTCCCATCTCGCAGAGCGTGTCCGCGACCAGGGGCTTGCGCACGCCAGGCGCGCTGAACTGGCCCAGCTCCTGACGCACGCGCCACGCGACGTCGAGCCCGGCCATGTCGTCCACCGCGAACATGCCCATCGCCATGCCGAAGTCGGTGAGGGCACGATCCACCTGCTCGGGCGTCGCTCCCTCCTCGACGAGAAACTGCGCCTCGTACATGTACGGGAACATCATGCGATTGCCGACGAAGCCGGCGCAGTTGCCCACGACCACGCCGACCTTGCCGAGCCGCTTCGCCAGCGCCATCGCGGTGGCCAGAGTTTCGGGCGAGGTGGCCTTGCCGCGCACGATCTCCACGAGACGCATGACGTTGGCGGGGCTGAAGAAGTGCAGGCCCAGCACCTGTGACGGCCGCGAGGTCGCCGACGCGATCTCGTCGATGTCGAGCGTGGAGGTGTTCGTGGCGATCACGCAGCCGGGTTTGGCCACGCGGTCCAGCGCCGCGGCGATCTGCTTCTTCAGCGCGAGGTTCTCGAACACCGCCTCGATGATCAGATCGACCTCGCCGAATCCGTCGTATCCAACCTGCGGCTGGATGAGCGACAGTCGCTGCTCGACGCTCTCGGGTGTGAAGCGTCCACGCTTCACCGAGACGTCGTAGTTCTTCCGGATCGTCGCCATGCCCTGATCGAGCCCGGCCGCCGCGGCGTCGGTGAGCCGGACGTGAATGCCGGCGTTGGCGCACGCCATCGCGATGCCGCCACCCATGGTCCCCGCGCCGACGATGCCCACCCTCGTCACCGTCGCGGCAGGCGTGTCCTTCGAGACGCCCGGGACGCGCGCCACGCCGCGGTCGGCGAAGAACGCGTGAATCAGCGCCTTGCATTGTTCCGATCGCGAGCACTGGAAGAAGATCTCACGCTCGCGCGCGCACCCCTCGGCGAACGGCAGCGTCGCGGCGGCTTCGAGCGCGTCAACCACCGCGAGCGGAGCCTCCATGTGACGCCGCGTCTTGCGTGCCATCTCTTTTCCGGCGGCGAGCAGCGCCGGCACCGCCTCCGCCGCGGGCAGCGTGTCGCGCCGCTCGCGCGTGCGCGGATGAGAGGAACCCCGAGCGGCCATCTCTCGCGCGAATGCCGTTGCCCCGGTGGCCAGGTCGCCGTCGATGACCCGGTCGATCAATCCGGCGCTCAGCGCATCCTTGGCCTTGATCGGCTTGCCCGAGACGCACATCTCGATGGCCTTCTCCAGGCCGACCAGCCGCGGGAGCCGCTGCGTGCCTTCCGCTCCCGGAATGATCCCGAGGTTGACCTCGGGCTGTCCCATCTGTCCATCGGGTACGGCGACGCGATAGTGCCCGGCCATCGCCACTTCGAGACCGCCGCCGAGCGCGGTGCCGTGCATCGCCATCACGACCGGCTTGGGGAAGTCCTCGATTCGCTGCAAGAGGTCGTGCATCTCCGGGGCGCCCGAGTCGCTGCCCCAGGCCATCCCTTCGAGGCCTTTGATGTCGGCCCCGGCAATGAATGTCCGGCCGGCGCCGATGACGACGATGGCGCGCACCGCCGCGTCGCGGCCGGCGGCCTCGAGCGCGGCGCCGAGGCCGTCGATGACATCCGGGCTCAGGGCGTTGACCGGGGGATTGTCGATCCGAATCAGCGCGACGTCATCCGCGCGGGTGAGCGTAACAGCCGGGTTCATAGGCACCGAAACATCATAGTCCGGCGAGGGACTTGCAGAGGTGCTCGGTGAACACGTAGCCTTCAAGGGTGCCAAGACGCGGCCGTGTATTCGTCACGTGCGGGCTGATTCTGGCCGCCGGCCTGCTCGCCGCCGCCCAGCGGCGCGACGTGTTCGTGGGGTCGCGAGATGCCCCTGCGATTCGCTATTCGTCGGGTCCGACCTCCGACGCGGTGGCCGCGCTCAATCGCAAGCTCGAGGACGGATCGGCCTCACTCACCTTCGACCAGACGAACGGGTACCTGCGCTCGGTGCTGGCGGCCCTCGACGTTCCGGTGGAATCGCAGGCGCTCGTCTTCTCGCAGACGAGTTTCCAGGCGCCCCTCATCAGCATCCACAATCCACGGGCGGTGTATTTCAGCGACACCGTGGCGGTCGGGTGGGTTCGCGGCGGTCGGGTTCTCGAAGTGGCGGCGCAGGACGCGCAGCAAGGAGTCATCTTCTACGCGCTGGAGCAGGCCGCGTCCCCGTCACCGCGGCTCACGCGAAACAACGAGTGCCTGGCCTGCCACCTGTCGTGGGAGACGCTCGGGGTTCCCGGGCTCACGGTTCAGAGCGTGTACCCGCTGCCGGACGAGAACTCGTACGTGAACGGCTTCACCACCATCCAGGGAAGCCCCCTCGATCAGCGATGGGGCGGATGGTGGGTCACCGGCGATCACGGCGGCGCCAAGCACATGGGCAACGTGCCGGTGATGCCCGCGGACAAAGGCAAGTCGAAGCTGGCGAATCCGACTCGCGTGCTCGCCTCGGTGGATGGCCTCTTCGATCTGACAGGGTTTCCCACTCCATACAGTGACGTGGTGGCGCAGCTCGTGCTCGCGCATCAGACGCACATGGCCAACCTGATCACGCGCACAGGGTGGGAGGCGCGTCTCGCTGCCGCCCGTCCCAGCGCCGATGCGTCGGCCCGCGTGGTCGAGGCCGCGCGCGACCTGGTCGACTCTCTGCTCTTCGTGGACGAAGCGCCGTTTGCGGGCCCGGTGAAGGGTGGCGCGGGGTTCACCGAACGTTTCGCGGCGGATGGGCCCCGAGACCGGCAGGGCCGATCGCTTCGTGAATTCGACCTTCGCCGCCGGCTGTTCCGGTTCCCATGCAGCTACATGATCTACACGCCGGCTTTCGACGGCATGCCGACTGCGGCGCGAGACGCCGTCTACACACGGTTGTGGGAAGTGCTCTCGGGTCGCGAAAAACAGGCGCGTTATCGCGGCCTGTCGCTCGCCGACCGGCGCGCCGTCGTCGACATCCTCCGGGAGACAAAAAAGGGCCTGCCCGAATATTTTCAGACGATAGCGTCGTAGTGTCCGCCGTGGGCTGGACTCCACAGACGTAGTGTCCGGCTTTAGCCGGACCTTGAGGTACTCTAGCCAAGCCTGCATGCGTGCATCTTTCCGTAGCCTCCTCGCCCTCGTCGCCGGCGCGGTCATTTCAACGGTTTCGGCGCAAACACCAACGCCCCACTCGTGGCTGACGCCGCTGCGCGACGACGCCACGCGTCTCATCAAGGCGGCGACCGCCGACGATTTTGCCTGGCAGCGGCTCGCCGAGCTGACCGACGTCTACGGCAACCGTTTGAGTGGCTCTGAGAATCTGGCGCGATCGATCGAATGGGCCGTCCGCACCATGAAGGCCGACGGGCTGGACAACGTGCACACCGAGCGTGTGATGGTGCCGCACTGGGTGCGAGGCCGGGAATCGGCGGAGATCGTCGACCCGCCGCGACACGCGGTCGCGATTCTCGGGCTCGGCGGTACCGCGCCGACACCGGCGGGAGGTATCGAGGCCGAGGTTCTGGTGGTCACGAGCTTCGACGATCTGCGAGCCAAGTCCGCCGAGGCCAAGGGCCGCATCGTGCTCTTCAACGTGCTCTACAACGGCTACTCAGAGACGGTGGCCTACCGCACCGGTGGCGCGCGCATGGCCGCCCAACACGGCGCCGTCGCCGCGCTCGTCCGTTCGATCGGCCCGATCGGCCTGCGCACGACACACACGGGCAGCGTCACGTACCCGGCAGGTCAGCCGCAGATTCCCGCAGCGGCGGTGTCGGTCGAAGATGCGAACCGCATGGCCCGTCTCACCGCCCGCGGCCGTACGGTGCGCATGCGGCTGCAGCTCGAGGGGCATCAGGAACCGGACGTCGAATCGGCGAACGTGGTGGGCGAGCTGCGGGGACGCGAGAAGCCCGACGAGATCGTCCTGCTCGGTTGTCATCTCGATTCATGGGACGTGGGCTCCGGCGCCTCCGACGACGGCGTCGGCTGCATCGTCACCTGGGAAGCGGCGCGCCTGATGAAGAAGCTCGGGATCAGGCCGCGGCGGACGATTCGCATCGTGCTGTGGGCGAACGAAGAGAACGGGCTTCGCGGTGCGGCGGCATACGCTGAGAAGCACGCGCTGAAAGCTGCCGACCACGTGTTCGCATTGGAGTCGGACTCGGGCGTCTTCGCGCCGGCGGCTCTCGGCTTCTCCGGCAGCGCGGCGGCGCGAGCGCAGATTCTGCAGATCGGCTCCCTGCTGGCGCCGCTCGAGCTCCCGGCGATCACCGCGGGCGGCGGCGGCGCTGACATTGGCCCGATCGCGCAAGCGGGGAATGTGCCGACGATGGCGTATCTCGGGGACGCGGCGCGCTACTTCGTGATTCATCACACCGCGGCGGACACAGTGGAGCGGATTGCGCCGGACGAAGTCTCGAAGGCCGCCGCCGCGATCGCGGTGATTTCGTATGCGGTGGCGGAGATGCCGGAACGATTAGACCGATAGCGGATCGTTCGGATCGTTCGGATCGTTCGGGTCGTTCGGATCGTTCCGGGTTGAACGCTACGAACGGTTCGAACGCGACGAACGGTTCGAACGTTACGAACGACCCGAACGTTCCGAACGGCTCGAACGTTCCGAACGGCTCGAACGTTCCGAACGACTCGAACGTTCCGAAGAGTTCTATCGAATTTCGCTGATCGAGACGTTGATCAGGCGCGACTGGCGCGGGGCGTGCTGCCACTGCACGAGGATCGGGCTCTGGTAGGTGCCTTCCACGATTTCCGGCGCGCCGTCGTCGCCGGCCGACACGAGCAGGCTCACGGAACGGCGCATGCGGAAGAAGCGGGCCGCGGGTACCGCGAGCGTGCGCGCCATCACCTTTTCCACCACCGAGCCGCGCAGCCCGAGGGCATCGAGACCCTTGTTGAGAACGCGCACCATGTCGTACTTCGCGTAGCCGAGTGTCTTCGCGGGTACAGCGCGGGGGTTGGCCAGCGCGTGCCGCGACTTCTCGGCCACGAAGCGCAGCGGATTGCGCAGGACCTCGGCGAGGTCATAGCGCATCAGCAGCGTTTCGTATTCGTTGACGGTCAGCGCCGAGTGGCGCTCGGTCGGGTCGAGCGACACGCGCAGCCGCCCTTTTGGCACGCCCGCGTCCTTGACGAACTCTGCCAGCTGCGCGTAGATGCCGAGGCGCGGATCCTTCAGGTTCACCGAGTCGATCGGATGCTCCGAGACCGGGACTTCGATCTGCGTGGTTCGCACCACGCGCTCGCGCGTGAAGGCGATCAGCCGTGTGAGCCGCCGCCTCGGGCGGCCGTCGTTCACGCCGTCGAGATCGACGAAGAAGACCGGTTCGCCGGGACGATTCGGATGCGTCACGCAGGTGCGCAGTCCGCCGGCGATGAATGCGAGATGCGAGTCGGCGTTGCGCGGCTCGATCGCCCGCTGCGTGGAATCGAGATCGCCGCGCTGCTCGAGCTGGTCGTGCTGATAGCCGGCGCCTTCAGGAAAGAAACTCCGGACGGCGTCGACGTATGTGGAGATGTGCTGCGCTCTCAACCGCGCTGCGAGGCTGCGCTCGAGAAAACCAGCGGTCGTGTGGAACGACCAGTACAAGCAGTTTCGATAGGCGCCGAGCGCCTCGTGTTCGGCGGCGAAATGCGTTCGGAGATCAACGACGTCGATACGTGCCCTGGGGGCAAGCTCGAGGGTGATGTCGAGCGGTTTAGCGGGCATCAAGTCTCGGCACGTCGACGACACCGTAATGTAACACACGGGGTCGAAGCTGGGCAATTTGCGTTGAGCCATCTGCACTATCCGGCATACGATGGCCTGCGCGCGTGGTGCTCACGCGCAGCGAAGGAGGCGGCGGAATGCGCGGGAATGCCCAGGTCATTGCTCAACTCAATCTCGCCCTCAAGGAAGAGCTCACGGCGATCAATCAGTACTTCTTGCACGCCGAGATGTGCCACAACTGGGGCTATCACAAGATTGGCGCCTTCATCAGAAAGTCCTCTATCGACGAGATGAAGCACGCCGAGGAGCTCATCGAGCGCATCCTCTTTCTCGACGCCACGCCGCAGATGGAGCCGATGGCCCTGACCGTGGGACAGACCGTCAAGGCGCAGCTCGAGGCCGATCTCAAGCTCGAGGAAAACGCGGTCGCGATGTACAACAAGGCCATCCAAATCTCTCGCGAGAACGGCGACGACCAGTCGCGCGAGCTGTTCTCGAAGCTCCTGAAGGACGAAGAGCAGCACGTGGACTGGCTCGAGGCGCAGCTGCACCAGATCAAGGAGATGGGCTACGAGCGCTATCTGTCCAACCAGACAGAGGGGCCCAAGGCCTAGCGGCTACCAGCTACTGGCTATCCTTCTGGTGATCCGCATTCCGGAAAGCCAGGCTGCGCGCCGGTAGCTGCCACGCCGTCCGCAGCGCCTTCGCCAGATCCGGGTTGTCTTCCGCGAGGCTCTCGACCAGCGCGTTGAATTTCTGTTCGATGCGCTGGAACCGGGCCTCGTATTTCTCGAGCTCCTTCTTGTGCTGCATGTCGCGACGGAGGAGTCCGACCTTTTCGATCAGCTCAATCAGCAGCGCCGCAGTTCGTTGCTCCATGTCACATTCTAGGCGGGTCCAGGCGGGTCTGAAGACCCGCCGCTACGGCTCC
>DATDOE010000047.1:0-26101 GCA_035293405.1 Vicinamibacterales bacterium | reverse complement strand
CGTGCAGCAGATCGAGGCGATTGCGACCAAGATCTACGGCGCCGCCGGGATCGACCTCGAGTCGCAGGCGCGGAAGGACCTGGAGAAGATCGAGAAGCTCGGGCTGGGCCACGCGCCGGTGTGCATGGCGAAGACGCACCTGTCGCTGTCGCACGATCCGTTGCTGCGCAATCGCCCCACCGGCTTCATTCTGCCCGTGCGCGGCCTCGTCCCGAGCGCCGGCGCCGAGTTCGTGGTCGCGCTGTGCGGCGAGATGCAGCGGATGCCGGGCCTGGGGAAGACGCCCGCCTTCATGAACATCGACATCGATGGAGAGGGCCGGACGGTCGGACTCTTCTAAGGCTTTGGGCTTTGGGCTCTGGGCTTTAGGCCCCCTGTGTGCCGGCCACGAGTACCGGTCGCCCCACGGTCAATGTGTCTTTTATCGATGAACGCGACTGAAGAGGGATTCTCGATCAACGAGCAGGTCTTTCATCGATCAGAGATGATCGCCGCGCTCACCGAACTCGAACACGCACCCATCGCGCGAACGAAGGCTGGCGCCAGACACGTCCTGAACGTGCCTGTCGTTCAACGACTCGCGACCGATCCCCGGTTGATTAGGCTTGCAGGACGGGTCGTCGGCCCGGCGCCCGTTCCATTTCGTGCGATGCTGTTCGACAAGTCCGCTGAATCGAACTGGCTTGTGGTGTGGCATCAGGATACGGCGCTGCCGCTGCGTGAGCGAGTCGCGGGTTCGGAGTGGGGGCCCTGGTCCGAAAAATCCGGCGTGCTGTACGCTCATGCGCCGGCATGGGCACTCGACACCGTGATCGCGTTGCGGGTGCACCTGGATGATTCGACGGCCGAAAATGGTCCACTGCGAGTCTTGCCCGCCACGCACAAGGGTGGTGTGCTATCGGACGAGGTGATGCGCCAACTCGCACGCGACATCGCGCCCGTCGAGTGCCAAGCGGCATCCGGAGGAGTGGTGGCGATGCGTCCACTGACGGTCCATGCCTCGTCGAAAGCAAGCGGTGGCAGTCCTCGGCGCGTGTTGCACATCGAATACGCGGCGTCGGTGTACCTTGGCGCCGGCATCGAGCTGGCCATTGGTTGACACCCGGGCAATCCAGGAGCGTCGAGAGTGACGAAAGAGCGTTCGACGGAGCACGAGCCCACACGAGGCTTCTGGATATCGACCGCTGCGATCGCCGCCGGCATGACCCTGGCGGCGCAGCAGATGCCCGACCGATCGTTCCGTCCGATGATCGAGGATCGGGCGTTCGCCGTCGGCGCCGGTCCCCTCGTCTGCTTCGTCGAAGCCCACGACAACCTTCACACGCTCGACGATGCGTTCTGGCCGTTCGGTGAGTTGGTGCGTCGTGACGGATATCTGCTTCGAGCCGTCGCGGCGACGTTCGATGGCCAGTCGCTCGCCGATTGCCGGATTCTGGTCATCGCCGACTCCCAGCCAGGCGGACTCGGAGCGGATACGGTTCCGGCACCGCCAACATTTGGACAGGACGAGGTTGCCGCCATTCATCGATGGGTCGTCGGCGGAGGGCGTCTGCTGCTGATCGGGAATCACCTGCCGCAAGCGGCGTCCAGCCTCGCCGCCGCATTCGGCGTCACCTTCGTGGACCGGCTCGCCGTCGATATCAGCATGTTTCGCTCTGCCGATCGAACGCTGCCGCCACACGCCATCGTCCGAGGACGGCATGCGAAGGAATCGGTTGCGACGGTCAGCACGTACAAAGGACGGGCATTTCAAGCGCCCGCAACCGCGGAAGCCCTGCTCGTGGACCCGGACGGTCTGCTGCAGGGCGCGGCCATGCGTGTCGAGTCGGGCCGGGCGGCGTTTTTCGGCGACGCGGCGCTATTCACCGCTCAGATCGTCGGACGCGAGCGACGTCTCGTCGGTATGAACGCGCTCGGCAGGACGCAGAACTTCCAGTTCGTGCTGAACGTGATGCACTGGTTGTCTGGAGTTCTCTAGCGAAGCGAGAAGACTGGGCGGTCCAAGAGAGATCGGTATGATCCTTCGGTGCTCTTGGACTACACGACTTTGTCACTCGCCGAGGTGAAGGCCGGGCTCGACGCCATTGCTCACGAGACAGAGGCGACGTTCGGCGGTTTCGATGCGCGTCAGCTGAACTGGCGGCCAGACGCGGCGCGGTGGAGTGTCGCGCAGTGCTTCGACCATCTGCTCACGGCAAATCGCCTGATGCTCCAAGCCGCGGAAGACGCCCTGAATACGGCGGTGCGGCGAACGGTGTGGCAGCGCCTGCCGATCGTGCCCGGCGTCCTGGGCCCGATGCTGGTTCGCTCGCAGGCGCCGACCACGACGCGGAAGTTCAGCGCACCCTCCAAGGCGCACCCGGCGACCAGCGACATCGCGGCGGACATCATTCGGCGCTTCATCGAACAGCACCGCGACCTCGTCGCGCGGGTGCAGGCGCTCGACGAACCAGACGCCGCTCGCGCAATCATGTCGTCCCCGTTTATCAGTGTGGTCACATACAGCGTGCTGAACGGCTGGCGGCTGATGCTCGCGCACGACCGGCGGCATTTCGAGCAGGCGCGTCGTGTCACGCTCTCGCCGGGGTTCCCCAACTAGGACTCGCGCAACCGGCCGCAGGTGACGCGGGGCATTGCTTTGATGTGCGGCAATCGTGGTGGTGCCCGATGGGAAAGTACACGTCCTTGCGATGCATCGTGTTTGCCGCCGTTGTGCTGTTCTCGCCGCCCATGCGGTCGGCGCAGCTCGAGTTCGACGTCGCGTCGATCAAGGAGAACACGTCACTTGACGCCGGCGGAAACCTGCGATTGATGCCTGGTGGTGGCCTCAGGGCGCAGCATATGAACGCCCGCTCCCTGGTCACGGTCGCGTACCAGTTGCAGCCCTATCAACTCCTGGGCGCTCCCGACTGGACTCGCAATACCTACTATGACGTCGAGGCCAAACCGCGTGGGGAGGCGACTCGGGAGCAAACGTTTGCCATGCTGCAGACGCTCCTCGTGGAACGTTTTCAGTTGGCGTTGCATCGTGAGACCCGCGAGATCGACGGATTCGCTTTGGTGCGCGCGCGCGCCGACAGACTCGGTCCGAACCTTCGGCGATCAGAGGTTGATTGCGAAAAGGTGTTCGCCACAACACCGCGGTGCAGACAAGGCGGAATCACTCTCGACACGATGCGGGCGGTCGGCTCGCCGATGTGGAGCGTGGTTCAGCTTGTGATCAGCAAGGTCGGGGCACCGGTGAGTGACGAGACTGGTCTGGCGGGACCGTACGATGTCGAGCTGCGCTGGTCGGACGAGTTGGTGCCCACCGACGATCGACAGTCGATCTACACCGCTCTCCAGGAGCAGTTGGGCTTGAGGCTCGAGCGGCGCCGCGTCATGACTGAAGTTATGGTTGTCGACCGCATGGAACGGGCGACTCAGAATTGAAGCGCGGCGCCTGAAATCCACGGTCGGTCTGTGGGGTGCGGAGTCTTGAAAGATGGCCATTGCTGATGTCGACCAGGAACACGTCGTCCGGCTGCTGGTTCACGATCTGCACGCAACAGTCGGAGTCGATCACGACCACTGGGCCCTGAACAACGCCGTCCGGCTTCGGCAGTTCAGCGACGACGTCGCGAGCTACATTCAGCGCGTCGTCGACGATACGCAGCAAGACATGCATGATGAGTTCATTGACACGGTATGGCCGAAGTGTCCGCGACATGCGCATCCACTGTGGTTTCGCGACGGCTCGTGGTGGTGCAAGCGAGACGAACTGTGCGTGGCGCGTCTCGGAGAACTCGAATCGCATCGCGGCGCCTGATCGGGCGGTCGGCTCGCCGCGGAAGAAACGAGACAATGCCTAAAGATCGTTTGGTGTGAGGCCAGTGCGTTTCGCGATGCGAGCAAGCATTCGCGGACCGATTTCTTCGGTGTCGTGGAAGGCGAAGACGAAATCCGGCCACGAGGGACGCTCAAGAGTTCGATGTGAACCGGATTGTCGTTTGATACTCCAGCCGATCCGGAGCAGGGCGGAGAGGACTCGGCTTGCTTTGGCGGCTGGCCAGTTGCTCAAGCGGCGTGGAACGTGACGTTGAGAAACTCCGCTGGGGATTCACGATGCTCCAGGCGTTCAGCAATGACGCGGAGGGCAAGCGCTTGGACGCGAGCGACGGCCTCATCCCGGTCCTGACCGTACGCCATGACGCCGGACAAGCCGGGAACCTCGGCCAGCCATCGACCGTCGTCTTCCCGCTCAATTTCAATCGTGAACGTCACGAGGGCAATGTACCATCCGGGCTGGCTCTCTCACAAGGCGATGGACTCGACGCCGTGTGGGCCGCTTCCGCGGCGGCGCAGGTCAACGCCATGGTTAGAGGGCTGAAAGAGAGAGGGACGCCGATGACGGATGCAATGAGACGCAAGTTACTGAAAACCGGAGCCGCGGCGACGATGATGGCCGCGGCGCCGCGCATGTTTGCCGAGCAGGCTGGGCAAGGAGGCGCCGCCATGTCCGTCTACGAAAAAGGCCCCGTTCGCATCCGCTATGAGGAGGCAGGGTCCGGCTTTCCGTTGTTGCTCATCGCCGGCGGGGGACTGAACTCGACGATCGCCGGCCTGTCCAATCCGTTCAACCCGATCCCGGAGTTCAAGGGCGAGTTCCGCTGCATCGCGTCCGACCTGCGCAACGCCAACGCTGGCCAGTCCTCCGGGCCGCTCGAGATTGACCGGCCGTGGGATGCCTATACCGATGACCATCTCGGTCTGATGGATCACCTGCGCATCGACAAGTTCATGGTGATGGGCTTCTGCATTGGCGGCCCCTTCATCTGGAATCTCTTGAAGCGGGCGCCGAATCGTGTGGTCGCCGCCGTGCTGGCGCAGCCGAGCGGGTTTCGGCCGGAGATGCCGACCCTCTTCTACGACAACAACATGACCGGCTGGGGGCCGGAACTGGTCAAGCGCCGGCCCGAGATCACGATGGCGATGGTCGAGAAGTTTCTGGCCAGGATGTACCGCACCAACCCCGACTTCGTCTTCACCGTGACCCGTGACTTCGTGCGCACCTGCCAGACGCCGGTGCTGATCCTGCCGGACGATGTGCCGGCGCATCCGTACGCGGTCGCCATGGAGGCCGCGATGCTGGCGCCGAAGGCCGAGGTGAGCATGTACCCGTGGAAGGAGCCCAAGGAACGGATTCCCCTGGCGGTGCGCCAGATCCGATCCTTCCTCCGGTCGCATCGGCCTGCTTCTACGTAGGGAACAAACATGTACGGTCTCATTGGCAAGATGAAGGTTGTGCCGGGTAAACGCGACGTGCTGATCGCCATCTTGCTCGACGGCGTGAGTGGCATGCCGGGTTGTTTGAGTTATGTGGTCGCTGAAGACCCGACGGATCCGGATGCGATCTGGATCACGGAGGTGTGGGACAGGCAGGAGAGCCATAAAGCCTCCCTGTCCCTGCCGTCGGTCCAGCAGGCCATTTCACGCGGCAGACCGTTCATTGCCGGATTTGGCGAGCGCTTCGAGACACAGCCGGTGGGTGGTCATGGTCTCCGGCCCGCGGCGTGTGGCAATTCAGACGAGCCGATGACGCGTTAGTCAGACCGTAGAGGAGCATCCCCATGCTGAGGCCACTTTCAGTCGGCGCTTTGATGACTCTGTGCATCGCTCTAGGTGCGCCGGGATCACTATATGCCGCCTCGTCTTGCGAGAGCCTGCGGTCGCTGACGAGTCCCAGTGCGACGATCACCCTCGCCGAGTTGGTTCCGTCTGGTCCGCTTCCATCGCGTGGTCCGTCAGCAGAAGGCCGAACGGCCGGCCCGGTCCTGCCGCGGCACTGCCGGGTCACGGCCACGCTCGAGCCGTCGCCGGATTCGAGCATCGAGATTGAGGTCTGGCTTCCGGTAGACAACTGGAACGGCAAGTTTCAGGCGGTCGGCAACGGAGGATGGGCTGGCGCGATCAGCGTTCCAGCCATGGCATCGGCACTGCGTGACGGTTATGCCACGGCATCGACTGACACGGGTCACACCGGAGCGACCGGGCAGTTCGCGGTAGGCCATCCGGAGAAGGTCACCGACTTCGCGTATCGAGCCGTGCACGAGATGACCGTCACCGCCAAGAGGTTGGTCGCGGCGTTCTACGGTCGCGCACCGAGGCTCTCGTACTGGAGCGGCTGCTCGACGGGCGGCCGGCAGGGGATGATGGCCGCGCAGCGATACCCCGACGACTTCGACGGCATCGTCGCTGGCGCGCCGGTCTACAACATGGTGCGGCTCAGCGCCGCGAACGTCGCCCATCAGATGGACGTTTTCCGCGACAACACCCGACTGCTGCCGCGAGAGAAGATCGCGCTGGTTGCCAACGCGGCGCTCGCCGCCTGCGATGCCAACGACGGCGTCAAGGACGGTATCGTCAGCAACCCTGAGAGCTGCGCATTCAACCCAGCGACACTTTCCTGTACGGCTGGTGATGGACCGCGTTGCTTGACGGCGCCGCAGGTTGAATCCGTCCGGCGCGTCTACGCGGGTGTCAGCACCAAAGCCGGCGAGCTCGTGTACCCGGGGTCGTCGCGAGGATTCGAGGCCGGACTGCGCATGCCGCAAGGCACCGAGCCGCTCCCGCTGCACCTCGACATGTTTCGCTATGTCGGCCATCAGGATCCGAAGTGGAGCGCCGCCGCATTCGATCTCGACGCTGATCTGGCGCTCGCGCTCAAGAACGGCGGGACCATCGAAGCGAACGACCCGAACCTGGCGGCGTTCAAGGCCCGCGGAGGAAAGCTTCTGCTGTATCACGGCTGGGCGGACCCTGGTCCGGCGCCCGCCAACACGATTGGCTACGTCTCGCGCGTCGAACGCGCGCTCGCTGGCACGCAGAAGGACTGGCTCCGGCTGTTTCTGCTGCCTGGCGTCGGCCACTGTGGCGGTGGCCCTGGACCCGACCAGGCTGATTTCGTCGGCGCCCTCGAACGCTGGCGTGAGGCGGGCGTGGCGCCGGATCGGATCCGCGCGTCGCGCGTCAACGCCAATCGCGTGGACATGACGCGGCCACTGTGCCCGTATCCTCAGGTCGCGCAGTACACAGGCGTGGGGAGCACGAACGACGCCGAGAACTTCGTCTGCAGGCCGCCACAATCGAGCGGCGCGACGAAATGACGCCGGGCGCGGACGTTCCCCATCAGCGAGGTGCCGCGTGACTCGTGAGGATGTGCGTACGGTAGTGGACTATCACTACTGGGCTCGCGATCGGCTGTTGGAAGCCTGTGTCCCGCTCACGTTCGACCAGTTCACGCGCGACCTGTCCAGCAGCTTTCCGTCGGTTCGGGACACGCTCGTGCACCTCTATGCGGCCGACTGGGGCTGGCATCTCGTGTGGCAGGGTCAGCCCCCGACCGATTTCCCTGCGGCCGCCAGCTTTCCGGATCTCGCGTCAGTCCGGAGCGCCTGGCAGGATGAGGAGAGCAAGGTGCGCAGCTTCGTGGCGAACCTCGGGGACGAGGGCATCGATGGGTTCTGGCGGAGGCTCCTGCACCTGGTCAACCACGCCAGCTATCACCGGGGCCAGGTGACGACGATGCTGCGGCAACTGGGGGTCGCCGCGCCAAAGAGCCAGGACATGATCATGTTTCACAAGGAGCGGGCGACGTTCTGTTGAATGACCACACACCAGGCCCTCGCGTTCATTCGCAAGTGCGGCGTCGTGCTGGAGGCTGCGCAGGGACCGGGCCCATCGCTGGTTGAGGTCATCGCGGGAGAGCCGGTTCGAGGGAACTGGTGGTCGCATCCGAAGAGCCGCGAGATCTTTGCGGTGACGCGGGCGATCCGCGACCGCGATGATGTCCTCGTCTGTCGCCTCGTCAAGGGCAAGATCACGTTTGTCCACCAGCGGATGTGGCCGGCGCTCGTCCGAGTAGCGGGGCGTCTGCCCTCGGATCGCGTGTCGCGAGTGCAGGAGGCCCACACGAAGTCGGGACAGCACGTGACCACGGAAGTCCCGTTCCCTGAGTGGGTGCCGGCGAGCGTCCGAGCAGCGGCGCGACGCCTCCCCGAGGACGCGGCGCGGGCGACGCTCGCCGCCTGGCTCGAATAGTCACGCCGCGCCACGCCGCATGACTCAACGACCTCAGGCGCGGATCGGCACGATCGCCTACGCGACGCTCGCGCTCGTCGCGTTCGCAGCAAACTCCGTCCTGTGTCGCATCGCACTCAGCCAGGGCGCTATCGATCCAGCGACCTTCTCGACGGTTCGATTGACCTCGGGCGCGGCGACGCTGCTCCTTCTCACGATGCGACCGCAGGGACAGGGAGTGCCGGTGGCACATTCCTGGATATCGGCTGGCCTGCTTGCCTTGTACGCGATCCCCTTCTCCTTCGCGTACACCAGATTGACCGCAAGCACCGGGGCCCTCGTGATGTTCGGAACCGTCCAAGTGACGATGCTGATTGCGGCGCTGCGGTCCGGTGAGCGACCGGATTTCACGCAGTGGATCGGGTTGGGCGTGGCGCTCGCGGGTCTGGTGTACCTCATGGCCCCCGGCGTATCGGCGCCGCCGCTGGCGGCTGCCGCGCTCATGGGTGTGGCGGGGTTCGCATGGGGCATGTACTCATTGCGTGGCCGGCACACGGCACAGTCACTCGGGCAGAACGCGAGCAACTTCGTGCGCGCCGTGCCCTTTGTGTTCGTGGTGAGCGCGGTGGACATGTCGCATTTCCACGTCGAACCGAATGGCCTGTTGCTCGCCTGTGCGTCCGGTATTCTGGCCTCGGGGTTGGGCTACGTCGCGTGGTATGCGGCGCTTGGCGGTCTCTCGGCCACACGTGCCGCGATCGTGCAGCTCGCGGTGCCCGTCCTGGCGGCGGCCGGCGGCGTCATGCTCCTGGGTGAGGCGATCTCCGCGCGCCTGGTGCTGTCGACGATCGCGATCCTTGGCGGAATCGCCCTTGCGATAATCGGTCGAGAACGGATGCGTGGTCACACATGATCGAGGCCGTCGAAGCTCTGGGTCGCCTCCGCGAAGGGAATCGTCGATTCGTGAGCGATCAGACCGGGACGCCAGCTCTCTCGAGCGTGGCGCGCCGTGTCGCGCTGATGGCGGGGCAGGAGCCGTTCGCGATCATTCTCGGCTGCTCGGATTCCCGCGTCCCTGCTGAACTGGTCTTCGACCAGAGCTTCGGCGACCTGTTCGTGATCCGCGTGGCCGGGAATATCGTGGCGCCGTCGCAGGTGGGCAGCGTCGAGTTCGCGGCGTCGCGGTACGGGACCCGGCTCGTGGTCGTCATGGGCCACTCCCAATGCGGCGCCGTGATTGCGACAGTGGAAGAAGTGCAGGGGCGGCCGACGAATCAGTCGAAGAACCTGCGGGCGATCGTCGATCGGGTCCGGCCCTCGGTGGAGTCGCTGTTGGTCGGAAGGCACGACATGGATCCGGATATCCTCGTGGGCGAGGCGGTTCGGGCCAACGTCCGTGCATCCGTGAACCACTTGCGGCACGGGTCTGAGTTGCTCGAGGAGTTGATTCGGGAGACCGGGCTCCTGGTTGTCGGTGCGGAGTACTCGCTGGAGACTGGAGTCGTCCAGTTCTTCGACAACGTTCCGGACGGAGGGTGATCACACATGACGAAGCTCCATCACGAAACGGCGACGGACGGGCGCGGAGGGATTCCGGGCTGGTGGTTCGGTGCTCCCTTGATCGCTTTCGTCTACGCGTTCGCGACACCACGGTTGCTGCCCGACATCGTGTCCGTCCCCGCCACCCTGCCAGCCGGACTCGCGGGGCCGATGCGGTGGTTCATTGGCCTGGTGCTTGGCGTCGTACTGCTCTCGACGTGGCACCTGATCCGATGGGCGGGCTCCACAAGAGCCGCGCGTCACAGGTGATAGACGTAGCACTGCCGACACCATCGAGCTGATGAAAGACCATGAGCTCGTCACGCCGGCTGATGTCGCCCAGTGGCGGGCGTATCACGATATCCGTCGCCGAGTGCTATTCGAGGCCCGTGGGCATATCGGCGTCTACGACGAGAATCACCTGGACGAACATGCGCCCGGTCACCACCCCAAGCTCCTGTTGTATCGCGGCGATCCGGTTGGTGTCGTGAGGATTGACATCGACGCAACAACGGCTATCGTTCGCCGAGTGGCTGTTCGGTCCGACGCTCAAGGACGCGGCCATGGCCGTGTCTTGCTTTCCTTGACGCAGAGGTTCGCTCAGGACAACGGCTGCGGGCGCCTGGTCTCGCATGTGGCGCCGGATGCGGTGGAGTTCTACCAACGGTGCGGCTTCATGATCGAGACGGACCCGGCTGTCTGGCCTTCGGAGGCCGAGTCAGTGTCGATGACAAAGCGCGTCGCTGGGTGAGCGAGCGCATTAACACGGTGAAACTCATGGCCATTACTCTGTCGCCCGACACCAGGAAGCAGGCCCTTGCCTCTCTCAAGCAGTACGTTGCCGAGAACATGGACCAGGAGATCGGTGACTTGCAGGCCGGCTTCCTCCTGGACTACTTCCTGAAGGAGATTGGCCCGAGCGTCTACAACCACGCCATCCACGACGCTCAGCGCTACTTTCAGGAGCGGGTGAGCGACCTCGAAGGCGTCTGCTTCGAGAAGGAGTTTCGGTACTGGCCGGAGCGCTCAGCCAAGCGCTAGTGGCGTCGCGTACTTTCTGGCGCGCCAATGACCAATTCCATTCTGAACCATCTCAAATTCGGTTCCACGCCGTGGAACTATTGGCGCCGTGAGAACCCGGACGCCGTCATCGTCCTGGACGGCGCCGACTTGAACGGGATGATCCTCACGGGCGTGGACTTCTCCCACGCGAGCCTGCGCGGTGCGTCCATGCACGCAACGAACCTGATGAACGCCGACCTGCGATATGCGGATCTGAGCGGTGCGAATCTCGTCGAAGCGGATCTGATTTGCGCAAAGCTCGAGGGCGCGGTGCTCACCGGAGCCAATTTGCATGAAGCGGACCTGCTCGGCGCCGAGATGAAGCAGGCGCGATACTCCGCCGAGGACTTGAAGGGAGCCTTGCATGCGCCGTCGTGCGCCATTCGTCGTGCCGGGCTCGCGGACATCGACGCCATCGCCGACGCGCATCTGGATTCCATTCGTTCGATCGGTCCCTGTTACTACGACGCCGCGCTCGTGCATGACTGGGGCGCGCGGGTGAGCGGCGAGCTCTACGCCGCCGCCATGGCCCGTGGGGAAGTCTTCTTCGTCGCGATTCGCGAGCAGGGCGACACAACAGCGGTATTGGGATTTTCGTCGTCGCACCGGATCGATGACGGCGAACATGGCGTGGGGGTCTACGTCAGGGGCACAGCCGCCCGCGCCGGCGTCGGGTCGGCGTTGCTCCGTGCCGCGGAAGGGTCGGCGATTGCTGCGGGCGCAGCCAGTCTCCATTTGGATTCTTCGCTGGCGGCCGTGGACTTCTACAAAGCGAACGGCTTCGAGGAGGCCGGCCGGGGAGAGCATCGGCTGTCGTCGGGACGGATGATGGCCTGCGTTTTCATGCGAAAGACGTTGTGACGACGTACGTCGGGCTGCTGAGAGCCGTGAACCTCCCTGCGCACAACAAGGTTGGGATGGCCGAGTTGCGGCATCTCCTCATTGAGCTCGGCATGGATGACGTGCGTACGCTGCTCCAGAGCGGGAACGTGGTGTTCGGCAGTGAGGTCCGCACGGCCTCCGAGGTGGAGCGTCTCCTCGAGGCCAGCGCGGCGAAGCGTCTTGGTCTCGATATCGATTTCTTCGTGCGCACGCCTGCCGAGTGGAAGGGAATCATGGCGGGCAATCCGTTTCCCCATGAAGCCAAGGCCGATCCGAGCCACCTCCTCGTCATCGACAAGAAGCTCGGCACGCGCGGCACGGGGCGCAACTGGAACACCGTGCTCAAGCTCGGCGCACTTGCGGGAGCGTCATGAGCCCTTCGGCCGACGTCCGGATTCGTCCGTATTCGCTCACCGATGCGTCGGAGGTGTGGAAGGCGGCGCGAGAGTCCCTGGCGGAGCTGCAGCCGTGGATGCCGTGGTGCCATCCGGAGTACTCCTTACAGGAGGCGCGCTCCTGGCTGAACCTGCAGATCGCGGCGTTCCACCAGGAGACGGCATTCGAGTTTGCGATCGTCTCAGCGGATGGCAAGTATCTCGGTGGCTGTGGCCTGAACCAGATCGATCAGGCCAACAATCGGGCGAACCTTGGGTATTGGGTGCGCTCATCGGCGACCGGCCGGGGCGTGGCCACCGCCGCGGTGCAGCTCCTTCGACAGTGGGGCTTTGAGCAGACCGAGCTGCTTCGGCTCGAGCTCGTCATCGCGGTTGGCAACCTGGCCAGTCACCGCGTCGCGGAGAAGGCGGGGGGATTTCGGGAGGGCACGCTGCGAAATCGCCTCGTCCTGCGCGGCCGGCCCCACGATGCCACGATGTACTCGTTTATTCGGACTGAGGAGGCATCTCGCGCCGCCTCGTACGAGAAGGGCGTGTTTCGATGAAAGAGTACGTAGTGTCCGCCTTGAGGCGCCTTGAGGCGGACCGTTAGCGAATCGGCACCGCGCCGCAGTTGGTCTTGCACGGCTCGGGACGCACGTACGTATTCCTGATTTTCTTTCGGTACTCCGGATACAGAGTCTCTGGATTTCCCAGCACAGCTTCCCTGGGAATGCGAAAGAGGTTGGTCATCTCGCTCACGAACGGATTCTGCTCCGGCACGAAGTGCGGGACGCTTTCGCCAACCGGTCTCCCCTCGAATCCGGACACGCATGGCGGACCGATGGGCGAGATCGGCGTTGCTGACAGCTGAAAGGTCTTGGTCGCGATCACCGGTTCGGCCAGGTAGATCGGATCCTCAATCACCACCAGCACGGTCATCAGCTCGCCGTGACGGAAGAAGCGCGAGGTCATCGTCGCCCGATCGCTGCTCGGGACGCCGTTCTTCCGGATGAAGCCGGCCTTCATGTGTGTGGTGTAGGTGACGAGCGTGTCGCCTTCCCATTGGCCGGTGGTGAAGCCTCCGCGCGTGTGCTCGGCATAGGCCGATGGGCGCGGACGCCCATCCATCCAGATGGTCATCGGGGCCCGATCTTCCCACGCGCCGATGGTGTAGGAAATCGTCGTGCCTTTGACCGCCTCGGTGTCGCTCCAGATCTTCAAGCCGAACGGGCCCTGCACGAAATAGAACTGGGGCCAGCCCTCGCATTGACGTTCGATCATCGCCAGCTGGGACTCGTTGTAGGTCAACGCCCGTGTGCGCGCCTCGTCGTTGAGCGACAGGCCTACATAGTCCACCGGGTACGAGTCGCGCGAGTTGTCTTCGGTATTCCTCGCCGCCCACGACCCGACGAGCTCGGCCTGCGCAAAGGCACTCCGATTCGCCGGCGCCCACAGCAGGACGAGCAGCGCGAGCACCGTGGCCTTGCGGAGGTTCACCACGTTGATGAGCACGGGGTTGGATCCCATTTCGATGCGTCCGCTTCTTTCTTGAAGTGCGAGCTCACGATGAACGGCTGCGTCAGATAGCGCGGGTCGTCCACCACGGTCGTGACGACGAGCAGTTGACCGCCGCCTGGTTGCGGGGCGACGTCGAAGTATTCGGTGACCCTGGCGTTCTCGCTGTAGGGCACACCGTTCTTGCGGAGATACCCGGCGCGCATGTTCGTGGTCACGACGGTCAGTGAGCCCTGTGGCGGCGCCGCAGGATTTCCTCCGCGGCCTCCAGGCCGTTCCCATCGAGCGGCCGAATCGCCCTGCCATGTGCGCGGGCTGTCCGCGGCTGGGGATGGCGCAAACCGGAAGAGCCGCGTCTGCGTGCCGGCGTCGGCATCGAGACGAAGCGTGTTGTCGTCCTGCCAGGTGACGTGGATGCGCCCGGGCGCGCGCATGATGGCCGCGGCGCCGTACGACTTGCACTGATTGCCGGCGGCGTCATCGGCTGCCGGGTCCCATGCGTTCACGATCTGCAGCGCCTCCTTGGTGATCGGGACGCCGCGATAGTCGCCCTTCGGCGGCGTGATCATGCGGTAGCGCCAGTCTTCCGAGATGAAGGCCACCCAGTATCCGGTGAGGTCGATGGGCGCCGCCGCCTTCGCTGTCGGCGGTGCACCGCCTTGCCGCCCCTGTGCACTCAAAGGCCCCGACACGGCGACGCTCATCAGCCCAACGACGAGGGTCGACACTTTCCGCCAACTTTTCAACTTACTTTTCCACTTTTCCACTTTTCTACTTTTCCACTTGGGCCTTGAGGCTCTGATAGATCGCCTCGATGAAATTGTTCGTCGTCCACGGGCCCGTCTCGGAGCCATACCTGCGCGTGTACCCGCGGGCTGGAGATGCCGCCTTGACCTGGTCCAACGTCCTTCCGGCGGCGATGAGATCACGAACACGGTCGCGGATGATGGTCACCATGTCCCGGTATTCCACGACGTCGAACTGATCGCACAAGTGGCCGTGACCCGGAATGACGATCGTGCCGGCCTCACGCGAGACGATCGGCACCGACGGTATGGCCAGCTCCACCAGGCGATTGAGCGCCGCGATCTCCCCGTTGATGGTGCCGCCTTTGGCCACATCGATCACGGGAAAGCGCGTGGTGTCGAGGATATCGCCGGCGACAACCACGTCAGAACGCCGAAAGAACACCACCACATCGCCGTCGGTGTGCGCGGCAGGCTGGTGCAGCACCTCGATGCCCTCATCATTGAGGTACATGTACTTCCGCGGGTGATCGAAGGTCTCAGTGGGCCACGCGCCGGCGGGAAACGGCGATGCCTGCCCGGTCGGCGCGCTCATTCTCGACAGAACTTTCTCAGCGGCGAGAATCGACGCCGCGCCGCCCAGGAAATTGCCCGGCAGCGCGATCGACCCTGGGGCCGTGAACAGCGTCTGGCCCGCCTTGGACAATGTTTCGTTGCCTCCGACGTGATCCGGATCGGCGCTGGTGTTGATCACGTACCGAATGGGCCGGGGCGTGAGCTTCTTGATCGCGGCCACCACCGCGTCGGCCCTCGCCGATGAACCCGCGTCAACGACCACCACGCCGTCGTCTCCGACCTGGACGCCGATGTGACCGCCGGCACCGGCGATCATGAAGAAATTGGGGCGGAGCTGGAGCACCTCGAGACCGCCGGTATCGGCTGGCTGGGCTTGCGTGCCAACACAGAAAAGGCACACCGCCGCGATCGCGATACCGGTCCTGACAGCAGGTGTCATGGCTCGCGATCCTAGCAGACCTCGGGATAGAGTAACGGCGGATCACAGCGAGACGGGCGCGACGCCCCGATCGCCCCACTTTCGGAGGCCGACGTGAGAATACTCCTTGCACTCGCGTTCACTGCGCTGGTCTCGTCAACGGCGATCGCTCAGTGGGCCAATGTCCCACCCCCCAACGTCCCGCGAACACCGGATGGCAAGCCGAACCTGTCGGCGCCGGCGCCGCGGCTGCCCGATGGCAAACCGGATCTGTCGGGCATCTGGAATGCGCCGACGGGGTATCTGAGAAACCTCACCAGAGATGTCAAGGAAGAGGTCCCGTTCCAGCCGTGGGCCAAGGCCGTCTACGACGAGCGCGCGGCCGGGCTGCACTGGAAGGCGGAGCCGGACGCGAACTGCCTGCCGCAGGGTGTGCCCAAGGTTCTTCTGGCGCCCGCACCGTGGAGGATCGTCCAGACGCCCACCGTCGTGTTCTTCATCCACGAGGCCTTCAATCTGTGGTGGCAGGCGTTCCTCGACGGCCGCCAGTTCGTTCCCCATCCGGATGTCTCGCCCACGTGGCATGGCTATTCGACCGCCAAATGGGACGGCGACGCGCTCGTCGTCGACAGCGCCGGCTTCAACGGCAAGATCTGGCTCGATCAACTGGGCAAGCCCGCTACCGAGGCGCTGCATGTGACGACGCGGTTCCGGCGGAAGGACTTCGGTCACATGGATATTCAGATCACGATCGATGATCCCAAGGCGTATACCAAGCCGTGGGGCGCCACGGTCGAAGTCAGCTTGCTGCCCAACACGCAGTTGATGGAGTTCATCTGTCTCGAGAACGAGAAAGACACGCGAGGCAGCAAGTAGGGTGATCAGCAGCGCGCGGTACGTCCATACCAACCTCATTGCGCGCGACTGGCGGCGGCTCGCCCGCTTCTATCAGGACGTGTTCGGCTGCGTGCCGGTCCCTCCCGAACGCGATCTGGCCGGAGCGGAGATGGAGGCTGGCACCGGCGTGCCGGGCGCGCGTCTTCGGGGCATGCACCTTCGTCTACCTGGACGCGGCGCCGATGGTCCGACGCTCGAGATCTTCGAGTACGCGCAAGGCGCCCCTGATGTGGAGCGCGCTGTCAATCGCCCGGGGTTCGCGCACATCGCCTTCGCGGTGGATTCAGTGCCGGACGCGCGCGATGAGGTGCTGTCGCACGGGGGAACCGCGGTTGGTGACCTCGTCTCCGTGACGGTGTCGACCACCATCCGGGTGACTTGGTGTTACGTCAGGGATCTTGAAGGCAACATCATCGAGTTGCAGCATGCATCTTCTGTTTGATTTGGATGGGACGCTGACCGATTCATTCCCTGGGATCAGCCACAGCGTGAACCATGCGCTCGTGGATGTGGGCCGCGAGCCCGTGTCAGACGCGCAGCTTCGCCCGCTGGTCGGCGCGCCACTCCGAACGATCTTCAACACGTTGCTGGGCCCAGCCGACCTGGTGGTGATGAAGCGCGTGATTGCGACCTATCGTGCGCGGTTCGACGAAGTTGGCATCTTCGAGAACCGGGTGTTTCCCGGAATCCCGGAAGCGCTCGCCGCCTTTCGGACGTCCGGTCACACGCTGCAGGTCGTCACGGCGCGATCGGCGGCATCGGCGCGGCACGTGGTGCGCCACTTTGCCCTCGAGGGCTACTTCGAGGCCGTGCACGGGCCCGAGGCCGCGGACCATGCCTGCGACAAAGCCGATCTCGTGCTCGCGGCACTACGGATGAAAGGTGCGTCCGCAGACGAGGCCGTCATGATCGGCGACCGCGGTGATGACATTCGTGCGGCCAGGGCGCACGGTGTGCGTGCGATCGCTGTTCGATGGGGGTATGGCGCGCCGCCCGAGATCGCTGCCGCGGCGCCGCACTTCGTGGCCGAGACGGTGGCCGACCTCGTGGCCTGGATACAATCGGTGGACCGGCTCGACGTGAATGAGCTCCGAACCTGAAGGCCTGCGCTGGCAGGTCGGCATAGAATCAAAGCCGGTCGGTCCATGAAGGACCGGCCCTACGAGCCTACGAGCGGACGATCCGATGGCTGAAGCCAAGACCCAACTGACTGGTGCATCCGTTGACAGCTTCCTGAGCGCGATCAAGGACGAGCAGGTCCGCAAGGACTGCCAGACGATCGCCGCGATCATGCAGAAGGCCACCGAAGCCAAGCCGGAGATGTGGGGCACCAGCATGGTTGGCTTCGGACGACGTCGCTATACGTACGCGAACGGCCGCGAGGCGGATTTCATGGAGATTGCGTTCGCTCCACGCAAGACGAACATCACGCTCTACATCACGTCGGACTTCGACGGCTACGACGAGCTGGCGGCCAGGCTGGGTACTCATAGCGGCAGCAGCAAGTCGTGTCTCCACATCAAGCGCCTCTCGGACCTGCATGTGCCGACGCTCACGAAGCTCGTGAAGGCATCGGTTGCGCACGCGCGCAAGACCCAGGCGCCGCGGCGGAAGTCGTAGCCTGTCGTCGATCATGAGCGGTCATCGCGCAATTCACGCCGACAATCTCCCGACGCCCGCAGGCGATCATCGCCCCGCGCGGACGACGATTCAGGCCGCGGCGCTGCCGGCGAAGGGGCTGCGCGTGGAGATCGACTGCATCGCCTACGTGCCGTGAACGAAGGATTACCATACACACATGCGTGCCAGGCTTCCCTTGACCGTCGTCCTCGTCTCCGCACTTGCGGGTTGTGGCCGTTCTCAGTGGCCGGAGCCGCCGCCGGTTGACCAGGCGCAGTATCAGAAGACGTACGCCGAGTGGCGTGACGGTCAGCAGGAAACGGCCGCATACGCGATCCGGATCCTCGGGATCTGGCCGCTCCAGGATGGCGACACGCCGTTCGGGGCCGACCCGTCGCTGCCGATCGTGCTGCCCGCTGCCGCGGCTCCTGGCAGGGCAGGGGTGTTTCGACGCGCGGGGGAGAAGGTCACGGTGATTCCCGCGCCCGGCGCTCCGCTTCGCACCGCAGACGGTGCATCGGTGACGGGACCGGCGGAGATCGACAACGAGCTGGCCCTCGGCTCGGTGCATCTCCAGGTCATCGACATGGGCAAGGGCCGTCGCTTTGTGAGCGCGGCGGACGACAACCATCCGGCGCTCGAGAATCTGCCGATGGTGGAAACCTATCCACTGGACGCACGTTGGCGCGTGGCCGCGCGCTTCGACGCATTCGACGCGCCAAAGCCCGTGCGGGTCCCCGACGTGAGAGGCGGAGTCGTGGACTTTTTTGCCCGCGGCCAGCTCGTGTTCAAAGTGAACGAGCAGGAACTGCGGCTCACGGCGCTCGGCGAGCCAGAGAGCAGCGAGCTCTTCGTGATGTTCAAGGACGAGACGAACGGATCGACGACCTTTGGCGGATACCGCTTGTTGTCAGCGGCGGTGGTGCCCAACGGCGAGTGGACGGTGCTCGACTTCAACCTCGCGGGCAATCCGCCGTGCGCGTACTCGAGCTACACGACATGTCCGCTCCCGCCGCCCGAGAATCGACTCACAGTGGCGATTGAAGCTGGTGAGAAGCGGTTCCCAGCCGCGCAGGAGCTCTCACACCAGTGAGCGATCCGAAGACGACCAACGGCGCGGCACTCATCGGGCGCGACGCGCTCATTACCGCCATCACGACCTTTCTGGCGGGGCGCGACGCGCAGGTCCTTGACGAGATCCGCGACTGCCTCGGACGCGAGATCGATGCGGCCGGGCCGGCTGCCCTCGTCCGTCTCGGCAGGGGGCTCGCCGCTGCCGGCGCGGACTGGGAGTACTACCCGCGCGATCCGCTCGCGCGGCGCATCCACCAAGTACTCGCGGACCGTATCCTGCTGCCCGGCTCGACGCTGATTGGCGCCGAGCATCTGGCTGGCCTTGCCGGCAGGCCGGTCGTGATCTGCGCCAATCATCTGTCCTACGCGGATGCGAATCTGCTCGAGGTGCTCTTGCATCGCGCCGGCGCCGACGCGATGTGCGATCGACTGTCCGTGATTGCCGGGCCCAAGGTGTACTCGAGCCTGAAGCGCCGGTTCTCGAGCTTGTGCTTCGGTACGATCAAGACGCCGCAGAGCAGCGCGCTCTCGAGCGAGGACGCCGTGATGGATCCGCGCGAGGTGGCGCGCGCCGCGCGGCGGTCCATCGACATCGCGCACGAGCGGCTGCGTGCCGGAGACGCCCTGCTCGTGTTTGCTGAAGGCAGGCGCAGCCGCACCCATGAGATGCAGACGATGCTGGCCGGGGTGACGCGATATCTCGAGGTGCCGGACACCCTCGTGTTGCCAGTCGGCATCGTCGGCACCGAGGCACTCTTCCCGATCGGCGAAGACACGCTGCATCCGGTCCGTGTCGAGGTGCGCGTCGGCCGTCCCATCGACGCGCAGCAGCTGCGCGACCAGGCCGGCGGCGATCGTCGCGTGATGATGGACGAGGTCGGCCTTGCCGTCGCGGCTCTCCTCCCGCCGGAGTATCGAGGCGCGTATGGCGACCCCGTGCCGGAGCCGTTAGGACAGTAAGAGGGAGGGCGATCGATGACACGAACGAAGGCCGTTGCCGTCCTGGTGGCAGTGGTCGCTCTGGCGGCGGCTCATGGTGTCATGCCGTGGGCCTACGCTCAGGGGCGTCGGCCTGCCGCGCCCGCCTCCGTCAGGCTCTACGTGTTCGACGGCGGCACGCTCGAATCCGATCCGGCTCGCTACCGGCTCACGAAGGAAGACGTCGGCACGACGCAGTTGTCCGTGGCGGCGTACTTGATCGTCCACCCGAAAGGCGTGTTGCTGTGGGACACCGGCGCGGTGCCCGACGACGCGTGGTCACCCACGGGAAGCCCCGTCGAGCAGCGCCTCGTGCTTCCGGACGGGCAGGAGCGACGCGTCACGATCCGCAGCGCGCTGAAGGCGCAGCTCGCGGCCAGCGGGTGTGCGCCGCGCGACGTGACGCACCTGGCGCTGTCGCACTATCACTGGGATCACACCGCGAACGCGAACGCGTTCGCCGGCGCAACCTGGCTCGTGCGGCAGATCGAGCGCGACACGATGTTCGCGGAGAAGCCGCTTGGCACCGCGACGCCGATGACGTACGCCGCGCTCAAGAATAGCCGGACGACCATCCTGGCCAAGGAGGAGCACGACGTGTTCGGCGACGGCACGGTGATCCTGAAGCTCGCGGCCGGTCACACACCGGGACATCAGGTGCTCTACGTGAAGCTCGCCAAGACCGGTGGAGTGCTGCTCTCCGGCGATCTCTATCACTACCCGGCGGAGCGGACCAAGGATCGGCTACCGACCTTCGAGTTCAACGAAGAGCAGACACGCGCCGCGCGGCGGGATGTTGACGCCTTTCTGACCAGAACCGGCGCGCGGCTCTGGATTCAGCATGACCTCACGGCGCACGGCATGTTGAAAAAGGCACCGGCGTATTACGAGTAGCGCTCGAGCGGGAACGAAGGGATGTCGATCGAATCTGCCGCGGACTGGAAAGGGCTTCGGCGCGTGGGGCGCATCGCCCATCTGACGCTCGAAGCGCTCGAATCACGCGTGAGGCCGGGCACCAGCACCGCGGAGCTCGACGCCGTCGCGGCGGCGGTGTTCGGCGCGTACGGCGCGCGGTCGGCTCCGGCGATGGTCTATGGGTTTCCTGGCACCGTGCTGATCAGCGTCAACGACGAAGTCGTGCACGGCATACCCGGTCCCAGGCGGCTCGAGCCGGGAGATGTGGTGAAGCTCGACGTCACGGTGGAGAAGGACGGCTACGTGGCGGACGCCGCCCGTACCGTCATTGTCGGGCCGGGCAGCGAGCTCGCTCGCCGACTCGCAGCCTGCGCAAGAGACGCATTCGTCGCGGCGCTCGATGTGGCCAGGGCTGGCGCCAAGGTCAACGAGATCAGCCGCGTTGTCGAGCGTGAAGTGAGGCGAGCGGGATTCACTGTCCTGCGAGGGCTGACCGGCCACGGCGTCGGACGCACGATTCACGAGGCGCCGTCGGTTCCCAATCACTACGACCCGTGGCAGCGCGACGTGCTCACCGACGGGCTCGTGCTGACCATCGAACCGATGATCAGCGCGGGGTCAGAGCGAACGCGCCAGGATCGCGATGGGTGGACGCTTCGCACGAGCGATGGCAGCCTGGCGGCGCACTACGAGCACACGCTGGTCATCACGAAGGATCGTCCGATTCTGCTGACGGCATGAAAACCAAGACCTTCCGCCGCATCGCTCTGGGATTCGAAGGCGCCGTCGAGAGCGCGCACATGGGCCATCCCGACTTCCGCGCCAACGGCAGGGTCTTCGCGACGCTCAAGGCTGACATGGAGTTCGGCGCGGTGAAGCTCACGCCGGACGAGCAACAGACGTTCATCCGCGACCATCCGGAGGTGTTCGCACCTGAGAGCGGTGCGTGGGGACGCGGCGGATGGACGCGCGTGCGGCTCGACTCGGTGGACGAAGAGGTACTCGGAGAGGCGATGACGCTCGCGTGGCAACAGACCGCCACCGCCGCCGCAGCCAAGCGGACCCCGCCATCGCGAAAACGCTAATCCGGGGGGCTCCCAGTGACCACGGCATCTCGCCCTCGTGATCGGTCCAGATCGTTCTGCGAGAAATACGGCCTCCGCCTGCCGATCCTCCTAGCGCCAATGGCCGGCGCCTGCCCGGTGAGCCTGTCGATTGCCGTCGCCAATGCGGGCGGTATGGGCGCGATGGGCGCGCTGCTTACCACCGCCAATGGCATTCGCGATTGGGCACATGAGTTCCGTGCGGGCAGCACGGGCGCGCTTCAGCTCAACACGTGGATTCCCGATCCCGCGCCACGCAGGGACCCCGACGCTGAAGCACGGGTGCGTTCGTTTCTCGCCTCATGGGGGCCCGAGGTTCCGCCGCAGGCCGGAAACGTCGCGTTCCACGACTTCGATGCGCAGTGCCAGGTGTTCCTCGATCTGGAGCCTCGCGTCGTCTCGTCGATCATGGGACTGTTCACGCCCGACTTCGTGGCGCGGTTGAAGCAGAAGAGCATTGCCTGGTTCGCCACCGCCACGACGCTCGCCGATGGGCTGAGTGCGCAGGCTGCCGGCGCCGATGCGATCATCGCGCAAGGCGCGGAAGCGGGCGGGCATCGGGGTGCCTTCAATCACCTGGACGCCGAGCGCCAGCTCGTGGGGCTGTTCGCGCTCATTCCGCGTCTGGTCGATCACCTCGACATCCCGGTCATTGCCGCCGGCGGGATCGGCGACGGACGGGGCGTGGCCGCGGCGCTGACGCTTGGAGCGAGTGCCGCGATGGTGGGCACGGCGTTTCTCCGCTGCCCCGAGGCGCAGACGCACCCCGCCTGGGCCGCCGCGCTCGAGAACCTCGAGCCCGATGGGACGATGCTGACGCGCGCACTCACCGGGCGTCTCGGGCGCTCCGTCGCGACGGACTACGTCAAGGCCGCGGCATCGCCGGGTGCACCGCCGCCCGCGCCGTATCCGGTTCAGCGCGGCCTCACGGCGCTCATGAAGGAAGGCGGCGCGAAGGCGGGCGATCGCCATCGGATGCAGTTGTGGGCCGGGCAATCGGCGGCGATGGCGAAAGCGGTTCCCGCGGGCGAGCTGATGCGGCAGATGTGGGATGAAGCGCAGGGATTAATTTGATTCCGACAGGCGGGTCTAAAGACCCGCCACTACTTCTGCGGCAGCATGTCGGCTTCGCCGCTCAGCCGCTTGAGCGTGACGAGCGTGGTGGTCTCCTGTCCCTGCTGATTTCTGGTCGGAGGAAACCGCACGAGTACCTCGTCGCCTGACATCTCGACGAAGCGCCTGAGGGTCGTGCCCGACACCGGACTGATGCCCGCCAGGATGTTGTGAAAGACCTGACCTGGGTACACGGTGAGCGCGCCGTAGTAGCCCACATATCCCATCAGCGCCGCGCGCGCTTCTTCGGGTGTCGGCGTCTCGGCGGCGAAGGGCTTTCGATTGAGCGGCGGGAAGTGCACGCCGACAAACCCTGCCGGCGTGTAGACGATCACGCTCGGTGCGCGCGTGGCTTCAGACGTGACGGCGCCGGTCGTCAGGTTGACGCGCTTCTCGACGACGTGCTGCCAGAAGCCGACCACGCGTTTGTAGAGGGGCGAGAGGTTGTCTACGGTCGGCACGCGTTCCCAGACCCAGCGGGTGCCGCCCGGCGCGTGGGGCTCGTCGATCGACGTCACGGTCAGGCGGGCGCCGTCGGACTCGAACGACCTCGAGAACTCGCGTCCGCCCATCATCTGCGGGCTGACCGCGCCACTAGGCCGGTAGGTGATCTTCTTCTGCGCGGCGTCGACGCGATAGCTTCCCCAGAATCCGCCATAGCCCGCGAACGCCGCCTGCGCCTCGGCGACCGGCGTCTGGCCTCCGGGGATCCGCTGCGTGCCCTGGCTCGTGACGAGCTCGAACGCGTGGCCGGCCGCGTCGAAGATCAGCAGTCCGCGCGGGTTGGCGACGCGGGTGGGCTGTCCGCCGCTGAGACCCTGCTCGAACGACGTGAGCGTCCACGTGCTGACGAGGTCAACGCCCGCGGTCCGGTTGCCCTCTTGTGCCGCCGATCCGGCCGCGCTCGACAGCAGGCCGAGCGCGAGTATCACGACCAGGGCTCGTCTCATGTGGGCTCCGCAGCAGCGCGCCGTGGGCGATCCAGCATGTCGCGGACCTTGGCCGCCAGCGCTCTTGGAGAGAACGGTTTCTGAATGAAATCGATCGTGGTTTCCTGCATGCCGTGCCCATCGAGCGCCTCGTCGGTGTAGCCGGACATGAAGAGGACCGCGAGGCCCGGCCGCAGCTTCACGAGCTGCCTGGCGAGCTCGGGCCCTCTCAGGTCGGCCATGAAGACGTCGGTGATCAGGAGATCGATGGCGCCCTCGTGGCCGGCATCGACGCGCAGGGCTTCTTCACCCGACTCAGCCGACAGGACGCGATAGCCGTGACGCTCGAGCGCCACCTGTACGAGGCTCCGGATGGCGCTCTCGTTTTCGACAACGAGCAACGTTTCGGTTGCGACTGTCGGCGGCGCGGGCGTTTCGGGCACAGGGAACTGCCCTAGGACACTATCCCAACTGCGGGGGGCGTGGAAAGAAGTTCACGCGTCTGTAACGTCGTCGGGTCCATCAGAACTTGAAAACGGCGCCGGCGCTGAGCCTGCCAAAGTCGAGCTTGGTGTCGGCGATCGGGATGCCAAGGACTTCCAGATCCTGAAAGGCGTGGAAGTAGCGCAGGTCACCGCGCACGCCGAAGTGCGGGCCGAGAAACCCGATGATGCCTCCGCCGACGTCCCACCCGAAATGATTGTTGTTGGTCTCGAGCAGGCCCGCCGTCGTGATCTCGGCGTGGCTCTTGAGGAGTCCGAGACCGGCGAGCACGTACGGCTGCACCGGGCCGAACTTCGGAGCGAGCATCGCATTGCCCATGAAGGTGAGGACGTTCGAGGACGTGCCTGGCGTGTCGCCGAAGAAGCTGTCGATGTATGAGAACTCGGCCTCGGCACCGAGGACCTTGCCGAGCGACCCGAACGCGACGCCGAAGTTGCGCGTCTTGTTCTCGCAGTTCGAGGCCTCGGGACACCCGGAGTCGCCGCCGAAGTTGTAGCCGAGGAACGGGCTGATGAAGCTTTGCGCGTCCGCCTTGTTCGTCAACCCGATGAGGAACAGTACGGCGAACACGCCGGTCACAGTGGCACGTCGAATCATTGATGCGGTCATAGTTGGTTACTCCGGGAGTGAGCGCGTGCAAGAACCAGCCCGACAGGGTAGCTGGGCTACAATCCCTCACCGTTTCTTACCACTGTTGTGGAGAAATCATTGAGCGTGGCCGTGTGCGGCGTGCGGTGTTGCCTCGTGCTCGGGCTCGTGGCCTGCGTCCGGCTGACTGTGGCCGCGCAGCCGCAGTCCGGCCTCGATCGTGTGTCCTGGCTGCACGGCTGCTGGCAGGGAACGTCGGGCCAGGCGACAGTGGAGGAGCAGTGGATGGCCGCGCGAGGGGGCACCATGCTGGGCATGAGCCGGACCATTCGCGGCGGCAAGACCACGAGCTACGAGCTGGTGGTGCTGAAGGAGCAGGACGGCCGGCTCGCCTACGAAGCGCATCCTTCGGGTCAGCCGTCGGCGGTGTTTCTTGCGCGCGAGGTGGCCGACTCGATGGTGGTGTTCGAGAATCTGCAGCACGATTTTCCGCAACGGGTCGGCTATCGCCGGAGTGGCGCGGACGCGTTGAGCGCGTGGGTCGAGGGCACCAACAACGGACAGCCACGCCGCATCGACTATGCCTACCGCCGGACTCGATGCGAATGAGGGGCCGGTGATCGGAATCGAATCGCTCCATCACGTCGCCGTCTGTGTGACCGACATCGAAAGGGCCAAGCAGTTCTATGGCGGGGTGCTCGGTCTCGCCGAGCTGCCGCGTCCCCCGTTCGACTTTGGCGGCGCCTGGTACGCCATCGGCGATCGACAACTGCATCTCATCGTGCATCCACCGACGCGCACGATGCGCGGCGGGTCCGACATCGATGCGCGCGATGGTCACCTGGCGATTCGCGTGGCGAGCTATCGGGGCACACTGGAGCATCTGCGCAGCCACGGCATCGAATTCCTCGACCGGCCGCGGAACCCGACGCCGTGGCCGCAGATCTACGTCACCGATCCCGATGGCAACATCGTCGAGTTCAATGCGGATGCGCTGTAGCCAGCGCATCGTGGTCATGGCGCGTCGATCTTCGGGGAGGTCGATCGCTGACTGACGGTCAACCACGAAAGCCACGAAGATCACGAAGGTCACGAAGAAATGTGGCCACGGAGGCCACGGAGGGTTGGCTTTCGCGTGTGGTCAGGTCGGCGGTGCTGGGACAGCGGCTCGACTGGCAGGGCTGCGAAGCAGGCCGCTGCCGTGACG
>DATDOE010000046.1:0-8019 GCA_035293405.1 Vicinamibacterales bacterium | reverse complement strand
GCTGGAAGCCGCGGCGGGCAAGAATCCGGCAAGTCATGTTGGCAAGCTCTATAACCTCGCAGCTAGCCGGATAAGCGGGACGATCGCGGCAAGTATTCCGCATGTGTCGAGTGCTGAGTGTGTTCTCGTCAGTCAGATCGGGCGTCTGGCGTCCGATCCCCGAATCGTGGATGTATGTCTCGCCGGCGAGGAACGGATGTCAGCGGCGACCGTCAGAAACGCCGTGAGCCAGATTGTGCGGTCTGAGCTGGAAGCGCTGGCCGATCTTCGCGACGCCCTGGTTGAGGAGCGTATCCAGGTCTATTGATAATGTCTATTGCTCGTACGCCAATAGGCCATGTCCGCCGAGCGTTCGTCCTCAGTGCCGCTCCAGCCAGTCGGCGAGGTCGATGACCCGGTAGGTCGGAAAGCGCGAAGCCGGCGGGCGAAGCAGGGCCAGATCGGCACCCGAACGGACACGCTGGAGTGAGAGCCGTGTCAGTCCGCCAGCATCGGCCATGACGAAGGAACTCGGCAGCGCCTGGTCCGCGTTCCACCATGCGCCCTGTGACACCGCGGCCTTGGCGGTCGCCGCGTAGCGCACGAAGCGGAGCCCGCCGAGTGTGCGCGTTTCGCCGGTAGGCTTCAGACGTTCGAGGAGCTTCGTGTCGAAACCCACCATCAGGACCTCCGCCCACACTGAAGTGACAGCACTGAAAAGAAGGATGCCGCGGCCCTCTGAGAATCCGGCTCTCCTGCGATCCGACCCTCTGGGTATTGACCGACCTAACATGTCCGATTTAAGCTAGCCTCCTGACACTGAGACTCAGTCTCAGTTGGTCGGATGAGTAGCTCCGGAGGCCGCATGATTCGTCGGACGATATCGCTGGTTCTGTTCCTGTCGCTGGGTGGCCTGGATTTCAGTTTCGCCGAGGCGCAGACCCCACAAGTCGGGGGCCAGGTCGTCTCCGTCACTGGTCAACCTGTCGCAGGGGCGGAGGTCAGCCTTCAGCCCCCGCGGGGGTCGGCGTCAACGACGATTAGCGAGACATCCGGCCGGTTCCAGTTCTCGGGTCTTGAGCCGGGTGAGTATCGCGTCATGGCGAAAGCGATCGGTCTCTCACCTGTGAGCCAGGTGCTTGTCGTCTCGGCCAGTGCGGCGCTCGATGTGACCTTGGTCTTGCCCGAGATTGTGCGCGAGCGCGTGAACGTGGTCGGTGATTCCAGCCTCGTGGAGAAGATTCCGGGTTCCGCGTACATCATCGACCGGCACGAGATGGAGAAGGTGAGACTCGCGACCGACGATATCCATCAGATGTTGAGACAGGTGCCCGGTCTCAACATTCAGGAAGAGGATGGGTATGGCTTGCGGCCGAATATCGGCATGCGCGGGACCGGGACCGATCGCAATAGCAAGATCACGATGATGGAGGATGGTGTGCTGGTTGCACCGGCGCCGTACGCCGCGCCTGCCGCCTATTACTCCCCGACGGCTGGTCGGATGGAGTCCCTCGAAGTGCGGAAGGGATCGAGCCAGGTCAAATACGGACCGATTACGACCGGTGGCGTCCTGAACTACGTGTCAACGAGTATCCCGTCCACCTTCCGGCTTCGGAGCACGTTGACAGGCGGCGGCGACAACACGCGAAAGATCACTGCAGATATCGGCGATTCCTACCAGAACTTCGGCTGGCTGCTGGAGACCTTCCAATTTCGCAACGACGGCTTCAAACAGCTGGACGGAGGCGGCGACACGGGCGTCGATCTCGCTGACTACCTGGCGAAGTTCCGCTTCAACACGACGCCCAAGGAAACGATGTACCAGGAAGTCGAGATCAAGCTCGGTCGGACTGAGCAGACGGGCGATGAAACGTACCTGGGTCTGACGGATGCCGACTTTCGCATCACGCCGCTCCGGCGCTATGCGGCCTCGCAGGTCGACGTCCTCGACGCGACGCATGAACAGTATCAAGTCCGTCATTTTCTCGCCCGCCGCAACTGGGACGTCACCACGCTCGCCTATCGCAACAACTTCCATCGCGCGTGGTACAAGCTTGAAAGCGTGCTCGGTTCGGGGCTCGCCGGCGTGCTTCGCGCGCCGGAGCTCAATGCCGAACGCATGGCGGTACTCACCGGCAGCGATAGCGCTGCCAACTCGCTGACCGTGCGCAACAACAACCGCACGTACTACAGCGCGGGCGTGCAGTCGGTCCTCGGTGCCGCGGCCTCCAGTGGGCCATTCGGACACCAACTGGAAGTCGGCGTCCGCTATCACCAGGATGAGGAGGATCGGTTCCAGCAGGACGACGGGTATCAGATGCTGGGTGGCCGGATGATCCTCAGCCGAGCGGGCGCGCCGGGCAGCCAGGCGAATCAGGTCATCGGCGCCAGTGCGGTGGCCGGGTTTGTGTCAGATACGATCACGTGGGGCAAGTGGAGCGCCTCGCCCGGCCTCCGCTACGAAAGCATCGATCTGGACCAGACGACGTACGCACGCACCGATCCGAGTCGGACCGGTGCGACCACCATCCTGGCGACCGAAGTCGATGCCTTCATTCCTGGCATCGGGCTCAACTACGCCGCACGGCCGGGCGTGGGCGTCTTCGGCGGCGTGCACAAAGGGTTTGCGCCCCCTGGGCCTGGAGCGGTGGACGGCACCGAGGTCGAGCACAGCGCCAACTACGAGTTCGGGACGCGCCTGCAGCGCGGCGGCGCCGGCACTGAGGTCGTGGGGTTCTTCAACGACTACGGCAACCTGCTCGGTCGCGACACGTTGGCGTCTGGTGGGACGGGCGAGGGCCAGTTGTTCAACGGCGGCAAGGCCAGAGTGTACGGGCTCGAGGCCTCAGCTCACTGGAATCCTGCCGAGACGATGGGACTGGCGTCCGCCTTGCCCATCCGCCTCGCGTATACCTTTACGCATGCGGAATTCCGGAACAGCTTTCAGAGCCAGTTCGCGCCCTGGGGGAGCGTCCAGATCGGCGATGAGTTGCCATACGTGCCGCGCCATCAGTTCTACGCCAGCGTGGAAACCGATCACCAGGCGTGGCGGGCGAGGCTCGAGGGGTTCTACGTGGCTCGCATGCGCACGCTCGCGGGGCAGGGCGCGTATGTCGCCACTGATGCAACTGACTCGTACTTCGTCGTGAACGTGTCGGGCGAGTACGCCCTGACGGCGGGGGCCAGCGTGTTTGCGAGCGTGCAGAACGTGGCCGATAACGTCTACATCGTGGGCCGGCATCCGTCTGGCGCGCGGCCGGGGCTGCCCCGCTTGGTTCAAGCGGGTCTCAAAGTTAGGCTTGGGCGGTGACGCCTGCTCTAAAGGGAACTTGTGGAGACGACCCACATCAACGGTGAATGAAAGTGCCCGCTGGATGGTGACACATCCAGCGGGCATGTCGAACGCAAGCGACCCCAAAACAGGTCGCGAGGTCCTGGAAAACCACTCACGCGCTGCGCGCATGAGCCGTCCGACCCGCCCCATTCTAGGGGCGGCGCCTCGCGGCGTGCAAGCAGCAGGAGGTACGCCGTGAAGCGAGGTCTGTGTTCTGCGGGTCTTGGTCTCATCATCTTTCTCTGCAGCTCCTTTCTGCTCCCGTTTGCCACATCGCAGGCGACCGCTCAGTCGATCTCGCCTTCCGGAGGTGTGACCGACAAGGCACTTGCAGGCGTGGTGCGCGATGCCTCAGGCGCGAGTGTTCCACGGGCGACCGTCGTGCTTCGTCAGGACGCCACTGGCCTTGATCGCGTCACGAAGGGGGCCGCTGACGGGAGCTTCTCGTTTCCACGGCTCGCTCCAGGTCGCTACGTCGTCACCGCGTCGGCCCCGGGCTTTGCGTCTCTCGCTCAGACCGTTGACGCGCCGTTGGCCGAGCCATTGAGTGTGACGCTCTCGCCTGCGCCGATCGTCGAACACGTCACCGTCGTGTCCGCGTCGCGCCAGGAGGAGCTGCGCGAGACGCTCAACACTCGCGTGGACGTGATCACCCGGAGCCGCATAGAGGAGAGCGGAGGCCAGGAGACGGTGGGTGAGATTCTGCGCGAGGTCCCCGGTGTGATCACGCGTCGCGGATCGGAAACTGCCAGTGTGGCCGGCGAGCAGATTCAGGGGATCGACTCGCGTCAGGTCCTGGTGCTCATCGACGGTCAGCCGATCGTCGGCGCGCGCGGGATCAAGCGTGCGGGCGTGCTCAACCTCGATCGACAGTCGACCGCACGATTGGATCGCGTGGAGGTGGTCAAGGGTGCCGCGTCGGCGCTGTACGGGTCTGACGCGCTCGGCGGCGTCATCAACTTGATTACACGCCAACCCGCGTCACCCTTCGATGCCACGGTTGCGCTGTCGGCTGGCAATCTGGGCGTCGTGGGCACCGGTCTCGATGCCGGATTCAAGCGGGAGCGCACGTTCGGCATCATCAGCGTGGAGCGACATCAACACGACGGATTCGATCTCACACCCGGGACCTTTGACACGACGGGTGCGCCATATCGCCGATACGACGCGTTGGCAAAGCTGCAGCGAGAGTTCACGCCGTCGTTCTGGCTCGGCGGATTGGTGACCGGATATCACAACGAGATGGCCGGCCACTCGAACGGCGAGCTTGGACCGCAGGAAGATGACGTTCGTGAACGTGCCCTCAGCGTCAATGTGACGGGCCATTGGCTCGCTGCTCGCAACACGACCGTCGAGGCACGAGGGTACGCGTCCGGTTACTCCGAAGACTCCGCAGGGCGATTGGCGCCGCCACGCTCAACTCCACTCGAGCCCGGCTCCCTCGATGAGCGCAACGGGAGGATTGATGTGGCCGTCACCCGGACCTTGGGTTCACGCCAGATGGTGCAGGGCGGGGCCGAATGGTCCCGCGATCACTACGAGGGCACGAACCGGGTGCGTGACGAGGCCGCCGGCCACGAGGCGGACACGACGGTGCTGTGGGCGCAGCATCGCTGGAGTGTCACGAGCCGCCTGACCACCACCGTGGGCACGCGCGTGGATCATCGATCGCCGTTTGAAACCGCCGTCTCGCCGAAAGCGGCGGCGAATTTCCGCGTGACCGAGTCCCTGCACGCACGGGCGTCGTACGGCCGCGGATTCCGTGCGCCGGACCTCGGCCAGCTGTATTACCGGTTCCTGAGTCCCTCGAATTTCTACCAGGTGATTGGGAACCCAGATCTCAACCCGGAGTACGCGAACTCCTGGCAATTTGGCGGCGAGTACATCGCGCCGCGCCGTCGCGCGCGCCTGGGCGTGAACGTCTTCCGGAATGACGTGCGCGATCTCATCGACTCCACTAGTCTTGGCTTCATTTCAACGCCTGACCAGCTCGCTGACGTGCTCGCCCGCGAAGGACTCGACCCATCGTTTCGCCCGGCTCTGGGTCGTCTGCTCTTGACCTACCGAAATCTGTTCGATGTCGTGACCCAAGGCGTGGAACTCGACAGCGAAGCCGCGCTGACGCGATCGCTAGCTGTGGGTGGCGCCTACACCTACCTGTCCGCGCGAGACGCTGACACGGACCTGCTGCTCACGGGACGGAATCGACATCATGGGCATGTGCGCGTGTCGTGGCAACCATATCGATCCGGTCTGCGCGCGAGCCTGCGTGGCACGTTCTTCAGCTCCTGGATCGCCGCTCGGACCACTGTGCCCGGCGGCGGAGTCCAGGATACTGTGGCGTCGCGCTTTGCACTGTGGGACGCCTTCCTGTCGCAACGCATAGGACGCGGTCTGTCGGCGTTCCTCACCGTCGACAATCTGGCCAACAGCCAGGATCCGAACACAGGCGTGTTGCTGTCGAGCGGCGCGCCGGCTGCCATCTATCGCCCCGAGGTGGGGCGGACGGCCCGGGTTGGTCTGCGGTGGACGTTCGCTGCTCGGTGACGATTGCTGACAATGCAGACAGGAGCACACGCATGCTGAAGATTCGAGTCGTTCTGCCGCTGCTGATGTTCGGAATGCTCGTCGCACGCCCCTCCTACGCGGAACGAGGCATCCTCCTGCTCGCACACGGTGGCAGTGCAGATTGGAACGCTCGCGTGATGGAGCTTGCTGCGCAGGTCGACAAGAACAAGCCAACCGAAGTGGCGTTCGGCATGGCGACCCGCGCGAATATTCAGTCTGGAATCGATCGCCTCGCCGCGCGCGGTGTGACGGACATCGTCGCCGTGCCCCTCTTCATCTCGTCGTGGAGCTCGATTGTGACTTCCACCGAGTATCTTCTGGGCCTGCGGAGCGAGGCCCCGGCCGCGCTCGCCGCGTACGCGAAGATGAACCATGCACAGCCCGGTTCGAATGGTGCTGCGGGGCATGATGGTCACACGGCGACCGACGGCACGTCCCCGATCAAGTCCCCTGTGCCCGTCCGCATCTCGCCGGCACTCAACGATCACCCGATCGTGGCTGAAATCCTCGCCACCCGTGCACGATCGATCAGCAGGAACGCCGCCGAAGAAGCGCTCGTCATCGTGGCGCACGGTCCGAACGAAGACCACGACAACCGGCGATGGCTGGCGGACATGGCGTCACTGGCAGCCCGTATCAGGAGCGCAGAACCGTTCGGCGCCATCGACTATCTGACCCTGCGCGATGACGCGCCCAAGCCAGTGCGTGATCAGGCGACCGCTGAACTTCGTGAAGTGGTCATGAAACATTCCCGAGAAGGACGACGGGTGCTGATCGCGCCCTTGTTGGTCTCATTTGGCGGAATCGACCGAGGTCTCCGCGAACGTCTCGAAGGGCTGACCTACACGATGGCGGGTTCTGGGCTGGTGCCTGACGAACGGTTGGTGAGCTGGGCCCTCGCGATGGCCGAAGGACGCTGACGCACCGCAGACCGGAGCAGCTGCGGAGCCGGGAGTTGGCCGCTGATCAGCGACAACCGCCAAGTTCTGTGCCTGATGTCGCATGCCGGCCAGCACCCGGTGGCGATGCAAGGTTGCCCGATGATGCAGTACATGGCGAAGGGCGGCAGCCGGCATCAACACTGAGCCGTTCAAGAGGCAAGAACGGCCGAAGGCGTGAGGACAGGTTCCGCCGTTTACACCAGCGGCTGCCGATTCCTGCGGCCTCGAGCGTGTCCGTCCCTGCTCCGCGCTCGACACAGCAGGCAGCGAGTTGGCCATTGATCACCACAGCAGGCACGGATCGAATGCCGAGCGCTTTCGCTCGTTTCGCAATCAGTGCGTCTCGCATGTCGAGCACAGTGACTCGCACGACGGGCAGGCGATGCGGTTGACGAGTTGAATCGTCTCCTCACAAGCAGCACATCCCGCGCTGAATACTTCGATCTTTCTCTTTTCCGCCATTGGTGTTCTCCTCTCAGACCGAGGACGCCAGTAAAGGCATCCGGTTTCGCTCTTCATCAGAGGCTCTTGAGAGGATCGTCCACCATCGCCGCCGAGCGTCAATGCTGTCGGTTCCTGCAGTTCGACATCACCGTCGAGCCAGACGGCGGGTCGAGCTGGCTCTAACGCTCAATGGTCCACCAAGCAGGCGCGAGTCTCTCACGGCACTGATCGACTCATGACGCTGAATCTCCTGCGACCCATGCGATCAAGTGTCGCCGCCGAGAAAGACGCGTGTTAGAGGACGGACGAAGTATGGGACTTCAGCTACCTGCTCGAGAGCGAGCTCCGATTCTTGGATCCTGTCATGAAGAAAGGGTAGTTCCCTGCGCTGGCGGGCCACCCGGAAGCGCAAGACAAATTCGAGACGGATAGCGCCCTAACACCACGGAAGACCAGCCATCATCGAGGACCAGAGGACAAGGCCAGTCAACAACATCCACAACCCCACGAAATCTGCAAAACCTCCATCCCCGGTTCAAATCCGGCGGCGCCAGCATACGGTCAACCGCAGCAAACGCTGGTCTGGGCGGTGGGACCGATTCGCAACTGCTAGGAGCCTGTCCGAGTAATGGCATGGGTCGCGCGCATGGGGCTTGCGAGGTGAGATCGAGGCGCGAGGAGGAGGCGATGCGGACATCGGCGACGACGAGCAACGACGAGCTCGCCCGCAACCCCCATGCACCCGGCGGGTTC
>DATDOE010000045.1:0-32884 GCA_035293405.1 Vicinamibacterales bacterium | reverse complement strand
GAGAAACTGATGCTGCGCCTGATCGGCGCCGAAGAAATTGAACAGCACCGATTCCCGAATCGGCAGGAAATTGAATTGATCGCCGGTCAAGAGCTCGTTGAACCGGTCGTAGGCGGTGATGGACGTCAGCGTGCCCAGAGGCTTCACGTAATCGAGCTTGAGCGACGTGCCGAACATATTACGGTCGTTCACGCCGGGGTTGTTCACGCGCACCGGCAGGCTCGTGTCGTTCACGCTCTCGGTGATATTGAAGTAAAGCGCCTGAGTTCGAACGCGCGAGGCATAAACACGCACATCCGCGCTCAGCTCTTTCGACGGCTCCCACACGAGTCGCAGGCGCCCGGACACGTCGTGAAACGGATCGGCGTTCTCGTCCAGAAGGGCATTCCTGATATAGCCCTTGGTATCGAAATAGGAGCCCGTCGCGATGTATTTGATCGTGTTCGAGATCGGGCCGCTCATGCTGCCGCGAACGTTGATGCCGGGCCCGGAGTCGGCTCCCAGCGTCACATTGCCTTGGAAAACATCGCTCGGCTTTTTCGTGTTGATGATAATCGCGCCGCCGATTGCATTCCGTCCGTAGAGCGCGCCCTGCGGCCCTTTCAGCACCTGGATGGTGTCGATGTCGAAGAGCTCCTGGTTGAACTGCGAGGGGTTCGCCATCTGCACGCCGTCGATGAGCACGGCCACCGAGGGCTCGCTGTTGCGCGCCTGCGAAATGCCTCGCACAGTCACGAACGAGGTGCCCTGGTTCTGGGTCTGCACGAGGCTCATGTTCGGCGTGAGCGCAACGAAATCCTGCGGTCGATCGATGCCGGCGGTCTTGATATCGGCCGCGGTAAAGGCATTGATGGCGCCGGGTACGTCGAGCGACGATTCGTCGCGACGCCGGGGCGTGACCGTGATCGTTTCCGCCATGCCGCCGACCGTCAGCTCCACGTCGGCCGTGATGACGCCAGAACCGCTGACGACGAGGTCTTCCCGCTTCACCGGGGCGAACCCGGTCAACGAGAACGTGACCGTGTAGCTGCCGGCCGGGAGCGACTCGATGCGGTAGCGCCCGCTGCTGTCGGTGACCGCGGTACGGATCTTTTCGATGAGCGCAGGGCTCGCGGCTTCAACGGTCACGCCCGGCAGCACTGCGCCGGTCGTGTCCTTGACCTCACCGGCGAGAATGGCTTGCGCCGCTGCGACGCCAGGGACGGCCGCGACTAGTCCGAACAACAGGAAACATCTGGCAATTGTACGCATGGTGACCTACATATCAGCGGCAGTCACGCCTCCTGTCAAGGGTTACTGGACAGGTTTTTGACAACGTTCGCGCTGGGTGATCGAGGACTTCGGCATGCGCAAACCACAGCGCATTTCGCGGATCGCCACGCATAGCGCGTTTGCCTGATGTTTGTTTTCTGGACGCGGATTGTCGCGCTATGCTTTGGCCGCTGCGGTTCTTGGTCATCTTCCAGTTTGGGGAGGTTAATTCCGTGAGTACGCAACATCGCTTGTTCCTTCTTGCGCTCCTTCCAGTGTTCCTGCTCGGCAGCGTGTTCGCTGTCGTTCAGGCTCAGAACGCCGGAGCGCCGGCAGTCAGACAGACGCGCTGGTCTGATCCTGCCACCTGGCCGGACCGGAAGGTACCAGCCGCTGGCGACAAGGTCACCATTGCAGGAGACAAGAATGTGCTCCTCGACGTCAGTCCGCCGGCGCTGGGCAGTCTGACTATCGATGGCAAACTCAGCTTCGCAAGCAATGCCGACCTTGAACTGACCACCGAGTGGATCATGTTGCACGGGGAACTGGAAATCGGCACCGAAGCCAGGCCCCATACTCGCAAGGCCACAATCACCCTCACCAACAACGTCAAAGACGAAGACATAACCGGAACGGGTGGAACGACCGACCGCAGTGACCGCGGGATCATGCTCATGGGCGGAACCTTGAACCTGCACGGTAACCGGACGAACTCCTGGACGAAGCTGTCCAAGACCGCCGAAGCAGGCAGCACCTCGATCGAAGTCCTGAACGCCGCTGGCTGGCGAGTGGGCGACGAGATTGTCCTCGCGTCAACGGATTTCGATCCCAGGCAGGCAGAGCGGCGAACCATTTCCGCCATCAGGGGAAATACGATCACGCTCGACAAGAAGCTGGACTTCATGCACTTCGGCAAGATCACCTTCGACGTGGATGAACGTGGCGAAGTGGGCATGCTGACGCGCAATATCCGTATCCAGGCATCGGCCGACGCTGAACAGTCGTTCTACGGCGGGCACGTGATGGCGATGGGCGCGAGCAAGATGTTCGTCGAGGGCGTCGAGTTCCAGCGAATGGGCCAGAACCTCACTCTTGCCCGGTATCCGATCCACTGGCATCTGATGGGCGATGCAAAAGGGCAGTACGTCAGGAACGCCGCGATCCACGACACCTACAACCGCTGTGTGACCGTGCATGGCACGAATTTCCTGCGCGTCGAGAACAACGTGACCTACAACACCGTTGGTCACTGCTTCTTCCTCGAAGACGGCATCGAGCACGGCAACGAGTACGTTCGCAACCTGGCGATCCAGACCAAGTGTCATACGTCCAAGCCCTGTGTCCCAACCAACCTCGCCGCGGCCGGCGAGCCGAGGACGGGAACAAATGGCCAGCAATCCAAGGATGTCCTGCTGCCCTCGGACAACACGGCGGCGAGTTTCTGGATCACCAATCCGGACAATACGTACCGCGACAATGTGGCCGCGGGTTCCGACTCGAACGGCTTCTGGATGTCATTGCCGGAGCACCCGAACGGTAAGTTCGAAGGCACGGAGATCAGTGCGAAGACCTGGCCGCGTCGAACGCCATTCCGCGAGTTCAAGGGCAACGTCGCCCACTCCAACTACGACGCGTTCATGTTCGACCGAAACATTGCGGCCAATAACACGTTCGGTGTGACCGGCAGCTCACATACCGGCCTTGAAAATCCCGCTGACCCGAACAGCAAGGCGCTGGAATCGGTCTTCGAGGATCTCACCGCCTACAAGAACCGCAATGGCGGCATCTGGGGCCGCGGTGAGATGCACGTGTTCAGGAACGTGAGACTGGCCGACAACGCCATGGGCTTTACGCACGCGTCCGGCGCATTCGGTCGTTACGTCTTTACGTCACAAGTCGTCGACTCGCTGTTCGTGGGCGAAACCGAGAACATCGGCAACCCGACGACTGACGCGGAAAAGGCGTACGGTCGCAGCCTGCCGAAGCGCGAATTGCCGGATTTCCCGATCCGCGGCTACGAGTACTACGACTACCGTCATGACGTGGTGAATACCACCTTTCGGAATTACGAGGACAACGCCACTCGCAAGACGGGAGCAATCTCTAACCTGCTGTTTAGCAGCTTCGGGGTCAGCACCAATAACGCCTTCGAGCGCTTGAAATTCGTCAACGCCAAGCCGGTGTATTTCCCGCCGATGGCGAACAACAGCAAGTGGGCCAGCGATAATGGAGGCAGTACGTCCTATAAGACCGCGGCGTTCCGCGACAAGGACGGCTCGCTCGGCGGTGGTCCCAATTCGTACGTTCTCATCCACGACGGCGTCAACGACAGCATCGCAGTCGACACAGAAGCCTGTGAGATCAAGCCCACCTGGAACGCTGCCGTGTGCAAGGGCGATGTCGGGCGCCTGACTTTTGGCGGCGGCGGCGGTTTCGGCGGCGCTCGTGGTGCAAGTGCTGCCAGAGGCGCAGCTGCCGGTGCTGGCGGACCCGGTGGTCCGGGCGGAGCAGCCCGTCTTGGCGGAGCGGGTGGTCCAGGCGGCCCTGGCGCGGCTGCCGGTCCTGGCGCACCTGGAGGTCGATTCGGCGCTCCTGCTGGACCTCCTCAGCCGCCAGTCGTACTCAGCCGCAATGGCAAGGAGTTCACCGTAACCGGGGGCACCAACGTACGAGCCGGTACCGCGATCAAGGTGGCAACCGAAAGGCCGTCCGTGCCCCTCACCGTGACGGAACTGGATCGCGGCTCGTGGGTGATCTTTGAGCTGCCGGGATTCACCACCGCAGCCTCGGGTACGGAGCAGAACAGCTTGGATGCACTGCGCCAGGCCAGCGCCACCTCGTACTACAAGAGCCAGGATTCGCTCTGGGTCAAGGTTGTCTCCAGCGGTGACGCCGGCAACGGCGCCCCTGGTGGTGGAACCAGCCTCCAGGTCAGCCGGTAAGCTGGTCCCTGCCGTATGAAGAGCCCCCGGCTTGTGCCCGGGGGCTCTTTACTTCGTACAGCAATCAGCCAAGTCCGGGGCTGCCGCTCACGCTCTTCCTTTGTGGCGTACCGAAATCAACGGAAGTAAACCCACGGGCAGGATGGTGATTCCAGTCTGGAAGGGGAGTGCTTCACTGAGCGGATTCTGACCCGAGGACCGTCTTGTCACGCCGCGAATCCCACCGAATCACGCAACCGCTGCATCGATTGCAGGAAGGCTGCGATCTGGCTCCAACTTGTAATGCTTGGGGACGCCACACTCATGTGGGTCTATTGCCGAGAGACCGGTAACATTTTCCGTCGAAGGAGATTCTCGATCGGCCCAGCGTAGCCTCGCGGTCAGTGTCAGGCTTCAGCCGGACCCCTTACCGATCAACGAGGTCGTAACCTGGAGATCACATGCAGATATGGCCAAGAAGCGCGGATGAGAGCGCGCCAGTCGTCCTGCAAGTCAGGCGCGCATGCGCATCAATCAGTTGATAACTTCAACGCCGCCACCCATTTAGACCTCCCTCATATTGTAGCTAGACTGGTTGCGAACCGCAACAGCCGTTCACAAGATCACGTCGCAGCCGAATTTTCCCGCCTCGAGAGTCTCACCACGCCAGCCGATCGTCCGGAACCCCGGAGGTGAAGCGTAGGCGTCGAGTTCAGCTCGATTCATCGCTCGGCCTCTACCGTCGACCTTCGCAATCATGCGCGCATTGGCAAATCTTTTCGGAAGATGGAGCACCAGATCAATTCGACCAATCGGCCCCTTCGTCTTCTTCGTCGTCAGAAACAGCTCATCGCGGCCCTTTTCCTTCAGATCCTTCATGAAACCTGGTATCGATTGCGTCAGCCGTACCTTATAGGGTCCGGTGTCGGCCTTCAGTGTCGGCGTGAAGTACATAAGGATCACACGCTTGGCCGGGTGCTCCGGGTCCCGCGCCGGCATAAGCACGAAGTCGACTGGCTCGCCGCGTTCGTCGGAGATTTCAACCTCGCTCGAGTAGAGGCCACCCGAATCCGACGGCGACACCACGGCAAGGTGATAACAGAACATTTCCGCCGCAGCCTTGACCTGCGTCCGATAGTAGACGTAATCGGGTTCCCCGTGTGACGGGCTTCCGTTTTCCTCCTCAACGAGGCAATTAGCCTGCACCACGACGCTGCTAAGGTCGTTTTGCCCCGCCGCCCGATCGAGGTGCTGATATGAGTAGACCTTCCACAAGTCTTCCATGGTCCCGACGTTCAGCTCATTCCAGGGGTTCCCGAGAATCTTCAGTCGCTGTTGGCGGACGAACCCCTCGACGAATTCCGAGGCTTCTCGACGGATCCTGTCGGCCTCTTCCTCGCTGAGTGCGGCTGCCTGCGCGAAGTCAAACGTCGTCAACGACGTCTGAATCTCACACACGCGATCGATCCCTAGCCGCGTCTTGGCTCGGGTCACCGAGTTGCTGATCGCCGTATCGAGAAGGGCAAGCGAGAACTCCTCCAGGTTCCGTTGCGTTCCTGGCCACGACGACTTGAACGACACTGCCAGCACCGGACCGTCCGTCTTCTCGTGCTCGAGCAACTCGTCTGAGGGGAGGTTCTCACAGAGACCTCCGTCGACAATCACGGGGCCTGCGGACTGCCAGATTCTGAAGCAATACGGGATCGCACATGAATCAAGGAGGGCGGAGACAATGGGTGTCTCCGAGGCATCAGAATGCACATGCTTTCGAGCATCCGAAAGAACGGATGCCACGATGTGAATGTGCGTTCCGGTCTTCGCAAACAGATCCTTGAGAGTCGTCACTTTTGCCTGTTCAAAGAACGGCAGGAGGATCGACGCAACGTGCTTCTCGTCCCAGAGGGGAGCGCCTTGCACGCCGAGCCGCCAGAGCAGGCCGGTCTTGGTTGGCCTGTAAAACAAGTCCGCAAGTCGTGGCCCGAGCGTGGCCTGCAGTTGCAGACGCGCTCGCCCAAGGTCGATACCGGCGGCAAACATCGCCGCGACTATCGATCCGGCGGACGTGCCCGCGATCCGCGTCACCTTGATCCGATTGATGCTCTGTGCCTTCTGAATCCCTTCCATCGCCGCCAGGAGAGCCACGATCTTGGCACCGCCACCCTGCAGCGCAACCTGACAACGAAACGGTTCAGAGCTGGATCCCATTGGGCCCTTCCTACCCCATCAGGGTGATGCGCTACCGGCTATCCTGCAGATGCGGGACGACTGAAAAGCACCCGCGAGATTACAAACGTCGGTGGCGAGGTCGGCGAACACCGAATCGACGCTCGGGCGACCGCGACTGCGCCTTGGGCACGCAATCGATTGAAAACGACACGAACGAGTGGCTACGCAACCGCCAACCCTGTGCAAACGGAGAAGCGCCGCCGTTCGTCGGCGATCGATACCTCGGGGTCCGCTTAGGTTTGAATCACGCCAGAGATCTGTTTCGGGCGCGGAACGAGTCCCGATAAACGGTGAAATTATGCTGCAAATCCTGCAGTGTCGCGCAACTGCCGCATTGAGTCGAGAAAGATTGCGATCTGGTTCCAACTCGGAATGGTCTGGGACGCCAGCCTCCGCTCACGAATGCAGGCGGAGGCTGCCCCGCCGCAGCCGCGAAGCGCCGGCACGGACCACATCCTGGGCGTGACGTGTGTCGGCGAGCACGCGGCGGATCTGCTGGCTGAATTCGTGCTGGCCATGAAACACGGCCTGGGGCTGAACCAGATCCTCAGCACGACGCACATCTACCCGACGATGACGGAGGCGAACCGGTATGCGGCGGGCGCCTGGAAACGGGGTACGGTCACGCAGGGGCAGTGGGCGTTTCTCGCGGCCTTTCACGCGTGGCGCCGCGGGGCAGGAGGAGTCGGGGCGGTCCTCGGCGGGGTACGCCCGCTACTGCGCGACAAACGTCCCGCGTATTCTCCAGACGCTCACTGAGCGTCAAGCGGAACATACTACGCTGCGTCACGCGGGCCTCGCCCGCATGTGTGGCGACGCCGCCAGTCCGGCGGGACATCAGGAGGCCGTGACCCACGATGCCAATCGACCTGACGGAGTACGGCAGGAACAACGACACCATCAGCCGCGACGAGTACCGCGTCAACCCGGGCTTCATCAGCGAGGGCGTGATTCGACTCGGGGACGGCATCGACATGAGCGATCCCGGGACGCCGCAGCGGCGAGCCGGGCGTAGCCCGCTCTCGCTGCAGATGGTCATGCAGGCGACCACACTCACAAGATGAAGGTCACGCCCGCCGCGATGGATCCGCCGCACGTCAAGCTGGCGTTCATCATGAGGCTGTGACAAGCCCACCGATCCAGTCCTTGACGTCGAGCGTGATCGGAAGACCCACGTCGCTGAGGCGCTGAAGCAGCAGGATGGTGATCGTCGCCACAATCGAACCAACGATCAGGATGCGAATCCCTCCAAGGGCCTCCCATGTCCAAGTGCGGACCCACTTATCAGCGCGTTCAGCCCAGCCCGCGTTATCTTCAGGCGGCGGGCTATGCATTCGGGATCCCCGGTACATCGACACGAACAGTGCCAGTAACGCGGCCCCAAGGATCCCACCCCTCACGATCGAGTTCAGCGGAGGAGTGAGCTCCACGGCTACTTCGCTGCGTGCAACGCCGCGGCGGCCGACGACAGCGTCACCGTCGAAGGCTTCGTATTCCACGATGCTTTACCCGCGGTGTGGTGCGGGGTCCGATCACGATACACTCCGCGATGAAGACGTTAAGGATTGGGATGTCGATCTTAGATCGTCCACGATCGCCCGATGTCGGCCTCCTGCGGCGCGACTTTCCCATGCTGCACCAGCAGGTGCACGGACATCCGCTCGTGTACCTCGACAACGCGGCCACCACGCACAAGCCGCAGTCGGTCATCGACCGCGTGGGGCGCTACTACGCGGAGGAGAATGCGAACATCCATCGCGGCCTGCATCTCCTCAGCGAGCACGCGACCGATGCGTATGAAGGCGCGCGCGGGACGGTCTGCCGCTTCCTGAACGCCGCGCATTCGCGCGAGATCATCTTCGTGCGCGGCGCCACTGAAGGGATCAACCTCGTCGCACACACCTACGGCCGGGTGCACGTTGGACCGGGCGACGAGATCCTGATTTCCGAGATGGAGCACCACTCGAATATCGTCCCGTGGCAGATGCTCTGCCAGGAGCGCGGTGGCCGTCTGCGGGTGATCCCCGTGACCGATGCGGGTGAGCTGCGGATGGATGCGTATGACGCGTTGCTGAGCGAAGCGGCTCGGTTTCGCTGCCGCATGTCTCCGGCGGGATCGGCTTGCTGAGTGGCCTCGCCGGCAGCCTGGGTCTGGCCGGGTTGCTGGCCTGGAAGACGGCACACGGCAGAGCGAGAAGGTCCCAACCGTTGTAATCGACGCGTAGCCCCCTCACCCTTTCAGCCTCGTTTCGGTCCGTCGAACGGCGTCTTGCGCAGGAGGTAGAATCGCACCAGAAATCTGCGCGGTTTGGGCCTGGCCTAGCGAACTCCGGCACCGCCTGTACCCGTACGGATCTCTACGCGCTCGCGGCCGTCGAAACCGACGACCCGCCGGCCTTTTGGGTAAGCCAATCCGACGGCGATGCCGTTCGCCGCGGGCTCGCCGCCCCACAACTGAACCAATCCATCGCCACCCGGATACAGAAGTCGCTCGCCTCCCTTTAGCGAGTGCATATAGATGCCAGGCGCCTTTGCCGGCGCCGCGGTTTCGCCGCAGACCTTCGCCTCGTGCCAGTAGACGGCGGAACTGCGGTCCGGTGCGATGGCAAAACAGAACGGGTCGGGAATCGGCTGGGGCGTTCCGATCATCAGGCCGTTCGGCGTTTCGCAGGTGCCTAGATGACGGCCCTCGGAGTAGATCTCCTGGCGGGCCGAACAGAGGTGACCAGTCACAGTCTCCTGGAAGAGAAGGTAGATCCCTGGCAGGGTCGATCGAAGTCCACCGACTTTGACGACTCTGTAACTGCCGAAGTCCTCGTGCTCCGGCGGCGGTGAGAACCAGACCAGCGGCAACAGAGCAAGCATCAAAAGGAACACACCGGCGAGCCCCAGTAACCTCAGTCGTTTCATGCTGCCCTCGGGCTGTCCAGCATCTCGTTCTTCAATGATCAGTCTACGTCCTTGGGCGTATACTCTCGACCGCGGGAAGCAATTTTTTGGTGGCCTCATCTGCAAGGAGAAACCCATGGGTTCGAAACGACCTGATCGAAGGGCATTCCTCAAAGGCAGCGCGGCGGTGGCTGGTGGTTTCACCTTGGGAGCGGTTGCACCCGCGATGGGCCAGACACCAGCATCGCCAGCAGCAGCACCGGCGATCGGCCAAACGCCAAAATCCGGAACGATGATCAGGGGCGACAAGGAGGGGATGATCGCCTACGGCGAGCGCTCCAAGTACGTCACGTCGGTGCGCATCCCCCACGGCGGCCGGCCGTCGCCCGACAATTTCGGCCTGACGTTTCATGTGGCGACGCCGCTTCAGGACTCCGTCGGGGTGATCACGCCATCCTCGCTCCACTATTTCGCGACGACCCGCGGCTCGTTCCTCCCGGAAATCGACCCCCGTGAACACACGCTTATGATCCACGGCCTGGTGGATCGTCCGCTAACCTTCACGATGGACGACCTGAAGCGTTTCCCGTCCGTCACCCGCCTTCATTTCATCGAATGCGCGGGGAACCGGAGCTCGCCCAGGGCGAAGACGGTCCAGCAATCGCACGGGATGACCAGCTGCGCTGAATGGACCGGGGTGCTCCTCTCGACGCTGCTCAAGGAGTGCGGTTTGAAAGGCTCCGCAACCTGGTTCGTGGCCGAAGGCGCCGAAGAAGTGAAGGGCGCGTCGAGCATGCCGATCGCCAAAGCGATGGACGACTGTCTGCTGGCCTACGGCATGAACGGCGAGCCGGTGCGGCCACAGAACGGGTTTCCGCTGCGCCTGATGGTCCCCGGCTTCGAAGGCATCTTCCACACGAAGTGGCTGCAGCGCATCAAGCTGGTCGACCGGTATTACATGAACTACAACGACTTCGGGCATCTTCGCCAGGACGAGAAAGACGCGGCATTGGGTTTTCAGATCGGACCGAAATCGGTCATCACGTTCCCGTCCGGTGGACACCAACTGCGCGGCCGCGGATCCTACGAGATCAGCGGCCTGGCCTGGTCCGGTGGGGGAGCCATTCGAAGAGTGGAGGTATCCACCGACGCCGGCAAGCACTGGTCGAACGCCGCGTTTCAGGGGACGCCACAGCGTATGGCGCATACCCGATTCACCTATCAATGGAATTGGGACGGAAAAGAAACCGAGCTCCTGTCGCGCTGCACCGACGAGCTCGGCCAGGTTCAACCGACGCGAGCCCAGGTCGCCGCGTTCTTCAAGGTGCCGCTCGATCCGTCATTCAGCGTGCCGGGGAACGACAACACCATTCAGCCGTGGAGGATCGCCAGCGATGGGAGCGTGCACAATGGGCACGCTTAGGGTTCTCGTGTTTGCGTTGCTCCTGGGGGGCTCCGCAATGGCGCAGTCGCCGCCCACATACGGCATAGGACGCACTCCGAGCGCAGAAGAAATCCGCGTGTGGGATATCTCCGTCGGTTCTACGGGAGCGGAGCTCCCGCCGGGGCGCGGAACCGCCAAGGAGGGCGCGCAGGTCTATGTGCAGAAGGGATGCGCGGCATGCCACGGGAAGACGGGTACGGAGGGCACAGCGCCCATTTTGAAAGGCAAAGCTGACCCGAAGACTGAGACCTGGGCACGGGGGCGAATACTGCCGATCCGCTCGCCGTTCGCGACGACGGTATGGGATTACATCAATCGCGCCATGCCTCTCAACAGAGAGGGGACGCTGACCGCCGATGAGGTATACGCGCTGACGGCGTTTCTGCTCTACATCAACGATGTCATCCCGGAGGACGCGATACTCGACGCCCAGAGTCTGCCCAAGGTCAAGATGCCAATTGGCGATCGATTCGCTTCCCTGCCTGAGTGGAAGCCCAAGACGCGAAGGCTTCGAGGTTACCCCTACTAGTCCGGGCCTTACTGCGCCCGCATTGCCACGGCCGGATCGACACGCGAGATCCGGCGCGCGGGGACATCGACTACGGTTCGTAGATCTGCGTGGTGCCGGTAAACATGGGCTTGCCGTTGCTATCCGTGATGGAGTTGGCGATGGCGATGGCCGGAAAGTTCTTGGCTGGAGCGCCGCCTACTTTGACGCGGTCGCCGGGTTTCAACGAATCGCGGGTCCATCCCCGGCGCATCAAGGTCACCGGGCTCGGCAGCTCGAAGCTCCAGTTCACCTGTTGGCCCTTGTCGTCGGTCACATCCACATAGACCCACACGTGCGGGCTTCTCCATTCCACCTTGGTCACCGTGCCCTCGACTTCCACTTTGGAGCGGAGGTCGTACTCCGATTGGGAATGATGGGCCCAGGCGGCAGGGGCCATCGCAAGGCAGAGGCCGACACAGGCTGAGAGGCGAGACAGGCGATGATTCATTTCTTATAGAGCTTGGTATCCCGTTCGTTGTCCATGCAAATCTCTTCGAGCATCTGCGTGTCCACTATCAGCGCCATTTCGATCGTCACCGACCAGGGCCTGGTGTAGGCCTTGGGATCAGTCACGGCAATCTCGATCTGCATGAGGCCGAACGTGAGGCGCTTCAGCCGCTCGGTGACGCGGGCCGATTCGGTCACCGGACTGCCCTGGATATCGAGCCACATATCGTCACGGATGCCATTGGTCTCAATGACCAGGGTGTCGCCGTCCCAGTGCCCGGTCGAGTAGCCGTTCCATGTCGGATTCGGATTGACAGGCAGCGGTCGCCCGTCCAGGTACACTTCGCGATAGGCCGCGTTGAATTCATGCAGCACCACCATCATGCCCGGCGTCTGCACGATCCGGCTGTGCTGCGGCAGCGTCCAGGCGCGCGGGAAGTTTGGCGGCATGCAGTAGCTGTGCGGATCTTCCCGGCCGCCGTTGGCGCGCCGTATGTTCATCTGCTCCTTGGACCATTCGGTATAGGGCAGGCCGTCCTTCAGTTTGATGCCCAGGTTGATCTGCTCGCGCGCCATGCGCTCTTCCTGGATGCAATCCTTTTCCCGGCAAAAATCCCGGGACGGGACATTGGCGAACCACATGCCGGAAAAATCCGGCTTGCCATCGGGTGTGCGCGGGGCCGGCGCCTTCAGGTCCGGAGCGCCGCTGGCCAGGCGCGGAATCCCCGGAGTGGGATAGTCGAGCCACTGAGCCCCGGCTGCAGGGGGACCACTGACCAACACGAACAGCAACATCGCCGGCCATACCGCTCTCGCCACGGCGCGGATGATGGCTCGTACGACGACCTGCGTCAAGAGCTCGGCTCGCTCGCTGGGACTGCCGCCTTGACCCGAGCGGATGCTAGAATCCGCGCCGATGCCAGCATCTGCCACACCTCGCGTGACCGTCGTCGTCCTGTTGGTCGCCTCGATTGCGCTCCTTCTGCCGGGATTGTTCCTTCCAGTTCTGATCATACGCGGCGTCCTGACCCGCGAGGGCATCGCCGGGATGGCACCGCGGATTCTGGAGAACGGCCTGGACGAGGCCACCGTCAAGACGCTCACCTCGATGATGAACCCGACCGTCCTGGCCATGGCGCAGGCGTTTGGCGGCAACGTTCGCAAGGTGATCATCGACAGATTGTCGCCGCAGATCACCGCTGCCCTTCGCTCGAACATGACGGAGGTAGAGGTCTACCATCAGACGCGCAGCATCGTCGGATCGGTGCGCAATCTCTATGAGGTGGGGAGTCCCGTTCCGGCGACGCTGATCCTGCTGTTCAGCGTGATCGTGCCGGTGACGAAGGCCACGCTCGTGGCGTGGGCATGTTTCCTGGCCTCGTCCGAGCGGCGTCATCGCACGCTGCGGTTCGTCGTGGCGATCGCCAAGTGGTCGATGGCGGACGTCTTCGTCGTGGCGCTCTTCATCGCCTATCTGGCAGCACAGGCGACGCAAACACCGCCTGGCGATCCCGGGGCGGCGCCGCTCGTCGTCTTCACAGCCCAATTCGGCGCGGGCTTCTACTGGTTCGCAGCGTACTGTCTGTTTTCGCTGGCGTCGCAGCAATACACCGTACGCATGAGCGAAGACACCAGCTCTCTTCAACTCCTGCGAGGTATCGATGGACGCTAACCCATACGCTCCGCCGAAGGCTGCGGTCGCTGATGTTCCCGCTCCAACCGGCCTGAAGCGACGTCGTGTCATCACGATGTTCGCCTTCGTTGTCCTCACGCTCGGCATCTACTACCTGGTCTGGTTCTTCCGGCGCCGTACCGCCTTGAACCAGTTGAACTCGCCAAGAAAGCTGCGGCTCTGGCCGCTGCTCGCGTTCACGGCCGACTTCGTGCTCGAGATTGGATTCACCCTTGCGGCCGGCGACGAGACGATCGAAGTGGCCTTCGGAGCGCCTGTCGCCATGCTACTCACCCTCGTCCGCCTGGCTGTCGGCATCGTGATGATCTGGCAATGCTTCATCATCAAGGACATCATCGAGGACCATGTCGCGCCAGCAGATGCTGGCTTGCAGCCGATGTTCGTTGAACGGGTGAAGCTTTCGGGACTGGCCACGTTCTTCTTCTCGATCTTCTATCTGCAGTACGCCATCAACCGGTACATCATCGCCCGTCGATAGAAGCTCGAGCTGGATGCTCGCGGTATTGCTCATTCGTTGTCGCGGTGGCGGCGATCACACCGCAACTCCGAGCTGGCGATATCCACGACTGACCAGACACGCACGCATCAGCGTGCGTTAGCCCTGGCCCCGCCGCACGTCCTCCGCCACCCGCACGATCGCCGCCAGGCTGCGCCCCACGTCGTCATCCGTCGTCGCCCACGACGACACGCTGATGCGCATGGCCGTGTGCCCTTGCCACTCTGTGCCGCCGACCCAGCACGTGCCGTCGGCCTGGACCGCCGCAATCACCTGGCGCGTCATCCCGGGATCGCCGAACGAGACGAGGACCTGATTGATGACGACGTCGTTCAGGATCGCGCAGCCGGCGCCGCGCAGACCGTCGGCAAAGCGTGATGCATGGCGGCACGAGCGCTCGACGAGATCGGCCAGTCCTTCGCGACCGAGCGATCGCAGCGCTGCCCAGACCTCGACGCCGCGGGCGCGCCGGGAAGACTCGGGCGTGTAGTCGTAGGGGTCGCGCCGCCCGCCGCGCACGAGGTACGCGGCCGACGTGCTCATCGCACCGCGCAGGTGCTGTGGTTCGCGAACGAACACGATGCCGCTGTCGTACGGTACATTGAGCCACTTGTGGGCGTCGGTCGCCCACGAATCGGCATCGGCATACCCGGCAAGCAGGTGCGCTCGCGCCGGAGTGGCGGCGGCCCACAGCCCGAACGCGCCATCCACGTGTACCCACGCGCCGGCCCGTCGCGCCTGTGGCACGATCGCATCTGCGGGATCGAACGCACCGGTGTTCACGTTGCCGGCCTGGATGCAGAGGATGGTGTGATCGTCGAGCGGCGGCAGCGCATCGGCGCGCATGCGTCCCTGGTCGTCAGCCGGGACCCGCACCACCCGATCGCGTCCGAGCCCGAGCAGGCCAAGCGCTTTGAGTACGCTGACGTGCACTTCCTCGCTGACGAGGACGGTGATCGGCGGCGCCCCGAACAGGCCGTGCTTCTCGACGTCCCAGCCCTTGCGCGCGAAGAGCGCGTGCCGGGCAGCCGCCAGCGCCGAAAAGTTCGCGATGGTCGCGCAGGTCACGAACCCGGCGCCGCAGCCGTCGGGCAGCCCGAGCACGTCGAGCATCCACCGCATCGCGACCTCTTCGAGCCGCGCCGCGGCCGGCGATTGGATGACGCTGCCGGCATTCTGATCCCATGCGCCGGCGAGCCAGTTCGCCGCCAGCGTTGCCGGCAACGAGCTGCCGGTGACGAACCCGAAGTATCGTCCGCCAGACGTCGCGACCGTCGCGGGGGAGGCAATCTCGTCGAGGAGCGCGAGTACGGCAGCATCGTCTTGCGGAGTCGCCGGCAATGCCTCATCGAGCCGCCCGAGCGCTTCCACCGCCGCCGCGCTCGGCCAGACCGGCCGATTCCCTACGTCCCGCCGGTACCGAATCGCCCGCGCGGCCGCATCTCTCAGCAAGTCGTCCATACGGACATTGTGTCGCAGGTGTGTGAACGACCAACTTCATCCCGTGAGGCGCTTCATTGCGTCACGGCACTATCCGATCGGTACTCCCCGACTGCCGCCGTCGGGCCGTACGCGCAGAAGTACCCAGGCGATCGGGGTGTTCGAATCAGAAGAGGGAGAGAGGAGCGAGCCTGTGACCGGACTGACCTTGGATGTTGCTACTCTCGGCCAAGCATCGCATTGAGCCGTCTGGGTTCTCCAAATACAGGGGCAACTCTGCAAGACTGAGCGCACCCGTGATATTGGGTGCCGTTCTCTCTTGCCGATGAGACATGGGAATTCTACGCTGCTAAAGTGCTCTTGACCTCCTTGATGAAGCGAATTCGCGCGCCGATGGTGCTCCGGGGTAGCGCTCCTCGCGATCAGAGAAACCGGTGTCGCGCCAGATCCTAAGAGTGAGCGCCTTGTGTTCAGGGCATCGCTCGGTTGAAATGTCCGTTTGCGTCCACCGGATGCCTCGGAGGCTCTCCCAACACCCAATCCAACGCTGCTTATCAGTCCTCCCACGACCTTCGGTTCGAAGCACCAGTGGGATCTCGCCCGTCAGGCTCGGGGGCCCGATTCCCAGCTTGGGCATGCGCCGTTATGCCGCGCCCTGCCGCCTACGTAGTGATGACTAACATGCCCTGGGAGTACGATCTCGACGGGCCGGCCGCGCGTTCGACGTAACTGGCCGAGGGTTTCCAAATCCGCGACTTCAAAGAAGGCGTAATGTTTTTGACACTGCGCGCGGCGATCAATGCTCGTGAAGCGCACCGCGAGATCCACGGGCTGATGCAATCCATCGCCGACCATTCAGAGATCCCATCAACTTTCGATGGAGAGCTCGATCTTTATGCGCACGATGGTGCACCCGTCCGCATCGCGGTCGGCTCGCGGTATCTGTTCCCCGACCAGAACGGAGGACAGCGTGTGGGATTTGTGACCACGGCAACAGTTTCCGAGAGCGAGGGGGTGGCGTATTGTGGCGTGACGTTTGATGGAATCGATAAAGGCGCGATTTACGAATGCCCGTTGTCGCGGGCGGAATTGCAGGCGTACCGGCGTCACCCGGATACGTTCTTCGGCGTTCCGTCGCAGCGGACAACTGAAGCAAAGACCCCGCTCGATCTGTACGACTTCTTTTTCGAGAGCTACCGTCACACGCCCAAGGACAAGTTGCTGGAGTTCATGAAGACTTGGCCGAATCAGGCGCATCTCGCGGCGCTTGGACAACCTGAACTGGCGAGCCTCTACGCGGAAGGGATGGCGGCGACCGCATGGAAGGATGCTAACAACGGTTGACCTGAGGCTTTTTCTCGGTCGACGCACTGATTCCGCTACCCCAGGCTAATCGACGATGGCCAAGAACAAGGGGATCTGCGCGATTTGCGGCAAGGGTACGAAGCTGACGTTCGAACACGTTCCGCCCAAAGCGGCTGGAAACGAAGAGGACGTTATCGTCTACGGAATCGAGGAATGGCTTAGCCGTGACCTTGAGTCAGGAGAGATGCCGGGCGGCTACGTGCAACCGCAGGGAACGGGCACCATCAGTATCTGCAAGTCATGCAACGAGTACTCAGGCAAATGGTACGTCCCTGAGTTCGGCAAGTTTGTCCATACCGGAGTTGGCCTGTTTCGACAGTTAACGACGGCCCGCATCGAGAAGGCGGATGCGAGTCTCGAATGGAAGGCCGTTGACTTCAAGGTTAAGGGGATGCGCGCCTTGCCTGTCGTCAAACAGATCGTTGCGTCGCTGTTGGCGTTGAACGCGCCAGAATTCGGGCAGAAGAATCCTGATCTCGTGAAGTTCGTTCTGGATCACAAGATACAGGGCCTCCCGGAAAAATATCGCTTGTACATGTGCCTCTTCGCTGGCCCAATTGCGCGATTCGCGGGCCTGGCTGTGGAGTTGAACGTAGTAACGCAACAGACGGTGTACATGACCGAACTCGCGCATCCGCCTTTCGCGTATCTCCTGACCATAGACTCGGAGCCATCGCAGCCTACGGGGGAGATCACCGTGTGGACGACTCGCGATTTCGATGAGGCACGCGACGAACGCTTGGTGCTGACATTGGGTTTCGGTAACACGGCGTTTCCCGGTGACTATCGATCAAAGGCGAAGGTCGAAGCGGAAAGGGCGGCGAACAACGCCGTCATGAAAGAAAAGACCTAGGCACGAGACACCCCCGCGCGTGTGGATTACGCAGCAAAGTCAGCTTCAATGACCCTCTCTGGCGCGCCCACTCGTGCAATCCCCCTTGGGGACGCCATCTCCTTCGCTACGGTCAATCGACGGCGTCCACCACCGGTCTTCCCGTTTGCGGCGCGCTTCTGGAAATGCGCCAGCGGCACCCAATCAACTGACGGCGCCGGCCATAACTACGCTTGGCCGGCGAATCCTGGGTGGACGCCATCCTCGCTCCGCTTCGTTCGACGGCGTCCTCACCCAGTGTTCCGGTTTGCGACGTGAGCCTTCGGCTCACGCCAGCGACACCGAATACCGAGAGCGTCCGGCTGGGTGGACCGACCTGCGTCCGCTCTCGACACCAGATCGTCCCAGTAGCGGACAGCCGGAGACGAAGACCCCTCGAATTGTTCCAGAATCGGGCGGCACAGCAATTGACATAGCCTCACGACCGATCGATTCGAGGAGGGATGCATGCGACCGATGACCTTCCTGGGCGAGCTCCTGCAGGACGCACGCTATGCGGCCCGCGTCGTGGCGCGGCAGCCGGGCACCACCTTCATCATCGTCATCTCGCTCGCGCTCGGCATCGGCGCCAACACGATGGTCTTCAGCCTGGTGAACGCCATCCTGCTTCGGTCGCTGCCCTACCCGGAACCCGATCGACTGGTGCAGATGTGGCCCACGCCGCCGGACCGGCCCAATCAGAGGAGTCGCTTCAACGCGACGATCTGCATGGACCTCCCCACGAAGGACTCGTTCTTCACCGCGGCGGGCTGCTACATCGGTGTCGCGGGGAACGTGGCCGACCCCGAGGATGCACTGACGACGGGACCGGAGTGGCTGGACGGCGAGATGCTCACCTATCACGCCGTGCAAGCGCTCGGCGTGAAGCCCGTCGTCGGCCGCTGGTTCACGGAGGCAGAGGATCACGGCGATGCCGAGAAGGTGATGCTCATCAGCTACGACCTCTGGCAGCGGCGGTTCAACGGGACGCCCGACATCCTCGGCAAGCGCCTGCGCGTGGCCGATTTCGGCGGCAACGACACACCGAGCACGATCATCGGCGTGATGCCGCCAGGCTTCTCGTTCGCCAACTCTCCGTCCGACTACTTCGTTCCGCTGCGAGCCACAGGTCGCGGCCGCCGCAGCCCGGCGCGCAACCGTGATGTCGTGGCGCGGCTGAAGGATGGCGTCACGCTGCAGCAGGCCCAGGCGGCGGCCGATCAGCTCGCCCGTGGCTTCGGGGAAGAGTCGCCGCAGAACAAGGGCTGGGGCATTCGCGTCGTGCCGCTCGACGAGTCGATGGTCGGCGGAAACCTGCGGTCCGCGTTCCAGATTCTGCAGGGCACTGCGGGCCTCGTGTTGCTGATTGCCTGCGCGAACGTCGGCGGCCTGCTGCTGGCGCAGGGCGTGATGCGGCAGCGCGAGCTGGCCGTGCGCGCCGCCATCGGCTCCGGACGCTGGCGCATCGTCCGTCAACTGCTGACCGAAAGTCTCGTGCTCGCGTCGCTCGGTGCCGTCGTCTGCCTGATCGTCGTCGCGCTGGGCATGAGCGCCCTGTTGAAATGGCTGCCGCAGTGGCTGCCGCGGCTGAACGACGTGTCGCTGAGCCCGACGGTCCTGGTCTTCACCGCCGTCGTGTCGCTGTTGACGTCGGTCGTCTTCGGCATGCTGCCGGCATGGCATGGATCGCGGCTGGATCTGTCCACGGCATTCAAAGCCGGGGACCGATCAGCCACAGCCTCGTCTGGCAAGCTGCGCCTGCGCAGCGCATTCGTCGTGTTGCAGGTCTCGACCGCCCTCGTGCTCCTGACAGGCGCCGGGCTGCTGATCAACAGCCTGATGCGGTTGACCCGCGTCGATACCGGAATCGATCCCAGGAATCTCACGACGCTGGAGATGGCGTTCACGGGTCGGGGCTTCTTTGGCGCCACCGGCAACGTCACGCCAATCGGCTCGCTCGAATTCGAGCTGAGCCCGCGCATCAACACCATCGTCAATCAGATCCGCGATCGGATCGCTGCGTTGCCTGGCGTCGAAGCGGTCACCACCATGCGTCTGAGCACGCCACTCGGGGGCTCGGGGGGCTTTCCGTTCACGATCGCCGGACGCGTGCCGCCCTCCGAGAAGGATATGCCCGGGGCGCGCTGGCTGCCGATCGGCGCCGACTACTTCAAGGTGCTGCGGGTGCCGTTGCGGCGCGGTCGCGAGTTCACCGACCTCGACACGCAGTCAACGCCGCTGGTGGCGGTCATCAACGAGACGATGGCGAAGCGGTTCTGGCCGAACGAGGATCCGATAGGGCAGACTATCTCGATTCAGTTCTATAACGACCACCCGCGGCAGATTGTCGGCATCGTGCCCGACATCCGGCCCAACCTGCGCAACCGCGACCCGGAGCCGCAGATGTATGTGCCGCATACGCAATTGCCGACGATTCAAGCGGGGATCACGGCGTTCGGGCTCGAGAATGTCACGCTGGTCGTCCGCTCGCGCGCGCGCATCGAGGACTGGCTGCCCGGCGCCAGAGCCGCGGCCAAGGAGATCGACCCGGCGCACGCGGTCAACAGCGTCCGGCTGGTCGCCGACTTCGCGGCGCAGCAGACACAGGGGTTCCGCCAGTACGTCATCTTGCTTGGCGTCTTCAGTGGCATCGCGCTCCTCCTCGCCGTCGTCGGCATCTACGGCGTGATGAGCCACTCGGTGACGCAGCGCACGAGTGAGATCGGCATCCGCGTCGCCTTCGGCGCGACGGCGCGCAACGTGCTCGCCAGCGTCCTCGGCCGTGGCCTGGTCGTGATCGGCATCGGCATGGTGATCGGTCTCGTCGCGTCGTTGTCACTGACGCGGATCATCGACAGCGCGCTCTGGGGCGTCACGTCCACCGACCCGTCCACGTATGCCGTAGTCCTGCTGACACTCCTGGTCGTCGCGTGCGTGGCGTGTTACGTGCCGGCACGGCGCGCGCTCAAAGTGGATCCGCTGGTGGCGATGCGACAGGAGTAGAGGCGCGGGTCTAGTCGGTGCGCAGCGCGATCATCGGCGCCAGTGCCGCCGCTCTCGATGCCGGTACCACGGAGGCGACAAGTGCAGAGAACGCCAGCGCGGCAGCGGCCACGCTCAACGCCACAGGGTCCCAGAAGGACACACCGTAGAGCTGTGCGGACAGCAGGTATCCTGCCCCCACAGCGAGCGGCGCCCCGAGCACCAGCCCGATTGCGACACGCGTGAACGCCCCGCCCAGCACCATGCGTATCACGTTGCCGCGATCGGCGCCGAGCGCCAGCCTCAGGCCGATCTCGCTCCGGCGGCGCGCGACGGTATAGGCCGTCATGCCGTAGAGCCCGATCGCGGCGAGCACCAGCGCCACGACGCCGAAGAGCCCGGCAAGGCTGGCGACGGCGCGCTGCTGGTCGAAGGACCGAGCCACCTGTTCTTCGAGCGTGCGGATATTGATCACGGTCAGGTTGGGATCCGCTTCGGCGAGCGTGCGCGCCACGAGTGGCTCCAGTGTGCCCTGCGGAGTGTTCGTGACCAGCAGAATGCCGCCGACGTAATGCGAGGCCGTCTCCACGCGCTGCATCAACGGGTTCGCGTACTTGACGGTTTGCGCCAGGGGCACGAAGAACATCGGACGCGCCGATTGATCCAGCCGAAAGCCCGCGAACTTGGCGTCACCGACAATTCCCACGATGCGAAATGTGTTGACGTTCTCGGGCAGGTTCAACCCGAAGCGACGATCGATCGGATCCTCTCCGGACGAGAAGAAGCGCCGCACGAATGCCTCGTTCACGACGGCGACGTTCTCCGACTGTTCGTTGTCGCTGTCCGCGAAGTAGCGCCCGCGGACCAGCTTCACGCCCAGTTGCTGGAGGTAGCGGGTGCTGACGCGATCCCAGGACGAGCCGATCTCCGCGCCCGGCGCGGGCGCCGGCTTGCCGGCGACGAGCACACCTTCGCCCCAATTGTTGGTAAGAGGGTTGTAGAGCGCCAGACCGGCGCTTCGCACGCCGGGAATGCGGGCCAGCCGCGCTTCCACGTCCCGGTACAGCGCGGTGAGGCGATCACCTGCGACGCCTGTCGACGGACGGCCAACGGACACCAGCACGCGGCCGCTGCTCTCGAAGCCGAAGTCCTGCCCTTCGAGGTTGCCCAGACTGCGGCCGAGCATGGTCGATCCGGCGACGAGTACCACCGAGAGAGTGGCCTGTACGACCAGCAGCGTCGTGCGGGTGAACGACGCGCCGTCGCCCGTCGAGCGTCCCGTACCCCGCAGCGCTTCGATTGGATTTGTACGAGTGGCGAACCATGCCGGCGCGGCACCGAACAGCACGCCGGTTATCAATGCCAGACCAACGGCAAAGGCCAGCACCAGCGGTGAAGGGGTGATGTCGATCGGGAGCATCGTCGCGCCGGCGAACGCGAGTGAGAGCAGCAGTCGAGCGGCAGCGATCGCGACGACCAGCCCGACCACGGCACCGCCAACGGCCAGCAGGACGCTTTCCATCAGCGCGTCGACGACGATCTGTGTGCGCGACGCGCCGAGGGCCAGGCGCACGGCGATCTGGCCGCGCCGCGCGACCGCGCGGGCAAGCAGCAGGTTGGCGACGTTCGCGCAGGCGATGAGCAGCACCATCGCGCACACCACCAGCAGAATCCGCAGGCTGCGCCCGTACTGCTCCTTCATCACGCCGACGCCTGCACCTGCAGGCACCACCGTGATGACGTTCTCCGACATCCGCCGCTCGATTTCCGCCATGAAGTTGGCGGGGTATCCGGCATCGCTTCGAATCCACTGACGGAGGAACACAGTGAGCCGCGCATCCATGCCGTCGATCGTCGCGTCCGCACGCAGCCGTCCGATCACACGCAGCCATGCCGACATCGGCTGGCGCAGCAGCGACGTGTCGGCGCCTGAAACGAGCGGTTCGTGCTGCAGCGGAAGCCAGAGGTCTGGCGGGTCGGCGCGCAGGGTCTCGCCGAAGAATCCCGGTGGTGCGATGCCGGCAACCGTGAACGCGTGGCCTTCGATCATCAGCGTCGAACCCACCACCGAGCCGTCGCCACCGTAGAGGCCCTGCCAGGCGTGGTACGCCATCACCGCCACCGGGGTTGCAGCGGTGCGGTCGTCGTCGGCCGTGAAGACACGCCCCGTGAACGCGCCCACGCCCAGCGTCTTGAAGTAGCTGCCCGTGGCATACATCGTCCGGAGCGGCCGCGGCGCCTCGGCCACGCCTTGACGGCGGACGCTCATGCGGCCGACGAATGTCTGAAAGGCCGTGATGTCCTCGAATTGCGGCGTCTGGGCCTTGAGGTGCTCGAACAGCGGAAATGAATAGAACCCCCAACGGCCCTGGGGGCCGCCCTGTATGCAACAGCCGTCTCCGTCGCCGATCCGGTAGAGGCGCGACGGATCGGTCACCGGGAGTGACTTCAGCATCACGGCGTGCATGAGCGTAAAGATGGCCGTCGTCCCGCCAATCCCCAGCGCCAGCGTCAGCACAGCCGTCGTCGCGAAGACTCGTGCCGAGCGGAGCGTGCGGAGGGCGTACGTCATGTCGCGGATCAGAGGGCTCATGCGCCTCTTAGACGGAGGAATGCGTAGACCGGTTGGCAGGGACTCTGGACGTTGTACAATCGTCGAGTCTCGCCTCGTCGCGATCTCGTCACCCTCTGCATCCTCGTTCGATCCCTGAGCATGGCTTCATCCTTCGAAAACGACAGCGTCACCGGCGATCTGCTCGCCCGCGAAATCGCGCGCCGCCGGACGTTCGCGATCATTTCCCATCCCGATGCCGGCAAGACCACCTTGACGGAGAAGCTGCTCCTGTATGCCGGCGCGATCGACCTCGCCGGGGCCGTGCGCGGGAGCCGGACGCAGCGCCACGCGGTGTCGGACTGGATGGAGATGGAGCAGCAGCGCGGCATCTCCATCAGCGCGGCGGCGCTCGAGTTCGAGCTCGAGGGGTGCCATGTGACGCTGCTCGACACGCCCGGCCACCAGGACTTCAGCGAGGACACCTACCGCACGCTGCTCGCGGTGGACAGCGTGGTGATGGTGCTGGATGCGGCCAAGGGCGTGGAGCCGCAGACGCTCAAGCTCTTCGAGGTCTGTCGCGCGCACGGCCTGCCTGTCCTGACGTTCATCAACAAGCTGGATCAGCCGGCCCGGGATCCGTTCGAGCTGCTCGACCAGATCGAGCGCGTGCTCGGGATTTCGGCCGCGCCGATGAACTGGCCGCTCGGCGACGGACCGCAGTTCCGTGGTGTCTACGACCTCGAGGCAGACGCGGTGCTTTTCTACGAGCGGCAGCAACGAGGACGGAGGACGACACCCGTTGCCGTGGCTGCGCCAGCCGACCCGGTCGTCGAAGAACTGGTGGGAGCCGAGCGCCAGCGGCAGCTGATCGAGGCGGTCGAGATCATCACCGGCGCCGGCACCCGTTTCGATCCCGATGCCTACCGGCAGGCCCGGCAGACACCGGTCTTCTTCGGGAGCGCGCTGAACGACTTCGGCGTGCAACCGTTTCTGCACGCGTTGTTGACACTGGCTCCGCCGCCCGGGCCACGGGAGAGCAGCGCTGGCCTGGTCCAGCCGGGCGATCCCGCCTTCTCGGGGTTCGTGTTCAAGATCCAGGCGAACATGAACCCGCGTCACCGGGATCGCGTGGCCTTTGTGCGCGTCTGTTCGGGCCGGCTGGCGAAGGACATGCTCGTGACCAACACCCGCCTTGGCACGGAGCTGCGGCTCTCGCGCGTGTACCGATTCTTCGGGCGCGATCGGGAGAGTGTTCCCGAGGCCTTTCCGGGCGACGTAGTGGGCGTCGTGAACCCGGGTCGTATCGCGATTGGCGACACGCTGTGCGCGGGCCGGCTCGTGGAGTTTCCCCGCATACCGCGGTTCCCCGCGGAGCAGTTCGCGATCCTGCGGCCGTCCGACATCCGTCACAAGCGATTCGACGAGGCGGTCGCGCAGCTCGCGGAAGAAGGGCTCATGCAGGTCTTCATGCCGACCTCCGGGACACGGCACCCGATCATCGGCGTCATCGGGAGCCTGCAGCTCGACGTGGTCGAGGCCCGCATGCTCTCCGAGTACGACATCCCGTGCACGGTCGACCGGCTCCCGCACATCGCGGCCCGGTGGCCGGTGCTGAAGACGGCCAAGCCGCTGGTTCTGCCAAGCTCGGGCGTGCGAGAGGCCGTGGACCAACAGCACCGCGAGGTCCTCGTGTTCGAGGGGGAGTGGGTGCTGAAATACACCCTCGAGAAAAACCCGGACGTCGACTTCCGCGAGTCGATGTGAGCCTCAACGAACGAAGAACCGAATCCCGGTTGGCGCGTCAGATGGGATCGGTGCTCCAGGGCACGCGGCAGGGCTCGTGCCTTTCGTAACGACGTAAGTTGTCGGTCAGCGCACTCCTCGTGTCGCTGTTGGCGCGCGGAAACGCCTCGATGGCTTCGCGTTGACGCGCAACGGCCTCGACCCACCGGCCGGTCTCCGCGAGTGCCATCGCCAGGGCTTCGAGCGTTCTCCACGATCGGGCCTGCTGCACAAGCCGCGCGCCGAGGTCGGCGGCCATGCGCCCGTCCCGCACGTTCGCGTCTGGCGCCGCCGCCAGCACGCGCACGAGTACCTCCACGAACTCCAGCCGATCGGGGTGCGACCGGCGGCCCTCGTTCAGCCAGGCGCGTGCCGTGCCGTATCGACCCGCGTCCGCGAGCGCGACGGCATAACCGAGCCGTGCCTCGGCGAGGCGCGGGTCGATCGATAACGCTCCCTGATACGCGGAGAGCGCCCGATCGAAGGCCCGCGCTCGACGGAGCGCATGCGCCAATTGCACGTGCGCCTGCACGTAGCCGGGGTCGGCCCGCACGGCGGCCGCGAACCGGTCGATGGCCGCCGCGATCTGCCCGCTGCCGAGAAACAGCGCGCCGAGGCTGTAGTGAGCCTCCGCGAAATCCGGATCCTGCGTGAGCAGTTCCTGATACAGAGCCACGGCTGCAGGTACGTCTCCCACGAGCGCAAGGGCCGTTGCCAGCTTCTGCTTCAGGGCCAACCGGTCTGGCGCGAGCGCGAGGCCCTGTCGAAACGCTTCGACGGCGAGCCTCGGCTGTCCCCGTGCAAGTGCCCGGTCGCCGCGGGATTCGTACACCACCGGACTCTGCAGGATCTCGGCGAGCTCGCCCATCAAGGGATCCGGGAGCGGCGGCAGCGCGTCGCCTCGCGCCCGCAGTCGTGCCTCGGCCTCGTCCACGCGTCCGAGTTGGCGGTACGCCATGGCCAGCGGATAGTTGACGGCCGTGGCTCGCGGATCGGCGACAAGCGCGGACTCGAGCCGCGTCACCGCCATCTGGTAGGCGCCGCCGACGAGAGCCGCACGACCCAGGCCGAACAGCGCGGCGAATAGATCAGGGTGCAGAGTGAGCGCGCGCTCGTACGATGCCACCGCGGCGTCCGCGTGTCCCTGCTCGAGCGCGAGATTCCCGAGCCAGACGAGCGACGGCACATCGTCGGGCCGAAGCGAGAGCACACGTGTGAACTGCGCCGCCGCCGCTTCCGAGTCGCCTTTCATGCGCGACAGGTGACCGATGTAGTACGGCCAGCGTGGCTCGTTCGGTTCGAGTGTCATCGCCCGCAACAGGAAAGGCTCCGCGGCAGGGACGGACTCGGCGGCCATGAGCAGCTGTCCCATCCTGCCGAATTCCACGGCGCGGGCATGAGCCGGGCCCGACGCCACCGCGTCGACGGCGAGCCGTTCGTACTGAGTGCGGATCTGCTGCTGCACGGGCGCAGCCATGGCACCAAGGTCCGGCAGCGGTGGAAGCGACTGGTCATCCGCTCGGCACGCAACCATGCTCGCGGCCGCAGCCAGTACCGCGACGGCACGTCGCGTGTGCCCTCTCATGGCGCGCGCCCTCCACCTTCGATCAGCGTCGTGTAACGATCCACCTCCACGCGCGCCCACTCTTCGACGCGCCCGCCGGGCCAGATGACGCGGACGATGACGGGGCCGGTGGTGCTCGCCAGGCCAACGATGACACGCGGATCGTTGGCGGATGCGTAGCTGCCGTCGGCTCGTGCTCGCCTCCATCGCGTACGACCGGCTGGCTCGGTCACCGCCACGCGCGCGCCGAGCGCATCGGAGCCGTTCGCGGTCCGCAACCGCAACCCGACCCAGTGCCGCCGCTGGCCGATAGCATTGAGCAGCAGCTGCGCCGGCCCGCCGTTGTTGGCGACGAGGACGTCCGTGTCCCCGTCGTTGTCCACGTCGCCGAACGCGGCGCCGCGGCTGGCGTCGCTCCTCAGCAAACCGGGCCCGGCCGCGCGCGTCACGTCCTCGAAGCGGCCGTTTCCGAGATTGTGGAACAGGGCCTGCGGCTGCCCGAGCGATGCGGTCGCGCCGTCGGCCGCGGGGGAGTCGGGTATCTGCACGGCGCCGTTGACGGTCAGCAGGTCCAGCCATCCGTCGTTGTCAACATCGAGCCAGCCGACCCCGAACCCGGTGTAGGGGAGGCTTCGATGGCCGATCCCCGACACGGCGCTCGCGTTGACGAAGATCCCGGTTCCGTCGTTCACGTACAGGTCGTGACCCTCGCCAGTGAGGTTGGTCACGATGAGATCCTCGTCCCCATCCTCGTCGATGTCGCCGGCGTCGACGCCCATGCCCGATTTCGGCTCGCCAAACGGTCCGAGGGCCGTGCCGGACAAGAGCCCGTGGTTTTCGAATGTCCCGTTGCGCCGGTTGATCCAGAGCTGGTTCTCCTCGCGGTCGTTGGCCACGTACAGGTCGATCCAACCGTCGCCGTTGAAGTCGGCCGTCGAAACGCCGAGTGCCGGCCCGAACTGCGTGGCGAGACCCGCCGCGTTGGTCACGTCCGAAAATGTGCCGTCGCGGTTGTTGCGATAGAGGTGGCTCTGTTGCGCGCGGTATACCTGGGGCGCACAGTACACCCGGCGGCCGGACGCGCCGTAGCACGGCGTATTGAGCGTCGGGTTCCAGGTCAGGTAGTGCCCGACGAAGAGGTCGAGCCAGCCATCGCGATCGAAGTCGACGAACGCCGCCGACACGCTCCACCCGGGGGCCGCAACGCCGCTTCGCGCCGAGACGTCGGTGAAGACGCCGTGGCAATCATTGCGGAGCAACCGATTGCCATCGAGCGACGTCGTCAGCAGGTCCACGCATCCGTCGTTGTCGACATCGCCGGCGGCGACGCCCATCCCATAGCCGGACAGTCCGAGGCCGCTCGACGCAGTCGCGTCCGTGAATGTCAACGTGCGTGTGCCATCGGCCGCGACTCGCAAGTCGTTCCGAAAGAAGCGGCTCTGCGGCGTCGGCCCGTGCCCGTCGCGAGAATTGACGTCCACGCTCTGGATCAAGAACACGTCGAGATCGCCGTCGCCATCACTGTCGAAGAGCGCGGCGCCGGGAGCAATGACCTCGGGATAGTAGAACTGCCCGGTCCTGCCGTTGTCGTGAGTGAATACGAGTCCCGACGCCGTGGTCGCGTCGATGAACCAGGGACCGTCGAGCGGTCCTTGCGCGCGGTGACAGGCCCCGTTCAGGCCGGCCAGCAGGATCAGACACGCAGTGAGCCGGGCCCGTTTTGTCACGCCGCTCCCCATCGGTCACGGGATTCTAGTCTGCAAACCTTTTTTCGCAGGCCGCACGCCGCGCCGGCACGCTCGTGCTAGAGTCCGGCCCGGCCATCGCGGATCTGTCGAAGGAGGCAGCAATGACTGGTGCTGTGCGACGCATTGTCCTTCTCGGTATCGCGTGTGCTCTCGCGGCTCCCGCAACGGCGTTTGCGCAGGGCGCATTTGCCGGGGTCGTGAAAGACACGTCGGGCGCGGTCCTCCCGGGCGTTACGGTCGAAGCCAGAAGCCCGACTCTCATCGCAGGCGCCCGCTCCGTCGTGACCGACGGCGCCGGTCAGTATCGCATCGTCGATCTCCGCCCGGGCAACTACGTCCTGTTGTTCACGCTCCCCGGCTTCTCGACCGTGCGCCGGGAAGGACTCGAGCTCGCGGGATCGCGCGTGGTGAACATCGACGCGCAGATGGCCGTCGGCGGCGTGCAGGAAACCGTGACCGTCAGCGGTGAGACACCGGTGGTGGACATTCAGAGCAGTCAGCGGCAACAGGTCATGGACGACGAGATCATCGCCGCGCTGCCAGCCGGGCGCAGCCACTACGACCTCGCGGCCCTCTTGCCGGGTTTGAACGGCATCCAGTTCGGCCGCGCTGGCTGGCAGGACGTGGGTGGCTCGAACAATCTGCAGATTGCCGCGCTGTCCATTCACGGCGGCAGCTTCCTGGACACGAAGGTCGCGGTCAACGGCCTGAGCTCGCGCAATCTGCTGTCCTCGTCCTGGGCGAGCAACTTCATTGCCGACACGGGAACGGCGGCCGAGTGGACGATCAGCTACGCCGGGCAGAGTGCCGAAGCCAACAGTAGTGGTGTCACGTTCGACATGATTCCCAAAGAGGGCGGCAACCGGTTCAGCGGTGCTGTCTTTGCGACCGGCGCGAACGACTCGTTCCAAGCCAGCAACTTCTCGCCCGAACTGGCCGCCAGGGGCCTGCGCGCAGCCGGCGGGCTCTATCGGATGTACGACGTCAACCCGTCGGGCGGCGGCCCCATCATCAGCAACAAGTTGTGGTTCTACGCCTCCGGCCGCTGGCAGACGAACCAGTTCTTCATCCCTGGCTCGGTCGGCAACATCAATGCGGGCGACCCGAGCCAGTGGCTCTGGGCGCCCGACGACGGCCTCCGCGGCAAGTTCAACACGACGCAGAACAGCGGGAGCGTCCGGCTCACCTACCAGGCCAACCAGGTGCACAAGTTCTGGTTCTCGCACGAGCCACAGAGCCGGCACTGGATCGACGCGCGCGCGGAAACGTCTCCCGAGGCGTTTACCGACTACCAGTTCCACATCCAGCGGCTCACCTCGGCGGGCTGGGCAGCGCCGCTCACCAACAAGCTGCTCGCGACCGTCAAGTGGGCGGATCACGGTGAGGGATTCGGCGACCGCATTCCAGCGGACGGGCCTTTCAACACGTTGATCACGGTGCACGAGGAAGGCGGCCAGTTCGTCCAGCCGATTCACTATCGTGGCCGCGGTCACGGCGGCAACCAGGCGGTGGCTCCCGGCTACAACGAGTCGCCGCACATTCAGCAGGTCCAGGCGTCGCTGGCCTTCGTCACCGGATCGCACAACCTGAAGTTTGGCGTCCAGAACGAGTTCGGGCAGATCGATCTTTTCTCGCAGACCGTGCCGGCCAACGTCGACTACTACTTCGTCAACGGCGTGCCCGACCGTGTGCGCCAGTGGGCACTGCCGATCCACACCGCCAACAAGCTGTCGGCCGAAATGGGGCTCTACGCGCAGGATGCGTGGACGATCAAGCGGGCGACGGTGAACATGGGTCTGCGGTTCGACTATTTCGCGAACTCCTTTCCCGAGCAGCACCTCGGTCCGGGTCTGTTCGTGCCGACGCGGGACATCACGTTCGCGAAGACGGATTTCTACAGTCTCAAAGACCTGACGCCGCGCCTCGGGGTGGTCTACGACCTCTTTGGCAGCGGCAAGACGGCGTTGAAGGCGCACTGGGGCAAATACGTCGGGGGCCTCTCGGCCGGCACCGGCAACCCGGTCGGCAACCTGTCGACGAACGCGACGCGGACGTGGCGGGACGCCAACCGCAACTTCCAGGTCGATTGCGACCTGAGGAATATCGCGGCGCAGGATCTCACGGCGAGCGGTGGCGACTTCTGCGGTCCCAACCCCAACGCGCTCTTCGGCTTGAGTACGCCGAGCACGGCCCAGGACCCCGACGTCCACACGGGGTGGGGCAACCGGCCGTGGAACCAGACGTTCTCCGTGGGCGTCCAGCACGAAATCGCCAAGAGGGTGTCTGTCGACGTCAGCTACTACCGCCGCTGGGCGGGCAACTTCACCGTGACGGACAACCGCGCCCTGACGGCGTCCGACTTCACGCGGTATTCGGTGGCGGCGCCGAACACCTTCCCCGGCGCGACCATTCCGCTGCCCGACGGAGCGGCCGGCCGCACGACGAATGGGTTCTACGATCTCAACCCGAACAAAGTTGGCCAGGTCAGCAACCTTGTCACGCTGGCGCGGAAGTTCGGTGACCAGTATGAGAAGTGGAACGGCATCGACATCACGATGAACGCGCGGCTGCAGAACGGCCTGACCGTGCAGGGTGGTGTGGCGATGGGCAAGCAGGTGACCGACAACTGCGAGATCCGGGCGGCGCTGCCCGAAACGACGATCGTGTTCGGGTCGCCGACGCCGGACGACTATTGCCATGTCGAGCAGGCGCTGCAAACGCAGGTGAAGTTTCTGGGGACGTACCTGATCCCGCGCATCGACGTGCAGTTCGCGGCCACGTTCCAGAACAACCCAGGTCCGAGCATCGCGGCCAACTACTTCTCGCCGGTGGCCAACATCGTTGGTCTCGGACGGCCGCTGACGAGTGGGGCGCCGACGGTCTTCTACAACCTGCTGCAGCCGAGCAGCTTTTATGGTGATCGAACCACGCAGCTCGACCTGCGGATGTCGAAGATCTTCCGCATGCGCACGGCGCGCGTCGCGGTGAACTTCGATCTGGCCAATCTGCTGAACCGCAACGATATCCTGGGCGTCACTGCGAATTACGGTGCGGCCTGGCAGACGCCGACGGCCATTCTCGATCCGCGTCTGTTCAAGCTGGGCGTGCAGTTCGACTTCTAATCTGGACCGAAGACGCCGGCGGCCCTGAGCGGCTGCCGGCGACTCGCCTCCGGCGATCATGGAGCAACCCTATCCGATCGAGCTCGTGAACAAAGGTGACGCGATTCTATCTGGGCGGTATTCCGCAAGGGCCATCCTATGCGGGACAGTCATGATTGAATTGGAGCCGCATGAGCAAGGCGTTCACCAAGGAATCGGACGACGAGGGCGACGAGCAGGACGCCGCTGCCCAAGATGCCGCTGAAGAGGCCGAACACGCCCAGCTCGCCGGAGTCAAAAACTACATCACGCCGAGCGGCTTGCAGCGACTCCTCGACGAGCGACGGTTTCTGCTCACCAGGGAACGGCGCGCGGTGACCGCGGTGGTGGCCTGGGCGGCGAGCAACGGCGATCGCAGCGAGAACGCCGACTATCAGTACGGCAAACGGCGGCTGCGCCAGATCGATCGGCGGATTCGCTTTCTCACCAAACGAATCGATGCCGCGGAGGTGGTGGACCCGGAAACCCCGAGGAGCGGGCGGGCGGCGACGCAGGTCTTCTTCGGGGCGACCGTGCGCTACGCCAACGCCGCTGGAACGGAACGGGTCGTGAGCGTCGTCGGCCTCGACGAAGTCGATCTGGACCGCAATCACATCAGCTGGATGTCGCCACTGGCGCGCGCGTTGATGAAGTCCGGGCCAGGCGACTCCGTGGTCCTTCGCGCGCCGGGCACGACGCAGGAACTGCAGATCCTCGAGGTGCGTTATGAGCGCATCCCCGTGGAGCCCTTCACCGAACCGCCTGGGGCCGAGTCCGCGCCGAAAACTTCTCGCACCGGAGGCTAGGCCGCCGTCGTGTCGAGCGAGGGCTACCGCTGCGGGTTCGGCGCCGCCGCGTCGCTCTGACCACCGCCGGCCGCGCCCCGTCCACCAGCCCCACCCGCGCGGCCCCCGGCGCCGCCGCCGCGGAAATTCGCCTGCAGCAGATGCGTCAGCGTGTGCACGTAGCGCAGCTTGCCGTTCTCCACGCGGAACAGGTGTGTGTCGGGTGCGCCGCTGCCCCCGGCGGTGTTGCCGGCGCCGAAGGTGCAGAACACCACGACCGAACCGATCGTCGGGTCCACCACGAAGCGGCGGTTGGCGATGTTCACACCACTCGGGACGCCAACATCGCAACTGTCAGTGGGGGATCCGGTGCCGGTGTGCGCGCCGCCTTCCGTGCGGTTGCAGGGGTAGCCCCACGGCACCAGGTCCTTCTTCCCTTCGAGAAACGCGTCGAGGTAGGCGTTGGCGGCGGCGACCAGCGTGTCGCGTGTATCGCGCCTGTTCGCGGGAATGGTGTCCCATTGCTCCGACGAGGACCACTTCAGGTAGGCGTCGGCGTTGAAGAGCCAATAGCCCGTCGTGGTCCAGAGGATTTCGACTTCGGCGATCTTGTCGCGGTTGACGCGCAGCCGGGTCCCAAGGACATACGGCTTCTCCTTGTTCGTCACGATCACTTCAGTGAAGGTCTGACACGTGGCCGGGTCGAGCAGGCTGCGATGGTGATCGATCGTCATCG
>DATDOE010000044.1:0-21832 GCA_035293405.1 Vicinamibacterales bacterium | reverse complement strand
CCCACTGGCCGCTCATCATCACGTGCGCCGTTCCGACATACCGGCCCTCCTTCTGGTGCGTGAGCGTCGCGCTGTTCCTCATTTCCGGCATGTTCATCGCCGGCATGGCCGCCATGTAGAACATCACCGTCACCTCGGCGTTGGGGATGGGCTTCCCGTCGGCGCCGTTCACGAACACTTCAAAGGCGTTGTCGCCCACCTTGGGCGGAGTCGGCGTGCTCGTCAACACGATGTCGACACCCGGCTTCTGCCTCGAGGCGGACTGTTGTGCGGCAACCGCCTGCGGTGAACCTGCGGAGGCGACGGTTCCCTGAACGCTCGTCGGGGCCGCGCGCAACCCGAGGCGCTCACGCTCGGCGCGCACGGAAAAACTACTCTCCCCGACCACCACATCGCCGATTTGGACGCCCGTCAGGACCGAGACGCGGTCGCCGGTTGCCGTTCCCAGTCGAACCTCGCGCTCGACGAAAGTTCCTGGCTCTTTCGGGTTTACGAGGTACACCACTGTTCGGTCGCCCACGTTCTGCACGGCCCCGCGCGGGATCATCGGCGTTGACACTCCACCGCTGTCGCCGAGGAACGCTTCGGCATACATACCGAGGCGGAGATCGTTGCGCGGATTCGGCACTTCGATACGAACTTTGGCAGTCCGCGTCTCCGGGCTGACTTGCGGGTCGATGTAGCTCACCCGTCCCTCGAGTACCAGGTCTGGATACGCATTGGTCGTGACCGTGGCTGGACTGCCAACGCGTACGCGGGCGAAGTCTTTCTCGAACAAATTGGCGACCACCCAGACTGACGAGAGATCGACGACGGTGAAGAGCTGTGTCGCCTGGTCCACGTTGAGACCGACATTGGCCAAACGCTCCGTGACCACCCCGGCGATCGGCGCGGGTACGTTCGTGGAGGCGCCCTGATTCTTGCCTGGCCCGAGGGCTTCGATTGCATCGGAGGACAGGCCAAGCAACTGAAGGCGTGAGGCTGCGCTCTCGACATCGGCGCGGCGCGCCGTATGCCCCGCGCGAATGCGCTCGAGCTCCTGACGGCTCGCGGCGCCAATCGCCACCAGTTTCTCGGTTCGAGCGAGCTCCTGCTCATGCGCCTCGAGCTCTGCCCGTGCAGAGATGTAGCGCGTCTGTGCGTCAGCGAGCTCCGGGCTGAAGATCTGGGCCAGGGTCTGTCCCCGTTGGACCTGCTGGCCGAGGTCGGCCGTCACACGAGTAACTCGGCCGCTGACCAACGGCGTCACCACGACTTGCTTGTAGGCGTTCGCTTCGACCACACCCGGCGCTCGAACACCACCGGACATCGTTCCAGCCGACACCGCAGTCGTAGTAATGCCGGCGCGCTTGGCCGCCTCCTGGCTCAGCGTCACGACGACGTCTGGCAGCGGCGCCGATGCCGGAGGGCTCGATGCAGGCTGGCCCGTGGCCGGAACCTCCGCAGGCACACCCGCTCTCGGCGTCCTCGGCTGCTCGTTCGAGGACGACTGCCCCAGCGGCCTCGATCGCAACCCGACATAGGCTGCGCCGGCACCCACGGCAAGCAGAACCACCGCGGCTACCACGAGGACCGGCCACCGCACACTCACGCGTGACTCCGAGCTCATTTCGTCTCTCCCAGCGCGCGCTTCAAAGCGGCGCGTGCTTCCCATGCCTCGCGCAACGTGCTCGTGTAGGCCTGTTCGATCTCCAGATACCGACGTTGTTCGGCCAGTACGTCAAACACCGTGGCACGTCCCAGGTCGAACGTCTGCCGCACCACGTTCAGGTTCTGCCGCGCGAGCGTGAGAACGCCTCCGGCGTAAAGACTGACGGCTCGCCGGCCCGTCGCATCGCGAGCCTGCGCCGCAGCGACCTCCGCGCGAGCGGCGAGCTCCGCCGCTTCACGACGAGCCTCCGCGCCAGACCGCTCTGCCTGCGCCGCAGCGACCTGGCCCTGATTGCGGTTGAACAGGGGGAGCATGACCATCGCGCCCCCGGCGACGTAGTTGAACTGACCACGAACGCGTTCCAGTGCGCCCGCTGCGCCGAGGCCCTGCTGGGGGAAGCCAGCGTCCATGCGCATATAGGTTCCAAAGAGACTGATGTCGATGCGGCCCTCGCGACGCGCCTGATCGACGCGCGCGTCCGCAAGCGTCACCCGCGCCTCCGCCTCGCGCACGTCTGGTCGTGCCGCTGTCGATAGCGGCTCCTCAGAGACCACTTCGGGCGTGCTCGCGACGACGAGCGTCTCCAGCGTTTCTCGTAGCAGCAGCGGTTCGCTGGGTGACATACCAAGGAGTTGCTTCAGCTGCACAACGGCGACGTCTGCGCGACCAGCGGCCAGAAGGCGTCCGGCTTCGAAACGGCGCAGCTCGACCTCCAGCAGATCCCGTTCGAGCGGCGGCGTGCCACCGGCGTCGACGCGAGCGCGCACGACGTCCCACTGTTGCTGAGCGGCGGCCACGAGCTCGTCGGCGACGAATACATCCCGAACAGCAGCCGCGGTGACGCCGTACTGCATCCGCACGTCCGCGACCAGCAATCGTTCACGATCGGCGACGGCCAATTGCGTCGCCTGCACCCCGCGCTCAGCGGTCTGCACGCGTCCGGCACGACGGAAGAGATCTAACGGCCATTGAATCCCGATGCTGGTCAGGCTGTCTGTGCCAGCCGGCTCGTCGCGGCGCTCGAGGGTGAGCGTCGGATTGGGGCGAAGGCTGGCTTGTTGCTGCAGTCCCCGTGCCGCCTCGATGTCCGATCGCACGGCGCGCAGCGTGGGTTCGCGCTCGAGCGCGCGCGCGATCGCTGTGTTGAGCTCCAGGCCAGCGCGCTCGTCGATGTACTGCGATGCCAGCGGCGATGGCGTTGTGCCTTGGCCGCGAGCAGGAATGGCAAACGCGACGACTCCGAGCATGAACGTAATGATTCGTCGTCGGGTTCTCATTGCACACTTCCCTGGAGATTGGCGGATCCGCGGCCGGCAGGGCCGTTCCATTCGATGGTGATCGGCCACGTGCCCGCCATGCCGAACTCGGCAGTCGCGGTATACCGCCCCGGCACGCCCGACGGTTGCACTTGCACATTCCCCGGCATCACCATGCCCGGCATCGTCATGTTCGCGCTGACGCGCACCGTGCCCACCTCGACGAGTGCGCCGGACGAGGAACGGAACTCGATCGTGAAGGCGTTGCGGCCGGTTCCCAGAGTGCCGGTCGGGGACAGAACGACGATATCCATGTCTCCCGACCGCGTCGTCTGGACTACTCGCCCTCCCGCCTGGGGCGCCCCGACGCCAGTCGTCCGCGGCCGGCTGACTCGCCAGCCCACGACGAGCGCGCCCATGACGGCGAGGAGGAGGACGGTCGTGATCAGGATCCTGCGTCCTCCGAGGCGACGTGACACCGCAACGGGGAGCGCCTCGCGCTGCAGCCCCAGTTGCCGCTCGCGGATCGAGAAGAAGATGACCGGCGTCACGATCAGCACGTGGAGGAGCGACGAGATCATGCCGCCGAGTACAGGCGTGGCCAGCGGTTTCATCACTTCTGCGCCGACACTGGTGCTCCACATGATCGGCAGCAGCCCGGCGACAACGGTGGAGACCGTCATCACCTTGGGTCGCAGGCGGAGCAGCGCCCCTTCCATGACCGCATCACGCAGCGCCGCACGCGTGAGTCTGCCTCCGAGCTCGCGCCGCTTGCGCTCGACGGCCTCTTCCAGATAGATGATCATCACGACGCCGGTCTGCACCGCGGTCCCGAAGAGCGCGATGAAGCCGACCCACACCGCGACCGAGAAGTTGTAGCCAAGCAGCCACAACAAGTACACGCCACCTGTGAGTGCAAACGGAACGACGAGCAGCACGTGCGCGGCTTCCACCGCCGACCCATACGTGAAATAGAGCAGGATGAAGATGATCACGAGCACGATGGGAATGACTATCTGTAGCCGCGCGCGGGCGCGCTCCTGGTTCTCCCAGCGCCCGCTCCATCCGATGTAGTACCCCGCGGGTAACGTGACCTGGCGTGCGACGGTGGCGCGCGCCTCCTCCACGAATCCGCCGACGTCGCGCCCCTGCACGTTGAGCAGCACGGTGGCGAGCAACAAGCCGTTCTCCGAAGAGATCATGGCGGGCCCACGCGCATGCTCGATGTGTGCGAGCTGCCCGAGCGGGATCTGAGCGCCACCTGGGGCACTGACGAGCACTTGCGCCAGCGCCTGCGGGTCGGCCCGATCCTCCAGCCGGTAGCGCACGCGCACTGGAAATCGTGACCGGCCCTCGATAGTCGTCGTCAGCATCGTCTCCCCGACCGCGGTTTCGATCACCCGCTGCACCTCACCGACACCAATCCCGTACCGCGCCGCCGCGGCGCGATCCACGGCGATGTTCAAGTACTGGCCGCTCGTGACCTGCTCCGGATAGACGTTGCTCGACCCGGGGACGGTCCGGACCGCGTCCGCCACCTGGCGCGCGAGTGCCTCGATCTGCATCAAGTCGGCGCCGAAGATCTTGACGCCCACTTCAGACCGAATGCCGGTGGTCAGCATGTCGATGCGATTGATGATGGGCATCGTCCAGATGGGCGAGACACCCGGCAGTTGCGCCGCGCGACTCATCTCGGCCCGGAGACGATCCACCGTCATTCCCGGACGCCATTGATCCCGCGGCTTGAGGTGGACCACCGTTTCCGTCATGTTCAACGGGGCCGGGTCCGTCGACGTATCCGCGCGCGCCACCTTCGCCACGGCGAAGGCGACCTCCGGAAAGGACTGCAGGATCTGGTTCTGCTTGGCGGCATTCTTGGTGTTCTCCTCCAGCGAGATGCTCGGATCGGCAATGGGCATGAACATCAGGTCGCCCTCGTTGAGCGGCGGCATGAACTCGCTCCCGATCCCGCGCGCGACAAACAGCGCCCCGGCGAACAGCAGCGCGGCGATCGCCACGGTGATGCCCCGACGCCCGAGCGCGGCCTCGAGCACCGGCCGGTACAACCGGCGCAACCCGCGCATGACCGGGTTGTCGTCCTCCCTATGAAACGTGCCCCCGAGTAAGAGGCTGCACAGGACCGGCACGAGCGTCACCGCGACGACCGTGGCCGCGAGCACCGCGAACGTCTTCGTGAAGGCAAGCGGGTGGAACAGCTTGCCTTCCTGTCCTGAGAGTGCGAATACCGGAATGAACGCCAGCAGAATGATGGCCATGGAGAAGAACACGGGCCGGCCCACGAGCCGTGTGGACTCCAGGACGGTGTCCCACACGAGGCGACGGTCGCGCGGGTCCACCGCGCGCTGTTCCATGAAACGGAAAGCATTCTCGGTGACGACGATGCCCGCATCCACCAGGACACCGATCGCGATCGCAATGCCCGCGAGGCTCATGATGTTGGACGAGATGCCGGCGTAGTACATCCCGAGAAAGGAGATGAGCACCGCCAGCGGCAACGGGATCGTCACGATCAGGATGGATCGGAAGTGCATGAGGAACACCACATGCGCGAGCGTGACGAGGACGATCTCCTCGATGAGCGCCCGCCGCAGGGTGCCAGTCGCCTGCTCGATCAGCGTGGACCGGTCGTAGAACGGCGCGATCGTGACGCCCTCGGGCAGTCCTGGTTGAATCTGTGCGATGCGTGTCTTCACGGCATCGATGACCTCCTTGGTATTCACGCCGGTGCGTGCCACCACCACGCCGCCGACGGCTTCCTTCGATCCTTTGACCAGCGACGCCACCCGAAACGCGTTGCCGATCTGGACGTTCGCGATCTGTTCCACGTACACCGGGGTCCCATTCGAAGCACCGATCACGATCTTCTTGATGTCCTCCACTGAGGCGACGAGCCCGACACCGCGGACGATCAACCACGCGCCATTCGACTCCAGGACGTTGCCGCCCACATTGAGATTGCTCTCGCGCACGGCCGACACGACCGCGCTGAGCGGGATCGCGTACTGACGAAGGCGGTTGGGGTCGACGTCGATCTGGTACTGCTGGACGTAACCGCCCACGGACGCGACTTCGGCCACGCCTGGGACGGCATTGAGCTGGTAGCGGACGAACCAGTCCTGCAGGCTGCGGAGATCGCGAAGTGAGAGCGTCGGGCTTTCGAGCGTGTACCAGAAGACATGACCGACGCCCGTGGCGTCGGGCCCAAGCGTCGGGACCACGCCGGCGGGCAGGGCCTTCGCCACCAGACTCATCCGCTCGAGCACGCGGGCCCGCGCGAAGTACAAGTCGACGTCGTCCTCGAAGACGGCGTAGATCATCGAGAACCCGAATGCCGACTGCGACCGGACCACCCGCACCCCCGCCAACCCCTGGAGGCTCACGGTCATCGGATAGGTGATCTGGTCCTCGACCTCCTGCGGCCCGTGCCCTGGCCAGTCGGTGAAGACAATCACCTGGTTGTCGGACAGATCCGGAATGGCGTCAATCGGCGTGGCCCTCACCGCCCACCAGCCCCAGCCGGCAAGTGCGATGAACAGCGCGATGACGATGAAACGATTCCGAAGCGAGAGCTCGATGAGCCGGTTGATCATGGACGACAGACCTCGCGCACACGTCGGCGCGCCCAATGAGGGCCAAGCCGCCAATACGGCGGCGGGACACACGGGTACTGTCGCGACTTAGATCAGGAAGACAGAGAGCAGAACGTACTTCGGGACGTGGCCGCTGGGGAGAGGCACATGGGTGCGCCACGTGTCGAACAATGACGGCGGCGCCATGATTGGCGCCAGAGTGTGGACGGTGCTGCTCACCAGCGCCGACGGAGAGAGAGAGAAGACCGCAGTGGACGGCGTGGAATCGTTCGTGTCGGACGCTGCGCAGCAGCTGTCCGCCTGGGCCTGCGTGACTCTCTCAGAGTCTGCGCCCCGTCTAGGGGATCCGTGCATCGGACAGTCGCCCGCGCCAGAGCAGCAGGCCATGCGCTCCTCGGGCGAGGCGTGCCAGCCCGCGCACTCCGCCCATCCAGCGGCGGCGAACGCAAAAGCGACGACGAAGGCCGTCGTGCGTCTGAGCAGCAGTTCCACGATCTTAGGATGCATGGGTGCCGCACTGGTGTCAATCCAATGGGGAACACGTCACAAGATGGGCTGTCACCCCACTCGACCCATCGTCGTCTCTCCGGCGGTGAATGTTCTCTTTGGGACTGAGAAGAAGGCAGAGCGTCATCGACGGTTGGCAAGCCCGCGACGATCACGACACCTTAAAATAGGAACTAGACCGTGACGAAGCGATTTAGGAACCGCCAGGTCGCGAGCTTGCGCATGAGGAGCGTTGTCGTGGCCTTGTGCGTAGTCGCATCCGTTGGGTGCTACGGAAAGGCGGGCAGCGCCGCTCGATATCCAGTCGGCACGCACATCGACGTGATCCTCTCCGAGCTTGGACCGCCTTACTCTGACAGGCCTTCAGCCGGTTCCCCGGACGGCCTTTGCCCTCCTCAGACTACGCGGCTTGTCAATTACACCGGCCCTCGGGTCCCCTTCCTCATTCATGGAGCGCTTGCGATCCTGTGTGTGGACAAGTCGAATCGAGTGATCAAGGTCCTGTTTTCCGATTCGTGAGCCGAAGGAGCAACACTGTAACCAGCTCGCTGCAGCCGGGTATTCACCGGTATGCGAATTGACAAGAGACGGATGCCAACCGTTTCGTGGCGCCCCTCGTCCAAGGCGGCGTGATGACGAACACCTTCCTGCACGATCTCCGCTATGCGGTCCGCTCGTTCACTAAGAGCCCAGGATTCACACTAGTCGCGGTCCTGACGCTCGCGCTCGGCGTTGGTGCCAACACAGCGATCTTCAGCGTGCTGCACGCGGTCGTCCTGCGCGGTCTGCCGTACCACGAGGCGGATCGTGTGGCGGTCATGTGGACCCGGAACCTCCAGCAGAATCTGCCCGATGGCTCGTCGTATCTGAACTTCAGGGACTGGAAGGCGCAGAGCCGCGAGTTCGAGCAGATGGCCGCCTACTTGCGCCCGGAGTTCACGCGCGGCACGCTGAGCGGCGACGGCGAGTCGGTGCGCGTCAACGTTGGACTGGTCGGGCCGGGCTTCTTCGAGCTGCTGGGCACGGCGCCCGTCGCCGGTCGCGCCTTCGTGTCCGATGACTTCACGGATCGCGCGACGGCAGTGGTCATCAGCTACGGACTCTGGCAGCAGCGGTTCGGCGGCGATCCGCGCACGGTCGGGCGAACGATTCAAGTGGATGGGGCGAGCGCAGAAGTCGTCGGTGTGATGCCGCCCGAATTCGAGCTGCCGACGGCGGACGTTCAGCTCTGGCGGCCGCTCTGGTTCGGACCGAACTGGCAGGGGGAACGCAGCCGGAGCGCGGACGCGTTGATCGTCCTCGGGCGTCTGAGGCCCGGTGCGACGATCGAATCCGCACGCGCCGAGATGGACGCGATTGCCGCGCGTCTGCGCACCGAGTACCCCACCACGAACGCGAGCTTCGGCGTCACCACCGACGCACTCGTCGATCGCGTCGTCGGGCCGACCACGCAGCGATCGCTCTGGCTGCTCTTTGGCTCGGTGGGATTCGTGCTGCTCATCGCCTGTGCCAACGTGGCGAACCTCATGCTCGCGCGTGTCACCGCCCGCAGCCGCGAATTCTCGGTGCGAACGGCGCTCGGCGCGAGCCGCGCGCGGCTCATCGCACAGGCATTGGCAGAGAACCTCGTCCTGTCACTGCTCGGCGCCGTTGCCGGTGCGCTGGTCGCCTGGCTGGGCGTGCTGGCGCTGCGTGCGTGGGCCGCCGGTGTCCTGCCTCGCGCCGGCACGATTCAACTCGACGCGCGTGTACTGCTGTTCGCGCTGGCTGCGGCACTGGGGTGCGGTCTGCTGGCGGGCCTGCTGCCAGCGCTCCAACTGTCGATTGGCGGCACGGCCAACGCGCTTCGCGATGCCGGGCCGCGTCTCCTCGGCGGACGTAGCGGACGCCGGTTGCACCAGGGACTCGTCGTGGCCGAGATCGCGCTGGCCGTCATCCTGCTCTCCGGTGCCGGCCTGCTGATTCGCAGCTTCGTCCGCGTGCAGACGACCGCGCGTGGATTCGATTCGTCGAACGTGCTGTTGCTGCAGGTCGATCTGCCCGCGAGCTACGACAACAACCGCCCGAAGATCACCACGTTCTTCAATGAGGCGCTGCAGCGGATTCGTGCGCTTCCGGGAGTCATTGCCGCCGGTGCCGTCAGCGATTTCTTCATCCATCGACAGCCCGACTTCCGCATCGCGCTCGAGGGCCGACCGGCGCGGCGGCCATCCGATGCGGCCCCACCGCTCACCGGTGACAATATCGTGCCCGGGTACTTCGAGGCGATGCGGATCCCGCTGCTGCGCGGGCGGTTCGTCGACGATCGCGATCTCGTACCCAACGCCCCGTTCGTCGTCGTGATTAACGAGGAGATGGCGCGACGGTTCTGGCCCGGTGAGGATCCCGTCGGCAAACGGTTCAAGTACGGCCTCGACCCATCGGCCAACATGCCATGGACGGCGGTCGTCGGTGTCGTCGCGGACATGAGGAGACAGCGGCTGGACGAAGCGCCGATTCCGTACATGTTCCGGCCGGGCGCGATCGGGCAAATGGACATCGCCGTCCGCACGAGCGGCAATCCCGACGCGCTCAGGGGCGCGATTCGCGCGCAGATGGAGGCGTTGGATCCAACGGCGCCGCCCTACGGGATCATCACCGTGGAGGAGCGTCTGAGCCAGAGCGTGGCGCTGCGGCGGTTCCAGACGCTGCTGCTCGCCGCGCTGGCGGCGGTGGCGCTCACGCTCGCCCTCGTGGGCGCGTACAGCATCATCCACCGCTCGGTGGCCTCGCGGACCCAGGAGATCGGCATCCGCTCGGCGCTCGGGGCGAGCGCATCGACCATCTCGACGATGGTGCTCACTAGTGGGCTGTCGCTCGGCGTGGCCGGACTCGCGATCGGCCTGGTGGGATCCGTGGCCCTCAGTCGTGCCGTAGCGTCGTTTCTCTACGAGACGAGCCCGTTTGATCCGCTCACCTACCTGGTGGTGACGATCCTGCTGTTGGTCGTGACCACGGCGGCCACGCTGACGCCCGCGCGTCGAGCCGCACGGATCGATCCGATGGCGGCACTGCGCGATCGATAACCCGTCAGTGCGGAACCTCGCGCCTAAGCTAGGCGCGCCTTGTCCTGCTCCGAGACGCAGTGCGTGATAAGCGCGTCGAGATCGGCCGCGGTGGAGAGGCCCGCCTTGCCGGACGACTTCACTGTCGCCAGGTGCGTGGAGGCCTCCGCCCACCGTCCGAGTCGCATCAATGCAAGACCCGACAGGTAGTGCGCGAGGACATGATGCGGCTCGAGCGCGAGCGCCACGCCGGCGTAGTGCACGACGTTCTCGTTGCGACGGTCACCCATGGCGAGTTGAGCGAGCCGGACGGCCGCATTCGCCAGGATCTCAGGATTCAATCGTTCATGAGGCTGCTCCAGGACCTGCTCGAAGTGCCGTTGCGCATCGGCGTGCCGTCCGAGGTGCTGGTAGGTCGCGCCAAGGTGGAACTGCAGGTACGGATCGAGAGGCGCTTCGGCCGCCGCACGGAGCAAGAGGGAAAGGTTCCGCTCCGCACGGGTGCCGGCCCCCCTGCGTGGTCTCATGGGAGTACCCGTCGTGGACCATCACGATCGGAGAGCTCACGATGCGGCCGCCCCGGCCCGTGATGGCCGCCGCGACCTCTTCATGGACGATGCCTGCATACCTCACATCGTTCCGTCTCCGGAACAGCCGCACGGTCTGTGATTCAGCGGACTGGATCAGGTCGTCAGGTGCCAGGAGATTCCGTTGGGTGATCAGGATCCGTCCGCGTCTGTGTGGTTGATGGTTGGCGTACGCCCTTGCCCTTCACTGCGCAGACGCCCGATCGCGTCTGCTACTGATCATCGTCAGACAGACCCGCAATCTCCAGCACCGAGGCACACGCTGCAGAGGTGTGGCAAATGAGCTGGTGTAGCACAGTAAGCCTTACCATGTGCTACAATTGTGGCCATGAAGGCCTATATTCACGCCCGTCTTGGCGACGCGGATCGGGCCGCCCTCGAGGACCTGAAGGCCAAGACCGGGCAGACCGAATCCGAAATCGTTCGGCGCGGCCTGCAGCTGGTGGCTCAGGAGGAACGACAACGTCGAAGTGCTCTCGACCTCGCCGGGGTGAGTGTCGGGCGATTCAAGAAGGGCCCGCGCGATCTGTCCACGAACCGGAAGCATCTCGAGGGCTTTGGCGAGTGACGTCTGCGGGCGTCCTGCTGGACACCGGTCCGCTTGTGGCCCTGCTGTCCAAGAACGACGCGAATCACGATCGCGCGCGGCGGGTGTTTGCCGAGTGTGCGCCGCCCTTCCGTTGCTGTGAGGCGGTCGTCGCCGAAGCCTGTTTTCTCATGCGAAAGGTGCACGCAGCGGGTCCTGCCGACGTCGTGGCACTTGGAGCTCGTGGCGTATACAGCATCGCGATCTCCGCCGCGGAGCACTGGGCCGATATCGGGACCCTGTTGACGAAGTACTCTGATCGACCGATCTCTTTCGCCGACGCATGTCTCATCCGCTGCGCCGAGATCCACCAAGAGGCCAGAATCGTTACGTTCGACAGCGATTTCGGAGTCTACAAGTGGGCGAGGAATCGGAAATTCGAGCTCCTCTAAACCGTGCTCAAAACAACCGGACGAGGTGGCGTGCAGGCCACCTCAATCGGCGCGCAACGCCTCGAGCGGGCTGAGGCGCGCCGCCCGGCGCGCGGGTAGCCAGCAGGCGACGAGCGCGATGCCGGTCAGCAGCAGCGTAACTACGCCGATGACGACCGGGTCGCGCGGGCTCACGTTGTAGAGCAGCGCCTCGATCAGCCTGCCGCCCGCCAATGCCCCGGCCAGGCCAAGCCCGACGCCGATCATCGTCACGCCCACGCTCTGGCGAAGGATCAGTGCCGCGACGCCGGAGGGCTCAGCACCGAGCGCGAGGCGAAGGCCGATCTCGCCGGTCCGCTGCACCACGATGTACGAGACGACGCCGTAGATGCCGATCGCGCCAAGCAGCAGAGCGATGCCGGCGGCGATGCCGAGCAGCAACATCGTGAACAACATCTGATCCCCAGCACGATCGACCATCTCCTGAAGCGTGCGCACCTGGGCGATCGCCAGGTTCGCATCGACGCCCTCCACAGCGGCGCGTGCCGCGCCCGCGAGGTTGGCGGGGTCCGTTGTCGATCGGACGACGTAGCCCATCCTCGTGATGTCGGGCCCGATGAGTGCCTGGGCGGGGATGTCCGGCCCTCCGGCGATCGTCATCGGCATGTACATCTGCGGCATCGGCGGCGCGGTGAGCGTACCGACCGGCGTGTTGGAGACGATGCCGACGATCTCGAGCCACGGTGGCGTGGGCAGTTTTGGATTCGCTGGCGCCGCCGATCGGACTCGTTTGCCGATGGGGTCCTGCCCGGGGAAGTACATCGCGGCGAGCGCCTCGTCGATGACCACGACGGGCTCGGCGCGATCGATGTCGGTCCGACCGAGCGCGCGACCGCGTTGCAGACGCAAGCCGGCCGCTTCGAAATATCCGTCAGCGACGGCGCGGAGCCACGCAAACTGCCGGCGAAGTTGCCCCGGATTCTCGAGCTCGCCCTCGACCACCAGCCCGTTACCCATACAGGTGCCGCTGAGCGGCAGGCAACTCGCGGCAGACGCGGCGACCACGCCGGGCAGGGCATTCAGCCGGTCGAGAATCGCGCGATGTGTGGTGGCCGCACGCTCGCGCGTCTCGTAGGCGCGCTCGGGCAGGGCGACCCCGAAGGCGAGGGTCGATGTTGGATCGAACCCGAGATCCATGTTGCGGAGTTGCTGCACGCTGCGCACCATCAGGCCCGAGGCGACCAGCAGCACGAGCGCCAGTGCGACCTGCGCCGTCATCAGCACCTGGCGCGCGCGATGCTGACCGGGCGTCGCGGTCTGACCGCGGCCGCTGTCGCGCAAGGCCGCGGTGATCGGCGCGAGGCGCAGAAGGGGGATCGCGCCGAAGGCGAGGGCCGCGAGCAGGCTGAGCCCGGCGGTGAAGATGACCACCACCGCATCGATACGCACCTCGCTGAGACGCGGCAGATTGACGGGACCGAACGCGACCAGCAGGCGGACAGCGGCCCAGGCGAGCGCGAAGCCCAGGATGCCGCCGACCACGCCGAGCAGTGCGCTCTCCGCGAGGAAGTAGCGCGCCAGCCGTCGCGTCCCGGCGCCGAGCGCGCGACGGACCGCCACTTCGCGCTGGCGCGATTCCGAGCGCACGAGGAACAGATTCGCGATGTTCGCGCACGCCACAAGCAGTACGAGTCCGACGGCCGCGAGCAGGATCCAGAGCGCGCCGGCGATGTTGCCGACGACCGCTTCGTGAAGCGGCAGCGCCATGGAGACGATGCCCCTCTGATTCGGTGCCGTGCGAGCCAGATCCGCGATCAGGCTCGTGATCTCCGCGCGTGCGGTGGCCACGCTCGCGTCGTCGCGCAACCGGGCGACGCCTTGGACGGAGAACAGGAACGACGCCGACGCGCGCGTCGATTGTGCCGGCAGCCACAGATCGAGCGGCGGTCGCGGGAAGGTGAACGAGGCCGGCATGACGCCGACGACGTCGGTGGGGACGCCATCAATCAGGATGGTGCGACCGACGACGGAGGGATCCGCGCCGAACCTTCGAACCCAGAGGCCACGGGAGAGTACGGCGACGGCGGCTGCACCCGGCGTGCCCTCCGCTTCCGTAAACCACCGGCCGAGCGTGGGCGCCGCGCGCAACACCGTCAGCAGGGATGGCGTCGCTCGCGTGACCACGACCCGCTCCGGCGTGCCGCTGCCCGTCAGCGTGGCCCCGCTCGCGCTGTATGCGGCGATGCCGTCGAGCGTGCGGGCGTTGTCCGCGAGCTGATGGTACAGCTGCCAGGTCATCACATTCACGCCCGAGGGCACGTTGCGGCTCGGGATGCCGTGGTCGAGCGCGAGCAGCCGCTCGGACTCGGCGTAGGGCAGCGGGTTGAGGACGACGCGATGAACGAGGGTGAAGATCGCGGCGTTGGCGGCGATCGCCAGCGCCAGCGTCGTCGCGGCAGCGGCGGTGAAGACTGGCGTGCGCCTCAGCCGTCGCGCGGCGTGACGCAGTTCCTGTGCAAGCATGTCCATGATTCCTGCTTTCGGCGCCGCCAGCAGCCGCTGGTGCGCGCGTCCCACCCTCGCCGGGGGCTTCGGCGAGACAGGTTGTATACGCGCCGCTCGGTCCCATCGCTCGGTGATCGCCAGGGTTAGAAGACCGGCGCTCTCGCGCCACCACACCTTCGCCGCGCGCCATCGCCCCGCGGTGCGCGCCGCGGCGAGACGGTTGGCCATCGTTTCTTCCATCGCCGCGCCGTACTCCCGGCCCAGCGCCTCGGGACATAACCGCACGAGCCAGCGGTAGACGCGCATGGTCACGCCCGCTGCGGATACAGCCCACGCTGCCGCGCGGCGCGGACGAGCGCGGCCAGCCGTTGCGCTTCCTGCGCCACGGCGCGGCGACCGAGCCTGGTGATGGCGAAGTACTTCCGCCTCGGATCCACGTCTCCTGGTCCGGCGACGGGGGTGACCAGGCCTTCCTCGGTCAGCCGCCGCAGGGCCTGGTAGAGCGCGCCGGTGGTCGGATCCAGCCGTCCACCGGAGTCCTCCTCGACGCGCTGGCCGATGGCGTAGCCGTGCGACGGGCCATCGCCCAGCGCCAGCAGGATGTGAAACGGCAGCTCGGTGAGTCCCGGTGCCGGGTCGGAATCGGATGACCGCATTCGTCGCATTGGACGGCGGTCGGTCGGGAAAGGTTGGCCGCTAACTATAGTAGGCACAACTATAGTTAGCAATCCGGCTTCTCGGGGGAGGCGCCTCTAATCCTGAGCGGACCTGCGTGTCAATTCGTGCCGGGGCCACGGAGGGAGCCGCCGCCGACGACCGCCTGCATGACCATGTTCTCGAAGTCGCGGAGGAACTCCTGGTTCGACGTCTGCGTCAGCGCAATGGCGACGAGCTTCTCCTTGCGGTCGACCCAGAAGTGGGTGCCGAACGCGCCGCTCCAGCCGAAGCTGCCTTCGGAAAGGAAGGTGTTGCGGGCCGCCGGATCGGTGACGACGCGCACGCTCAGGCCGAAGCTCTCGCCGCGCGGCCGGCCCGGAAGGGTGTCGGGCACGAAGACGGATCCCATCAAGTCGACCGCACGCGGGCTGAGCAGCCGCACGCCGTTCAGCTCGCCGCCGTTGGCGAGCATCAGCGCGAATTGCACGTAGTCGGTGGCGGTGCTGAGCAGCCCGCCGCCGCCCGAGAAGTAGACGCCGTTCATGAACGCCGGATTCGAAGCCGGCTTCAGGCCCTCAGGCGCGCGCGAGTACAGCTTGACCAGGCGCGGGTTGCCGGTCGGCTCGACGTAGGTCGTGTCCTTCATCTCGAGCGGGTCGAAGATCCGCTGTTTCACGAAGCGGTCGATCGTCGTGCCCGAGACGATCTCGATGACCCTCGACAGGGTGTCCCACGCGGCCGTCGCACTGTAGGCCCAGCGCGTGCCCGGCTGGAAGTCCAGCGGCACGCGTCCGAGGCGCGGAATGTAGTCGGCTAGCGTCTCGTTGGGCCTGGCTGCCACCGCACGATTGGCCGACTGGCTGATCGGGCCGGTCACGAGGCCGTTGACGTGCGTCAGCAGGTCGCGGATCGTGAGCTCCCGTTCGATGGGCACCGTGTAGTAGCGCGGATCGGGCGCGCCGCCTCTGCCACCGGGCGCCGGTCCGCCGCCGCGTGCGCCGGCCGGCGCCGGCTGCGGCACGCCGACGGTCATGTCTTTCCACTCCGGGATGAACTTGGAGATCGGATCCTGCAGGCGGACTTTCCCTTCCTCCATCATCATCAGGATCGCGACGCCGATGACCGGCTTGGTCATCGACATGATCCGGAAGATGCCGTCTTTGGTCATCGGCTTCTTCGTGTCGAGGTCCATGAGGCCGTACGCGTCGTGGTGCGCGATTCGTCCGTTGCGAGCCACCAGCGTGACCGCACCGGAGAAGCTGCCGGCAGTGATGTGCCGCTGCACGAGCTCGGCGACTCGCTTCAGCCGGTCAGTCGAAAGACCGACGTCCTCCGGCTTTGCCGTCGGCGCTGCCGCCGTGAGCGGGTGGGCGAGAATCACGGCGCACGCCAGGATGAGTGCGGCGATTGCGGCTCGAACAGTCTTCAGCATGGTGTGATGATCTCCGTCGCGGGCAGATTGTGGTGCGGTCTCGTCAGAACCGCAATTTGGCGGCGAATTGCATCTGCCGCGGGTTGAACACGTCGCGCGGGCTACCGAAGCCAAGCTGCGACGGGGGCGGGGTGTTCGGGTAGTCGATGCCGCCCCACACGGTGTTGATGTCCTTCACGTTCACGCGGTTGAAGAGGTTGAACACGTCGAACATGAGATCGAGCCGCACGGCGCCGCCCACCGTGAACTCACGGCCGACCCTGAGATCGACGCTCGCGTAGCCGGGGCCCTCGTAGGCGTTGCGCCCGATCAGTCCCGGGCGATCGGAATTCGGGTTGCCGTCCGCGTTGGAGTCGGCTCCGGAAAAGATGTTGAAGGGACGCCCGCTCTCGAGTGAGACGAGGCTGCTGACCCTTATGCCTCCGACGGCAGCCACTGACGAGGGCACCTGCGTCAGCACGCTCAGTGTGAACCGGTGCCGGACATCCTGCCGCGACCGCGCCGTCTCACCCTCGATATCTTGACCCTCGGGTAGGTCGGCCAGGTTGGCGAGCGAGTCCACATTGTTTCGCACTCTCGAGAGCGTGTAGCTGCCATGGAACCCGAGTCCCCCGGACAGGCGGCGCTCGACCTCGAACGTGGCGCCGTGATAGTTCGAGGTGCCGGTATTGGTCTGGACGAAGAGGGCGCCGACGTCGGGGTACGTGCGCCCTGCCCAAATGGGTTTGCCGGTCGCGAGCACGGCCGTCTGGAACGCGTTCAGGTTCCCGGTGTGGCCCAGGATGTCCCGTGCACCGAGATAGAGATACCCGGCCGACACGGCAATCCCGCCGCCGACTTCGTGGGAGATCTGCGCGCTCGCCTGATGACTGAAGGGCGTGTCGATCGCTCCGTCGAGCGTATCGGCCAGGCCGATGGTGCTCGTGACCGGGACCTGCCCGGTGGTCAGGAACGTGCGCGCGGCAGCGGGAGCAGCGGGACCCGCGACAATGCGCTGCTGAAACCGCGGAACCAGTGGAGCAATCGTCGGAAAGAGCCGCTGTGCGTTGGGCAGTGACCCGGCCGACGACCACTGCGTCGCGTTGAACAGCTGTCCCGAGCTGCTCGCGAGCCGATCGTGGAAGAGGCCATAGCCAGCGCGCACGACGCCGCGCGGGCTATACGCGAAGGCGGCCCCCACCCGAGGCTGCAGATTGTTGAGATCCCTCTCGGTGATGAACTCGTCCGGGTGGATCTCGAAGTCGTACCGGAGGCCGTAGGTCAACGACAGCCGCGACGAGGCCTGCCATTGATCCTGCGCGAAGAAGCCATACGAGCTGGTGCTCATCTCGAACCCGGTCTCGCTGCTCCAGGCGTCTGGCACATCGGTCGTCCAGTTCGTGCTGATGCCGGGATAGGTCGGCGCGGTGAGCAGGTATGGCCACCAGAACACCACCGGCGTGAACGACTGGAACGCCGCCAGCGACGGAAAGATGATCCGCGCCGGAAAGAACAGATGCCAGCGGGACGTGTTGCGAAGGAAATTGAGATCGACGCCGGCCTTGATCTGATGCGCCCCGGCGATGCGGGTCAGGCTGTCTGAGAACTGAAACCGGCGCTCGCTGTAATAGTCCACGTCCGACGTGCTCTTGCCCATGATGATGAAGTTCGCGATCTCGAGCGCCGGCTCCTTCAAGAGCGACGGGAAGTCGAACGTGCGGTAGGCACCTTGAAACCGTGCCTCGTTGACCAGCGTGGGCGAGAACACCGACACGACACTTGGAACGACGGCGACATCCGTGGTGACGTTGTCGCGGGCTGTGCTGGAGGTCGGCGACGCGCGGCCTCCGCCGCCGAGGAAGTTGTCGGTGTCGGAGTGGAGGAAATTGACTCGCGTGGAGAGCGTGTGCTCGCCGCGGCGATTGTCCAGCTTCACCATGAAGGCGTTGTAGTGATTCTGTTGGAGCTGGTCGGTCGTTTCTGGTGCCAGTCCGAACTGCGCGCGCACGGCGTTGAGCGCCGGCAAGTTGTCGAGCACCACCTGCGAGAACCGGTTCGATTGTTCGCGCACCTGGCCCTCGTAGTTCGCGAAGACGAAGGTCCGATCGGCGACGATCGGCGCCCCGAAGGTGAGCCCGAACTGGTTCTGGCGCAGCACATCGCCGTCAGGCGTGCTGAGCGCCGATCGTGCGGCGAGCGCGTCGTGCATGCCGAAGTAATAGATCGAGCCGTCGACGTTGTTGGTGCCGGACTTGGTGACGATGTTCACGAATCCGCCGAGCGCGCGGCCGTATTCGGCGAGATACGTGGAGTTGAGGACGCGAAACTCCTTGGCGGCTTCCTGCGACGGCGTGGCGCGCGGCAGCCCGGTGAACGTCTGGATGTTGTCGGCGCCGTCCACCTGCACCATCGTGTTGAGCTCCGCCTGCCCGCCGAACGACAGCCGTGGAGCGGCGGCCGATCCCACGCCGACGTCCGGCTCCTTGAACGCGCCGCCGCCGATGTTCTCGCGTCCGACCGCGACGCCGCTCGACAGCTTCACGAAGTCGACGAAGTTCCGGCCGCTGATCGGGAGCGACTCGATCTCCACGGTGCTGACGACGCGGCTCATCGCGGCGGCGGACGGCTCGATGAGCGGCGCCTGAGTCACCACCGTCACCTGTTCAGTGATGGCACCGACGCTCATCGCGATCTCGACGTCGGTCGTGCCGCCGACCGTGAGGATGACGCCAGTCCTGACCACAGGCCGGAAATTGGCGAGCTCGGCGCGCACCCCGTACTCGCCAGGTTCGAGCGCGGCGATGCGGTACCGGCCTGACGAGTCGGTCGTCGCGGTGCGCACCGCCCCGGTTGCCGCGCTCCGTACGGTGACGGTGACGCCCGGCAGAGCACCGCCGGTCTCATCGCGGATGACACCGGCGAGCGTGGCCGTCGCGATCTGTGCGGCGCTGTTGACGTCGCCGAGCAGAAGACCGATGGCGACCAGCGTCGGCAACAGACCCCGAGCTGTTCGGCGCATGTCAGAAGCCCAAGGTCAGATTCACCCGCGCGTACCGCGGCGTGTAGATCGCCGTCGGGTTGTTCCACGTCCCGCCCGTCGTCGTGTTGCCGACGCTGTACTGGTACGTGTTGTCGTAGGCCGTCGTGTAGTTGGTGTTGAAGAGGTTCTCGGCGTCCACGCCGACGTCCAGACGCTTCTTGCCGAGGCGGAAGATCTTGGCCACGCGCATGTCGACCTGCGTGCGGCGATTGTCCGCGTACAGCCGCTGATCGTCGTCGAGGAGGGCCACGTTCGTGTTGCCTCCCGCTGTTCCGCCTGGTGGGATGCGTCCCAGGATCTGCAAGACGAGGCTGTTGGGCACGGGCCAGGTGGCCGTGAGCGGTAGCGGCGGCTGGGAGCGGACCGCCGCGCTCACCAGCACGTCGACGCGCGGAATGGTGTAGCTGGCCAGACCGCGCACCGTCGTCTGGTACGGCGGATTACTGCGACAATTGGTGTTCCCGGGACCTGCTGTTCGCCAATCAGGGGTGTCAATGAGTGTGGCCGTGGCACAGAAGTCATCCCGTTTGCGGCCGGTGTTGGTGCCGAACTGGAGGGTCAGTCCCTGGCGCAGCCGCGCGTTGATCGTGAGGTCCACACCCTGCCAGTAGCTGGAGCGAGCCGGTCCGAAGTCGCTCTCCCACGTGATGTAGTTCTGCGCTGGGATACCCGCCGCCGCGGCCGTGGGCGTATACAGCGTAATGGGATAGCCCCCGCCGCCCGGGAGCCGCGGGTCGGACGGCGCTGTGATCGTCCACGCGTCGTACTGTGACGGATTGCGACTCTGGTTGTCGGTGACGGTGAAGCTGTGGAACGAGCGGCGCGAATACGCGACGTCCGCCGACACGCGCGGGAGCACCTCCTGCTGCACGCCGATGCTCCACTGCCAGTCATAGTCACGCGCGCCCCATCCCCTGAGCGTGTCCTGGTTCACCCGCTCGATGTTGCCGGAGAGCCCGCCGAAGTTCAGGTTGTTGCCGGTCAGCCCCGCGCACTCTCCGTTGGCGGTGAGGATGGCGAGGTTGCATTCGACGACCCTGTCCCCGTCGTCCGTCCAGCCCCTGGACACCGTGCTGACGGTCCGGACGGCCGGGTTGTTCCGGGTGTAGGCGCCGCCGTTGGTCGCGTTCCCGAGATAGCGCCCCCCACTGAACTTGAGCGCCGTCTTCCCGGTGCCGAACACGTCGTACGCCACGCCGAACCGCGGCGTGATGTCGTTGAAGGAGTCCACGCTGGGGGTCTGCTCGAACGTAATCGCGTTGAGTCCGAGCTGCGGCGCGGCCGCCGTGGTGCCGCTGAGGCCGGCGGGACTGTAGCTCCATGCGCGGTCGTATCGCAGGGCGCCCTGGAGCGTGAGCCGGCCGCGGGTCCACGTGTCCTGCGCGAAGAACGACTGCGTCCAGGTCCGATCGGCCGTTCCCCATTCAGGGATGCGCACATTGAACGCGGTCGGAACGCCCTGATTGAAGTTGTAGGACAGCAGCGTCGGGTTGGAGTGACGGATCGTGCTCGCGGCCTGGAACGCACCCTGATAGCCGACCTTCATGCTGTGCGAGCCGGTCACATACGCCAGGGACCCGTTCCAGTTGTTCGGGCTGGCGGTGTCGGCCCGGTATTCGGAGACCGCGCGGTACGTGTAGTTCGCGCGCGGTGCGTACGGCCTACCTGTCGCAGGGTTGTTTGCTGTGGACAGCTCCGTCACGCCGATGTCGAAAATGCCGTCGGGGGGAAGGGACAAGGGACCGCCGGCGTGGCGATATGAGTAGTAGGTGCCACCGGCCTCCAGCAGCAGCCGGCTCGTCAGCGGGTTCGTCCAGCGGCCCTGCACTACGGTATACGGGACAGCGAGGTAGTTGTTGGATGCCTCGGGCGACGTCGTCCCTCCCGCGGCCACGGCAACCCAGTCCGAGCCGCGGGTGTGACAGCCGTCGGTCTCGGTCTTGAGCGGTGACCCGTCGCATCGCTGCTGGTACTCCCAGTTGACTGAGACGCGGTGTTTTTCGGCGACCTGTGTCGTGATGCGACCGATGTAGATCGACCGCCCCGCCGAAAGGCGGCCGGTCAGGCCGTCGTCCCGCAGCCAGTCCCACCGGGAGAGATCGAATGCGTTGGCGTTTCCGACAAGGCCCGGGGAGGCGGTCTCCGTGTTCAGCTTTCGATAGCTGCCGAAGAACCACAGGCGATCGCGCACGATCGGCCCGCCATAGGAGATGTTGGCGTCGTACGCCTTGATGATGCCCGGCGTTTCGCGGAGGTTCGGCCCGGGCGTCGGCGCCATGAGCGCCGGCGTGAGATTGTCACCCCGCAGTGCGTCGTTCGAAAGGTTCGTGAAGACCTGTCCCTGGAACGTGTTGCCGCCCGACCGCGGGACGATGTTGAGCATCGGCCCTCCGCCGTCGCTCTCGCCCAGGCCGCCGGACACGGTGAACGCGACTTCGTCGACGTTGACGGTGTCGTAGATCAAGGACGACCCGCCGCCGCCCGCGAACGCGTTGGCGACCGGCATGCCGTTCACATTGAAGCGGCCCTCGCCGACGGGCCCACCGCGTGCGAAGAAGAACACCAGTCCCGGAGCCGGGTTCAGTGCCGCACCGAAGGTTTCCAGT
>DATDOE010000043.1:0-3343 GCA_035293405.1 Vicinamibacterales bacterium | reverse complement strand
AGACCCGCCGACGGCCCAGATCACCACAACATGGAACAGGTCCAGATAGGCATCATCGGCGGCAGCGGTCTGTACGACATGGCCGAAGTGACCGATCGCAGCGAGGTGACGCTGACGACACCGTTCGGGGAGCCGTCAGGGCCGTACCTGCTCGGCACGCTGCGCGGCAAGCGCGTGGCATTTCTCGCCAGGCATGGCGCTGGGCATCGCCTTTCGCCGTCAGAGCTGAACTTCCGCGCCAACATCTTCGGGATGAAGAGGCTCGGCGTTCAATACCTCCTGTCGGCGAGCGCGGTGGGCAGTCTGAAGGACGAGTACGCGCCGCTGCACATCGTGATCCCGGATCAGTTCATCGATCGCACCACAGGGCGCGTCAGCACGTTCTTCGGCCGCGGTCTCGTCGCGCACGTCGGGTTTGCGCATCCGTTCTGCACGACGTTGAGCGGCCTGGCGTATGCGAGCGGCCAGCGGGCTGGCGCCACGATTCACAAGGGCGGCACCTACGTGTGCATGGAAGGACCGCAGTTCTCGACGCTGGCCGAGTCGCGGTTGTATCGATCCTGGGGCGCCGACATCATCGGCATGACGAACCTCCAGGAGGCGAAGCTCGCGCGCGAAGCTGAGATCTGCTACACGACGATCGCCCTCGTCACCGACTACGACTGCTGGCATCCGGACCACGATTCGGTCACGGTGGACCTGATCATCGCCAACCTGACCCGGAACGCGAAGACGGCGCAGCAGATCATTGCCGGCGCCGTGGACCAACTGCCGTACGAACGCGCATGCGAGTGCGCGTCGGCCCTGAAATACGCGCTCATCACCCGGCCTGACGCCATCCCGGCGCAGGTGCGACAGGATCTTGCACCGCTCGTCGGCAAGTATCTGCAACCTGACCCCGTCAGACAGAGGACTGAATGAACACTCGACGGTTCGACGTGACCGCTATTGGCAACGCCATCGTGGACGTGCTGGCGCAGGCAGACGATGCGCTGCTCGCGGCACACAGTCTGGCCAAGGGCGCGATGTCGCTCATCGACGCAGAGACCGCCGAGCGTCTGTATTCGATCATGGGCGCCGCGATCGAGGCATCCGGCGGCTCGGCTGGCAATACCGTCGCCGGCATCGCCGGTCTCGGCGGCCGCACGGCCTACATCGGCAAGGTGGCGGACGACCAGCTGGGGAGGGTGTTCACACACGATCTGCGCGCCGTGGGTGTGACCTATGACACCGCACCGCTCACGGGAGGTCTCCCGACCGCCCGCAGCCTGATCTTCGTCACGCCGGACGCCCAACGCACCATGCAGACGTTCCTGGGCGCGACGACGCAGCTCGGCCCTGAAGACCTGCACATGGACTACATCGCCTCGTCGAAGGTGGTGTACCTGGAGGGGTACCTGTGGGACCAGCCGCGCGCGAAGAAGGCGATGCGGGACGCGGCGATCAAGGCCCACGACGGCGGCGTGAAAGTGTCGCTCACGCTATCGGACGCGTTCTGCGTGGGCCGCTTTCGAGAAGAGTTTCTCGAGCTGGCTGAGGAGTACGTCGACATCCTGTTTGCCAATGAGACGGAGATTCTGTCGCTCTACCAGACGGCGAACTTCGATGATGCGCTCCAGCAGGTGCGCAAGCACTGTGAGATCGCTGCGCTGACGCGCAGCGAGAAGGGCTCAGTCGTCGTCAACGGCGATGAGGTGCACGTGATCGACGCGGTGAAGGGCGTCAAGGTCGTCGACACCACCGGCGCCGGCGACGCCTACGCCGCTGGCTTCCTGTACGCCTACACGCAGGGCCGGGACCTGGCGACGTGCGGGCGACTTGGCGGCGTGCTCGCGGCCGACGTCATCGGCCAGTACGGTCCGCGGTCCAAGAGCGATCTCAAGAAGCTTGCAGGACCGATCCTGAAGTCCAAAGTGTAAAGTGTAAAGTGTGAAGTGAGGTACGGGGAGCAGTCCGTCACTTCACACTTTGCACTTCGAACTTTAAACTTGCCTCCTGGGTTCCATGTTCGGAAGGAACACCGTCAAGAGCCCAATCGCCGGCAGGAACGAACACACCATGTAGACGAATTCGATGCCCCTCGAATCCGCCAGCTGACCGAGCAGCGCCGCGCCGATTCCCCCGGCGCCGAAGGCGAATCCGAAGAAGAGGCCGGACACCGCGCCGACCCGTCCGGGCACCAGCTCCTGCGCGAACACGACAATCGCGGAGAAGGCCGACGCGAAGATCAGGCCGATGACGACCGACAGGATCTCGGTCCAGAACAGGTTCGCGTAGGGCAGGAGCAGTGTGAACGGCAGCACGCCGAGAATCGACGCCCAGATCACGTACTTGCGACCGATGCGGTCGCCAACGGGCCCGCCGATGAACGTGCCCGCCGCGGCGGCGCCCAGAAAGATGAACAGGTGCAGCTGGGCGCTCCGCACCGACACGCCGAACTTGTCAATCAGGTAGAAGGTGTAGAAGCTGGTGAGGCTGGCTAGATACACGTTCTTCGAGAAGACCAGCAGCATCAGGATGAAGAGCGACCATCGGACGCGCGCGGCGGGCAGGCCCTGCCGGATCGCGGTGTGGGCTGCCTTCGCGTGCACCACCAGGTGCTCCTTGTACCAGCCGCCCACACGCCACAGGATGGTCATCGCCGTCAGAGCGCCGAGGGCAAACCAGGCGATGCTGCGCTGTCCGTACGGCAGCACGATGAACGCCGCGAGCAGCGGCCCCGTCGCCGATCCCGCGTTGCCGCCGACTTGAAACAGCGCCTGGGCGAAGCCGTGACGGCCCCCGGACGCCAGGCGCGCCACGCGAGAAGACTCCGGGTGAAAGATGGAAGAGCCGATGCCGACGAACGCGACGGAGACCAGAATCGTGGCATAGGTCGGCGCGACGGAGAGCAGGATCAGGCCAATCAGCGTGAACCCCATGCCCACCGAGAGCGAATAGGGCTTCGGTCGCGCATCCGTGACGAGCCCCACGACGGGTTGCAGCAGCGAGGCGGTGACCGTATTGACGAAGGTAATCAGTCCAATCTGGCCGAAGTCGAGCCGGTAGGCCGTCTTCAGGATCGGATAGACCGCCGGCAACACCGACTGCAGCAGATCGTTGAGACCGTGACAGAGGCTGATCGCCCCCAGAATCCCAAGGGCAGCGTGCGGGGCCGCCACCCGTGGGCGAGCGGCGACGGTCGACGGAGAGCTCATTGTGTCTAGGAGCCCGACCGAGTAATCATGGTGATGGTCACAGTGCCTTTTGCTGCGCGCTCACAGTATCGGCGGGCGATGTCATGGCCAACCTCGGCGATGGCGACGCCTGACTGGCGTTGGGCACGCGCGGCGAGCCCGAGACG
>DATDOE010000042.1:0-13823 GCA_035293405.1 Vicinamibacterales bacterium | reverse complement strand
CTCGCTGATGCTGGCGCCAATTCCGCCGGTACGCGTGTTCGGGGCATTCGTCGCGCTTGGCATTCTCGTCGCCTGGGTGCTCACCATCACGCTGATCCCGGCGAGCATCATGCTGACCCGCGAAGACACCCTCCAGGCGCGGGTAGGCGCCCGGGCGGCCGCCCGCCCCATGCTGGACCGCTTGCTACCGTCCGTCGGGCGATTCGCCTTCGCCGGCAGCGGCCGCATCATCGGCGCCGCCCTCCTCCTGCTGGTTTTCGGCCTCGCAGGGCTGAGTCAGGTCGTGGTCAATGACAACCCGGTGAAGTGGTTCAAACCGCAGCATCCGATCCGTGTCGCAGATGACGCGATGAATCGTCTGTTCGGCGGGACCTACATGGCGGACCTGATCGTGGAGGGAACCGCCGAAGACACAATCAAGCGACCGGACGTAATGGCGTTCATCGATCGGCTGCAGACCCATCTCGAGGAGCACCACCTCGTCGGCAAGACCACATCGATTGTCGATGTCGTCAAGCGCGTGAACTACGTCGTGCACGGCGAGCAACCGGCGTACGACGCCGTACCGGCAACGGGAGAAGAGATTGGTCAGTATCTCTTTCTGTTTCTGTCGTCAGGCGATCCCAACGACCTCGACAACTTCGTCGACTACGACTACCGGTGGAGCAACATCTGGGTGCAGATGAAGCAGGGCGACAACCAGGACATCGAGGCGCTCGAAGGGGTCGTCGCGGCCTTCCTTCGCAACAACCCACTGCCGCCCGGCATCGAGCTTCGGTGGTCGGGCCTCACCTATATCAACAAGGTGTGGCAGGACCTGATGGTCACCGGCATGCGCAACGCCATTCTGGGAGGCTTCGCGGCGGTCTTCATCCTGATGGTCATCCTGTTCCGCTCGTTCCGCCTGGCACTCATCTCGATGCTGCCGGTCACGTTCTCCATTGTGCTGTCCTACGGCGCGTTGGGATGGGTCGGCAAGGACTACGACATGCCGATTGCCGTGTGCTCGTCGCTGGCGGTTGGCCTCTCCATCGACTTCGCCATTCATTTCGTGCAGCGGTTTCGGCGCAAGTATGCCGAGACCGGCGATCGAGGGTGAACTGCCCCTCGTCGGGCTCCACCGTGACGGTAGAGCGAAGGAACCGGCAACAGTGACGTTCGGCTTCCACGACCCGCGCGATCCTCGATAGTGTTTCCCTTGCCGGTGCGAATCGCAGCCGGAGACCGTCGGGCAACAGCTCGTGTCCGGCCGATTGCTGCGGTAGCTCCGAAAGAAGTCCCTGCCGCCGTGCGTTGAGTGCATCCGGGTTGAGCGTGCACACGATTGGGTGATCGGGCATCTCTTCATCCCGACCAGGCCGCCCAACAGGCCTGACACGGCGCCCGCCATCCAGGCCACCCAGCCGCGAAAGCGCAGGCGTCTCGCCAGTCCGCTCACTTCACTGGCGGCGGCAAACAACAGCAGGACGCCGAAGACCGCCGTCAGCCAACGATTGTTCGCCCAGCCGTGGAGCATGGCCCCGGCCAACCCTCCCGCGGCACTGGTCAGGCCGAAACTCCAGAAGATGCGGCGGTCGACACCGCCCGACAGCAGCCAGAAGCGCAGGGCGGTGCCGATCACGTGCGGTATCGAAACGGCGGCGACGGCGAGTCGTGTGTCTACCTGTAGCGCGAGGATTGGTGTGAGCAGACTGCCGATGCCGAACCCCGTCACTGCGGCGAGGCCTCCGGCGATCACGGAGAAGACGAAGATGAGCCCATCAAGCCACATCGGATCCTCGGTCCCGGTCACATCATCGTCGTGAGGAGAACCAGGCGTCGACTGACCACGATCCCACCGGCGACCAGGAGGAAGAGCGCGCCAAGCGTCATGGACCAATCCGTCCGGGCCTCGTGCGCCATCGCCCAGAACCCTTCGTTGACCAGCATCGGCCATTTTGTCGTGATGAGCGCGACCGCCATGATGATGAGCAGGGGAATCGTAGCAAGGCGCGTCAGCACGCCCAGCAGCACCAAGGCACCGCACACGATCTCGAACGTGCCGACGAACGGCCCGAGCAGTTCAGGCATCGACAAGCCGATCTTCAGGAATCGCCCCGCGCCAAGCTCGTCGGGAAACAGAAACTTCTGAACGCCTTCCGACAGGAAGACCGCGCCAACCATGAGCCGGATGAGGATGGCCACCGCCGGGGCATCGCTGCGAACGAGCTGTTCCCACATGACTGAACCGCCTTTCTGCGTGTGTCCGTTCTTGCGCTCGCTACCCGCCACGGATTATAGTCGCAGGTCGTTTACGGTTCACGTAGTACACGCGGCTGAGACGGAGTGGGCATGATCGAATGTGCAGGCCGGACGCGTACAAGGCGGCTCGTCATCCCCGGACTCCTGGCGTGTGCGCTCGCCGCGTGCGCACAGCCGCCGGCGGACACGGCGGCGAAGCCACCGGCGGCCACCGCGTCCGGTGAGGGAGGCTGGCTGGCGGGCACGACCGACGAAAAGTTCGACACGGTGGCGAAGCAGTTGCGCGGGTTCGACATGGCCATGGTGGAAACAGGCTACCGATACACCGAGTTCCACTGGGCGGTGCGGGACCGCAACTGGGGATATGCCGACTATCAGATCAAGAAAATCCGCACGGCGGTGGAACACGGTCTCGAGCGTCGGCCGAAGCGTGCGAAGTCCGCCGAGACCTTCCTGACGATCGTCGTGCCAGCCGTCGAAGCGGCGATTGCGAAGCGGGATGCCGCGCTGCTCGACGAACTGCTGGGAACCGTGAGGTCGACGTGCAACACCTGTCACGAGGCGGAGAAGGTCGAGTTCGTGCACGTCGGAGAGCCGCAGGTGCGGACGCTGACATCGCTGAAGTAGCACATCGGGAGACTGGACATGACATGGACCGGACGAGTCGATGGAATGCGATGCCTGCGGTCGGCGGTCACCATCGGGACCGTCTTGGTGCTCTCCGCATGCGGCCAGAGTAACGATGCGCAGCCGAGCGCGGGGAATGCTCCCGCGGCTGGGACCGAGAGCGTGCCGCAGTCCATGCCGATGGGGGGAGCCAAGTCGGTGACGACGTTCTTCATCACGAGCGTCGGCGTCGGTAGGGGGGGAGATCTTGGCGGGCTGGCCGGCGCCGATGCGCACTGCCAGGCGCTGGCGAAAGCCGAGGGATCGGGCGATCACACCTGGCGTGCCTATCTCAGCACGACGGCGACGCAGACGGCGCCCGCCGTCAACGCCCGGAACCGGATCGGCACGGGTCCCTGGTACAACGCCGAGGGATTTCTCGTGGCTGCCAACGCCGGGCAACTGCACGGCGCCGAGAACAGAATCAACAAGGAGACGGCCGTCACCGAGAAGCTGGACCAGGTGAACGGCGTGGGTGACACCCCCAATGTGCACGACATCCTCACCGGCTCGCGATCGGACGGGATCGCGTTCGACAGCGGCGAGGATCTGACCTGCGCGAATTGGACGTCGAGCGGCAGCGGGCGCGCGCAGGTCGGTCACCACGACCGCATGGGCCAGGGGTCCGGCGCCGATTCGTGGAGCTCGGCGCACGCCTCGCGCGGGTGCAGTCAGCAGGACCTGCTGGGCACCGGCGGCGCTGGACTCTTCTATTGCTTCGCGATTGACTGACGGTGATCCCGTGGCCGGACCGCGTCCGCAGTGGATCTACCGGTATGCCGGGCTCGTGCGCGTGGCGCACTGGACGAACCTGCTCTGCGTCGCCATTCTGATGATGAGCGGGCTGCAGATCTTCAATGCCCATCCGGCACTCTACTGGGGTGAGGATTCCGACTTCGAGCGGCCCCTCCTCTCGATCGCCCCCGCGTTCACGGCGAACGGGCGGCCGATCGGCGTGACCCGGATCTTCGGCCGCAGCTTCGAGACGACGGGAGTGCTCGGGCGATCGCGATGGAACGATCGGCCGGTGCAGCGGGCCTTTCCCGCCTGGATCACGATTCCGGGCGGGCAGGACCTTGCCACGGGCCGCGTGTGGCACCTGTTCTTCGCGTGGGTGTTCGTGGCCAACGGCGTCGTCTATCTCGCCTCCGCGCTCGTCAGCCGGCACCTGTCCCGCGATCTGCTCCCGCGCCGGACACACTGGCGGCAGCTCGGGAGCACCGTCCGCGATCATCTGACGTTCAGATTTGCCCGGCAGCCGGCCGCGGCCGACTACAACATCATTCAACGGGTGAGCTACGTCGGCGTGATTTTCGTTCTTGCGCCGCTGGCGGTCCTGACCGGCCTGACGATGTCACCCGCGGTCGATGCTGCGGCGCCCTGGCTCCTCGACGTGTTCGGCGGGCGCCAATCCGCCAGGACGATCCACTTCGTGACAACCTGGCTCTTCGTCCTGTTCCTGTTCGTGCACGTGGTGATGGTCCTCCTGTCGGGATTCCTCAGCAACCTGCGCTCGATGATGACCGGTTGGTATGCGGTGGCCCCAGAGGCGCCCGGCGATGGCAAACCGTAGAGCGCTCGTGACCCGTCGTCGCGTGCTCGCCGCGGGTCTTGCCGGCGCTGCGGGCGTCGTGCTCGGTGGCTGCGACCGGCTGTCGGCGGCGCCGACGTTCCGGGAGTTCCTGGCGGGCGCGGAAGGGCTCACGCAACGGGTTCAGCGGGCGCTGCTCTGGCGCGGGGCGCTCGCGCGCGAATATGACGCCGCGGATATCTCGCCGATGTTCCGCGCCAATGGATCGCAGGATCCGTCGAGCCTGCCGCCCGAATACCCGGAACTGGCCCGCAGCGGCTTCGCGGGCTGGCGCCTGGAAGTGGGCGGTCTCGTCACGACGCCGGCGAGCTTCTCGCTGGCCGATCTGCGCGCGCTCCCGGCGCGTACACAGATTACGCGCCACGATTGCGTGGAAGGCTGGAGTTGCATCGGCGGCTGGAGCGGGCCGCCGCTGTCGATGATTCTGGAGCGCGTTGGTCTTCGCCCCGAGGCGCGTTTCATCGTGTTTCACTGTGCGGACGAACTGCCGCGCCATGTGGATGGCGCCACGCGGTTCTACGAGAGCATCGATTTGATCGACGCGTTCCATCCGCAAACCATCCTCGCCGATGCGATGAATGGCGCCCCCCTCCCCCTGGCGCATGGCGCGCCGCTGCGGCTGCGGGTCGAACGACAGCTTGGCTACAAGATGGCAAAGTTCCTCTCGCGGATCGAGGTGGTCGACCGTTTCGATCGCATCGGGCGAGGGAGCGGCGGCACGTGGGAGGACGATGGCTACGAATGGTATGCAGGGATCTGAGCGGGTTCTGCTTGCGTCCCGGTCCGGTGCCTTCTACAGTGGAGCCGCATGACTCCGCCGGATCTGAAGCTCCTGACGCGCGAAATCCTGCTTGGCTTCTGGAAAGTGCACATCCTGCACCACGCGGCCGAACATCCGGTGATCGGACAATGGATCCTCACCGAGTTGCGGCACCATGGCTACGACATCAGCCCGGGAACCCTGTATCCACTGCTGAAGCGCATGGAACGTAACGGCTGGCTGCGGTGCGAAGCCGAGGCCGGCACGGGCCGGCGCCGCTACTATCACCTGACGCGGGATGGCGCCGCCGTCCTGGACATCCTGCGCGACAACGTCATCGAGCTCCACCACGAGGTCGTCGAGGCCACGGCCCCTGGCCGCACCCGCACAGCCGCGCGCGCGGCGAGGCGTGGAACCAAGAAGGCCACGCCACGTGCGCGGCGGAAACGGTAGGCGTTCGTCTCGTATCGAAGAATATCGAGAGTGTCGCTTGTCGCTTGTCGCCTGTACGCGCCGCGTCATCGGGTATCATCTACGCGCATCGTGGCAGGCGTTCGGAGCACGGCGAGGAGATGCGATTGGCGAGCACAGACACTTGGAGAGGCCCAGAGAGAGTGGCGTTCACGTGGTGTGGAGGTTTCACACACGGCATCGTCGCCCTTGTTGTCAGTTTCACGCTCGCGTCACCGGCGGCGGCCCAGGCGCCACCGCCCTCGTTCCCGATCACCTTGCCGCAGGCCATTCAATACGCCACGGACAACTACCCGGCTATCCGGGCCTCCATAGCTCGCGTCTCTGCTCAGGAGTCCGGCGTCGATTTGGCCCGTACGGCGTACTTGCCGCGGCTGGACTCGTCGCTCCAGATCAACCGGGCCACGCGGAACAACGTCGCCGGATTGCTGCTCCCTGGCACGATCATCCCGGCCATCTCGGGGCCGGTCTCCGACGATGCCTCGGCATCGATGATCTGGGGCAGTGGAGGTGGTCTGCTGCTCTCGTGGGAGGCCTTCGATTTCGGCGCGCGCGGCGCGTCGGTTGACCTGGCGCGGACGCTCGTCACTCGGGCCAATGCAGCCACCGAGTTGACGCGTCTCGATGTCGGCGTCAATACGGCCGACGCGTTCCTTCGGCTGGCGGCGGCCCAAGAGACCGTTCGCGCCGCCAGCGCGAATGTCGAACGGCAGCGTGTGTTTGCCGAGTCCGTCGCGGCGCTGGTGCAGAACCAGCTCCGGCCCGGCGCGGATGACTCGCGCTCGCAAGCGGAGCTGGCGCTCGCGCGGATTCAACTGATCCAGGCAGAGCAGGCCGAACAAGTCGCGCGGGCGCGCCTGGCGCAGTGGCTGGGAGTTGTTCCCGCTAACGTGCAGATTGCCAGCGGCCCGCTCCTGGCCACGCCACCACCGCCGCCGGCCGCGGCGCCGGCCGCCGCGACGCATCCGCTCGCGGAAACGCAGATGGCGAACGTCGAGTCGAGTCGTGCCGTTCAGGACCTGCTCGGTCGCTCGTTCTTTCCCCGGATCAACTTCCAGACCGCGTACTCGGGACGAGGGACCGGCGCCAGCGCCAGCGGCGTGAATGCAGGGGGCGGTCTCGACTTCGACACGCCGAACTGGGCGATGGGCGTGACCGCGACCTTTCCGTTGTTCGACTGGTTCTCGTTGAACGAGCGGAAACGCATCGAGGCGCACAACCAGCGCGCCGAGGTCGCCACCTACGACCGCGTCGTGCAGGAGCTGACGGCGCAATCGGCGCAGGCCCGGGCGGAGATGGACGGGGCGCGTCGCGTGGCAGAGAACACGCCAATCCAGTTATCGGCAGCGCGTGTGCTCGAGCAGCAATCTCGCGCCCGGTACGACGCTGGGCTCGCCGCGATTATCGAGGTGGCCGAAGCGCAACGCTTGCTGCTGCAGGCCGAAGTCGGCGATGCCGTCGCGCGTTTGGGTGTCTGGCGCGCGCTGGTCGCCGACGCGGCCGCCAAGGGCGACATCTCCGAGTTACGGAAGTAGTCACTCCGTTTTCACAGAGGGCAGCACTATGTGGCTCATACGCGCAGCAATGCGGCGACCCATCACGATTCTGATCGTCATCGTGGGGATGGCGCTGATGTCCCTGCTCGCCGTGCAGCGGATGAAGATCGATATCTTTCCGGACCTCGGAACGCCCGTCATCTACGTGGCGCAGCCGTACGGTGGGATGGACCCCGCGCAGATGGAGGGATTCATCGCCAACTACTACGAGTATCACTTCCTCTACGTGACGGGCATCGAGCACGTGGAATCGAAGTCAATTCAGGGGGCGACCCTCTTGAAGCTGTTTTTCCACGAGGGGACGGACATGAGCCAGGCGGTCGCCGAGACCGTCGCCCAGGTGAATCGGTCCCGGGCGTTCATGCCGCCGGGCACCGTGCCGCCGTTCGTCGTCCGCTTCGATGGCGGCAGCGTCCCCGTGGGCTACCTCGTCTTTTCGAGCGAGACGCGCGCGCTCGGCGAGATCCAGGACCTCGCTTTGAACCGCATCCGGCCGATGTTCGGCACGCTGCCGGGCGTCTCGGCACCGCCACCCTTCGGCGGCAACCAGCGGACCGTAGTGGTGCGCGTCGATCCCGATCGCCTGCGCGCCTACCGGATGTCCGGCGAGGAAGTCGTGCGCTCCCTGTCCAGAGGGAATGTCGTGTCGCCCTCCGGCAACGTCCGCATCGGCGATTTCACCGAGATGGTGCCGGTCAACTCGGTCGTCAAGAGCGTGGACGAGCTCCTCGAGATTCCGGTGCGCGTCGGCTCCGGTCCGAGCGTCTTTCTCCGCGACGTCGGCTACGTGGAGGACGCGTCGGACATTCTCTCCAGCTACGCGCTGATCGACGGCAAACGCAGCGTCTATATTCCGGTGACCAAACGCGCCGACGCCTCGACGCTGGACGTGGTCCAGCGTGTGACGGCGGAACTGCCCCGTATGCGCGCCGCGATTCCGGACGACATCGACGTCAACTTCGGATTCGACCAGTCGGGCTACGTGACCAACGCGATTCGGTCGCTGGCGGTGGAAGGCACTCTTGGGGCGTTGTTCACCGGCCTGATGGTGTTGTTCTTCCTCCGGCACTTCCGCAGCTCGATCATCGTCATCCTGACGATCCCGCTGGCGCTGCTCTCGGCGGTGGTCGCTCTCTGGGCAGCCGGCCAGACGATCAACATCATGACGCTCGGCGGCCTGACGCTGGCCATCGGCATCCTGGTCGACGAATCGACCGTCGCCATCGAGAACATCCACACGCACCTGGCACGCGGCAAGCCGCGCGCGCGCGCCGTCTTCGATGCCGTCTCGGAGGTCGCTGTGCCGATGATGCTGGCGATGCTCTGCATTCTGGCGGTGTTCGCGCCCTCGTTCTTCATGGTCGGCGTCGGCCGGGCGCTGTTCGTCCCGCTGGCGTTGTCGGTTGGGTTCGCGATGGCCGCGTCCTACATCCTCGCGCTGACGTTCGTGCCGATCCTCTACACCTGGATTGGCGGCGAGCATCATGGCGAGCCTGAAGGCGGGTTCTTCGACCGGCTACGGACGTCGTATGGACGGCTGGTCGGCACCTTCGTCCAGTTCCGGTGGGCGGTCCTGGCGGTGTATCTGCTCGTGTCGGCCGTGACCGTCTATTCTGTCGGCGGAGCGCTCGGTACCGAAATCTTCCCGAGTGCCGATTCCGGTCAGATCCAGGTTCGGCTGCGGGCGCCCACCGGCACGCGGGTCGAGCGCACCGAAGCGATGGCGCTCAAACTCCTCGACGTCATCGCCGAGGAAGTGGGTCCGGAGAACGTCGAGACCAGTCTCGGGTTCGTCGGATCACAACCGTCCAGTTACCCGGTGAACTTGATCTATCTCTGGACCAGCGGACCACACGAGGCCGTCATGCTGGTGTCGCTGAAGCCGGAGCGGACGATCTCCACAGAGGATCTGCAGGAGCGGCTCCGGGACCGGGTGAGCGAGATCGCGCCTGGCGCGGTCGTCTCGTTCGAGGCCGCGGACCTGGTCAATCAGGTCATGAGCTTCGGGTCGCCGACCCCGATCGAAGTGGCGGTCACCGGCGCGAACCTGACCAACAGCCGCGGCTACGCGGAGAAGCTGAAGATCGAGATGGCAAAGGTTCCGGCGCTGCGGGATCTCCAGTTCGGGCAGGCGCTCGACTATCCCGTCCGCCAGGTGCAGATCGATCGCGAGCGCGCCGGCCAACTGGGCGTCACGGTCGAGGAGATCGGACGGTCGCTGGTCGCCGCCACCTCGTCCAGCCGCTTCGTGACCCCGAATTACTGGGCGGATCCCAACAGCGGCATCGCCTATCAGGTGCAGGTCGAAGTGCCGCAGCACTCGATGTCGTCGATGGAAGACATCATGAACGTGCCGATCATGCAGAACGGCGCCGCGCGCCCACTGCTCGGCGACGTGGCGACGGTCTCGCAAACGACGGCGATCGGCGAGTACAACCGCTACAACCAGCAGCGCATGATCACGTTGACCGCGAACGTCCACGGCGCGGACCTGGGCACGGCCTCCGACGAGGTGTTTGCTGCCGTATCCAGAGCAGGCGAGCCGCCGGCCGGCGTGACCGTCGCCGTGCGTGGGCAGGTGGCGCCGATGCAGCAGACCCTGGATGGTCTTCGCTCCGGCCTTGGACTGGCGATCGTCGCTATCTTCCTGCTCCTCGCCGCCTACTTCCAGTCGCTCAAGGTCGCCTTGATCGTGGTGGGCACGATTCCGGCGGTGATCGCCGGCGTGGCGCTCAGCCTGTTCCTCACCGGCAGCACTTTGAACATCCAGTCGTTCATGGGCGCCATCATGGCCATCGGCGTGGCGGTGGCCAATGCCATTCTGCTGGCGACGTTCGCCGAGCAGTACCGGCAGGAAGGGACCGCGGCGGATGTGGCGGCGATCCGCGGCGCGACCAGCCGGCTGCGGCCCATCTTGATGACGACGTTTGCCATGATCGCCGGGATGATTCCGGTGGCACTCGGCGCCGAGCAGTTGGCGCCCCTGGGCCGCGCGGTGATCGGCGGACTGGCGGCATCGACGGTGGCCACGCTCTTGGTACTTCCAGCGCTCTTCGCGCTCGTGCAGCGCCGCTCTAGCGTCGCCTCGCCGTCGCTCGATCCCGATGACGTCATGAGCCGCCATCATTCAGGAGAAACCGCATGAAACGCCTTGCCGTGTTCACCGTCTGCGTCCTCGCGCTCGGCCTGAGCGCCGTCTCGCTGGTCGGCCAGAGCCCACCGTCGTCGATGGACACGACGAAGGTCGTGTCACAGGCGCTCGAGAAGGTGATCACGATTCCGGGGGACTTGACGCCGTACCAGGGCGTGAACCTCACCGCCCGCGTGTCCGGGTTCGTCGACTCCGTGGCCGTCGATCGCGGATCGTGGGTGAAGCGAGGGCAGTTGCTGGCCCGCATCTCGGCCCCCGAACTGCGGGCGCAACGGGCGGAGGCGGAGGCAAAGTGGCAGGCCGTTCGTGCACAGGAAGCGGAGGCCGAAGCCAAGACTGTCGCCGCGCAGAGTACCTTCGATCGGCTGACGGCCGCCAGCAAGACGCCGGGTGTCGTCGCCGGACACGACGTCGAGATCGCGCAACGCGGCCTCGAGGCCGCGCGAGCGCACGTCAATGCCCTCAAGGGCAGCGGCGGCGCGGCGGAGGCGGCGGTCAAGGCGGTGGCGGAAATGGAAGGGTACCTGCAGCTGACCGCCCCATTCGACGGCGTCATCACCGAGCGGAGCGTCCATCCTGGCAGCCTCGTCGGCCCCTCGACCGGCGCCCTGTTGCGGATCGAACAGGTGTCCCGTCTGCGCCTGACGGTTCCCGTGCCTGAAACTTACGTCGGCACGATCACGCGCGGCACGAAGGTGGAGTTCCGCGTGTCCGCATTTCCCGGTCAGACGTTTCAGGGCGTCATCGCCAGACCGGCACACACGCTCGACATGAAAATGCGGAGCATGCTGGTGGAACTCGACGTCGCCAATCCTGGACAGCGACTGGCCCCGGGAATGTTCGCCGAGGTGCAATGGCCGGTCTCCCGCGCGCAAGCCAGCCTGTTCGTCCCGAGAACCGCCGTGGTCCGCACCTCGGAGCGTCAGTTCGTGGTGAGGGTTCGCAATGGCGTTGCCGAATGGGTGGACGTCAGACGCGGTGAATTGAACGGCGATGTCATCGAAGTCTTCGGCGAGCTGCGTGCCGGCGACGACGTGGTTCGTCGTGGGAACGATGAGATTCGCCCTGGCACCAAGATTACCGCGACGGCACCCAAAGGCTAGAGCGACATCCGAACGGCCTATGGATGACCGCGATCTCTACTCAGGGTTCGTCCGGTTGCACGTCCTTCATCACGGCGCGCGAGGCCCGATCTTCGGCCTCGGTGTGATGGAGCAGTTGGCGCAGCATGGCTATCGCTTGAGTGCTGGGACTTTGTACCCCATCCTTCATGGGCTCTCGGCCAAGGGGTATTTGCGTGTAACCGAGCATCGCGAGGGTCGCCACACGCGCAAGATGTACCGTACGACTCCGGAAGGGCGACGTGCCCTCGCCGATGCAAAGGCGCGGCTGAAGGATCTATTCGGCGAATTCTTTCGACAACCTTAGTTTGGGAGGCGTCACGCTCGAGGAGGTGGTGCAACCTTGACGAGGCCCAAAGGCTGAATACGACATGTCAAATGCCACACGTGATCACGCTGCTCACCGACTTCGGTACCACCGACGCCTACGTCGGAATTGTCAAGGGCGTCCTATTCGCCCGCGCTCCAGAGGTTCGCGTCGTCGATCTGGTTCATGCAGCCGAGTCAGGCAGTCTCTACGCAGCGGCGTACCTGTTGATGTCCGCGTACCCCTATTTCCCGCCGGGGACGGTGCACTTGGTGTTGACAGACCCGAGCGCTGCGCCGAATCGCCGGATCATTGCTGGGCACGTCGAGGGACACTACATCGTGGCGCCCGACAATGGGGTGGCAGCGCCACTCCTGGATGAGCATCCGCCGGCGGCCATGATCTCTGTCGAGAATGACCGGTTCCTGCTCGAGGCGCGCCGTCACACATTTCACTCGCGTCTCATCTACGCGCCCGCTGCCGCGGCGCTCGCCACCGGTGTGCGCCTGGAAGAGTTGGGGCCACCGTTGTCGTCATGGACGACTTTGCACCGCGCCCTTGCCAGCGTCGAATCCAATCGCAATGTGGCTGGCGAGGTCGTTCACATCGACCGCTTTGGCAACTTGGTGACGAACATCCACGGCTCTCAACTGCCGGCGCGCCCGCGCATCACCGTCGGGAGTACCGTCATCGATCGCGTCAGCGACCACTATGGCGAAGTCGAGGCGGGTGGCGTCCTGGCCGTCATCGGTAGTACGGGCAAGCTCGAAATCAGCATCAACCGCGCCAGCGCGGCGAAAAAGCTCTTCGTCTCCAGAACGGATCCTGTCCACGTCGACGCTGGCTGAGCCCGTGCGGGAGAATACCTTGCCGTCTCGGCCCACACGGCATCCGCTTGCTTCACGTATTGTTCGATAACCGTCGGCGCTTGTCACCGAGCAGGTGATGCAGCTTGCGTCGCTACAGGCACTGAAGGATCCCAGTCGCGCTAGCACGCGCCAGCACGCGCAAGGAAGTGCTTCGCCAGTTCTGAACGGGTGGCATCTGGACGTCACACATGTCGTCACCGGAGAGTGCCTTGCCTTTTCCCGATCAGCTCGGCGCCGGCCGCTTCCTGACGATCGGCTTGCCTATGCCGGAGCTCCTCGGGCCATTCGTCGGCACCTTCGAGATTGTCGGCGGCGGCCTGGTGCTGTTGGGCTTGCTCACCCGCCTCGCCGCTATTCCGCTCCTTGTCATCATGGCTGTCGCGCTCGCAACGACGAAGTGGCCGATTCTCGTCGATCAAGGCTTCTGGTCCCGTGGAGTTCATCAACAAGTACCGCTCCGATCGCATCATGACGAGGTTGCGGGAACTGACGCAGCCGGCAACCAGCGTCCTGCGCAACGGGAAACCGCAAGAGATCCCCACGGCTGACGTCGTTAGGGGGGATGTCGTGCTGCTCTCGGAGGGAATGCGTATACCTGCCGACGTCCGGCTGCTCGAATCCCACGGGTTGCTCGTGAACGAAGCGCCGCTGACTGGAGAGGCGCTTCCAGTGGAGAAGAACGCGAAAGCCGCCATCGGCAAGGATACGGGCATTGCCGAGAGAATCAATTCCGCGTTTTCTGGAACGACGGTCGTCGCCGGCGAAGGCAAGGGCATCGTCCTTGCCGCGGGCGGTGCGAGCGAGTTCGGCAAGATCGCCCAAGCGGCGCAAGCCCAGCGATAAGAGAGGACCTTCATTCAAGACGCGATGACGAGGCTCGCCAAGACGCTGGCTGTGCTCGCCATCATTGTCAGTGTGCTCATTCCCCTCGTGGGATTCCTCCGCGGTTTCGATTTACAGGAAATGGTGCTGACGTGGCTCGCGCTGACGTTCCTCATGATCCCTGGGCAGCCGCCGGTGATCATCACCTTGGCGCTCGCGCTGGCATCCTTCGAGCTGGCCCGGAAGAACATCGTGGTCAAGCGTCTCC
>DATDOE010000041.1:0-75022 GCA_035293405.1 Vicinamibacterales bacterium | reverse complement strand
CAATCCCTGGCGTCCGCCCGTCGAGCAGCCATTCCAGTACGACAGGCGCGCGGGACGGTTGTAGTAGGCATTGATGATCGCTTTCGACTGCACCGTCATCTCGTGCACTGCGCGGTAGGCGAAGTCGACGAGCTTCTCGGGATGCCCGAGCGCAAAGAGCGCGTTGCCGCCCTTGTGGCCGGTGTCGGTCGATGCGGTCGCGTAGCCCTCCTGCAGCGCGGTGCTGAGCGCGGGATAGCTGATGACGCCGGCCCATCCGCCGTTGCCGACCGCCTGGAACTTGCCGTTCCAGTTCTCAGCCGGCAACCATACTTCCATTTCAATGTGCGAGTCGGCGGACGGCTTCAGCACGACCGCGACACGGCAATGCGCGGGCAGCCTCGTCGCTGGTGCGGCGGCTGGCCCCTGTCCTCGACCGCCGGCCTGCGCCCCGCGACCGCCAGCCGGTGCAGCCGGCGCGGTTACCGGCCCTCCCGGAGGCCCTTGCGGTGTGGGCGTGAAGGGACCGGCCGGCACGAGCTGCGCCGAGGTGATCGTGGTGTTCGGCAACGCCAGCGCAGCAAGCTTCTCGCACGACGCCGATCCGGACTGCACTCCGAGGAGCATGACGGTGATGAGGCTGAGCATGCGGCGTACATACAACCTTCGGAGAGGGGGGTCAAGGATCGTTGAAGACAGGTGTAGTCTATGCAGCGATGACAGCCGGTCTTGGCAGATCGCAGGCAGTGATGCTCCTCGCGGGCTTTATCGCTCTATTTCAACTTCTCTCGTTGGCGCAGGCGCCCGCGTCCGCACGCGAGGCGTACGCGGAGCTGCCTGGTATGCGCCTGTGGTTCACGGACACCGGCGGCACCGGCGCCCCTGTCGTCTTCGTCCACGCCGCCACGGGAAGCAGTCGTGTCTGGGAGTACCAGCGCCCGGTGTTCACGGCACGTGGCTTCCGCGTTATCACCTACGATCGGCGGGGCTATGGGCGCTCGACCGCCGATCCCGCCGGAGCACAACCTGGCACCGGCGCCGACGATCTCCAGGGCCTCATGGACTTCCTGAAGATCGATCGTTTCCACCTGGTCGGCACCGCGGCCGGCGGATTCGTCGCCTGGGACTATGCGTTGTCGTTCCCACAGCGGCTGCGCAGCCTCGTCGTGGCCAACAGCATCGGTGGCGTGCAGGATCCGGAGTATCTCGAAATGGGCCGGCGCGTCCGCCCTCCGGAGTTCCTGGCCATGCCTCCAGATATGCGCGAGCTCGGGCCCTCGTATCGGGTCGCCAACCCCGCTGGCGCCGAGCGCTGGAAGGCCCTGGAACGAACCGCGCGTCCCGGAGGGACGCCGGCCCCTCAGACCTTTCGCAACCGGGTGACGTTTGCGCTGCTCGAGACCATCAAGGTCCCGACGCTGCTGCTCACCGGCGACGCCGACCTCTACGCCCCGCCGGCCGTCCAGCGCCTCTTCGCGGCACGCGTCAAAGGCGCCGAGTCCGTCGTCGTCCCGGAGGCCGGCCACTCGTCCTATTGGGAGCAGCCGGAAATCTTCAACCGATCGGTGCTCGCGTTCATTCGCAAGCATTGAGCCTCGCCACGAAGGACGCGAAGATTCTGGGCCACAAAGATCACGAAGATCACAAAGTACAGAAACCCTCAAAGCCTGTAACAACAGGGCGACCGCACGACACGCCTCCATGTTTCACAATCGTCGCCCCAATGAGCAGCGCCAACGGTTGCGTATCCCGCGGAGATAGATAAACACTAGGCGACTCGTTAGCCATCCCTGACGGGCACTGTCGAACCCTCCGTCCCTCGTGTACGTGTATCAGTGGCGTCTCGAGCATGAACCGGTGTGAGAGTGTTACGACGAGTGCAGGGTTGGACCTTCAGCCTCGCAACGGATCGCGGCGCCCGAAGCCTGACCATACCATTGGACAGTCCTGCATCGCCGTCACCGCAGCGGCTTCGAGAACCTCGTCGACATACGACATTGATTCAGGCGAGAGGGCCTCGATTCCCTTCGTCTCGGCTACGGACCTGGCAACACGGCGCAACCCCGTGCGGGCCTCGCGCCATTCCTCGAGGAACTCGCGCCGGACGCGCTCCAATCGCTTCCCGCGCCAGCACTCGCCTGCGAGCCTACACTGCCTCCGAATCTGCTGGAGCGTATAGGTGACATGAGAACGGAAGTACTTCAGATGCAGGTCGAGTCGCGACAGCACAAACGTCTGCGTAAGCGCGACATATGCTGGCGACCATGCATCCGATTCGACGGGGATGGCTTCACTGGCGGTCATACGGCGGTGGTAGTCGTGTATCTGCCGCTCCACGTGGTTGATGTAGTGAAGGGCCACCAGGTAGTCCCCGAACCTTGCTGCAACTTCATCGTCGCCGCTCGCGAATGCTCTCTCGGTGGATTGTGCCACCTGCGCGTACAAAGTGCGGCCCTGCGTCTCGCTGAGGTGATCGATACGTTCTGACATCGCCCGCATCTTCTCGAAAAGCGTGCGCATTCTGTTCGCCGAGTGACGGGCGCGGTCCTGGCTCTCAACCAGTGGGGGCAACCTCTGTTCACGTCCGGGAATGTGGCATTGACTTTCAAAGCCCTGAATGTCTGACCCGATATTGTCGATGACGACGAAGGCGTCGCGAACTTCGTCAAGAAGGCAGGACGGCGAATCGAGCGCGTTCGGCGAAATGCAGGCTGGACCAGTCTCGCCGTGGAACAGATCCAATCCAAGCTCCGCGAAGAACATTCGTACGAGCTCAGAGCAGTAAAAGCCGTCGTCTTCGTCGACGCCGGTAACCCGATCGACGGTTCGCGCTAGTGTCCTGGCAATTGCTTCGATGCGAAGCGGCAAATTGACGGCGGGTACCATGCGGGTAAGCGCTGAATAGCGGTGATGCAACACCTTCTTGAACAGCCGGTCCGCCGCGTCCACGAGTTCGCGCGCCGGCAACCCACCAACGCGCGGGTGCCGAAGGAGCTTCGGCGCGACAGGCCCATGCAGGATCCTGTAGGTCGAGATGGAACTGAGTCCAGGGCCGGTCAGGTAGATCTGCCGAAGCAGCGTGAACCCGACGCCGGCTCCATCCGCTTCGAAAAGACACGGTCGCCCCGTAAACCCCAGGACAGGCAACCACAGAGACGCGTGGGAGAACTCACCTCGCGTGGCTGTGGCAATGAGGTCGGCCCTGCGGCCGCGGCCGCGCGTGAGAATCACGTCACCAGGCTTCACCGCGTCGACCTTCAGGAGCGGCGCGAAATCGCGCAGCGTATCGCAGGACAGGTGTCCGGCTGCGTCAGTGTGAACCGGGCGCTCAGCGCCATCCGGTTTTTGATCTCTCATCAATCCGCCCTGCCGATATCCGTCGGTCCAGGGATCCTACTTGTACCTGGGCCGCATTGGTCCGCCCGACGTGCTGCGAGCGGATGCCGCCGGCTGGCGCGACCGCTTGCGCGATCCGCGAAGCAATCCCGGACGCCGTTCTGGCGGCCATCGCGTTCGGAACCGCCGGTGCAAAGAGCAACGTCGAGACAAACGAACCCCGATCGATTGCGGCGGCGCATTCTGCGCATTAGACTGAGGACGTGATGAACAAGTTCGTGCTGAGCGCCGCGTTTGCCTGCGCGGCGTGTCTCGTGCCAGGCATCTCTGCCGGCCAGACTGCAAACCTGAACGCGGAACTGCTGAAGGACTGGACCGAGCAGAAGGCGCTGATGATGAAGACCGCCGCCGCGATGCCCGAGGAGAAGTTCTCGTACAAGAGCACCGCTCCACAGCGTGACTTCGGGCAGCAGATCATGCATGTCGCAGGCGGAAACGTCGCCTACTTGAGATTCTTCGGCGGTAAGGCGGCCGCGCCAGCCTTCGACCGGAATGCGACGTCCAAGGGCGAGATCCTCAAGGCGCTTGCCGACTCGTACGACTACGGGGAAGCGCTGATCAGGGAGCAGACCGACCAATCGATGATGCAAATCATCCAGACCAATCAGTTTCTCGGTCCCTCGTCGAGAGCGCGGGTGATCTATTTCCTGCTCGGTCACACGTGGGATATCTACGGCCAGATGGCCGTGTACCTCCGATTGAACGGCGTCACACCACCGGCAAGTCAGCGGCCCTGATCGAGGTCTGTGGGCGCTGGCGCGAGTCCAGCCAGATCTCCGCCAGCATCGCTAGCGGCCCGACGATGAACAGGGCGTAGAAGGGCGCGTACAGGACTTCGTTGAGCCGCAGCAGCATCTCGACGAATGCCACCAGGAACACGACGAGGCACTGCCCGAGGCGGGACCGCACCGTCGTCTTCGGGTCGGTCACCATGAAGAAGATGAAGAGCTGATACATCGGCCCTGTGATTGGCGCGACCGCGGCCAGCCACGGCGTCCCCGTGATCGCGCTTCGCACGAACGAGAACAGCAGAAACGAGGCGACGTAGGTGGCGGAGATATGCGCGCGGCCGACGCGCCAGACGATGATCGAGCCGAGGACCCAGATGATGGCCATCGGCGCCACCACGTTGCCCCACTGGATGCTGAGCACCGTGATGGTGGCCGGCGCGAGGAAGACCACCGCGCTGACGCCGAAGTTCGTGGGGTTCCAGAGGTGCCGCCCCTTGACCCTCAGCACGTACTTCGACGTGATCGAGATGAGGCTCGTGAGGAAGTACGGCCAGAGCAACGGCGACCGCACCAGGATGCCGGCGCTGATGCCGCTGATGTACGCGCTCGCCGGGTGCGGCCATTTTCCGTATGTAACCCGCCCCATGACCATCTCGGCGCCAATGGCCGTCGCGATCGCCAGGGCCGTCCGCTCCCATCCTTCGAGAATGCCGAACGACAGCTGCGCGCCCAGCAGGATGCTCGTGATGAGCAGCGGCGGGAGGTAGCGGTTGTCGAGCCTGAGGAATCGCTTGCGTCCCGCCGACGCGTCGGCCGGCGGCGACAGGGCCTGCGCCTCAGTGGCCATCGGGCTCCTTCACGTGGTGCAGCCGGTCGATCGGCGGATGCTCGATCGTCTGCTGCCGTCCTGACGGCCAGCGGATGATCGCGCGATCGACAGCCGTGGCGTCACCGAGGCCATAGTGCAGACGCCGCTGGTTCTGTGCGCTGAAGCCGGCCGCCCCTGAGACTTCCTGCACCTGCAGGTGACCCTTCCACTGCAGCTCGACGCGCGCGCCGATGGCGCTGCGGTTGCTCCCGGTGCCCTCGAGCTCGAGCTGGATCCAATGCCGGCCAGGCTCCACCGTGTTCGTGTAGATCAATAGCGGTCCGCGCTGATTCGCCACGATCACGTCGAGCATGCCGCGATTGCCCAGATCGGCGAGGGCCACCGCACGGCCATCGTGTGTATCGCGCGCCCCCACGACCTGCGCCACTTCCGTGAACCGGCCCAGTCCGTCGTTCAGCCACACGCGCTTGCGCTGGAACCCGGAGAGGCTGCGTCCTCTCATGGCCGGCCAGTTCGCGGCGTCGCCGATGATCTGGCTGTGGCCGACGGCAATCACCGCGAAGTCGTACCAATAGCTGCTCCGCTCGCCCGCCGAAATGTAGCCGTTGGCCAGATAGATATCTTGCGTGCCGTCGTTGTTCAGATCGCCGAACTGCGCGCCCCAGCTCCACCCTCCGAGGTCCACACCCATGCTCGACGCGAGGTTCTCGTATTCGACGGTCTCGGTTCTTGAGTTTTGAGTTTTGAGTTTTGAGTCTCGTGCCTCGCCTAGTTTCGGCACCCACAGATCGTTGCCCTGAACCAGCACGCCGGGCTCGGAAATATTCGTCTTGTAGATCGCGAGCCGCCCGTCGTTGAAAACGTCACCCACTGAGGCGTTCATCCCGCTCTTCGGCGCGCGTCCCACGCCGGTCGTCTGCGCGACGTCCACGAACGCCTTGCCGCCTCGATTGGCGAAGAGCTCGGAGACCCCGTAGTCGTTCGCAAGAAATAGATCTGGATAGCCGGTCCCGAAGAGATCGGCGGCCACCAGCGCCAGCGTCCAGCGCCGGCTGGTGATGCCGAGGGCGGCGGTGGTGTCTTCGAAGGTGCCGTCCCCGCGATTGTGCAGCAGGTACTTCCGCCCGCCGTTGGTCGCGTACTCGAAGCTCTCCGGCATGATCCTCGTCGTCTCCAGCTTCCAGAGATCGACGTTGCCCGGCCAGTAGCCGGCGAGAAACAGATCGAGCCGGCCATCGCGGTCGTAGTCGAGCCACGTGGCGCTGTTGGCATTCACCCAGCGTGGCAGGCCGGCCCTTTCTCCGGACGCGACGAACCGCTGGCCCTGTTCGTTGTGGAAGAGCTCGGGACGGCCGTAGCGATAGAGGAACAGATCCTCCCAGCCGTCGTTGTCGTAGTCGCCCCAGACGGCGCCCATCGACACGCCGGTGTCGCTCCGGTTCACATCGGCCACGCCCAACTGCGCGGCCACATCGGTGAAGGTGCCGTTGCCCTGGTTGCGATAGAGGCGATTCACACTGCCTTCGCCGCTGTTGGTGACGTAGAAGTCCTGCCAGCCGTCGCGGTCGAAGTCGGCCACGGCGACCGCCGCGCCCATGGAGGCAACCTGGGGCATGATGTGCGCGAGGCGGGCATCGAAGGTCGGCCCCTGGTGGACGAAGTCGACACCGAGCCGCTTCGCCGACTCCTCCAGCCTGAATCCGAAGCGCGTATCCGCCGCCCCTTCATCGTCGGATGCACTGCTCGTGGCCCGCTGATTCAGCGCGCGAACCGCTGCGAGCGAGGCAACGAGGACAAACGCCCACACGAACCAGGCGATGCGCTGCCGATTGTTACCGTTCACTCGGGGAGTCCTTCACCAGCAAACAAACCACGGAGGCACGAAGACACGGAAACAAATTGGTTTTGCTCTCCGTGACTCCGCGTCTCCGTGGTTCGTGGCGGTTCGGCACGTTCAAGAATACGCGCCCTACCGACGTAACCCTCTGATGAACGCGCTCGGCGTCACGAAGCGCGTGTGGTACTGCTCCCAGTCGTCGCGGTGGCGCTGATACACGGGGTCGTCCTCGAGCGTGAGCGTCGAAGGCGCCGAGCCGTAGTCGGGCCGGCTGTGCGACGGAAGCGGCAGCACGGTCTGCGAAAAGCCGGTGTTGTAGTCGCCGTCTTTCTCCCAGCCGTCGCCGATCAACACGAAATCGCGGCGCCAGCCCGGCGTTGAGGGTGCCAGCTCGGGAAACTGCAGCCTCAGCTCATCGCCGGCGTTCATGATCACATACCGATCGTCGATGCCAGCCAATAGTGCTTTCACACTACCAAAGCGCGTGTAGTAGCCCACGAGATCGCGCCAACGCTGCGTGGTGTTCGACAGGCGTTCGTAGATCGGGGTCTCCGGCGACTCGCCCCGTGGCGACGTCGTCTCCGAGTAGCCGCGAAAACGCAGCTCGGCACTCGACGGCTGAATTCGCGTGGCGCTGACCGCGGCGTCGCTTCGCTCCGCCACGGCGAGCCGGTCCCAATAGATCTCCAGGTTGGTGCGCAGTCGAAGTCGAGCGGCTCCCGACACCCCGTCAAGGTCCACGAGCATCGTCTTGTTCTTGCCGGCCGGGAAGCCCACGTCAGGTTTCACCACGCTCCACCGGCCGTCTGGTCCCTGCGCTTCGAGCGAGACAGGGCTCGGCTTCACGTGTCCGCCCTGGCCAATCGCGACGTTGATGCTGCTGTCGGTCGGGTAGATCCAGCCCGTCGCCACCAGCGTCACGCGTGCACTCGCCGGAATGTCACGACCCAACTCGAACTCGACGTAGTGCTCCTGCGCGATGCCCTGGTACTCGCCGCGCTCGAACGACGCGAGATAGCGCCCGTCCTGACGTGCCACCAGGTCCGTCACATCGCGGCCACGCTCGTCCCATGCGCGAGCAACCGGCGAGGGCTTCCCCATCGTGTGAACGGCAAGTGACGGCGGGTGGGCGGGAGAGAACCGCTCATCGACAAAGACATCCGTGTCCGCTGGATGATCGACCACCATCAGCGACACGTGGTCGAAGAAGTGGGTCTCCCACAGCTCCGCGGTGATACGAACGTCGTAGACGCCGTCACGAGGAACGAGCTGCGGGCCGGTGATCTTCACCCAGTCTTCCGTCTGGCTGACGCCGGCGGTGTCCTGCGCGTTGATCCGAAGGCCCAGCGGCGATCGCCAGAGGAAGTCGGTCACGAAGCCCATGCGGCTGCCGTCCCAGGCAAACACCCACGGGCACGATCCCTTCAGCCGCTGCTCCGCCACAATCGCATCGTCAACGCCGATGCGGAACTCGGCCTGCGGCACACCGTTGGGCCAGACGATGCGGGTGACGTCGATCGTCGTGTGCGTGCCCAATCCGAAGTGCACGGGCCCGCCCGTCATCACTTGTTTCTGCACGAGCAGGCCGGCACGGACTTCGATCTCGCCGCCCACGCCGAATGCGTTGATCCGCTGATCGCCGGCATTCTGTTGCGCCCGTGGCCGGATAGTCTTCCAGTGATAGCCCGCCCCGCCGCGCCCCAGCCACCGGGCGGCGCGGCCCGCGGATACCCCTACGAGATCGAGCGTGCCGTCACCGTTGAGATCAAGGACCGAGGACACTGCACCCTGCAGAGTCGACGGCAACGGCTGAAGCGCGTGATGGGCGTCCGCCAACCAGATGCGAGACGCGCCAGTACCGGCTGCGATCAGATCGAGCGCACCGTTGTTGTCGAGATCAGCCGCAATGAGTCGATGGCTGCCAACAGACGTGCCAGTGAGCTCGCTCCACCGGGCGATCTCGTTGACGGTCCACGCATCGCCCGATCGGGACGTCAGCCGGACCACGCCGGATGCGTCAAGCGCGATCACGTCGATGGCGCCATCGGCATTGAGATCAGCGACCGTCGTGGCGATGACCTTCGCCGGACCGGTAAAACCCTCGAGACGGGCGAACGCGCCGGCCTGCCGGTTCACGTAGACGCGCACCGTTCCCGACTCGTCCAGGAACATCGCGTCGGGATCGGCATCACCATCGAGGTCCGCCCATGCAAACCCGCGAACACGAGACAGATCCGCGAACGGCTGCTGCATCCGCCACGTGCCGTTGCCGTTGTTGCGCAGCACGAAGGGAGGGCCGTCGCTCGGACCCGCCACGAGATCGAGATCGCCGTCCATCTCGACATCCGCGGCCCAGATGCCCACGCACTCGCACTTCGAGGACGATCCGGCTGACGCCGTGCTCGTGGCATCGGTGAACGAGCCGTCCTGCTGCTGCAGCAGCAGATGCACCTCTCCGGCGCTCACAACCGCGATGTCGGTTCGGAAGTCGTGATTCCAATCGAGCGCGGCAATGGTGTTCGCAGAGAGCGACGCGAATGGCCACGATCCGGCGGCGCCATCAACCCGCCGCAAGGTCGTCGCATCAGCCGCCACGATCGCGGTCAGTCCGTCGACGGTCAACGAGAAGGCACTCACCGTGGAGATGGGTGCGCCCGTCGCCGCACCGAGGGGCTCCTCAGGCGTGAAGACGACGGATGTATCGGCGGGCGACGGTGTCGCCATCGGGGACGCGAGCACCAGGAAGCGATCGAACGGCTCGGCGATGAGCTCGGCCGGCGTGCGCACGGCGGCAAGGCTCTCAGAGAACGCCGGCACCGGCGCGAGCACGTTGCGGAGGATCGTCGCGGCGCGCGGGGCCTGTTCGACGTCACCGTCTGCCGCCGCCTTCTGCAGCCGCGCGAACTGCTCCTTGGCCTGCTCCGTCCAGGACGCGGATTCGGTCGCCAGCGCCGCCACCGAGTCGCGAAGCCGTTGCGCGTCGCGGCGTCGTGCCGCCAGCCGCGCGCGTTCCAGCATCACGGCCAGGTTCCTCGGTGCCCGCTTCGCTAGTTCGTCGAGCGCCTGTTCCGCCTCCGCATCGGCGGCCGCATTCGGCAGACGCGACAACTCCTCGGCCAGGGCGAATCGAGTTCGGAGGCCCGTCGGATCGAGCGCGACGGCCTGTCGCAACCGCGCGATGCCTTCGTCAAGACGTCCTCTCGCCGTCTCCATGCGACCCGCAAGGAGCACGACGTCGCCGTTGTTGGGCGCCAGGGCAAGCGCGCGCTGGATTGGATCTGCCGCGGCATCGAGCTCTCCCAGCCGCAACTGGGCGAGGCCGAGGTTCGCCCACGACGCAGGCTCCTGTGGGACGAGCATCGTCGCGCTGGCGAACTGTCGCCTGGCATCATCGAGCAGGCCCACTTCGAGGGCGGCCAGCCCGTGATAGAACGCGCGCGTCGTCTCCTCGTAGGCGGCCGAGCCTGGGGCCGGCAGCGCAGTCTTCGCCCGCCAGAGCATGACACTCCCGACGAGTAGAAGGACCAGCCCGACGACCGCCGACACGATCGTCCACGCCGGAACACCGAACACGAACTTGGACCCTGGAACCCGGAACATGGAACTGAATTACTCGACGCCCAGATGCAGCTGCCGCTCGAGCTCGTGGAATCGCTGCTCCTCGGACGGGACCGGACGCAGCAGCGAGACGCCGATGGCGACGGCGAACGACAGTGGGATGGTCACGATCCCGGGGTTCCTCAACGGGAACCACGCGACCGCGTTATGGAGGATGTCGATCTGGATCGCGGGCGACAGATAGATCAGCCCCACCGTGGACACCGTGCCGGTGAGCATGCTGATTTGCGCGCCGGCGGTGGTGAGCCGCTGCCAGAAAATGGACAGCACCAGCGCCGGGAAATTCGCGCTGGCCGCAATCGCGAACGCCAGGCCCACCATATATGCGACGTTCTGACCCTTGAACGTGATGCCCAGCACGATCGAGACAATCGCGAGCACCACCGTCGCCACCTTGGCCACCCGGAGCTGTTCGCGCTCGTCGGCGCGCGCGCCACGGAAGACGTTCACCCACAGATCGTGCGACAAGGTGGCCGCGCCCGACAGCGTCAGCCCCGCGACCACGGCCAGAATGGTGGCGAACGCGACCGCCGCGATGAAGCCCAGAAACGCCGTGCCGCCCACACCCTCGGCCAGCAGCGGCGCCGCCATGTTGCCGCCGGCATCGATCGCCGTGATCGCGTCGCGACCGATGATGACCATCGCGCCGAAGCCCAGGATGAACGTCAGCAGATAGAAGAACCCGATGAAGGCCGTGGCATAGCCGACCGAGGTTCTGGCGGTCTTCGCGTCGGGCACGGTGTAGAACCGCATCAGGATGTGCGGCAACCCGGCGGTGCCCAGCATCAATGCGAGACCAAGTGAGATCGCATCGATCGGATCGCTGACCAGGCGCCCCGGCGCGAGCACGCCGGCGCCGTAGACTGTGGACGCCTGTTCGAAGAGCGTCAGTGGATTGAATCCGAACCGGGCGAGCACCATCACGGCCAGCATCGTCGCACCGCCAAGCAGCAGCACCGCCTTGACGATTTGTACCCACGTCGTCGCGATCATGCCGCCGAAGAGCACGTACGCGAGCATCACCACGCCGACGATCACCACCGCGGCTTCGTACGGCAGGCCGAAGAGCAGCCGGATCAAATTGCCGGCGCCGACCATCTGCGCAATGAGATAGAACGAGATGACCGCCAGCGACCCGATCGACGCCGCGATGCGTATGGGCTTCTGCCGCAGACGAGCGGCGACGACGTCGGCGAACGTGTACCGCCCGAGGTTACGCAGCGGCTCCGCGATCAGAAACATGACGATGGGCCAGCCCACGAGCCAGCCGATCGAATAGATGAGGCCGTCGAATCCAGAGAGGGCCACCAGGCCGGCGATGCCAAGGAAACTCGCCGCGCTCATGTAGTCGCCTGCCAGCGCGAGCCCGTTCTGGAGCGCCGTGACGCTGCGCCCCGCCGCGTAGAACTGATCGGCCGTGCGGGTCTTCCGCGACGCCCACACGGTGATGCCAAGCGACAGGACGATGAACAGGACGAAGAAGGCGATGGCGGTCAGGTTCGGCTCGCCGAGGGAAGACGTCATCGGCGAAGCCCACTGACGGAGGAATCGTAGTGGGTGTTGGCCCACCGGACGTAGATCCAGATCAGTGCCCAGGCGACCACGATCACGAGGGCGCCGAGGAGCATGCCGAGGCTCAGGCCTCTGGCGATGATCGTGCCGAGCAGCGGCTTGTTGAAGGCGACGAGCAGGACGAAGCCGAAGTACACCACCATCATCGCGATGGTGAGGGAAATGGCGATTCGCCACCTCGCCGCAGATACGGCTTCGAGGGTCGAGTGTGAAGGGAGTGGCATGAGGTCAAAGGATACTTGACCTATGCGGTCGGGAAGGAACTGAACACTCCAAGCCTCAGTTTCCTGAGGCTTGGAGTTGAATGTGGAGCTTACTTGTCGGGGCGTTCGTCCGGCGCGCCGGTACCCGAGGAGCCGACGAAGAGCTTCTTGCCGTCCGGAAACGTGATGTCGCGGCCGTTGGCGCGATTCGCCCCGTCCTTGGCCTGGAAGCCCTCGACGAGGATTTCGGTACCCTCGGTGAGCGACTTCTTGTTCCAGCCGCGGCGCAGGAGCGCGTTGGGCGCACCGCCTTCGACCATCCACCGCTCGACCTTGCCGGACGCGGCATCCTTGACGTCGATGTGGATCCACGAGTGGGGGTTGATCCACTCCATCTTGACGACCGTGCCCCGCAGCTTGACCGGGCGCTTGGCGTCAAACTCCGCCGCAAAGGAGTGGTGCGCAGCCACCTGTACGGCAGCCACCGACACCAGAAGCGCGGCACCGGCCATAACGCTGAAGAGTTTCGTTCGCATCGGATTCATCTCCTACTAGGTATTCAGGACGTGCTGATTGTACCTCGGCTTCGGGCTACTCGGTCTTTTTCTTCAGATCGCCGTAGAGCAACTCCTCGGAGAACTCAACGCATTTGAACTCCAGCAGCTGGGCGTTCGGCTCCAGCTTGCGATAGAGGGGGACCTGGATCTGCCACGGACGCGAAAACGTCTTCGGATCCTCCATCGTCGCCTGGTACTGAATGGCGTTGTTGCCCGTGCCCGGCATCAGCGAGTACCGCTCGGTCACCTTCAGGGCATCCGAGTGATGGTTACCGGCGCGATCGAACCAGGTCTGATCGTTGTTGCCTGTCACTTCGATCACGAGCGTATCGCCGTCCCACTTGCCGTCGGACCAGCCCATCCAGCTATCGACCGGGGCTTCCTGGTGCGTGAGCATGTGGACGATGCGGTTCGAGCTCGCGTACTCGTAGACGAAGAGAATGTCCTTCTGTCCCTGTACGATCTGGAACGGATAGGGCATGATGGTCGCGCGCGGAATGCCCGGCATGTAGCACTTCGCTTCGGGATCCGACTTCGGCCAGCCAGCCTGATTCTCCTGCCGCTTCTTCAGGCCGGCGGGAAGATACGGGATGGTGCCGCCCACAACAATGCTCTGACCGGCGGGAATCGCCGCGATGGCGCCAAGCTGCCAGAACTGCGTGAGACCCTGGGCTGAGTGATCCTCGAGGTTCCAGTAGGCCGACGTGACGGCCTGCCAGATGCCGTTCAAGTTCGGCTTCCCGGCAATGCGGTCGGGCCGAGCCACTGTCCCGCGGCCGGCGGGCTGCGCCGGTGCCGCGCCCCGCCCCTGGCCAGCGGGCGCGGGCGCCGCGCCTCCAGCGGGTGCAGCACCACGGCCTGCCTGTCCAGCGATCGGCATCACGGTAAGCGAGACTGCCGCCGCTACTGCCATCGCCACCATCGCGCCTGTGAACCGGTATCGCATCTGCCAGGTCTCCTCTTCTCACGGGTTATAGAAAGCGGTCTTCCCCTGCGAGTACTCGTGTGAAATATCGTTAGGAAGTCGTTGCCGAACGGACGTTTACCAGAGTTCTCAACGTCCTGTCAAGAAAACTGGGACGGGGCGCTCAACCTAGTGCCGGCTCGCGGTGCTTGCGCAATCCGCGGCCGCGACAAGCTCGGCTCGAACGATAGCCGCACCCGCTGCCAGCGCGCGCATTTTACCCCGAGAGGCATCCCGTGTGCGCGGCACCAGTCCGCAGTCGGTGCAGGGAAACAGGCGCGCGGGCGGCACGTGGGCGAGGGCTTGACGCAGGCGAGCGGCCACGGTTTCGGGCGTTTCGACCTCGTCGGTGCCGACGTTGATGGCGCCAAGCAGCACGTCCTTGTCGCCCAACTCCCGCAACACCGATACATCGACGCCGGACGCGGCGCACTCGACCGAGACCTGGTCCACGCTGCTCCTGGCCAGCAGCGGCAGCGTGACGCCGTAATGCCCCCAGTCGGTGTTCTTCGTTTTCCACGCGAGCACGACAGGCGTGCCGTACCCATAACAGATGTGAACCGCCTTGCGGGCCGGGACACCGTCCATGCACTGCTCCAGCGCTTCGATGCCCCAGGCTTCGACCTCGTCGAGGTAGATGTTGAAGCACGGCTCGTCGAACTGGACGACATCCGCGCCGGCCTCGGCCAGATCGCGTGCTTCCGCGTTGAGCACGCGGGCGAACCGCATCGCGAGCGTCTTCCGGTCCGCGCCGTAGTGTTCGTCGGCCACGCTGTCGACGATCGTCATCGGGCCAGGCAACGTCACCTTGAGTTGTCGAGTGGTCACGGACCGCGCGAACTGACAGGCCTCGACGAATACCGGACGGGTGCGTTCCACGGGTCCGATGATGCGTGCCACTTCGGTCGTTTCTGAATAGCGGCCGCCACGGGAGCGCCGGTGCGCAAGGCGCTCGGTATCGACGCCGGTCAGACCGTCAAGGAAGCCCCAGATGTAATGTCGCCGCCGCACTTCGCCGTCGGTGACGACTGACAGACCTGCCCCCTCCTGTTCCAACACCACCAGGCGGACGGCATCGTCCTGCGCTTCCTGCAGTTCGGGGCCGGCGAGTCGCCAAGGAGCTCTGAGGACGTTGGGCTGTGCGAGCCAGGAGGGTTTGGGAAGGCTGCCAACGATGGACGCTTCGAGCATGTGATGAACCGGTTATCTGGCATCTGGTACTGACATGTCAAGGAGCGGGGTGAGTCTGTGATCGCGCCGCGGGCATGCCGGGCTGCGGCGGCCGGCTCCCGCCTTCGCGCTCTGCGCTTCGGCGCGCAAGCCGCACGCCGGGAAATCGCGCTCCGTCTCGTGCCCTGCCGATCCCCGCGCGTCTAGTTCCCAACTCGAGGCTACATCTGTCACGCGGCTAAAAACGCAGGGCGTACTTCGTCGCAACGAGAACGCGTGGACGGAAGACGCGCGGATGAATCGCTTCGCACGATTTCCGGATCCGTGAGTCGGCGTGCTTCGAACGGCCGTCCGCAATCCGGCATGCCCGCGGCGCTCGCCCACAGGCCTCAGGAGCTAGTGGCCGCAAGGCCATTGGGGTTCGAATCCCCGCTTCCGCACCATGCACGATTTCTCGCAAGAAATTGGGCACATCAGTGCCATGTGGCTAACGTATGGCTAACATGGCACTGATGGAGTTCCTGCTCCACCCAGTTACGGCGACATTGATCATGTCGGCGATCCTGATCGCCCTTCAGGTGCTCGGCCAAGCTGCACTCGCCAGGCTGGCACCGGAACAGGCAAAGCAGTGGCCTGCACTGGCGCACTCCGCGTTGATGGGTGTCTTGCTGGCTGTCGTTGTGGCACCGACAGTTACCAACCTGTGGTCCGAGCGACGGGACGAGCAAAACGAGCAGCGCGCGCGCCAGCGCGAGGTCGAGCGCCAGCAACGAGAAGTGCGAGACGCGCATCTGAAACGTTTGAGGCCCCTTCTCCTTTCCGACAGCAAGAAACTACTTCAGCTGTCATCCCAGCTGGCGATTGAGGGCACCGCGATTGGCGGCTTCGTTGTGGAGGATTACGAGCCACGGCTCGATCGCGACTTCTGGTATCCGGAGCTCCTCTATCGAGACTTCGCTGCACATTTTCCAGGCTACGGCAAAGTCCGCGAGCGCGTGAGGGGTGAGGTGTTCGCGCAACAGAGGGAAACCCTCGAGCTCCAGCGTCTAGCAAGCGAACTAGTCGAAATCGAGCCCCACGACGAGGCCCTCAGCATCGCCGCGACACTCGTTCGACACTGTATGGGAACTGGCAAGGGCATGAGTCTGGAGATCGATCCAGCCGGCGGTTACTTATACACCGATGATGGCGCTCCTGAAAAAGGTCGCGGAGATCCGCCACCTAATCTGATTCGCAGGGTGCAAACGTATAGAGCATTCAAACCGACCGAGCCGTTCAAAGCCTCCTGCGACACTGTAAGAGAGCGATACAAACGACTCGCAACGGAGTTGAGGACACTCTCCACGGAGGCGGCTATCGCCGCCGAATCCGCCGCGCTCTTTGGAGAGTGCTCCTATGTGCGACTCCCCTAGCCGTGTAACAGCGCGCCCATCGTAGTCGCGGCCTGTTGCTGCATGTCCGGCAGCACGTGCGCGTAGACCTCCATCGTCATCGACACGGTTGAATGCCCGAGGCGTTCGCTGACCACGTGAACCGGTTGCCCGGCCTGCAATAGGAGCGTGGCGCACGTGTGCAGAAGCCGTGGCACTTGATCGGCCGCACGCCGGCGGCTTTGATGAGCCCGCTTACTCCCCGTTGCCCCAGGTTGTTCTTCTACAGCGGATGACCGAGGCAATCGCCGCGGTGCCGCACGTCTGACCAACCCTTCGCGAAGACTAGCCCGAGATCGTGGTACGTCGTCCGGTTGGCCATCTTGAGCTCGGCCTGTTGCTGTCTATGCGTTTTTAGCAACTCGACCATCTCGGGCCCGATCGTGATGGTGCGTGGCTTCCCCGTCTTCGTCGGGCCGAAAACCGGTGACGGGCCAGGCGCCAGCAACTGCTGCACGATTCGGATCAGAAGCGCCGCGGGCATGCCGGACTGCGGCGGCCGTTCGACGCACGCCGACTCACGGATCCGGAAATCGCGCGCAGCGATTCATCCGCGCGTCTTCCGTCCATGCGTTCTGGTTGTAGCGAGGTACGGCCGGCGTTTCGAGCCGCCTGACAGATGTCGCCGCGAGGTAGCGTTTAGACGCGCGGAGCGCGAAAGAGTACGAGTCTGAGCGCGATTTCCCGGCGTGCGGCTTGCGCGCCGAAGCGCAGAGCGCGAAGGCGGGAGCCGGCCGCCGCAGTCCGGCATGCCCGCGGCGCCGACAGCACTTCAAGCCAAATCACTGACGTTCACCACGAATCGCCCGCGTGCGGCGCCTTTGAGCAACGTGTCGAAGGCCCGCGGCAGATCGTCGAGCGTGATCTCCTGGGCGATTGAGGCAAGTTGCGTGGGCTTCATGTCTGTGGCGAGGCGGCGCCAGGCCTCGATGCGCAGGTCGGCGGGACACATGATCGAGTCGATGCCCATCAGCGAAATCCCGCGCAGGATGAACGGCATGACGGTCGTATGCAGCTCCACTCCGCCGGTGAGCCCGCTGCTGGCGATTCCGCCCCAGTGTTTGGTGGTCCGCGTGAGCCACGCCAGCATCTCGCCGCCGACCGCATCAATCGCCGCGGCCCAGATCGCCGTCTCGAGCGGGCGGGTTCCCATCTGCAGAGTGGTACGTGACATGACGTCGCTCGCGCCCAGCCCGCGAAGGTACTCGTGCGCCTCGTCTTTCCCCGTGATCGCCGTGACCTCGTACCCCAGTTTCGCGAGCGCGGCGATGGAGATGCTGCCCACTCCGCCCGTCGCGCCAGTGACCGCGACCTTCCCCTGGCCAGGCTTGAGCCCATTCCGCTCCAGGCGGAGCACCGAGAGCGCCGCCGTGAACCCCGCGGTGCCGAGGACCATGGCCTCGCGCAGGGTCAGTCCAGCCGGCAGGTGCATCGGCCAATCGGCAGGCACGCGGACGTAGCCGGCATAGCCGCCGTCGTGCGCGACGCCCAGGTCGTACCCGGTGATGAGCACGGTGTCGTCCGGACGAAAGCGGCGATCGGTGCTCGACACCACCGTGCCCGACACGTCGATGCCGCCGATGATCGGAAACCGCCGCACGATCTTCCCGGCGCCGGTCGCGGCCAGCGCGTCCTTGTAGTTGACGCTCGAATACGCCGCCTTGATGACCACATCACCCGCGCTCAGCTCGTCGAGCTCCGCATCGACCACTGCGCCGTGAATCTTCCCGCCGTCGTTCTGGATCCTGAAAGCCTTGAAGCTGGGCATGAATGTGCGATTGTACTTCGCGCGTCGGCGAGGGCCCATGACGCGGGTCGGTGCGAGCTTCCCTACGCCGGTCGGTGCGAACTCTCTGACGCACGTCGGTGCGACGGTCGCTTCGCTTGTCGGTGCGAACCCACTCACGCTGCTCGGTGCCGCGACGCGCAGCCGGGCGGTCGGGTATCTCGCGGAGCGAAGCGTTCGAGGCTCGCCGACACGCGTGAGGGGTGAAAGCGAGAGGCGGCTCAGGGCATCAGCGAGGTTGAGCGGGTGCGCGAGCAGACGCGACCCGAGCGTCAATCGGTCGTGGGTAGCCGTCCGAACGCTTTCCGGCGTGCCGAGAGCTTCGCGGAGCGAGATGCCCGGCCGCCCGGCTGCGCGTCATCACGCCAGCGGGTCCACACATCAAGACCCGCCCTGCGTCCGGAAGTAAGATCCGTCACGTGCACATGAGGTCCGCGTGAGCGCGGTCACCCCGCTCGTTCAGAAGTGGATCGATGAAGGCCTGCGCGATCCGGAGGGATTCTGGGCCCGCGCCGCCAGTGAGCTGCCGTGGTTCCGGACCTGGGATCGCGTGTTCGAGTGGACCTTCCCGTCCTTCCGCTGGTTCATCGGCGCCCAGACCAACCTCGCCTACAACGCGCTCGATCACCACGTCGCGCACGGACGAGGCGCACACCCCGCGCTCGTGTATTTCAATGAGCGCGGCGAGCGGCAGGTGTTCACCTACGCGCGTCTCCTCGACGAGGTGACGCGAGCGGCCGCCGCGCTGCGCGGGCTCGGCCTCCGCAAGGGCGACCGGCTCACCATCTACATGCCTACGTCGCCCGAAGCCATCATCCTGATGCTGGCCACCGTGCGCATCGGCGCGATCCACTCCGTCGTGTTTGCCGGCTTCGGCGCCCGAGCGCTGGGCGATCGGATTCAGGCCAGCGGATCACGCCTGGTCTTCGCGGCCAACGTGACCTATCGCCGCGGCAAAGAGTTCGAGCTCAAGGGCATCGTCGACGACGCGTTGGCCACGTCCGATCACCGCGTCGAACACGTCATCGTGCTGCAGCGAGGAACAGCCAGTGCGCCGTTGGTCCCCGGTCGCGACATGACGTGGGACGCCCTTCTCGGCCGTGCGGACGGGCACTCGGGCGCGCACGAGCCGATGGAGGCCAACGAACCGGCGTACATCCTGGCGACGTCGGGCACCACCGCCCGGCCCAAGCTGGCGATTCACACCCACGGCGGCTATCAGGTGCACATCGCCAGCATGGGGCGCTGGTGCTTCGGCCTGAAACCGGAGGACGTGTGGTGGGCGACGTCGGACATCGGCTGGATCGTCGGACACAGCTACATGGTGTACGCCCCGCTGATCGCCGGCTGCACCACGGTCGCGTTCGAAGGCGCGCTCGACTACCCGCAGCCAGACACGCACTGGCGCACGGCAGTCGAAGAGCTGGGCGTCACCGGCATCTTCACGTCGCCGACCGCAGTGCGCATGCTGATGCGATACGGCGAACAGACGCTGAGCAACGTCGACCATCGCCGGCTGGAGCGCGTCGTGTGCGCGGGCGAAGTGCTCAACCCGCACGTGTGGGACTGGCTGCAGAACACCGCGCTCCGCGGCCGCGTGCCGGTCATCGATCACATGTGGCAGACGGAGACGGGCGGACCGGTGTTCGGCAACCCGTACGGGATCGAGGCGCTTCCGATCAAGCCCGGATCCGCGGCGCTGCCGCTGCCGGGCATCGACGCCGCGGTCGTCACCCTCGACGGCCAGCCGTGCGCGCGCGATGAGAAAGGGATCATGGTGCTGAAGCGGCCGTTCCCCGGCATGACCCCCGGCCTCTGGGGCGAGCCGGAGCGATATGGCCTCGACTACTGGCAACGGATCCCGAACGTCTACTACTCGGGCGACTCGGCGCACGTCGATGCGGACGGCTATTTCTGGTTCGCCGGGCGCGCCGACGAAATCATCAAGATCGCGGCACATCGTCTGGGCACGATCGAAGTCGAGAGCGCCTTCCTCACGCATCCCGCCGTGGCCGAATGCGGGGTCGTCGGCCGGCCCGACGAGGTGCGAGGTGAAGTCGTCGCCGCCTTCGTGCTGTTGAAGATCGGCCAGAGCCCATCGCCCGAGCTGAAGCAGGCGCTGCTCGATACCGTCCGCCACGAGCTCGGCGCGGTGGCGGTCATCGGCGACGTGAAGTTCGTGCGCATGCTCCCGAAGACGCGCAGCGGAAAGATCATGCGTCGTGTCCTGAAAGCCGTCGTCCTCGATCGCGACCCCGGCGACATCACGACGATCGAGGACGAAGGCTCGGTCGAGGAGGCCAGGCTCGCCTGGGCGCAGCTCAAGAGCGAATGGATCAAATAGGACGGCCACGCGCGGTCAGGTAGTGGGCCCACAGGATCCGGGCCGCTACCGAGCGCCACGGCGCCCATGCCTGCGCCAGCGCCTGCTGTGCTTCTTACGACGGCAACGTGCGTAGCCCCTTCACATCACGCAGCGCAATGGCCAACGCCAGGTCTCCGCGTGGCCACACATCGGGACGACGGAGCGCCATGAGGTAGTAGATGTCCACGCTCCACGGCCCGAGGCCGGGAACGGCCAACAGAGCTTTGCGGCCCTCGTCATCCGTGGCGCGCGCCACGGCGGTGAGGTCGACGGAGCCGTCGAGCACTCGCTTCGCGAGGCCGCAGCAATAGCCCGCCTTCTGTCGAGTCACGCCAAGCCGCCTCAACCCTGCCGCCCCGGCGCGGTTGAAGGTGTTCGGAGTCACTCCACCGAGCTGTCCATCGAGTCGCCGATACATCGCCGCCGCCGAACGCAGTGATACCTGCTGCTCGAGAACGATCCGGACGAGCGACGAGAAGCCCGGACGACGCCCCCAGATGGGTGGATCGCCGAGACGGCGAAGGACCCCGGCCAGATCGGCGTCTCGAGCCGCAAGCGCACGCGCACCCTCGCTCAGCGATGCGCGTGTCAGCGAACGTCGGCTCCCCACCCGCCGCTACTTCTTTGCCGCTGCTCTCTCGTCAGCGCGCGCGCCGCTCAGGATGTTGAACATCGAGTAGTTGCCTTCGTGGCAGGCATATTCGAACATGCCGTAGCCGTCGTCCCGCTTCAACGGCAGCTCGATCGTAAACGCACGCGTCCAGGTTTTGGGATCGTCGTATGTCATCCTCCAGATGAGCAGATCCGGAGACACGCGCGTGATGTGCTCGGTGATCTTCATCTCCTCCGAGTGACGGTTGCCGCCACCGTTCACGCTGATGCCCGACGTCCGGTTGTTGAAATTCGTCGTTTCGACCACCAGGGTGTTCCCTTCCCAGTGGCCACGGGAGTCGCCCATGAACGACTTGATCTCCGACGACAGGCGCGGGCGATTGTCGAGCGGGACGATCCGCGTTTCGTGAATCATCTCGTTGCGCAGTGCGACCCAGCCCGGACCCTGGACGATTTCGTTGCCGTTGTTGTAGATGACCGGCAGCCACGAGCCGGCAATGCCGCGCGTAATGCACCGGTCGTAGAGGCTGCGGTCGGCGTACGAATCCGCCGGCCCCCGGCCCGACGACTTCCGCGCGGCCAGCGCCGCCTGATTGCGCTGCTGCGCTTCCGGCGTGAGCGGCGGCATGCGTCCATCCGGTGGATCGACGATGAGCGAGGCGATGTACTGCGGCTTGCCGCGCTCGAGCCAATGCGGCGGAGGCGACACAGGGCCGCCGACATCCCCGCCGGGCGTGGACGTGGCCGCGTCAAGATCGAACTCCGCTTCGTCCTGCGCGGCCTGCCGCGCGAACCGCTCCTGCGCGGCCTTGAACTCCTCCTCGGTCAGCACGTTGCGTGTGCCGAGATTGGCGGCGCGCTGCATTGGAACGCCGACCAGTTCGATGCCCGGCCACTTCCCCTGCAGATCCGGATCGCCCCACGGCGTCTTCGGTACGGCGTAGTTGGCCGGCGCCTGTGCGGCGATCACTCCTGCCGCGATCACGAAGCCGCCGGCGATGACCATCAAGTGACGTTTCATATGAGCTCAGTTCCTCTGGCGGGTCCACAATCAGGATCCGCCCTACTACTGCCTACCGGCTACCGGCTAGGAAGCGCGTACACCATCAAGGTATTGCCCGCCACAACCGCGACGTGCTGCTTCCCGCTCTTGCCCAGATAACTCATGGGATTCGCGTTGGCATTGGCGCCCACCGTTGTCGCCCAGAGCTCCTTGCCTGTCTTGGCGTCGAAGGCTCGGAAACGGCGGTCGTTCGTCGCGCCGACGAAGACCAGGCCACCGGCCGTCACTGTTGGCCCCGCGCTCCCGCTGTTGCCAACGAGTTGCTTGCCTTCAGGCAGGCTCGCGTTGACGCCGAGCACCGACTCCCACACGATCTGGCCGGTGTTGGCGTTGACGGCGATCAGTTTCGACCACGGAGGCCTCTGGCATGGAAGGCTCGGGCCGACCGGCTGTCCCCGCTCGTTGTACTGGCCGCTGAGCGGAGCCGAGAAAGTGAAGAACGGTCCGACACCGTTCACGCTCGCGCGATCGAACGGATGGTTCGAGTTCGGCGCTTCGAAGCTATAGGTCACGCCTGGGGGCTTGCGCTCGGTCCACCCAACGAGCGACGTGTTCTGCGCGTTGACGAAGAACACGCCGGTCGTTGGATCGAGCGCCATCCCGCCCCAGTTGACACCACCGGTTCCGCCGGGAAACTGGATCGTCGACTTTGGCGGCGCACCGGTCTCCTTGAAGAGGAACGGCGTGAACGGGCCGACGTTGTAGTAGCCACCCGCCTTGTCCATCATCGCCGTACAGGCCGCCACGTGCGCGGCGCTCGTGTCTTCCGGTCTGACGAGATCGGTGTCCTTGTTGAAGCTCACTCGACTGAGTGGACCGGGCCTCGCGGGGAATGGCTGCGTCGGTGAGTACCACTCCGTGGGCACGTCGCCCTTCGGCACCGGCCGCTCTTCAACTGGAATGAGTGGCTTGCCCGTGACGCGATCGAGCACGAACACGTAACTCGACTTTCCGACGTGCGCGATCGCCGGCGTACGGCGTCCGTTCTGCACGAAGTCGAACAGCGAGCCCGCCGATGGCATGTCGATGTCCCAGATGTCGTGATGCACGGTCTGGAAGTGCCAGAGGTATTTTCCCGTCTGCGCCTCGACGGCGACGATGGAGTTCGCGAAGGCGTTGATGCCCGGCCGATCGCCGCCGTAGTAGTTCGTCGCCGGTCCGGCGATCGGCAGATAGACGATGCCTCGCTCCAGATCCACCGGCGCGGCAAACGCCCACATGTTCGCACCCGATCGATCCTTCCATCCGTCGCCCCATGTGTCGTTGTACTTCTGGCCAGGCTTCGGAACGGTCTGGAACTCCCACAACTTCTTCCCGGTGACGACATCGAATGCGCGCGGGTTGCCCGCCGGGCCCTGGGGCGTCTCACCGGTTGCCGCGCCAATGATTGCGACGTTGCGATAGATGGTTGGCGTGCCGCCGTACGGCACACCGACGGTGACGGCGCCCATCGTGCCAAACCCGTCGGCGGCCGCACCGCTGGCAGCATCGAGTGCGATGAGACGGTTGCCGCTCATGAACAGGATGCGAGCCGGCAACTTGCCATCGCCCGGCCAATACCCGACGCCGCGGGCCGAGGCGGTTGGTCCAGGCGGTGAGCCTCCGCCACGCCGTCCGCCTCCGGCAGCCGGCAGGCCAGGTGGTGGCGACGCGGGAGAGGGTGTGGCGCCCGCGGGACCTTGCGCGTCAGTCACCGGAGCCGGCGGCTGCGCAACAGGCTGCAGCGCGTACGACCAGACCGGCGTTCCCGAATCGGCGTCGAGGGCGACGACGGTGTTGCCGTTCGCGACATACATCACGCCGCCGACGACCAGGGGCACCGATGTGGCGCCGCCACTGAGCCGGTACGTCCACGCCTCCTTCAGCGAGGCGACGTTGGTGGCGGTGATCTGCGTCAGCGGCGAGAACCGAGTCGCCGCCGGCTCGCGATTGATCATCGGCCAGTCACCCGGCGGGACCTGCGCACCACGCTGCGCCGATCCCGATTGCGCCCACACGCCAACACTCACAGCCAGTACACCGATGGCAACGACCCCCGCGAGACCCTTCATTTCCACTCCTGAAAATACACGAACCACGGAGACGCGGAGACACGGAGGTCTTTGATCATTTTTCTCCGTGCCTTCGTGCCTCCGTGGTTTGTCGTCAAGTCGCTATCGCTTTGGTAACGCGTACGCGATGTACGCGCCCGGCAATGGAGGCGGACCGCCGCGCCCACGGCCACCGCCTCCCGCTCGCGCACCCTCCGCCTCGGGGCCGCCAGCGGCTCCGCCACGCTGGGGGGCAGGCCCGCCGAAGCGAGCCGGGAAGAGGCCGGCGCCCGCGGCGACGGGAAACACGATGAACTGCCGACCACTCACTTCGTAGGTCGCCGGCACGCCCTCCGATCCGGTCGGGAGATCCTTGGTCCAGATCGTCTTGCCCGAATCGCGATCGTAGGCGCGCAGCGTCCGATCCGACGCCGTCGCCACAAAGAGCAACCCGCCCGCGGTCACCAGCGGTCCGCCGCGCGGCATGTGAGCGCCAGTGTTCGCCGGGATATTGGCGTCAGCAGGCGCGGTCACACCTCCATCCGGAATGCGCCACTTGATCTCACCCGTGTTCAGGTCGTACGCGGTGATCTCCGACCAGGGCGGCCCGATCGCGGTCATCCCATTGGTCGGACTCTGCATGAAGTCGTACGGCGAGGTGTACCGCACGGGACCTTTGGCCGCGGCTGCCTTGGCTGCCGCCATGAGCTGCGCCTTCTGCTCAGCCGTCACGATGGGACTGACGCCACCACCACCCAACGCGCCGCCAGCGGTCGGTTCCTCGTTGCTCAGCACGAGCCGCATCAGCGTGGGCATGTTCTTCGCCACGACGTAGAGTTCGCCCTTTGTCGGATCGACCGCGGTGCTGCCCCAGTTCGCCCCGCCGTTGTGTCCGGGCAACTCGATCGAGCCTTCGAGACTTGGCGGCGTGAACAGCCCTTCGTTGCGCACGCTCCGCAGCAGCTGCCGCAGCCGCTCCTTCTCGGCCTCGGGCAGATGGGGGTTGACGTCCTTCTCCGTGAAGGACTGCCGCGCAAACGGTGGAACCTTCATCGGGAACGGCTGCGTCGGCGACGTGACTTCGCCCGGAACGTCGGACTGAGGCACCGGCCGCTCCTCGATCGGGAACACCGGTTTGCCGGTCGTGCGCTCGAACACGAACACGAAACCGAACTTGGTGGCCTGCACCACGACGTCGATGTTGCGGCCGTTCTGTTTCAGCGTCAGGAGCTTTGGCGCCTGTGGCAGGTCGTAATCCCACAGGTCGTGATGTACGAGCTGGTAGTGCCACAGGCGCTTGCCGGTCCGCGCGTCGAGCGCAACCAGGCTGTTTCCGAAGAGATTGTTGCCGGCACGGTCGCCGCCGTAGAAGTCAAAGCGCGCCGTGCCGAACGGGATGAACACGATCCCGCGCTGCTCGTCGACGGTCAGCTCGCTCCAGTTGTGGACGCCGCCGGCTTTCTTGTACGCCCCCTCGGGCCACGTGTCGTAGCCGTACTCACCGGGCTGCGGGATGCTGTGGAAGACCCAGGCGATCTTCCCGGTGCGCACGTCGTAGGCCTGTACGTCAGCCGGCGTCGCATCGTAGCCGGCCCCCTGCGCCGGCAGCGAGATGATCATCAGGTTGTCGAAGATCCGGCCCGGGTTGCTCGTCTGCAGCGGGTTGCGCGCCTCACGCCACAGCGCGACGCGCAGATCGACGCGACCGTTGTTGCCAAACGACGTGATCGTCTGGCCGGTCTGGGCGTTGATCGCGGTGAGGTTGCCGGCGTTCAGATACAGCAGACGCCGGTCCGATCGATCCTTGCTCTCCCAGTAGTTGAGCCCGCGCGCCCCGATGGCGCCCTGGTTGGGACGGGTCCACAGCTCCTTGCCTGTGGCCGCATCGAGCGCGACGATGGCGTTGCCGGTGCCCTGGACGTACATCGTGTTGTCCACGACGATCGGGTTGAACACGATGTTGCCGCTGACCGGGTAGGTCCACGCCACCTCGAGCTGGGACACGTTGGACTTGTTGATCTGGTCGAGCGCCGAGTACTGCGAGGAGTGGGCGCCCCCCTGATACGCGGTCCACGTCGTGTAGGGCTTTGCCGCGCCGCGGGACGGCCCGCTCGAGCCGGACTGCGCAGCCACGGTGACGATCGCGACCAGGGTGACGATCAACAGGGATCCGCCAAATCTGCGCATGAATAGTGTCCTCTCGTCCTCGACTGCAGGGGCTCAGGGTCCACACGAACCGGGCACGGCGAATTTTACCGTAAGTCCTGGGCTGGTTCGTGGTTCGTGGTTCGTGGTTCTTGGTGGAAACAAGAGCAGCAACCAGCCAAGACCACGAATCGGGCAACCGAGAGCCCACCAAGAACCAAGAACCACGAACCACCAACCGACGACGAACCGCCACGTATAATGACGCGCGCACTCGTATGTTCCGGCCGTGTTCCGGCCGATCTGACCTCGTGATCTTTTGTTCAGATTCCGGTCGCGTCTCTCGGTCCCCAAAAGGAGCCTTCATGACCAGACGGTATCTCGCCTTCGTTGGTATGTCGGCGGCCCTGGTGACGGCCCTCCTGGCGGCAACGCCCCGGCTGGCATCCGCCCAGACAGCCCATCTCGCGATCACCGCGCTGAATGGCGCCAAGACCGCCATTACCTACGTCGCACCCAAGACCCCATGGGGTGATCCCGACCTGCAGGGCACCTGGACGAGCGACGACATGCGCGGCGTCGGGACAGCGCGCCAGAAGCAGTACGGCGACCGGCTGTATCTGACCGACCAGGAGTTTGCCGAGCGCGTCAAGCGTGACGAAACGGCGCGGCGGCGCGGCGACAACGACATCGGCACCTTCCGCAACGACGTCGGCACGCGCACCTGGCGGCAGACCTCGCTCATCGTCGATCCGCCAGATGGCCAGTTCCCCGCCGTCACGCCGTATGCGGAGACTCGGCGCGCGACCCGCGATCGCGGCACGTTCGGCGATGGACCGTTCAACACCACCGAAGACTTCACGCTCTACGACCGCTGCATCACGCGCGGCATCGTCGGCGGCGTGCTGCCGGTTCCGTACGGCAACGGCAACCGCATCGTGCAGGCGCCGGGCATGGTGGTCATCAGCTACGAGATGGTGCACGACACGCGGGTGATCTACACCGACGGCCGGCCGCACATCGGCCAGGGTGTTCGCCAGCTGCTCGGTGACTCTCGTGGACACTGGGAAGGCAATACGCTGGTCGTCGAGTCCACCAATTTCACGGACAAGACCAGCATCGGCGCCAACGGCAACGGCCTCCGCCACAGCATCGACATGACCATCACCGAGCGCATCACCCGCCTCGCCGAAGATGTGGTGCAGTACGAGGTGACGGTCAACGATCCCAAGACCTACACCAGGCCGTTCACCATCTCGATGCCGCTGACGCCGCTTCGCGGCAACCTGCTGCTCCCCTATGAGTGCCACGAAGGGAACTACGGGCTGCCGAACGCGCTGAGCGCCGAGCGGGCTGAAGACAAAGCCATCGAAGAGGACCGGAAGAACGGCATCGTGCGCGCGCGCCGGGCGATCCAGGTTGCGATTCCCAATCGGCCGGAAGCGCCGGCCGTCGAAGGCTCGGAATCCGGCCGGTAGAGGCGGGTCTTTAGACCCGCCTGGACGAAGGAGCAGGCGATGACCACGAAGCGAGTTCTGACGGTACTCGGCGCGTTGGCCGCGATGGCGTTCGTGGCGCTGGGGACGATCCCGGCGTCGACCCAGGGCTCCAGCGTCCCGGCGCTCGTGGTCACCGCGTACAACGGCGGGCCGCCCACGAGTTACGTGACGCCGAAGACGCCGTGGGGCGATCCCGATCTGCAGGGCGTCTGGAGCAGCGACGACACGAGCGGTATTCCACGAGAGCGACCGCTTGAACCTCCGATCGGCACTCGCCTGTACCAGACCGACGGGGAGTACGCCGCCCGCGTCAAGCAGGTGAAGGCCGGCGTTCAGCGCGCCGAGAACGCAGTCGGCTCATTCCGCGGGGATTTCGCGCGTCGGGCCTTCCGTCAGACCTCGATCATCGTGGATCCGCCGGACGGGCGTATGCCCGCTCTCACACCGTTCGCCGAGACGCGTCGCGCGCCGCGCGATCGGGGAACCTTCGGCAATGGTCCATTCAACACCGTCGAGGACTTCACTCTGTACGACCGCTGTATCACCCGCGGCATCGTCGGCTCCGTGCTGCGCGTCGTCTATGGCAACGGCAACCGCATCGTCCAGGCGCCGGGGATGGTTGCGATCAGCTACGAGATGATTCACGACACGCGTGTGGTGTACACCGACGGCCGTCCGCACGTCGGCCAGGCCATCAGGCAGTATCTGGGTGACTCGCGGGCGCGCTGGGTTGGCGATGAGCTCGTGGTCGAGACGACCAATCTCACGGACAGGACGAGCATCGGCGGCAATGGCAATGGGCTGCGTCACAGCAACAAGATGAAGATCACCGAGCGCTTCAAGCGCGTGGCGGATGACATCATCCAGTATCAGTTCACGATTGACGATCCGATCACGTACACCGAGCCGTTCACGATGTCGATGCCGTTGACGCCGCTGGACGGCAACGTGCTGCTGCCGTACGAGTGCCACGAAGGCAACTACGCGATCCGCCAGTCGCTCGGCGCCGAGCGCGCGGAAGACAAGGCGCTGGCCGAAGACCTCGCCAAGGGCATCGTCCGCGAGCGGCGTCCCGTGCAGAACAACGTGCAGGGTGGCGGCGGCGGGCGTGGTGCGGCCCCGGCAGCTCCGGCCGGCGGCGGTCGCGGTGGCCGAGGCGCCGATCCGGAAGACGCGAACTAGCTGGTAGCTGGTAGCCGATAGCCTGTAGGGCCGGTCCTCTCGGACCGGCCAGAGCTTTGAGCTCTGGGCTTCGCCGAGCGTACGATCTCACCAAGTAGAGGCGAGTCTTCAGACTCGCCTTCGGCCTCATCCAAGGAGACAAGATGCGCAGGCGGGTCCTCATATCAATCGCTTTATCGGCAGCCATTGACACATCGCTACGCGATGTATAACATCGCGATGGATGAACCCCGAAACGCTCAAGGGCCATCTGGACCTGCTCCTCCTCGCCGCGGTGCAGCCCCAGCCCACGCACGGATACGCGATTGCCGAGACGCTCCGCGCCCGCAGCGACGGAGCGTTCGACCTTCCCGAAGGCACGCTCTATCCGGCGCTGCATCGACTGGAGCGCGCCGGGCTGCTGGCGAGCCGCTGGTCGGAGGTCAACGGCCGCCGCCGCCGGATCTATCAACTGACGCCCAAAGGCCGCCGAGCGCTGGTGCAGCAGCACGGAGAATGGCGTGACTTCGCGCGCGCCGTCCACTCAGTGGTGGAAGGTCTCGCGTGACGCCGGGGCCAGTCGACGACTACCTGCGCCGACTTGCCCGTGAGCTGCGGCAACGTGGGCCGGACGAGGCGCGGATCGTCGCGGAGGCGCGCGAGCACCTCGTCGATGCCGTGGCGGACGGACGACAGCGCGGGTTGTCGGTCGAGGAGGCGGAGCGTGAAGCGTTCGAGAGGTTTGGCGCGCCTGAGACCGTCGCGGCGCACGTCGTTCCAGAAAGGGGTCACATGATGAATCGATTCGCAGCCGTTCTCGACACGGTGTGGCACCGCAAATGGTGGATTCTCGCGCCCACCGTCCTGACCGCGGTCGTGACGAGCGTGGCGTCCTACTACTTCTTGCCCACCCGCTACCGGTCCGAGTCGGTCATTCGCATCGTGTCACCGCGCGTGCCCGGAGAATCCGCGCGCCTGCCGCCGACCGACCGCGCCCGCGCACAGTTTCTCAGTCAGACGGTCTTGAGCCGCCCACGTCTCGAGAGGATCATCAGGGACTTCGACCCGTACCAAGTGGGGCAGGAGCGCGTGCCTCTCGACGAGCTCGTCCTGCAGCTGCGACGAGACATCAGCGTCACCTTCCTCACCTCGGATCAGGCGCAGGGTGACGACGTGGGTGGGTTCAACGTGAGCTTCGTGTCTTCGGACCCGAAGACGGCGCAGAAGATTACCGACCGCCTCGCGGTCCTCATCATCGAGGCGAACGCGCAGGAGGGCGAGCGGGACGCCGAGTTGCCCAACCAATTCATCGACTCGCAAATCGATGACCTGCGGAGGCGAATCATCGCCTATGAGAAGACGCTCGAGGATCTTCGGGCGCAGAATGCCCGCCGGCCTTTGTCCCAAGCCGATCTCCTCCCCTACGAAGTGCTCCAGGAGAGGTACAAGGCGCTCCTCGTCAAACGCGAGGAATCCAGGATTGCCGCGATCCTCGAGCAGCGCTTCAGCGGCGAACAGTTCCAGTTGATGGGTCCCGCACGGCTGCCTGAACGGCCGGTCGGCCCCAGCCGCCTTGGCGTGACCGTCGTGGGCACGTTCGCAGGACTTGGCCTGGGTTTGGCGTTTGTCGGCGTACGTAGTCGCTCGAAGAACGACCCGAACGACCCGAACGTTTAGAAGATCTCGATGCCGGCGACGACCGAGCGTCCGCCATAGGCCGGGAGCGTATCGGCTGAATTGCCGCCCCAGTCCGCGTGCCAGACTTCCTTGTTGCTCAGGTTGTCGCCCTGGACGAAGAACGCAATCCCGCGTGACGCACGCGTCAGCGTGGACGCGTCGAACCGCATCCGCGTGCTGAGCATGTGATACGCGCCCGCACTGGGATTGACCGTCGGACTCACCGTGCCGGCGAAGCCGTCCATGTTCCCTTGGTAGCTGTCGAACAGGCTGAGTGTGACGAGCTTCGACTCGTAGCTGACGCCAGCCTTCGCGCCCAGGGGGGACACCGGCGTCACGTGCGAGTTCCCCTGTCCATCCTCGTTCGTCTGATAGAGGACCGAGCCAAGGACCAGGACATTCGGGTGCACGTAGTACTTCACCGAGCCCTCGACACCGTGGAACGTCGCCTCACTCAGGTTCCGATACTGCCAGCGCGGAAGGCTGGGGTCGGTGTCAACGACGATGCTATCGGTCTGGCGGCTGTGGAAATAGCCCAGTGCTCCCTGCAGTCGACGGCCGTGGTAGCTCGCCTCGAGATCGAAGGTGCCCACCTTCTCGGGACGCAGATCCGGGTCGCCGACCAAGCCAGGATGACTCAGCCGCGTTTCGTTGATGCTCGACGCGCGGAAGGCCTTGCTGTAGAGCGCCTTCACGTGGACGCGCGGCGCCACGCGAACGACGACTCCGCCGCGTGGCACGACATCGAGATCGAGGGCGCCGATCTTGTTGGCCTGGAACCCCCCGATCAGGTTCACGCGTTCAGTGAGGGCGTGGTTCATCTGGCCATACAGGGCCCCAGCGGGCCGGCTGCCTTCCGAGATAGTGATGGCGGGCGTAAGGCCTTCGTAAATTTCCCGTCCCTGAATCCGGCTATACAGGGCGCCGAAGCTGACCTGGCTGACGTCGCTGATCTTGAACGAATTGGTCCACTCGAGAATCGCCTCGTGCGATCGCCGATCGATGAAGGGAAACCCGGGAACTTCCAGCGTCGTACGCGTGAACGTCACGTTCACGCTCGAGTTCCATTTCGTCTGGGGGTGGAAGGCATAGCCCACATCCGTGAAGACGCGTCCCCACGCGTTGTCGCTGACCGAGCCGATCACAAATGATGAGGCCTCGAAGCCGGAGAGCGATGTCATGATGCTGAGGCCCTTGTAGCCGACGTCGAAAAACGCACCCATGCCACGGTCCTCGACACTCACCTGCTGGACCAGCGGAACGGCCGGAGCCACCGGGTTGCCGACGAGCGACAGCGGAATCCGAAACGCCGTGGGCCAGTCCCGCTTGTTGTGCAGTTGCGCGGACGCCAGCATTCGCAGCTCGCCGCACGTGACGCTCGCCGTTCCCGATGTCTGGTAGGCGCCGCCGGCGCCGCCGGCCCCGCTGATCGAGAACCCGCCGTCCTGGACGTCCTTGGTGATCAGGTTGATCACCGCGGAGAAGGCGTTCGAGCCATACAGCACGGACCCTGGTCCCCTGATGACCTCGATGTGGTCGAGCGCGTCAATCGGAAACGACTCGAGCACGTCGCTGATGATGCCGCCCTCGAGGATCTCTCGCGTCGGCCGGCCGTTGATGAGGAGAAGGATGTGGCCGCCGTCGATCTTCGTCTGGTCGCCGCGTGCGGCCACCATGTTGCGATCCGTAAAGTACGCGCTCGTGCCCGTCAGACCAGGCACCCGCTCGAGCACGTCTCTCAGCGTGGTCCCACCGAACCGTCGCATCTCGTCGCGGTTGACGACCGAGATGATGCCGGCGGCGTCGGATTCCTGCTCCGAGAACCGCGAGGCCGTAATGATCTTGGTGTTGAGGAGCCCCTCGAGATCGAGGGCCTGGAGATCCTCGACCTGCCTGCCGGTGACACACTTCGTGCGCGCAGACTGAGCGAGCGACGGCACCGGAGTGGCGCACAGCACGGCGAACACCAGTGACCCGGTGAGGGCGATCGACTTCTGCATGGACACCGTCGGGTGCCACATTTATGCCGGGGGATCGCATGTGTCTGCAAGGTGTCAGCCGCCGGAAAGGTTGAACCTTCTCATCAGGACGCAGGGAAATCCTCAACGACCGCGGTCACGCGCGCGGCGCGCGGCCGGTCCACCGACACACGTGCCGCACATCCGGCCACGATAAGATGACCGTCGCAACCCATGCGAGCTGTCCTCTGCGGAGTCAGTCTGGCTCTCTGTGCGGCGTGCGGCAACGTGTCCGAGCCGCCCTTCAAACCGGCCGCGACGGTCGACCAACTCATGATCGGCCCGGTCCAGCGTTCGGCGCAGTTCTATTGGGATTCGGTCTCCACCATCATCGACAGCAACGGCATCACCGAGCGATCCCCGAAGACGGACCAGGAGTGGGCGGCCGTCTGGTCGAGCGCCATCACCATCGCGGAATCGGGCAATCTGCTGATGATGCCGTCGCGAGCCAAAGACCAGAACGAGTGGATGACCCTGTCGGCAGCGCTCGTTGACGCCGGCATGGAGGCGGCGAAAGCGGCCGAGTCCAGAAACCCGGAAGCGGTGCTGGGCGCGGGCGAGACCGTCTACAACGTGTGCACGCAGTGCCACAACCGCTACATCAGTCAGGACTGACACGGATCGCCACGTCTGCGGTCGCATCCAGAGATCGCAGACGAATACGCGGACCTGAAGCGACGGCTGGCGCAGGAACATCGTGCGGACAGAGAGGCTTACACGTGTGCGAAGGCGCCGTTCATCGAGCGAATCACCGGCCTCGCGTCGAGTGAACAGAGGCGGGTCTAAAAGACCCGCCTCAACGAGCGCGCTGACAGTCCATTACGCCGCCGCGAGCGTGCCCTCGGCTGGCGGCCGTTCGTAGCACGGCGTCGCACCGCGAAGCAGGAAGTCGGGCGCAGTGATTCATGCGCGCGTCTTCCGTCAACGCGTTTTCGGTGTGTCGATATACGCCAGGCGTTTCGAGCCGTGTGACAGATGCCGTTGCGAATTAGCTGATAGACGCGCGCACAGCGGCAGGGCAAGAGCGGAGGACGATTTCCCGCCGTGCGGAGCCGGCCGCCGGCCCAAGGGCACGATCGCGGCGGCGTATAGGCGGTGGCGTTCGCGAATGCAGACGGGTCTAACCACCTCCGCCAAGGCTACGGTGGTCCGCCGAAGCCCATGGCGAAGGCGGAAGACCCGCCCCTACGGGTCCGGCTGAAGCCGGACACTACGTCGATTACGGCTTGTCGATGCCCTTGGCGTTGAGCGTACTTGCGACGCCGGGTGCGGAGAGACAGGCGATCAGCGCCTTCCCTGCATCGGGGTTCGCCGCCTTCGCACCACTCGCCGCCGCGAACGACACGTAATGCTGGAACTCGGCTGGCAGCGGGCCGACGAGATCGACACCCGGTGCCGGCAGGATCTCGCTGATCAGCGTGATCAACAACTCCGCGTCGCCGCCGGCCACCTTCGCGGCGGCCGCGACCGAGCCCTGCTCGAGCCGCGTTTTCTTCGTCATCACATCGGTGAGGCCAAGGACGCCGACCATCTTCTCGATGTGCGGACGGCTTGCGCCATCCCCGGCGTAGGTGATCGATCGTACGGCGAGCAGCGTCGTCTTCAACGCCTCGGCCGTCTTGATATCAGGCTTCGTCGCACCGGCCCGAACGCCGACACCGATCCCAGAGCGGCCCAGCACCGTGCGTGTGGATGCAGCAACCTTCCCTGCTTTCGCCAGATCGTCCATCGCTTCAGCCGTGACAATGGCGACATCGAAAGCGTCGCCCGCGTCCATGCGCTGTCTGAGCGACGCGGACGTCCCGAACTGCATCGTCAGCGGGTGACCGATCGTGCGCTCGCACTTCGGGCCGAGGTCATCGATCGCGGCCCGGAAGCCGTTCGACGACAGCACACGGACCGGAGTGCCTTGTGCATGCGCATACGTCAGCGAGACGACGACTGCCGTGAAGGTGACGAGCAACCCCGCCGAAGCCCGCAGACGAAGTTTCGGGCGAAGGCGGGTCATGGCGCGACAATCGATTGATACACGGCGTTCTCGAAGTCCTGACGAAGCCCTCCGCCCGAGCCGCCTTGAATGAAGTAAATCGACACGATCTGTTCCGCCGGCTCCACCCAGAAGCTGACGCCCGTGCCGCCCGCCCACCCGTACGCGCCCTTCGACACACGCAGATTCGCGGCGACCGGATCCTGTACCACCTGCATGCTGAGCCCGAAGCCCATACCCTGCGCCGGTCGCCCGAACTGGCCATTGACCATGTCGCCGGTGTGATTCGAGGTCATCAGTTCGACCGTACGCGGGCTCAGGTAGCGCGTGCCGTTCAACTCGCCGCCGTTGAGCATCATCTGCGCGAACTGCAGATAGTCCTCAGCGGTGCTCATCATGCCTCCAGCACCGGAGAAGTACACGGTTGAGACCGTCTGGTTTCCCGGTCGCAAACCTTCCGGCGTCGATTGATAGATCGTCACGAGCCTCGGTGCGCGGCCCTCCCCTGGGAAGAACCCGGTGTCCTTCATGCCGAGCGGGTCGAGCAGTCGCTGGCGAAGGAACTTGTCGAACGTTTGCCCCGACACCACTTCGACGACGCGGCTGAGGACGTCGAATCCGGCCTGACCGCTATAGCGCCACAGCGTCCCCGGCTGAAAGTCGAGCGGTACGGCCGCGAGCCGTGGAATGTACGTGGCCAGCGTGTCGGTCGGTGCTCGTGGTGCAAGCCGGGAGGCCGCGCCGGCCCCCAGTCCACCGCTGACCAGCCCGGAGCCGTGCTTCAGCAGATCCGCGATCGTGATCTGGCGTGCGGCAGGCACCGTGTCGAACGGCACCTCCGCGCCCGGCTTCGCGGGCGCCGGCGTGCCAGGCCGCGGCACCGCCACGGTCTTGAGATTTGCAAACTCGGGAATGAACCTCGACACCGGATCGCTCAGTCGAATCTTGCCTTCCTCGACGAGCATCATGACGGCCACGCCGGTAATCGGCTTCGACATCGAGGCCAGCCGGAACAAGCCGTCTTTCGGCATCGGCTTCTTCGCGTCGATGTCCATCATGCCGCGCGCTTCAAAGTGCGCGATGCGCCCCTTCCGCGCGACCAACGTGACGGCACCGGCCACGTCGCGGGCGTCGATGTGGCGCTGGACGGTCTCGCCGATGCGCTTCACGCGTTCGGTGGACAGGCCCACATCCTCCGGCTTGCCCGATGGAATCGATCCCGCCACAAGCGGCAGCCCCATCAGCGCCGTCCCCGCAATCACCGCACACATGCGCCTCACGTACGCCATCCTGGATGTCCTTTCCTCGCCGGCGCACGCACCTGCGCACATCGGCGCTCTTCAAGCCACGCCTACTCTATACGCTCGGAATACGCGGTCAAGACGCCAGTTACGCTTCCGCAGTCGCGCGTTCCGTTTCGGCACCCGGATCACCTCCCGATCACGCTCCCGAGGGGATCGTTCAGGACGAGGACGTCCGCCGAGCCGCTAACTACTCATCCATCGGGCTTTACGCGACGTGCACAGCTGCACGAAACGGCAACGTGCCCTGGGGTGCAGGGGCATGGTCCTTGCCCTACACGCTCGTGGCTGGCGGGGAGCCGGCCAGATGCCCGTCTGGGCAATCGCGTAAAGGACACGCAAAACATCATGAGGCGTTTGAGTTTAGGATTTGCGGTGCTGGTCGCTGTATGGGTCGCAGGATGTGCGGACAGCGGTAGTACGTTGTTGTCTCCGACGGGTCCGTCGAGCCCGCTCGCTGTCGCGACGCCGACCTCTCCGTCGAGCTGCGCGGTGCCGAGCGCCCCGGGCGGTCTCTCGGTCAGCGTCACGGCCGGAGCTGTCAGCCTGACGTGGTCTCCGGTCAGCGAGGCCTCAGACTACGTCGTCGTCATCGGCAACACACCGAGCAGCGCGGACGTCCTGCTGACCAACACGACCGACTCCGCTCAAACGCTCGAGAGCATGGAACCCGGCAGCCATTTCGCTCGCGTGCACGCGCACAACTGGTGCGGCACGAGCGAGTCGTCCGACGCCGTCGAGTTCACGATCTCGTAGGACGGGTCTAGAAATTGTCGGGATCCGGGACCCGGGATCCGGCAGTCGAGTCCCGAATCGCGAGCCCCGAGTCCCGAGTCCCGAGTCCCGACGCTGTCAATGACAGACTCCGCTTCCGGCATCTGACTGCCCCGACACCGGTACGAACTCCCACTGATAGCGATCCGCGAACAGCGTGAGCTTCAACACGCCGAACGCGGAAATCTGAACTTCGCTGTTCGGGTGCACACTCACGACCGGATAGAGAAACGCGCCGCCTGTCCCGGCGATGAACTGACGAATCCCACGCGCGGGATCTGCGCGTCCATTGGGATCCTGTGGCGCGAATCGTTCGTACATGTGCTCGTGCGCAACGAGCACGACGTCCGCGTCAGCCTCGTACAGCAGCCGCCAGAACTCGCGCATCGCCTGTACATCGCCGTTGGGTCCTGACGTGAACAGCGGATGGTGCCAATACGCAACCGTGCACCTGGAGCGGCTGGACGCCAGATCGTTCCGCAACCAGTTGGCCTGAGCCGATCCCGGGCCGACTGCGATATTGCTGTTGAGCGCCACAGCGTGCCAGGAGCCAACCTCGAAGCTGTAGTAGCCCTGGAACTCCGGTCCCGCCGCGACGTCCCCGAAGTACTCAAAGTAAGGACCTGCGCCCGGGGACTCATACTCGTGGTTACCCGGCACCGGAAACGTGCGGTCCTTGTGACGTCCCCACCCCGGATCGTAGCAGTCGCGGTACTCCTGGCGGGTTCCATGAAAGTACGCATTGTCGCCGAGCGTGAAGACGGTGCCCCCGATCGTGTCCAGCAGAGCCCCCGTGGCCACGGGGTTCTTGTCACAAAAGCCGATGTCCCCAGCCCCGACAAAGATGTGCGGGCCTCCCGGCGGAATCGGCGACGGCGGCACGGATCCTCCCGGTGGCAGGGGCACCGTCGGCTGGCCGGGCGTGGGGCCAGTCGGGGACTGGCTGCCGCAGTAGCCGCACGCCACACAGACCAGGAGCAGAAGCAGGCGTCTCCTCACACTAGAACCTCAAGACGACCGCGCATTGTAGCCGCCGTTGAGGAAACGCCGAGATCGGCTGGGCGAAGAGCGGTGACAGCAGCTCGCCCACGTACTGATCGTAGTTGGTGGCGTTGAAGACGTTAAACGCTTCCAGCCGGGCCTCGGTGACGAGGGGGCCGCGGCGGAACCGACGTGTGAGCGCGAGGTCGACGGTGCGATAGGGCCCGGTCTTCGCGGTATTGCGGCCGTCGGGCCTGGCGTCGCTTTGTGTGGTCCCGTTCCGATCGTCTCCCCACGAGATCGTGTACGGCCGGTTGCTGCGAAAGATGCCGATGCCGGACACGGACCAGCCACCGGCGATCGGGCCGGTGCCTGGGAGCGCCCACATCAGCCCCACGACCATATTGTGCGTGACGTCGGTGTCGGCACGCGCCTTCTCGGCGTCAATGCGGCGGCTGTCTTCGGGCAGCTCGTAGTTGGCGGCCATGTCTTCGGCGCGCGAGAAGGTGTACGAGCTCATCAGGGTCAACGGGCCCGCCGGCCGATCGACCTTGACCTGCAGCGCCCGATACCAGCTGCGACCCACGTTGCCGAGCGTGATGATCTTCCGGTAGGTCGCCGGCGCCGGCACCAGCGGTCTGGTCGCATCGGCTTCCTCGACCGTCCGCTGCCCCGGCTTCTGAATCGAGGCCGGGGTATTGACGTCGATCAGGCTCGACAGATCGCGTCCGATCAGGTGCACGAAGTCGACCGAGATGACGCTGCCCGACATCGCGCGCTGCACGCCGATGGCAGACTGGATCGCGTAGGGGTTGCGGAAATCCGGGTCCACGCGATAGACGTCGCGCGGCGGCGCCACGGCGCTCGGTGAGAACGAGGTCAGCACTCCCGGAAAGACGGGCATGAGCGGCGAGCTCGGCGTCAGCGAGATACTCACCACTCCGTCGGGCCCCTCGAGCTGCGCGCGATTGATCGGATACAAGAGATGCTGCTGGGTGTACAGCCCGACACCGCCACGGACCACCGTCCGCCCGCTGCTCCCGACGTCCCACGCGGCACCGAACCGCGGCTGGACGTTGTTGGTGTCGGTCGGGATCTCCGCGCCGAGCAGGTTGAAGGTGTGCTCGACGTCGTAGCGCAGGCCGGCGTTCAGCGTCAGCCCCGAGCCGAGCCGGAAGTCATCCTGTAGGAAAGCCCCGACGGCAAGGCTCCTCGGATCGGCGACGATGCCGGTGGCCGTTGGCGCCAGGCTCTGGGTGAACAGGAACGGCTGCGAGGCACTTTCAGGCGGCCCGGCAAAATAGTAAGCGCCGCGCCCCATCGTGAGTGAGGTGTTGTTCGCGCGCACGTACTTGAGCCCGCCGCCCATGCGCACGGTGTGCCGACCTTTCCAGACCGACACCGTGTCCGCGGCTTCCCATGTGTCCTCCGGGTCCGCGCCAAATCCCTCCGGCCCGAGAATGCCACCCTGGATCGAGTAGCCGGCACGCGACACGAACACCGACGGCTGCAGATCCTGACGGACGTCAACGAACCGCGCGAACTGGACACGCACTTCGTTCAGCGCGTGGCTGGAGAGCTGCAGCGCCTGGGTCGCGAGGAACGTATGGACGTCGGTGGAGTAGCTCGTGCCCGAACCTGGAAGTGTCAGGCCTCCAGGCTCGAGATGCCACCGGAATCTCTGCCCGTTGTATCGAGCCGAGAGCAGCTGACGTGTGCCGTGCTGCAGGTCCAGCCTGAAGAACGCGAGGAGCTCGTCCTGCCGATCCGGCACCTGGACGTTCAGTGCCGCTGGTGAGACAACGATATTCCGGTCGCGCGATCGGCGGCCCTCGACGCTGGCAAAGTAGTGCGTCCGGTCCTTGACCAACGGCCCACCGAGGGAGAAGCCGAACTGCTGGGCCCCCGCCTCCGGTGTCTCCGTTGAGAACGGGGGCACGGCATCCAGGCCATCGTCTCGGACAAACAACAGCGCGCTTCCATGGTGTTCGTTGGTGCCGGCTTTCGTGGTCACGCTGGTGATGGAGGCCATGGCCTCACCAAACTCGGCGGAGAAGAGATTCGTCAGCACCTGAATCTGCTTGATCGACTCGAGCCCGTAGCCTGAGTAGAAGCTGCGGGGTGCGCTCCGCCACTTCGAGAAATGGCTCGCGCCATCGACGAGCACGTGGTTGGTCCAATACGGCTGCCCCTGCGGGCTGGGAAAATCGGCATTGCCGGTGAAGCCTGATGCCAGCGAGACGAGCGGCATGAACCCGCGGCCGAACAACGGCAGCGCGTGAACCATCTGCTCGCTCACGGTCTGGCGTACGGTGGACTGGTCGCGGTCGAGCCGCGGCTCCACGGAGGTCCCCACCACGATCAGCTCGCGCGCGGCCACCCTCAACGCGAAGTCGAGCGAGAGCGTCTGATCTGGAAGGAGCGCCACCTTGTCGCGGACGACGGCGGCAAACCCCGCGCGCTCGGCGCGTATCTCGTACTCACCTTCGACCGGCAGGCTCCCGATGACATACCGTCCATTGTCACCCGTCGTGGCGTCCCGTTGAAGACCCGTCGCCTGATTGCGGGCGGTGATGGTGACGCCGCCGAGGATCGCTCCGGTCTCGTCTGTCGCGGACCCGGCAACAGATGCGGTGACGCGCTGCGCCCAGACAGGGCTGGCCGCGACGAGGAATGCCCACGCGAGGATGGAGAACCGGAACAGTGTCATATGCCTGAGATGAACAGTATCGCGCGTGCGGCCCCTTTTGTTGCATGGGATATGATCTGCGCTCTTCGTGGCCGCCATCGTCACTTCACGCTCGCTCAATCAGAAACTGCGCCGGCTGGCGCGGGCCCGTTTCGAGGATCGCGGCAAGCGTCGCGGTCTCCTGGTTGCGTTCGAAGGGCCGGACGGATCCGGAAAGACCACGCAGCGAAAGCTGTTCAAGACGTGGCTGAAATCCGAGGGCCACGCCGTGGTGACCACCAAATGGAACTCCTCCGAGTTGATCAAGCCGCTGATCAAGAGCCGCAAGGCGATCCGCGTGTTGAGCCCGCTGGAGTTTTCGCTGCTGCACGCGGCCGACTTCAGGCATCGAGTCGAACGGTCCGTCCTGCCAGCGCTGTGGGACGGCAAGCTGGTGATCGCGGACCGGTTTCTGTTCACCGGCCTGGCGCGAGACGTGGCCAGGGGACTGGATTTCGACTGGGTCCTGAAGCTGTATCAGCCGCTGCTCTGGCCCGATCTGGTGTTCTATTTCTCGGTGTCTCCCGGCACCTCGCGCCAGCGGATCTCCGCCACGCGCACGCCGAATTTCTACGAGGCCGGTCAGGACGTGACCGCGATCGATGAACCCACCGCCAGCTATGAGCGGTTCATTACGAGGGTCATCCGCGAATACGAGTCGCTGGCGCTGATCTTCCAATTCATCACCGTGGACGCCGAACAATCCATCCACGATCAACACCAGGAGATCCGGAAGCTGTTTCGAGAAGGCGAGCAGCGTTCCTGGTCCGACTGGAACCTGGACGCGGTCGTCGAGTGGCTGGCCACGAGGGGGCGAGCCAGTGACGTCCAGTGAAGCGAGGCTGATCTCAGTCGATGGGGTGAATGCCGGCGCACTCAAGAACACGGCGCGCGCCATCATCACCGCCAATCGCCGGCACCGGCCTGGCGTGAGCCTCTGGGGCGCGTCCGGTATCTTCGATGAGCTGGTGTTCGCCGAAGCGGATGCTGGAGTGCCATCCGCGCGCACGCTCCTGCTGCTCTACGCGGCTGACCTGGTGTTCCGGCTGCGCTGGGAGATTCGCCCGGCACTCGACGAAGGCCGCCTGGTCGTGGCGGCGCCGTATGTCACCACCGCGATTGCCTTCGGCCAGGCCGCGGGACTCGACGCGGCGTGGCTCACCGATCTCTTTCTCTTCGCGCCGCAGCCCGCCGAGCGCCGATGGGTCGATGCGCCGCCGGCGAAACACGTCGCCGATCGGGCGGGGTTCGTCGAGTTCTCCTGGCAACGTCTCGAGAAGCGGCTCGGAGGCGTCACCCGCCTGCAGTTGATGGAGCGGATGCGGCGGCATCTGCGCGCCACGGCGCGGCACACGGCGGGCGTACCTAGTACGTAGTGTCCGGCGTACGTAGTGTCCGGCTTCAGCCGGACCAGCTCAACACGCCGCGTCTCCCTCGGCCAGGACCGCTTCGTTCGTCGGCTGGTTCGTCGCGGCCACGACGTCGAAGAACCGGGCGATCTCCGCGACGGCTTCAGGGTCGTCCACAGTGACCGCGACCTCACGCCGGAAGTCGAGGCTGAGGGCATTGAGGGACAGTCCCCCGACAATTGCCAGCGTGTCGTCGACGAGCATGATTTTCCCGTGCGACTTCGCGCCGCCAAGCCGCTTCCCTTCGTACAGATCGACGCGGAGTCCGCCGGCACGGCGCGTGCGCAGCAGCACGGTCAACGCGGGATCCGACGCCTTCGCATCGATGAGACGGATGCTCGACTTCGCCTGCCCGATGATCTCGCTGAACTGACGACGGGCTCGCTCGGGACCGACGATGAGCCTGGGGCACAGGTTCTCGGGGATAGCAAGACCCGCCCGGTCGGCTGCGATGAGCTGCCGCAGGCCTTCGACCACAGCCGGATCGTGCGTCACGACGATCGCGTCGATGGTGCGCTCGAAGCACTTGCGTGTGAAGTTCAAGGAGGCGACGAGCGCCGGGCCATCGTCGGCCACGAGGTATTTGGCGTGGTACTTCACCACGGGATCGGCATGCGCATGCACCGACGCCCCCGTCGCCTCGAGCGCGCGCCACAGCTTGCGGAGCCGTTTCTTCCCGCCGCCCGAGCGGGAGGTGACCAGCACGTCAACCGCCACGCCGCGCTCTCGCGCTCTGGTCAGCTCCGCAAACACCGTCTTGTCGTTGCAGCGGAAGAGCGAGAGCGCCAGGCTGACGCGCGCATGGCGGATCGCATCCAGCACAACCTCCCGCCGGCTGGATGGCGATGTCACCACCCGATCGCGCGGCGGGCGTCGAGGCGCAGCCGTCATACGCGCTTGGGGTGTTCCCAGGCCACGGCGGTGACGCCGGCGGTATCCTTCATCAGCTGGGCGCTGAGCTCATCGAGCGACATCCGCGGGTCGAGCCAGACGTGATACTTCACGGTGACATCGTCGGACTGCGCAATCTCGCGAGGCTCGAAGATGATCTGATTGCGGGCGAAGCACTCTTCGACGCGGGTCGACGGGAAGGCCCGTCCACTGGCGACGATCTCGACCGACATCAGCCGCGTCTGCTGTTTGGCCATCGCATCGAGCGCCACCAGCGTCAGGCACAGAAATGCCGTGCCCAGTCCGGCCACCGCAAACGCACCGAGGCCGGTGGACATCCCGAGACCCATCAGCAGAAAGAGGATCGTGACGTCCTTCGGGTCGTCGACCGGTGTCCTGAACCTGATGATGCTCGCGGCGCCGGCAATGCCGAAGGCTCGCGCCAACGAGTTGCCGATGATGATCATCATCAGCGCCCCGGACACGCACAGCAGCATCTGCGCCTGTTCCATCGAACGCCCACCGGGACGGTCCCTGGATGAGGGTTTGTGCACGGCGGTCACGAGCATGCCGATGAGCGCCGCGGCCACGAGCTTGCCCAGCTCGAGGAAGGGCTGAAATCGGCTGACGGCTCCTGTCGCTTCTCCGCCGCCGGTCAACGCGGAGCCCAGGCTGCCGATCCCGGTGAGCTCGGCGGGCCATTTGAGTCCGATCCAGACGAGCATCACGCACAGAGCCGTGCCGCCGGCGACGGAGCGGATGGCGGCCCACGGCCACGCCGCGATCATCGCCCCGTCGACCGACTCGTACATTTCGAAGATGCCGCTCAGATTCGACAGCTTCAGTACATCCGAGACCGCCCATCTGGCCGCGGCGAGCCGAAGCGTGCCGTCCATGCGCCGGGCACTGGTATGACCCCGGACGAGCGCCCGTATGCCGGCGCTGTCAATCGCGCTCACCGCGGTCAGATCGACGACGAGATTGCGATAGCCGTTCCGGAGGAGTTGCTGGAGCTGCTGCTCGAAGGCCTCGGCGGCACCGCCGCCAACCAGCGGCTCTCGGGGCGAGAGCAGAATCCGGGCGCCCGCGAATCGGAAGGCAGACATCTAGAGTGGAAGTATGGTAGCGCGTAGCCGGTGGCCGGTCGCCGGTCGCCAAGAAAAAGGCCGGCAGCGGGAATACCCGCCCGCCACCGGCCTCCGACCAGCTACCAGCTAGCGGCTACCGGCTCGCCTGGAAACACAGGCTATAATGCGCGCTCGACCTGGAGACTCTACTGCCCATGAACAACCGGATGTGGATCGTGGCTGCCGTCGTGGTTCTCGCGCTCGGCGCCGTCGGAGTTTTGATTGGAGTGAATCTGCTGCCGGCGCGCGAGGCCGCCGAAGCCAAGGGGACGTTTGCCCCCTGGCTCGGAACCTGGATCATGATTTGGACCGTCGTGGCGATGACGGTCGTTCTGGCCGGCTTCCTGTTCGCGACCGCGTTAGGGCGGAGGACGCAGAGAACGGCCAGCTAAGGGGCTATGTAAAGAGCCCGATCAGCCGCGACGGGATGGTCACGCCGCCAAACCAGAGCAGGATAGAGAGAAACCCCACAACCCAGCTCCAGAGTGGTCCCACCTGGGGGTTCTCGGCCATCGCCACCTTCTGCCGGATCGTAAAGGTGAAGACCAGGGCAATCGGCAGCATGTACATCTTCAGCCAGAAGAAGTCGCTGTAGTACTCCCGCATGGCGTTCTGCATCAACTGAGGCGTCCCGGTGACGACCAGGCCGATGAAACCCAGGATCATCCACGGCCGTGCGTCGCGGGCAATCTTGGCGACCGACTGATCTTTCATCCCCAGCCCCAGCAGGCGCAGGTCGACAATCAGGAGCGCGCCTGCGAACAGCGCGAGGAACAACAGGTGCACCGCCTGGACGACGGGGAAGATCCAGATGGATTCACCGATGGCTTTACTGACCGCGAGATCGTTCATCCACTGGAAAAAGGGCTGAAGCATTGGGGTCGCCTCCTAACCGTTCTGGAACCAGTTGTACGGGATAAGGCGGCCGGCCACAATCACGAACGCCCACAGCACGACACCGAGAGCACCGGCCAGCTTGGCCCCGAACGGTGGCACCTTCGAATCCCACGTGTCGACATTGAAGTAGGTGATGTAGTGGAACGCCATCGCGTTCACGCCGGCGATCACCATCATCAACATCTTCAACCAGAAGAAGATGTTGGCATAGAAACGCATCGGGTCGCCGAAGACCAGAACGGAGCCGGTGACCGCGCTCAGCGTCATCCCGAACATCTGCCAGGGAAACAGCCGCTTCTGCAGCTGCGAGAACGGCGTCTGCATGTTGCCGATGCCGAGCAGCCGGAGATCCATCATGACGATGAGCCCGGCGAACAGGCACATGCTCACGACATGCGCGACTTCGAACAGGGACCAGACGTATTGCGATTCGCGGAGCGCGATGCTGCTCTCGAGCTCCGAGAAATAGAAGAACAGATCGTGCAGCGGCATGAACAGTTCAGCCATTCAGGGTCCTACTTCGCCGGGGGCGGGATGCACCGGTCCTTCAAGTCCGGCTTCTCGCGATAGACGTCGTGACAGGCTGAGCACGCATCAGTGACCGTGCCGCCGGCTTCGAGCATCGCATCGAGGTTCTTGGACTGTGCCGCTTTGTAAGCGACCTTGCCGGCCTCCGCCAGTCCAGCCGCGAACTTCTTGTAGTCGTCTTGATCGAGGGGAACCGGGCGCCCGTTCTCGCACAAGCGCCCCGGAATCATGATGAGATTCGCGGTTTCGGAAAGGGCGAGCGCGGCGTTCTCGACCGCCTGCCACCCCCCGTAGACGCTGTTGTACTGCGCCGACGCACCTGCGCCGCTGGTGTCTCCGGACTTTTTCTCGGCCGCGGGATCAAGGCTCTGGGTATCGAAAATGATGTTCGAATTCGGGAACGGGATGCCTCTCATGACCTGGGCCAGCGAGGCGTAGGGCTGGGCGGCCGGCGCCGGAGGCGCCGCGGCGGGTGTGGGTGCAGGACTACTGCATGCCACCAAGAACAGCGTGGCTCCCATGAGCCCGCACAGACTTTTCATGTCTCTCATCCTCCACGACGGCCCTACCTTCCTCGTACGGGACCGGCCGCGAAGTCTATCATGGGTCGGTGCAGGACCTCACCACCGGCTCCCTCACTGGCCACCTCCTGAAGACGACCAGCCGTCGCTGATCACATCGGTGACCCGCATCATCATCGTCGCGCTGCCGGTGCTGTTGCTGGCCCGGACGCCAGGGTTCGCGCTGCGATCGATCTGGTATATCTCTGTCGCCGCCGTCCTCGTGCAGCTCGCGATGAATCTGTGGCTGCTCAGACGTGAATTCCGGGTGCGACTCCGATTCCCGGAACAGGCCGTCGTATAAGCGCGCGTCATCCCAGCAGTCCACTGTTGTCCTCGCTTCGTGCACCCGCGCGAGTACGCGCGTTGTCGAAGCCGCGCGTTATCGTGCTCGATCCAGACGACTTGATGGCTCGCGCGCACCGCGGGCCGAGCGGGCACGGGTGGTGCAAGGCCCGGCGCGATGCTTCGCCTTCTTCTCTCTTGTCTTCTTGTCACCATACCCGTCACGTCGCGAGAACTGATCGCGCAGAACGCGACCCACACCGCGACCCCGACCACGCCTCGCGCAGAACTCAGCGAGGCTCCCCGTCTCCGCTTCACGGGAGACGTCGATAGCAACAGCCCCTCTGTCTGGCAGCGCGTCAACGGGCTGAGTCAAGTGCTCGTCCTCACGTCCATCGCGGGCAGCCCCTATCTCGCGACGGGCCCCCATCTGCGAAATCTCAGTTCAGCCTTCCCCGTCGTCATCGACCCGTGGCCGGGCGGCGGGATCTGGATGGAGGCTGTCGTCAGCGATGACGATGGGACGTTGTACGGTTACTACCACAATGAGAACCCCGCGACGTGGTGTCCGGGGCCGAACAATAAGAAGGTGATACCCAGAATCGGCGCAGCCAAGTCCGTCGATCACGGAGTGACATGGGAACCGCTCGGGCTGGTGCTCGAAGCGCCGCCAGGGTCGTTCGATTGTGAGACCAACGACGTGTACTTCGTCGGTGGAGTCGGGGACTTCAGCGTCCAGCTGGATCCCGAGTCTCGCGATCTGTATTTCTTCTTTTCTCAGTACGTCCGGGTCGGTCGCTTGCAGGGCGTCGGGGTCGCGCGGCTCGCCTGGGCCGATCGCGACGATCCGTCTGGCAAGGCCATGGTGTTCGGAACCCGCACGTGGTTTCCAGCCCGGAGCTCCGCGCTTTCGGACGGCACGCGTCGCTGGATCTATCCCTCGGCGGTCCCGATCTTTCCGGCCCTTGAACCCTGGAATGACGACGACACGCTTGTCGACGCCTTCTGGGGCCCTTCGGTCCATTGGAACGAGTATCTCCAGCAGTACGTCATGCTACTCAATCATGCCAAGGACACGACGTGGACCCAGGAGGGCATCTACGTGTCGTTCGCGCCTCGCCTCGACGATCCGAAGCTGTGGTCATCGCCCGTGAAGATTCTGAACGGCGGCCGTTGGTATCCACAGGTGATGGGAATCGAGGAAGGACTGGGCACGGACAAGATCGCCGGCCGCTGGGCGCGCTTCTTCATGGCCGGGTCGTCGGAGCACTTGATTCAGTTCATCAAGTAGACGAGAGGCATTTCGTTATAAGCTGAACGGCATGCCTTTCGTTATCACTGACCCGTGCATCGGCACGAAGGATAGCGCCTGCGTCGACGTCTGCCCCGTTGACTGCATTCATCCCCGGAAAGACGAGCCGGAGTTCGAGCAGGCGACGATGCTGTACATCCACCCGGATGAGTGCATCGACTGCGGCGCTTGCGTACCAGCGTGTCCGGTTGCCGCCATCTACGACAGCGTGGATTCGACGCCTTCGTCGCAGAAGGAGCTCGTCGAGGCGAACTCGGTGTTCCGCGCCGGCGATCCGGCAGCGGTGGCACAGGCCGAAGCGATCGTGAAGGCCCATGTGGCCGGGCACCCGGACCTCATGGCTGTGCCGCCCGCCGAGCGGGCCGCCGCGCACGCCAAATAGTCGGTTCGTGGTTCTTGGTTCGCGGTTCGTGTGGGACTGGTGGTTCGTGGCCACGGGCTGACGTGGTGCCGGATTTCCAGCCGCGGTGACACTAACCGTCACCCTGGAGAGCCAATTTTTGGCACGTGGCTGGGAAAGTAAGTCGGTTGAGGCGCAGCAGGAAGCGGCTGCGGAGGGCCGCCTCAAGACCCTGCCCGTGTCTCCAGATGAAGTCCGCAAGCGGACGGCGCGGGCGACACTGATGTTGGCGCGAACCCGAGCGCTGAGTGATCTCCAGCAGGCGTGCGCGCCGGCGCACAGAGCGATGCTCGAGCAGGCAATTGCCGATCTTGACCGGCAATTGAAGGCGCTCGAGGGCTAGCTGGCGCGGCGAAGCTCTGGAGTCGAGTTGTCCGGCACTGGCTCGGCGCAGCCCTGCGCGAGGAGCACACCGGCGACCGCGGTTGGAACAGTGTGCACTTCGCCCTTGCGGAAGTTGCTCAGTTCCCGTCCCCATACGCGGACTCTGACGGATTCCTTGAATCGAATAACCATTGCCGTGACCTCCGGGGACTGTCGTAGCAACTCGCGGGCCAACCCTGAATCGACGGCTTTAGGCCTAAACGTCACACACTCATCAGCACCGCACGTGTCGGTAGGCCGGTCGCTGAGGCGATCGCTGTCGCATAGATCTGGACCTGGCGCTGGTAGCGTTCGAGCGCACCGTCGAGCTCCCGGTCGGTCTTGAAATCCACGACCACGAACCCATCGTCCTCGACGTAAGCCAGATCGACATTCCCCTCGATGAGCGTGCCCGACTCGGCGCGCAGCGTCACCGGTGTCTCTCGATAACATCGTCCGTGGGCCGCGGCGAGGACGGCCGCCTTCCAGATCGGGTGATCGAGTACCCGTTTCACGGCATCCTCCGCCGCGGAGATTTCCTCCGCCTCCGCGCCAAGCACACGCCCATGCGCCGTGGCAAGTCGGGCCACGATCCCTTCGTCGAAGGCGGCAAGCGGCACGTCGGCGAGCAGCGCATGCACCAGGGAGCCGAATCGGACGCCGCCCGGACGGGCAACCGACCCATGCACGATCTCGGTTCTCACCGTGGTGCCATCGATCGGCAGCACCTCGATCCGCGCCGTCGCTTCGGTCGCGGTGATCACGTCGATCGATGGCCGTTCCGCCGACGCGATCGCCGCCGCCCGCGTGGCCTTCCACTCCTGGTATTCATCAAGGTGTTGCCGAAGAATCAGCGGGGGCACGTCCCTGACGATCAGATCCTCACGCCGCAAGCCAAATGGCGCCTGAGCCTTGAGAGTCAACACCGCAGACTCGGGAGACCACCACACAACTGAGTACGGTTCTTCTGACGAAGCGAAGTCGTGCTGGCCCGGACAGACCGTCAGCTTCGACGCGGGATCGCCATCTGGGCGTACCAGCACGGAGTCCTTACTTGTGAAGTCGGGACATCCCATCGCGCGGGCCTGCACTCGACGAGCATTGTCACTCGGGTAGAGCGCGGCGTTCATCGGCGCGACCCAGCCATCGGTGTGTGGTCCGTCACCGACGGCAGGGACGACGAGCACGTCGCGCGCGCGCGTGGCGGCGACGTACGCCACGCGCTCACCTTCCTTCTGTTCACGACGCAGCTCGGTGTCGCGGTTGTCGTTCAGATCCTTCGGGGACCACCCACCGATGCGCAACGCGCAGCGTTCGCGCTCCGCGTCAAGGTGGCGGCTCGCATCGTACGGTGTCAGGCGCGCGGTAATGTCGGCGAGGATCACGACAGGGAACTCCAGCCCTTTCGCTTTGTGCACCGTCATCAGACGCACGCCGTCGCTGCCTTCCTCGAGGATGGGCGCCTCGGCGGCGTGGCCGCCGGACGCGGCTTCTCTCAGGGCCTCGACGAAGCCTCGGAACGACATGCCGCCCTCGATCTCGTACTGCCTGGCCAGTTCGGCGACGTGCAGCACATTGGCGAGCGCCTGCTCGCCGCCCGGACGCAGGACAAACGCGACGTGCGCCCGCGTGTGACCGAGCAGCTCGGAGATCGTTTCGGCGACCGGCCGCCGGTTGCGGCGCGTGTGCCAGTCGCGGAGGGCGGCCAGCGCCTCCCGAATCGGCTCGAGCCCGGACGGGATGGTCTCCGGAATCCGGAACGGGTGGAACCGGCCGGCACGGTGGTGATACTCGAGCAGTTCCTCGTCACCGATCGCAAACAGCGCGCCGCGGAGCGTGGCGAAGACGGAGAGCTGGTCGTCAGGCCATTCAATGGCCATCAGCGCGGCGCGGAGCGTTTCAATCTCCTCGCGGTCGTGAAACGCCCTGCCGCCGACGAGCAGATGCTTGACGCCGCGGGCCTCGAGCGCGTCGACGTACGCGCGAGTGATGTCCTCGCCGTAGCTGACGAACCGGCGGAACAGAATGCAGATGTGCCGCGCCTCGAGCGGGACCCGCTTCTCGGGATCGCGGCGCTCGGTGACCGTCCAGCCGCTCTTTCGCACCAGCCATTCGACGTAGGCGCCGACCGCATCCGGCAGCGATTTTTCGATCGCCCTCGCGGTGACGAAGCGCTGCGCGTACGGCTCGGGGACGGGCAACACCACGACCGACGGCTGACCCTCGTGATCGGTCCGCCATGGCTCGAGCGGTACGTACCGCGCCTGCCGCGCCTCGACGTCGCCATCCATCACCGGCGCGAAGGCGGCGTTCACCACGCGCTGGATATTGGGCACACTCCTGAAGCTGCGCCGCAGCTCCACGAACGTGGCCCCGCGATCGACGAGGAGCGTACAGACCCGCCGATAGATCTCCACATCGGCGCGGCGAAAGCGATAGATGGACTGCTTCGGGTCGCCGACGACGAACAGCTTTCCTGGGACGGGATCGACGTGCGGCCACCGTGTCTCGGCGCCGTCCTTCGAGGCGAGCAGCAGCAACAGCTCCGCCTGCAGCGGATCGGTGTCCTGGAACTCGTCAACGAAGAGCCGCCGGAACCGGGATTGAAAGTGATTCCGCACGACGGTGTTGTCGCGGATCAGATTGCGCGCGTGCAGCAGCAGGTCCAGAAAGTCCAGCGCGCCTTCGCGTGCCTTGAGGGCCTGATAGCGATCGACGCACGACAGCAGCTCACCATGCAGCACGGCCGCCAGGTCGGCGTCGGCGCGGATCTGGAAATCCTCGAGCGCCGCGATCAACACGTCGCGCGCATCGAGCACCTGGGCTCGCGTCACGCCCTTCGTGTAGGTTGGCCCGCTGCCCTTGCGGCCGCGCTTGAAGTCACGGTTCCGGCGCAGCTCGACCAACTGCGATTCGAGCCCGTCGAGATCGGCGGATCGCGCGGCCATGGCGATCCGCCCCAGATCCTTGCTCAAGCGCCGTACCGGCTCGGTGTCCACACACAGGTTGTCGCCGGCGTACGAGGCCGAGCGCGAGATGTCGGCCAGCGCATGAACCAGGTCGATGAGCCGCGCGATCGCCGCCGCGCGTTCGAACGGCTCGCGCGTCCACTGACCTCTGAAGTCGCGCCATTGGGTCAGGTCGTACCCCGCCCGGCGCAGCCGCTCCATCGGACCGTCCTCGTCCACATCGCCAGGACGAAAGCCCCGGCTCGCGCGCCGCAGCGATCGACGCACGCCTTCGGGGGGATCCTCGAGACAGCCCTGGAACCAGCCGGCGAATGCATCATCGAACAAGCGCTCGGCCTGGCCCTCGGTGAGGACGCGGAACAACGGATCGATGCGCGCCTCGACCGGCCGCTCGCGCAGCAGATCGGCGCAGAAGCCGTGAATCGTGCTGACGTGCGCCTCTTCGAGGTTCTGCACCGCGTCTTCGAGCCGCGCGGCGGCCTCGGGCGCGTGCGCCCGATGGCGCTCCTCTTCCAGGCGCTGCCGCAAACGCAGCTTCAACTCGCCGGCGGCCTTTTCGGTGAAGGTGACGGCCACGATTTCGCGGACGGTCGCACGTCCCTCGGCGAGCACGCGAACGATTCGTGTGACCAGCTCGGTCGTTTTGCCCGTGCCGGCCGCCGCTTCGACCACCAAGGTGTCGTCGATCGCCTCCTGAATCAGGCGGCGCGACTGCTCGTCGGAACGTCGTTCCGCGATCACGGCCGGCTCCTCAGCGCCGCCAGGTCAGCGAGCGGATCGGTCGGCTTGCGCGCCACGCGGCGAAAGACGCCAGGACCACAGACCGGCCGGAAGTCGCAGCGGCTGCACGCGTCCTCGGTCGGAGCCGCGGCCAGGAAACCGTGCTCGATGGCGCGGTCGATGACCTGGAGGACTTCGACACCCGCTCCACGCGTCCGCTCATCCAAGGGGATCGGATGCTCGTGGAAGCTCCCCGCCGACGTGCAGTAGAAGAGACGGCCGTAGTAGACCGGCTGATCGAGCGCGGCTTCAACCGCCATCGCGTAGAGCACCGGTTGCAGGACGGCTCCACCACCGATGGTGACCTTCTCGATCCGGTCGGGCTTGCGGCCCGTCTTGTGATCGGTCACGCGCAGCACCTTCGTCTTGCGATGCTCTTCGATCAGATCGATCGCGCCCTTCAGCTTGAACCCGCCCTGTAACGTCACCGGGTCGCGCACGCTGCGGGCATCCCGCTCGCCAGGCACCTCGCCGAAGCCGAACTCGAAGTACTTCGGCAGCCACTCGTCACCGTCGCGAGCCAGGTATTCGAGCCAGGCGCGGAGATCGCGGGTGATCGAAGCGACCTCGTCGACCCACACGCGCTCGACCGCCGGCACGAGCTCGTCGTGCGCACGTCCGGCGACGTCATCGATGACGAGCGTCAGCGTCTCGCGGGCGGCGTCGATCGTCGCCGGCGTGACCGGCAGCCTGCCACTCGCCTCCAGCTCACGGAACCAGCGCGCCTGGATCTCGTGGAACAGACTGCCTCGCGTGAGCGGATCCATTCGCTGCAGCGGCTCCGGGACGTCGAGCGGCTGGAGCCGGAACATCGAGGACAGCACGAACTGATACGGACACGCGCTGAAGCGCTGCAGCGCCGACAGCGAGTACGGACGAGCGGTCAGGCGCTGAGCGGCCAGGGCATCCTTCGTGTAGGGAGAGATCCGCGTGAGGCCGTCACTTGGCGACCAGCGGCGCTCGCCTCGCGACCAGCGATCGATCACCGACCGCCGCAGGCATTCGTTGAGCTTCAGGAGGTAATGGGCATGGCCTTTGACCCGCTCGGGATCGTTCTCGTCGAGCAGCCGGCGAAGCACGGCCAGGTCATGTTCCTGGTCGTCAATCGCCTCATCCGCCCGCGACGGAGCGGGCCAGGCGAGCGTGGCATCACCGGCGTCACGGGCGCGCGCCTCCAGCTCCTCGTGATGAGGCACTCTCCCGGTCGCCGCACGCATCACGTCCAGCGCGTAGAACGACGGCACGCGCGCGCGCGACTCGCTGAGCTCGATGCGTGGGTACGACACGTAGAGCCGCTCGGATGCCGCACCCGCGGCAATCTGCAGAAGCAGGCGTTCGGCCGACAGGCGCCGCTTCTGCGTGGGCAATGACCCGTCGGCCGCCGAACGCAGATCGTCCAGCATGAGCGCGTCCTCTCGCGGCTTCTGCGGGAACATCCGCTCGGCGAGTCCCGGCACGAACACCACGCGGAAGCTGCGGCCGCGCGCCTGGTGCGGCGTCCCCACGAAGACGCGGCCGTAGCGACGGACGGGCGGCTCGGCCTCGAGCGTCAGCAACCGTTCGGCCAGCACCCGACGCGCTTCGTCCAGATCGATCGGGCCCACCTCCGCCATCGGCCGCAGATCGGCGAGGACCCGCAGCACGTGCGACGGCGTTCGCAGCACACGCGGCACGAGCGCCTCGAACAGGTCCAGCCATGTCCCCCACGAGGCCTGTCGCGGCCACGATGCGAGCTGCTCGATGATCGGCAGCGCGAACCCACGCAGGTGCTGGAGCTGTTCCAACACGTGGGTGATCGCCTCCACCTTCGCGTCGCCCCCGCCTTCGTCGCTGAAGGCTTCCTTCTTCTGCCGCTCGAGCTCGTTCGCCTTGCCGTCGAGGCGACGTCTCCAGCGTGCCGCATCCCGGCCGATGACCGCCGCCTCCACGAGCAGCTTCTCCCATCGCCACGGCGCTCGCAGCGTCCCCGCGACGACGACATCGTCGGACGACTGCGCAATCGTCGATGGTTCGTCCACGTCCGCGTCCTCGCCGGCCGCCTCGGGCAATCGGCTCACGGCCTCATCCTGCGGCGCGACCCATATCGTTTCGGCTGACGCACGATCCCGCGGAACCTGTCCGAGAGACAGATACTCCGCGAACCGCGCCGCCGACAGCGATTCACCCGCGCACGCCAGCAGCGCAAGGAACGCCCGTCCCGCAGGATGGGGCCGTCGTGTGCCCCGGTCGAACCACGCCCGCACGCCGGCGCGGCTCAGCGCATGTTCGAGCAAGCCAAAGTAGTTGTGCGGCGAGCGGACGAGGATGGCCATCTCGTCGAATCGCACACCGCGACGTGCCTCGGTCAGGATGCGTCGGGCGATCTCTACTGACTCTCGTCCTTCGCCAGGCGCCGAGAAGAAACTGAACGAGCCATCGAGCGCCCGTTCCACCGGTGGCGCCTCTGGGTTGAACAGGAAACGACGCAGACAGGCCAGGTCTCCATCGCCATCGGAGTCGCTGCGCTCGACAACCGCGCCCATCTCTTCCAGATACGTCACGCTGTCGTGGTCCCCATGTGGAACCGTCGCGAGCGTCGTCTTCGTTCCCAAGGCGACGGCTCTCACGAGCGCACGTTCGGCAGGGTGTTCCAGAGCCAGATCGAGAAGCAGCACGACATCGGCGACCGGTGCCTCCATGACGACGCGCGCGGCGACGCGAAAGAGCTCCGCACGATCGGCCGTCGAGGCCTCGTCAAAACAGGATTCGACCCGCTCGAGAAGATCGGCGAGATCAGGCCCGGCCAGGGGAAGGCCGGCGAGGCTGCGGCCGGAAACGGATGCCAGACGAAGCTCCTGCACGGTTCGCGCAAGGGCGCGTGGGAACCCAGGCGTGCCCGCGACTGGGCCGAAATACGTCAGCGACCCATCGCGCCTCGCGTCGAACGCCACACGGGTGGCCACCGCTTCGGCTCCGAGCCACGTGCTCGACGTCTTGCCCTGCTCCGCCAGCGCACGAATGGCGCTCCGCGCTGCAAGCTGCGTGAGACTCAAGCGTTGAAGGCCGAACGTGGCCGGCACCGAGGCGGCGACATCGCGCGCAACATCGTCAGCCGCACCGCGCGAGGCTCCGACAATCAGGATCCGCGTGCCGGGCGTGGAGGCGCGCAGGACGTCGCGCGCACGCGACACCCGCTCGGCCGACGAGGCAGACACATAGACGCGTAGCGCGCCCATATCAGATGCCCGCGAGGACAGTGGATTCGGTCAGGAAGATTGGGAAGGTGTTCATCGCGCGCTCACTTTCCCGGCCACTGCCGGGTATCCGGTAACAGCAGCACCACGCTGCCGTGCTTCTCAAGTTAACACACGTCGTTCAACTCTCACAGTCGCCGCGGCGGGCTGGCCAAACCTCGTCCGAAGGTTGTGCTGGATCAACTCCACCCCGACTCAGTGCGGACTTCAGCGTCACTCGGTCGCTCCTCGGGCTTGGGCTCTCGGTAACGCCCTGGCCGTCGCCCAATCCCAGCCTCGATGATTTCGAGTTCGCCCCTACCGCACGTTCGGTTGATCGCACTTCGCACTGAGCTGTAGTTGAGAGTCTTTCCGCGCTCAGAGGTGCGCCTCTCAGAACGCACCGTGCGGCGCCGGTTCAGGGTGACGGCGGAGCCGCCGGTGGCCAATCACGGGGCCGGGGGAAACATGCTGCGGCAGCGAACCTTGCGAGCGGCGCGTCGCACGCGCCAGATGGGAAACCGCGAGCGCAGGGCCGAGTCCGGCGCAGGTCACGGACCTGCGCCTGCTGCAACGGATTCCCGGAGCCGCGGTTTCCCGCGCCGTCGAGCGGTTCGCCGAGCAGCATGTTTCCCCCGGCCCGTTTGTGCCGTCTCGCGGCGACGACCATCGCCATACGTCGAGTGCGATCGAACTGACCAACGACTCGGAGAGGAGACGTCACGCCGTTACGCCAAGGGACCGTCTTCTGCTCGTACAACACGCGCCGCAAACACGAGGAGCCATATGGAGAGGACGCCCGTCGCCAGATGCTCGAACAGTCCAGGAACGCCCAATGGATTTCCAGTCCAGGACATCAGCAGTAGGGACACAAGGGCCACCGCGCCGGCCCCGATGGACAGCCAGGAGAGTGAGGCGAAGAGCGCGAGCCGGCGGAAGAGGATTCCCCAGACGATCGCCGCCAGGATGCCTGATGAAAAGCCGACGGTCGCAAACAGCTTGTGGAGATCCTGTGTGGCCGAGAGTCCCACGCAGCCTGGATCGCACGGGAACACGCCAGCTCCCATCCGACCGATACCATCCACCGCGATCAGGAGGCATGCAGCCGTGATCATCCATCCACGCCGAAGCGTGACCAGGAGACCGGCGGCGAAGCCGAGATACAGAAAGCCAGTGAAGACAAATCCGCCGCCGCGCATCATGGCTTCGGTCGAACTGCCACGCTCCCCGAGCTCGCTGATGAACTGAGTCGCGTGGCTGAAGTCTGGGCGGAGAGCGCCGGCAATCGCGATGAGCCCAAGCCAGAGAACTGGACTCGCGATTCCGCAGTACAGGCCAAGCCTTCGCTGGGACATCAGGTGCGCGACCGGCCCCTATGGCGCCAGCCTCTCACGGCGCCAGCCTCCGCCTGACTGCTTCACGTAGCGCAGCCGATCGTGCAGTCGGCTGGGACGTCCCTGCCAGAACTCGAACTCGTCGGGAATGATGCGGTAGCCGCCCCACCATGCGGGACGCGGCACGCTGTCGCCGTAGGTCTGGCGCGCGATTGCCAGGCGTGACTCCAGCGCCTCGCGGCTCTCGATCACCTCGCTCTGACGCGAGGCATACACGCTCCAGCGGCTGTCGATCGGACGCGTCGCGAAGTAGGCGTCGGACTCCTCCGCGCTCACCTTCTCGGCCTGGCCGTCGATGCGGACCTGGCGCTCCAGCGAATGCCACGCGAACAGCAGGCTTCCGCGGCCGGTCTCCGCGAGCTCACGCGCCTTGCGACTGTGATAGTTCGTGTAGAAGATGAACCCGCGATCGTCCACACCCTTGAGCAGGACGGTGCGAGCCGATGGCCGGCCGGCGCGCGTGGCGGTGGCGAGCGCCATCGCGGTGGGATCGGTCTCCAGTTCGCGCACCTGCTCGAACCAGCGCGAGAACTGCCGGAACGGATCGCCGTCGGAGTCGGTTTCGCTCAGCGGCTGGCCGAGGTATTCGCGGCGGATGTCGGCGAGGCTCATTACCTAGTAGGCGGTAGGCAGTATGCCGTATGCGGTAGGCAGTATGCCGTATGCGGTAGGCGGTAGGCGGTAGGCGGTAGGCGGTAGGCGGTAGGCGGTAGGCGGTAGTGACGTTCTGCTGCCTACAGCTTACTGCCTACCGCCAGCTTGATTTCGTCGTTGTCGACCGTGACGCGGACGACGCCACCGCCGGCCGCCAGCGAACCGAACAGCAACAACTCCGAAAGCGGCTTCTTGACGACGCGCTCAATGAGCCTGCCCATCGGCCGCGCACCAAACGCCCGGTCGAATCCTTTCGTGGCCAGCCAAGCCCGCGCGGCCGGGTCGAGCTCGATGGTGACGCCCTTGGCGGCCACCATGGCACGCAATTCGTCCACTTGCTTGTCCACGACGCGCTCGATCTCTTCTGTCCCGAGCGCGCTGAAGGTGACGATGGCGTCGAGGCGGTTGCGGAATTCAGGCATGAAGGCGCGCTCGAGCGCGCCGCGCGAGGATCCGCCCTTCCCGGCTTCAGCGAACCCGAGCCGGCGATCCGAGAGATCCCGCGCGCCCGCGTTCGTGGTCATGATCAGGATGACGTGACGGAAGTCCGCCTTGCGGCCATGTGAGTCGGTCAACGTGGCGTGGTCCATTACCTGCAGCAGGATGCTGAACATGTCCGGGTGTGCCTTCTCGATTTCGTCGAGCAGGAGCACGGCGTGAGGGGCCTTCCGAATCGCATCGATCAGCAGGCCGCCTTCTTCGAAGCCGACATAGCCGGGAGGCGCGCCGATGAGCCGCGACACCGCGTGCTTCTCCATATACTCCGACATGTCGAAGCGAATGAACTCGATGCCCAGCACCCGCGCGAGCTGACGCGCCAACTCGGTCTTGCCCACGCCCGTCGGCCCCGCGAACAGGAAGTTGCCGATCGGCTTCTCTGGCGACCTCAGCCCCGACCGCGACAGCTTGATGGCCGAGGCCACGTCGTCGATCGGTCCGTTCTGACCGAAGATCACGCGTTTGAGCTCCGCGTCGAGTGCGGCCAGCGCGCGCTTGTCGTCGCTCGAGACTGACTGCACGGGCACGCGCGCCATCTTGGCGACGATCTGCTCCACGTGTGCCGCGCCAATGCTCTGGGTGCGCTCGGCCTCCGGCAGCAGCTTCTGCGCGGCGCCGGCTTCGTCGAGCACGTCGATGGCCTTGTCCGGCAGGTGCAGGTCCTGCAGATGCCTGGCCGACAACGCCACCGCTGCCTCGAGTGCTTCATCGGAAAACTGCACGCCGTGATGGGCTTCGTAGTGGAGGCGCAGCCCTTTCAGGATCTCGAGCGTCTCGGCCTCTGACGGCTCCGGCACATCGATCTTCTGGAAACGACGCGACAGCGCGCGGTCGCGATCGAAGGACTGCTTCACATCGTTGAAGGTCGTCGATCCGATGCAGCGGAGCGTGCCGTTCGCCAACGCCGGCTTGAGGAGATTGCCCGCATCCATCGCCCCGCCGGAGGCCGCCCCCGCACCCACGAGCGAGTGAATCTCGTCGATGAACAGGATCGCGTTCTCTTCCTTCATCAGACTGTCGAGAACCTGCTTGACGCGCTCCTCGAAGTCTCCGCGATAGCGCGTTCCGGCAATGAGCGCGCCGAGGTCCAGCGCAAAGACCTTGGCGTCCTTCAGTACGTCCGGCACGTTCTTCTGTTGAATGCGCAGCGCCAGCCCTTCGGCGAGGGCGGTCTTCCCGACTCCAGGCTCGCCCACCAGCAGGGGGTTGTTCTTGCGGCGGCGGCACAGCACCTGAATCATCCGCTCGAGCTCGAGCGTCCGGCCGATCAGCGGATCGATCTGCCCCGCGGCGGCACGCGCCACCAGATCGGTCGCATAGGCCTTCAGGGGATCCGCGTTCGGTGAGGCTCCGCGGTCTCCGCCGGCAGGCACCGATTCGGGATCGCCTTTCGGGCCGTGTGAGATCACGCGCAGCAGCAGGAGCCGCTCGATCCCCTGGGCGCGCAGGAAAAAGGCCGCGTGGCTGTCCTCCTCTTGAAGCAGGAACACCAGCAGACCGCCGCTGTCCACGTGCTTCGCACTCGACACTTCGGCGTGCATCACGGCGTGGTGAATCACTCGCTCGAAGCCGAGTGTCGGCTCCGGTTCGACCTTGCCCGGCGCCGGCACCGGCGTAAAGGCCTTCGCCAGCACCTCCGTCAACTGCCGCCGCAGGGTCTCGACATCGGCGCCGCACGTCGTGAGAATCCGCCTGCCCTGCGGTTCATCAGTGACCGCGAGCAGCAAGTGCTCGAGCCCGACCGTGTCGTGCCGGCGCTCGGTGGCCAGACGAATCGCCCGCTGAATCGTCTCCAGGGTCTCCGGCGCGAACGGGACTGGCGTCTTACTCATGTTCAGGTTCCGGTTCCATCGTCACCAGCAAGGGGAACTCCTGCTCCTCGGCCATCTGCTTGGTCGTCTTGAGCTTGGTTTCGGCGACGTCATATGTATAGACGCCCGCAATCCCCATCCCGGATCGATGCACGCTCATCATGATCGCAAACGCCTCGCCGCGGGGCTTCCGAAAGACGGTTTCGAGGACCCAGACGACGAATTCCTGTGTGGTGTAGTCATCGTTGTGGAGCAGCACTCGCCACATCCGGGGACGCTCGAGCTTCTGCTCGCTCCGCGACTCGGTCAGGGTGGACTCGCCTGGGGATCCCTGAGCGCTCACAGCTCTATTTTACTTTTACCAGCGCTACTTTTGCCTGGCGCCGCGGGCGTCTCATCGAACCGCCACGGCGACGGAACAGGCGGCTTGTCCACGAGTTGACGCACCTGGCGGAGGAAATCGGCACGCGGGACCTCGCGGGCGCCCAGGGACGCGAGGTGGCTGGTCGACATTTGACAGTCGATCATCGGCAACCCCCAGTCGCTCAGCTGTCGAACCAGTTGCGCGATCGCGACCTTCGAGGCGTCGTTCTGTCTGCTGAACATCGACTCACCGAAGAACATCCGGCCGAGCGCCACACCGTACAGGCCGCCGACCAGGCGATCGCCGTCCCAGGATTCAATCGAATGGGCATAGCCGAGATCGAACAACTGACAATACGCCTGTGTCATCTCGGGCGTGATCCACGTGCCTTCCTGCCCGAGCCGAGGCTCGGCGCAGCCGGCCATGACCTCGGCGAAGGCGGTATCGGCGGTCACACGCAGGCGCCCGGAGCGAAGCGTTCGGCGGAGCGAGCGAGAGACTCGAAGCTCGTCGACGTACAACACCATCCGCGGATCGGGGCTCCACCAGAGAAGGGGATCGTCCTCGCCGAACCATGGAAAGATCCCCTGGGCATAGGCGTCGAGCAGACGCGCCGGCGACAGATCGGCTCCCGCGGCCAGGAGTCCATTAGGATCTCTCAGAGCGACATCAACCGGCGGGAAGGGATCGTCAGCGTCGAGATAGGGAATCACTGTCTGGATTCTGCATTCTGAATTTACATTCAGATTTCACTTTTTGCATTTTGCATTTTGAATTTCGCATTCCCCAGATGCCGCCACTTCGTCCCGACCTGGCCACCGCGAAGACGCTTTTCTCATCGCCACCTGTCACTCGCTTTGCGCCGTCACCGACCGGGTACCTGCATCTCGGCCACGTCGTGAACGCGATCTACACGTGGGGGGTGGCACGGGCACTTGGCGGGCGCGTGCTGCTTCGCATAGAAGATCATGACCGCATTCGCAGCCGGCCGGAGTACGAGGCTGCGATCCTCGAGGATCTCGACTGGCTCGGATTCGAGCCCGACGAAGGGCGCCCTCCCGTGCGTCGCCAGAGCGACACTCCGGAGATCTATCGTGATGAGCTGAACGAGCTGAGACGCACGGAGCGGGTCTATGCCTGCGATTGTTCACGCACCGACATCGGCGGAGAGCGATACGGCGGCCGCTGCCGCATGCGGGACCTCGCCGATGGTCGTGGGCGTGGTGTCCGTGTTGAGATGGGCGAGGAGCCTGTGCGCAGTCACGATCTGCTGCTCGGCGCGCTCGAGCAGGTGCCGGCCGAACAGTGCGGCGATCTGCTGCTCAGGGACCGCGATGGCCACTGGACCTACCAGTTCGCGGTCACCGTCGACGACATGCGTCAGAGGATCACGCTTGTCATACGCGGAGCCGATCTCGTGTCCTCAACCGGCCGGCAGGTGCGGCTCGCGCGGATGCGTGGTCGCGCCATTCCTCCAGTCTTTCTGCACCATCCGCTGATTGTCGACCCGCGGGGCGAGAAGCTGAGCAAGTCAGCCGGCGACACCGGCGTCCGTGAGTTACGCCTCGAGGGCGCCTCGCCCCAGGAGGTCATCGGCCGCGCCGCCGCCGCAGTCGAGCTCATCGACGGACCGCGGCCGATACACGCATCGGAGGTGTCCAGGCTGTTTTGCCCTACCGTTTGACCTTGCCGCTGAACCGTTGACTTTTCAGACCTCTCTTTGAGATAGAATCGAGCGCTACTTCAGAGACCGACGCATTTCACGAGGAGACCTTGGCAGTCCGTTTGTTCATCGGGAACCTACCCTACGGTGCGAGCGAAGCGGATCTGCGCGCCCACTTCGCGGCCGTCGCAGAGCCCTCGCACGTCGTGATGCCGGTTGATCGCGAGACCGGCCGTCCACGCGGATTCGCCTTCGTGGAATTCGCCGAGCGTACGGCTGCGGAAGAAGTCATTCGCAAGTTCGATGCGCAACCGTTTCAGGGCCGGCCCCTGGCGGTCAGCGAAGCGCGTGCGCGTGAAGATCGTCCGCCCGGAGGCTTTGCGCCCCGTCCGAGTGGAGGCGGCTTCGGCGGGCCTCGACCCGGTGGTGGGGGCTTCAGTGGTGGAGGCGGCTTCGGTGGTCCCAGGCCAGGCGGAGGCGGCGGCGGCTTCAGCCCCCGCCCCGGACCCGGTGGACCACCCTCAGGTCCCGGTGGCCGCGATCGCAGCGCGAACTTCGGTCCTCCCGCACCGCCTCGCCGCCTTCGCAACAAGAAGGGCACTCAGCAGGACCACAAGCCACGTGGTCCCATCAAGGAACGAGCGGGCGGGCGCATCTACGCGGTAGACGACCTCGAAGACGATGCCGCGGCCGAGATCATCGATGACGTCGCAACCCCCGAGCCGACCGACGCCGACGATATCACTACCGCTGTCGACACTACCGCTGTCGACGCCGCGGACGACAAGGACGAGGAGTAATCACGCCTAGGTGACCCGGTCAGTTCCTCAATTGATCTCGCTGGTGGCGGTGGCCATCGGCGCCCTGCTCTTCCTCGTTTCCCTTCGTTACATCAACCTCGAGGACACGCTTGAAGACGTGAGCCGCCTGGGGCTTGCGTTTCCCCTGTTCCTGGTGCCTGGCATCTGCTGGCACCTGCTGCGCACCTGGGGCTGGTCGGTCGCCTTTCCCGACAACGCCCGGCCATCATTTTCGCGTCTCTTCCGCGTCCGACTCGCGGCCGACGCCGTCAGCTTTTTCACCGTCCGCGGCATAACCGGCGATCCGCTGAAGGTCGTGCTTCTCTACGATCGCGCGACGCCTGCCGTCACCGCCGCGGCGGTCGCCCTGGAGCGGATGGCCTTTGCGATCATCGCGGTCGCGATGTCTGGCGTGATCTCTTACTTCGCGGTGCGGCGACTGGCGATGCCGGGTGGCTGGGACGCCGTGTTCACGCTGCTGTCGATCGGCGCCGTACTGTCGCTCGGCCTGCTCGTGTTCGTGGCCCGGCGACGAACCGGCGACTACCTGGGCCGGCTGGTGACCAAGCTCGACAAACTGATCGGGCGACCGCTCGAATCATCGCGGGTGATTCGCTTCATCCTCGATGTCGAGGACGTGCTGCTCGAGCTCCTCCGAGGCGACCGGCGCCGCCTGGTCATCCTCACGATCCTCCCTGTTGTCTGCTACCTGGTGATGGCACTCGAGGTGTGGCTCGTGCTGTGGGCCGTCGGAGAGCCGATTACGATCGTGGGCGCGCTGGCGATTGAGACCTTCGCGCGTCTGGGCAGCGTGGCCTCGGCGGCGATTCCCGCAAACATCGGGGCGCTCGAAGCCTCGAATTTCGCGCCGGTCGCGATGCTGGGGCTCGGCGGCGGCGGCGCATTGGCGCTGACGCGGCGTGTCAGGGCGATGTTGTGGGCGGCACTCGGGTTAATTCTCTACCCTCGCCTCGAGTCCCAACCGCCAACTCCGAACCCTCGATAGGCTTTGGGCTTTGGGCTTTGGGCTTTGGACCTGAGGTTGGGAGTTGGCCTCAGGCGCGGATTGGGAGTTGGGAGTTGAGTCAGTTGACCCTCCGATAGTCGAACCAGTCGATCCGCTGATCCACCACCAGCTTCCGGAAAAGTAGCGCGCGCCCCTGCCCCGCAAAGCGAATCGACGTGGGCAGCCAGGTCGCACCATCGATCGCTTCCCGTGTCAGCGTCACCGTCGTCCCCTGGTTGAGCCGCGCGAGGAAGCCGAGGCCGAACGACATCTCGTCAATCGCGGTCGCCTCCACTCGAATGACTTCCCGAGCGGCTTCATCCACCCAGATCGACCCCTTGAATACCCTCGCCATGCGGCCCTCCCTGGTTTCGGGGCTCGCGTTCTCTCGGGGGGTGAAATGCACGACGATGACGTCCCGGCCCTGCGTGGTCTCGCGATGACTGAACGCGAAGGTGAGCACGCCAACCACGTCCTCCATGCCCGATTTCCGCGTGGAGCGCGTCCGCCGCTGGGAGCGATCGATACGCTCTACCTCGCCGTTGATGACGGGCTTGCCATCGCGCTCGATGAGGCGCCTGACGATCGCGGCGCCATTGTCGACCGGCGTCACGTCGAATCCTTCGACGACTCCGCTGCCGATGCGACCGAACGGGTTCCTGCGGAACTCCGTTCGCCGTTCCTTGTACGCGAACCGGCTCTGCTCGCGCTGCGACCGTGACAGGTTGTCGCGCGTGGCAGCGACGAACGCGTCGTAGTCCGGAAGCGGACGCGGGGCCTGCGCAGCGAGCACGGCCCCAGCCAGGAGTGTGACGACCAGCAGAGGAGCGGCCATCACACTCGGAGCAACCGCTCCGCCGCGCGCTCCAGCGTCGCGTCCCGCTTGGCGAAGCAGAACCGCAGCACCGGCCCGGCGGCCTCTCCGTCGCTGAGGAACGGCGAGATCGGGATGGCCGCCACTCCGTGCTCGCGCGTGAGTCGCATGGCGAAATCGGCGTCGCGCTCATCGGTGATCGCCGAGTAGTCGAGCATCTGGAAGAACGTGCCTCGACAGGCCATCGGCCGGAACCGCGACCCGCGTATCAGCTCGAGAAACCGGTCACGCCGTCCCTGGTAGAACGCGGTGACGTCGGCACAGAGAGGATCGCGCCGGACGAAGTCCGCATAGGCCATCTGCACCGCACCGTTGACGGCGAAGGTGATCCACTGATGGACCCGCTGAATCTCGGTGGTCAGTGCCGGTGGTGCGGCGCAGTAGCCGACTTTCCACCCGGTTGTGTGATACGTCTTCCCGAACGAGCTGATGACGACGGCGCGCTCGGCGATGTCAGGGTGGCGGGCCAGGCTCTCGTGCCGTCCGCCATCGAAAAGGATGTGCTCGTACACCTCGTCGGCGATGACGATGGCGTCGGTGCCCTGAAGGACACGGCCCAGCTCGCGCACATCGTCGTGGGACCAGATCATCCCGGTTGGATTGTGCGGCGAGTTGACGACGATCACGCGCGTGCGCGGCGTAATCTTGCGCCGGACGTCGTCCCAGTCGATGCGGTAGTCGGGATATCGAAGCGTGACGAAGACCGGCGTGCCTCCGCTCAACTGCACCGCAGGCGGATACGAGTCGTACGCCGGTTGGAAGAGCAGCGCTTCGTCGCCCGGATGCACGAACGCGGTGAGCGCGGCGAACAGCCCCTCGGTTGCGCCGGTCGTGATCGTCATCTCCGTCGTCGGGTCGTATCGGCGGCCGTAGAGCCGTTCGATCTTGTCGGACAGCGCTTCACGAAGCGCCAGCACACCAGGCATCGGCGCGTACTGGTTGTGCCCTTCCCGCATGTACCTCGCTACGGCGTCGACCAGCTCGGGCGACGTGTCGAAGTCAGGGAAGCCCTGGGACAGATTGATGGCGCCGACCTCGTTGGCCAGGCGGGTCATGACGGCGAAAATGCTGACGCCGCCCGACGGCAGCTTCGATCGGAGCGCGTGCACCTGCGACATCACGTCCATCATAACCGTGGCGTCGCGGATCAGGCTCTGGGCTTTGCCCGCCGCCGCCTGACGAATCGCGTCACGAGCGTCAGGCTTTGGCGAGGCCCCGCCGAAGCGCGCGGGCATTCATGCGCGCGAAGGCGGGGGCTTTGGGCTCTGGGAGTTGGCGCTGGTTCGGATTGGGAGTTGGGAGTTACTCGATCCACTCAGCGGCCTTCACCGACACGAGCGGGTATTTGCGCCGCAGCTCAACGACGCGATCGTAATAGCCCACCTTCGGAATCTCCTTGCGCACGAGGCGGTCGCGCATGCGGCGCAATTCGAACCGATAGAGGTCGCTGACGAACTCGTGGACCAGTTCTGGCCTCGTGGATGGCGTCGGCTGGACGCCGTGGCGCCACAACTGCTCGAGCACGTCGGCCCGATAGCGATAGACCATCATCGGGGCGAAGCCACCGACGTTCGACAGGCTGGCTGAAGAAGGAACGTGCGAGCTTCTGAGATCTCTGGCGGTTCAGCCGCTGCTTCCTTCCACGACGTGACCAGCGCCCGGTACTGCGTGCATGCGGCGGCCATGTCGCCGAGTCGTGCTGCCGTTCGCGCCAGGCCCAGCGTGACCCGAGGAGTGGCGCCGATGCGCTCCGCAGCGCGCACGTAGGCGCGCCGCGCGTCCTCGTATCGATGCACCTGGAGCCAGAGATCGCCGGCGGCTTCGTGCGCCGTGATCATCGGCGTGCCGGGCAAGCCAGCGGACAGACGCACCGCCTCGAGCTAGACCGCGTGCTCGATCACGAGCGCGAGCTCATCGCGTTCGCTTTGCGAGGCCGCGGCCGCGGCCTGGAGCACGAAGGCCGCAATGCCGGGGAGGGCCGCTGTTCCCTGCGCGGCGACTTTCAATCTGGCCATCGCCGCTCTCATCGGCTCGAGCGACTCCGGCGATCCTCCAAACCGATACGCCTCGCGCGCCGCGAGGTAGCCGCGAAGATAGACGGAGGCGAGCTCAGCCTCCGCGCAACCTCGAGCGGCGGCCAACGTCAATCGTTCCGCAGCGCCGGCCATATCAAACGCCCGCGCGCGCTCGGAGGCGGCCTTCATCAAGTCGGCGGCCTCGCTGCCACAGCCCGGATCCTGCGCCATCATCAGGGCGACCAGAAGAGAGAGCATCGTCTCGATCGTACAGAAAAAGGCCGGTCCCGACCCGCCTTCGCTCGCTACGCGAGCTTTGGCGGGCATGAAGGACCGGCCCTACAGGCTACAAGTACCGGCTACCGGCGACCAGCTACGAGCTAGTACCGATAGAAATCGGGCTTGTACGGGCCCTCGACGGGCACACCGATGTAGTCGGCCTGCTCCTTCGAGAGCGTCGTCAGCTTCACGCCAATCTGGTCGAGGTGCAGGCGCGCCACTTCTTCGTCCAGCTTCTTCGGCAGCATCGTCACCGTCTTGCCGTACTTCTCGGCGTTGGCGTGGAGCTCGAGCTGGGCCAGCGTCTGGTTGGTGAACGACGCCGACATCACGAAGCTCGGGTGACCGGTCGCGCATCCGAGGTTCAGCAGACGGCCTTCCGCCAGGATCATCACGCTGTGGCCATCGGGGAACACCCACTCGTCGTACTGCGGCTTGATGTTGATCCGCTTGATCCCCTTCACCTTCTGGAGACCGGCCATGTCGATCTCGTTGTCGAAGTGGCCGATGTTGCCGACGAGCGCCTTGTCCTTCATCTTCGCCATGTGGTCGGCGGTAATGATGTTGAAGTTGCCGGTCGTGGTGATGAAGATGTCAGCCTTGTCGAGCACGCTTTCCAGCGTGTTGACCTCGAAGCCTTCCATCGCCGCCTGCAGCGCGCAGATCGGGTCGATCTCGCTGACGACCACGCGCGCGCCCTGGCCGCGCAGCGCCTGCGCGCACCCCTTGCCCACGTCGCCGTAGCCGGCCACGAACGCCAGCTTGCCGCCCATCATGACGTCGCTGGCGCGGCAGATGCCGTCGGTCAGCGAATGGCGGCAGCCGTAGATGTTGTCGAACTTGCTCTTGGTGACGGAGTTGTTGACGTTGATGCCCGGGAACATCAGCGTGCCTTCCTTCTCCATCACGTAGAGCCGGTGCACACCCGTGGTTGTCTCCTCGCTGACGCCACGGATCCCCTTGGCAACCGCCGTCCACCGGCCTGGGTTCTTCGAGAGCTCGGTGCTGAGCGCCTTCAGAATGACTCCCCACTCCTCGGGATCCTTCTCGGGATTGAACGCCGGCACCTTGCCGGCCTTCTCGTACTCTGCCGCTTTGTGCACGAAGAGCGTCGCGTCGCCGCCGTCGTCGACGATGAGGGAGGGACCCTTGCCATCCGGCCAGACGAGGCACTCGACCGTGCACCACCAGTACTCGTCCAGCGTCTCGCCTTTCCAGGCGAACACCGGAATGCCCTTCGGGTTCTCGACTGTGCCGCCCGTCTCCGGCCGACCCACCACCACCGCGGCCGCGGCGTGGTCCTGCGTCGAGAAGATGTTGCACGACACCCAGCGCACGTCGGCGCCGAGCAGCGACAGCGTCTCGATGAGCACGCCGGTCTGAATCGTCATGTGGAGGCTGCCCATGATGCGGGCGCCAGCCAGCGGCTTCTTGCCTTCGTAGCGCTTGCGAATCGCCATCAGGCCGGGCATCTCGCCTTCAGCGAGGCGAAGCTCTTTGCGGCCGAACTCCGCGAGGCCGAGATCGGCCACCTTGTAGGGGGGACGTCCCGCCTGCTTTGCCAGATCGTACGCGTGCATTTCACTGACTGCTGTTGCCATTGCCTTCTCCTCTTGAATGTCGCGGCGGGTCTAAAAAGCAAGACCCGCCCTACGTCGACCTGCCGTGTAGGGCGGGTCCAGTTCTTTGGACCTGCCGCGGCCCTACTGCTTCACCGCCATCGCTGCAAATAACCCTGGCCCCTTGGCATCCGGATCGGCCGGCAACATCCGCACCCGCACCTCGCCGAATCCAGCACCGGCCAGGAACCGCGTGATCTGCTTCTCAGAGAACCCCAGCCACACATGGCCCATCTGCTGCTGATACTCCTGCCGGTCGTGCGGCAGCATGTCCACGACAAGCACGCGTCCACCCTTCCGGACGACGCGGCCGACTTCGGCCAGCGCGCGAGGCGGCGCCGGTGAGTAGTGCAGCACGAGTGACAACATCGCCACGTCCAGCTCGCCAGCGTCGATGGGCAGGCCTTCAAGCTCGCCCTGCCTCAGATCGACGTTCTTGGCGCCGCCCAGTCGCTGGCGTGCCGCGTCGAGCATGTCGGTGGAACCGTCCACGGATATCACGCGGCGGACATACGGCGCCACTGTTTCCGTGAGCTGACCGGTGCCACAGCCCAGGTCGCCGACGACGAGGGTCGGGTCGATCAGTCCCAGCACGGCCCACAGGAAAAACTCGTCGCCGAACAGCTCGCCGCGAAGGCGATCCCACACGCCGGCCGCGGTGGCGAAAAACTCCTGGGATTTCGCGCGGCGTCTTGTCAGCACGCCACGGAGCCGGCGATCGTCCTGAGCCGTGCCGGCCGTTGGCGTCACTTGCTCCCGAATGAGCGGCCACAGGCGCTTGGCGCCGGAGTCCAGATCATCGACCGGCATGCTGTAGAACCGGCTGGTCCCATCCCGTCGTGAGGCCACCCAGTCATCGTCGGCCAGCGTCTTGAGATGGCGGCTGACCGTGGACTGCGGCAACTGGAGGACCGCGCAGATCTCGGACACCGTCAGCTCGTGCTTTTCGAGCAGCATGAGCATCCGACAGCGCGTCGGGTCCGAGAGCGCCGTCATGTGGTCCAGGATCGGGGCAACCATCTATCCGTATATCCGGATGTAAGGCTACACCATCCTGATGGATAAGGCAACCAGGGTCAGAGCCGGGGTCAGAGCTGGGGTCAGAGTCGGGGTCAGAGCTGGGGTCAGAGCTGGGGTCAGGGCTGGACTCTGACCCCCATCAGGCGAGGTCGGCTTCGAGCTTGGAAACCAGGGTGTCGAGCTCGACGGCGACGGCGCGGACGGTGTCGGGCTGGCTCAGGTCAACGCCGGCGCGGGCCAGAAGGTCCATCGGATAGGCGCTGCCACCAGCCCGGAGCAGCGACAGATACCGCTCCACGCCATCGGTGCGCGTGACGGCATCGGTCGACCGAAGGTCCTGCATCAGTCTGGCGGTCGATGCGAAGCAGGTGGCGTATTGATACACGTAGTAGGGCGTGCTGAAGAAGTGCGGGATGCGCGCCCAGGTCACCTGTGAGATCGGCTCCTCATCGATCACGTCGCCGTAGTACTCGCGGAGCAGCGTCGCGTAGATGGCGCTGAGGGCGTCGGCGGTCACCGGCTGATCCTGCTCCACCAGACGATGCGCCTGCAGCTCGAAGTCGGCGAACATCACCTGCGTGTAGAACGTGCTCGTGATGCTGTCGATCGCATGCTGCAGGAGCATGGCCCGCTCCTCACGGCTCTGCGCCCGCTCCAGCATCAGGTCCAGGAACAAGGCTTCGCTCAACGTCGACGGCACCTCGGCGACGAAGATCGTGTAGCCCGCGTACACGAAGGGCTGCGCCTGATGCGACAGCAGCGTGTGCATCGAGTGGCCCATCTCGTGCGCCAGGGTGAACACCGCATCCAGCGTCTCGTTGTAGTTCAGCAGCATGTATGGATGCGCACCGTACACGGGCGCCGAGTACGCGCCGCTGCGTTTGCCGGTGTTCTCGAACACGTCAATCCAGCGGCCGTCGAACGCGCCGCGCACACGCTGCTGGTACTCGCGGCCGAGCGGCGCCACGGCGTCCACGATCCACGCGCCCACTTCGTCGTACCGATACCGAACATCGTGCTGCACCAGCGGCACGAAGATGTCGTACAGGCGGTAGGTGTCCAGTCCCAGGACCTTGCGGCGCAGGCGGTGGTACCGGCGCAATGGCTCCACGCCGTCCTTGCTGACTCGAATCAGGTTCTCGACGACCGACGTCGGGATGTTGTTGCCGTGCAGCGCGGCGTGCAGCGTGGAGTCGTACCCTCGCGCGCGGGCGTGGAACCAGTCCCTCTGCAGGACGCCGTTGTAGAGCGACGCGTAGGTGTTCTGGTTGTCGGCGTACGACTGATGGAACGCGCGGTACGCCGTGGCGCGGTCTTCCTGCCGCCGGTTGGTCTCGAGCAGCGCCCGGTACTGGCCGTAGGTGAGCGTGACCTGATCGCCGGTGACCAGCGTGATCGCCGGAAACTTCATGTCCGCGGTCGTGAGCGCCGCGTAGCTGTCGTGCGGCACGCTGCCAAAGCGGCCGGCATACGACAGGAGGCGCTCGCCTCGCTCATCGAGCACGTGCTCCTGCTCGTGGAACAGGCTCTCGACAGCAAAGCGGTAGACGGCCAGGTCGGCGTTGGCGTCGAGCCAGGTTCGAATCGTGTCCAGCGGAATCGCGAGCAACTCGGGATTGAACCAGGAGCCTGCCTGCTGCTGGCGCGCGAACAGAATCTGCACCTGCTGGCGCCGGGCGTTGATCTCGTTGTTGCGTTGATCCTCGTCGTACTGCAGCGACGCGTAGTACCAGACCTGATAGCTGAGCGCGCCCATGCGATCCATCCCGCGAAAGGCCTCGAGCAGCGATTCCGGGCCGGCAGCGAGCGTCCCCTGCCTCCCTTTGAACGCGACGATGGCCGCATCGAGCTCTCGATAGCTGGCCGACCAGTCGTCCCAGCTCGCGCAGATCGCGGTCAGATCCCATCGGTACTGGGCCGGGATGGACTCTCGCGTCGGCAGCTGGCCGGGTTCGGGGCGGAAGGTCGTGGTCATGAGCGAAGAAAGCGGCTGAGCGCCGCGTAGTCAGCCGGCATTGAGATGGAGTGGCGCGGACGGGCCAGCGCATCCGCGAGAACGGCCGGGAGCGGCACCGCCTGTCCGATGGCCGGCTCGACGATCTCCCGGAATTTTGCAGGATGGGCCGTCGCGAGGAATACGCCCTGAGCACCCGGAGCCTCGGCGAGAGCCTCCTGCAGGGCCAGCCAGGCTATGGCGCTGTGCGGGTCGAGGACGTAGCCATGACGCCGGTGGACTTCACCGATTTCCTGGACGACCCTCGCATCGTCGTACGCGAAGCCGGCGATGTCGCGACGCAGCGCCGTGAAGTCGCCACCGTATAGGGCCTGCACGCGTTCGAAGTTGCTCGGCGCACCCACATCCATCGCGTTGGCCACGGTACGAACCGAGGGGCGCGGCTCATATCGGCCCGAGCGCAGATAGACCGGGACGGCGTCATTCACGTTGGTGGCAGCAACAAACCGGCGGACGGGCAGACCGATTCGCTTGGCGATCAGCCCGGCCGTGAGGTTGCCGAAGTTGCCGCTGGGTACGGCGACGATTGGGCCGCCGTCTTCGTAGGGGCCGCCTTCAGGCGGCCCACTCCCGAGGCTCGCGAGCACGAAGTAGTAGAACACCTGCGGAAGCAGACGCCCAAGGTTGATCGAGTTGGCGGGAGTCAACCACACGTGGCGGCGCAGATCATCGTCGGCGAAGGCCTGCTTGACGAGCGCCTGGCAGTCATCGAACGTGCCCTCGATGGCGAGCGCCGTGATGTTGTCGCCGAGCGACGCCATCTGCGCTTCCTGCACGTCACTGACCTGCCCCGCTGGATAGAGCACGACCACCCTGGCGTCGGGCACACGATGAAACGCCTGCGCCACTGCGCTTCCGGTGTCGCCCGAGGTCGCCACCAGAATCGTCAGCGCTGTGCCGTCGGTGAAGTGGTGCAGCAGCCGCGCCTGCACGCGCGCGCCGACGTCCTTGAACGCGCGCGTCGGGCCGTGGAACAGCTCCAACGCCCACACGCGGTCGGTCACCTGGACGAGCGGTACTGGGAAATCCAGAGCGTCGCGCACAAGCGCGGCGATGCCGGACGCGCTGATCTCATCCCGCAGCAGGTGGGCGCCCACGATCGAGCCGATCGTGACGATATCCGCGCCCCGGAGGCTGTCCAGAGTGCCCGGCGGCAGTGGATCCAGCCGCTCCGGCATGTAGAGACCACCGTCGGGCGCGACGCCCGCAAACAGCGCGTCGACGAACGAGATGGGCGGCGACGCGCCGCGTGTGCTGACCCACTTCATGCCGACGGCGTCTCCGGGCGAATCGGGACCGGGCGTCCGAGCGCGTCAACGGCGACGAGCACGACTTCCGCCTCGGTCACCTTCACTCGCTCGCCATGGCCGGTAGTGCCGGCCACGGCCGGGGGTGTCCCCCACCGCTCGGCCTCAACCAGGACCCTCACGGTGACTGACGTCCGGCCGATACGCACAGTTTCCGTGTAGAAATCGACGAGATCACCTACGTAGACGGGTTCGTGGAACTCGACTTCGCGCATCGCCTTCGTCACGTACCGATGCGCCCCCAGCTTGCGCGCTTCGACGGCCGACGCCAGATCGATGTTGGAGAGGATCACGCCGCCGAAGATGGTCCCGAACGCGTTGGTGTCTTTGGGCAGCAGCAGCACTCGGATCGCGGGAATGCGGTCGGGCATCAGTCTTCATTCTCTTCGGTCTCCGCCCTCCGGTCTACGTCTCCGGTTCCGCGCTCGACCGCTCGGAGGCGTGACAGAAGAACGACGACGGGAGACCGAGGACTAAAAATCGACACTGCTTCGACCGAAGAGCGTTTATCATGATTGCGTCATGAGCACTGTGACGAACGGGCGACCCGTTCCAAGCACGCCCGCGACCTCGACATCGGCGACACGCGCCTGGAGCGTGCACGACTCGAGCGAGCTGTACGAAGTGGCGCGATGGGGAAACGGCTACTTCTCAGTGAACGACGGTGGACACGTGCAGGTCCATCCGACGAAGGACCCGTCACGGGCCATCGATCTGAAGGAGCTCGTCGACCGGCTCCAGCTCCGCGGCATCAGCCTCCCCGTCCTGATTCGATTCACCGACATCCTGAAGCACCGGCTTGGCGACATTCACACCGCCTTTCAGAGCGCCATCAGCCAGCACCAGTACCAGGGCGGCTACAGCTGCGTGTATCCGATCAAGGTGAACCAGCAACGGCAGGTCGTCGAAGAGGTGCACAACTTCGGCAAGCCGTACCACTTCGGTCTCGAGGCAGGGTCCAAGCCCGAGCTGCTGGCCGTGGTCGCGCTCGCCGACAACACCACGCCGATCATCTGCAACGGCTTCAAGGACGCCGAGTACATCGAGACGGCCATGCTCGGCCATCAGATCGGGCGAAACATCATCCCGGTTGTCGAGAAATACACCGAACTGGGCCTGATCATCGAAGCCGCCGAGAAAATCGGCGTCCGGCCGCAGATCGGGATGCGGGTGAAGCTCGCCGCGCGCGGCAGCGGACGCTGGCAGTCTTCAGGCGGCTTCCGGTCGAAGTTCGGGCTGACGGTCACCGAGATCATGCGCGGCCTGGAGGAGTTGAAGGCGCGCGGCATGCAGGGCTGCCTCAAGCTGCTCCATTTCCATCTCGGCAGCCAGATCACCAACATCCGCATCGTCAAGGGCGCGCTGAACGAAGCGGCACGGGTCTACACGGAGCTGGCCAAGCTCGGGGCGGGGCTGCAGTACATCGATGTCGGCGGCGGCCTGGGCGTGGACTATGACGGTTCCCAGACCAACTTCGAGTCGAGCATGAACTACACGCTCGACGAGTACGCCAACGACGTCGTCTACCACATCCAGAGCGTCTGCGATGAAGCCAGCGTTCCCCACCCGACGATCATCTCGGAGAGCGGGCGTGCCGTGGTCGCCTATCACAGCGTCCTCGTCTTCAACGTGCTGGGCGTGTCCGGTTTCGGCGAGGAAAAAGTCCCGGCGACTGCCAATACGGAATGGGAACAGCCCCTCATCGATCTGATCGAGACCTATAACAACGTCACGGCGCGCAATGCGCTCGAGGCGTTCCACGACGCCCAGCAGGCGCTCGACATGGCGCTGAGCCTGTTCAACACCGGCTACCTGCCGCTCGTCCAGCGCAGCATGGCGGAAAATCTGTTCTGGGCGATCTGCACCAAGCTTCAGAAAATCGTCCAGACGATGGCCGAGGTTCCGGAGGATCTGCAGAACCTGGACGAGCAGGTGTCGGACACGTACTTCTGCAACTTCTCACTGTTCCAGTCGATTCCCGACAGCTGGGCCATCAAGCAGCTGTTCCCGGTGATGCCGATCCATCGGCTCAACGAGAAGCCGACCAGTCACGCCGTGCTCGGCGACATCACCTGCGACTCCGATGGCAAGCTCGATCGCTTCGTCGATCGACGCGACGTGAAGAAGACGCTGCCGCTGCACGGCGTCAACGGCGACTCGTACTATCTGGGAGTGTTCCTGGTGGGCGCCTATCAGGAAATCCTCGGCGACCTGCACAACCTGTTCGGGGACACGCACGCCGTGCACATCTCGCTCGGCGAGAACGGCGTCGATCACACCGAGGGCGCGCGGGTCGAGCACATCATCAAGGGCGACAGCGTGCGCCAGGTGCTCGAGTACGTCGAATTCGATCCGGAAGCGCTGATGGGCAAGCTGCGGCGCGACGTCGAAGCCGCGATCAACGCCGGCCGCATGCAGGACCCGCAGGCGGGGCGGCTGCTGCGCTTCTACGAAGAGGCGTTGATGGGCTACACCTACCTGGAAGATCCGAACGCCGATTAAGAAGTAGCCAGTATCCAGTAGCCGGTAGCCAGAAAAATGTTTGTCTTCTCTGGCTA